>NC_012034.1:1797500-2397500 GCF_000022325.1 Caldicellulosiruptor bescii DSM 6725 | reverse complement strand
TCTGCGAAGCAGAATTAGGGAAGGTGGAATTTGTCCTATACATGCAAGAAAGTTAGAGTCGTTAGGTGATGTACTTGCCCATGCCATTATATATTCTGATTTGCTAATTAATTTTAAAAACAACCACCATATTGAAACATTACCCCGTAAAAGAAAAATTCAAGATCAAAATGTGTGTGTCTTTTGTGAAAAGGAAAGTGGCTTTGAAGATACTTACACAAAAGCGTTTTCTCACTACTTTACAGCACAGCCGCAATTTAAATCAGCATTTTCAGAAAAAGGTTTTATATGTCAAAGGCATTTAAAACAAGTATTAGTAAAAATTACATCAATAACTGCTCAAAAAGAACTATTATCAGTTGTAAGTCACAAAATTGATATAATCTTGTATCACCTTGAGAAAATAAAAGAAAAGAACGACTATCGAAACATTCATGAAAGCTATACTCCTGAAGAGGTAAGAGCATGGCACATGGCTGTTGAGTTTGTTGCAGGGTCTAATGAGTAAGTGTATTTGAGCTGACATTTCAAAATGAGGTGAGAGGCGATGAGGGACACAGCGTATGATATCATGCAGGAGAATATTAAAAACTTTCTCAAGCAAATTAAAAACCTATCAGAGGAGATTGATTCAGAATCTATCAAGAGATTGGCAAGTAGCATTGAGGAAAAAATAAAAAAAGATGCATTTTACCTTGTTGTGTTGGGTCAGTTCAAAAGAGGAAAATCTACGCTAATAAATTACATGCTTGGAACAAATTTATTACCAACAGGGGTTCTTCCTTTGACATCAAGTATAACAAAGATTTATTACAGTCCTGAGGTTAAAATAGATGTAATTTTTAACAATGGTGTAAAAAAAGAAATTCCAGTTGATAAACTTGAGCTTTACTGCACAGAAAAAAGGAATCCTAAGAATCAAAAAGGTGTTGATACAATTGAGATAGGGTATCCGTTTGATTTTTTGAACAGGGATGTTGTAATTGTTGACACACCAGGAATTGGTTCTATATATCAGCACAACACAGATGTGACATATGAATTTATTGACAAGTCAGATGCAGTCATATTTGTATTGTCTGTTGACCCACCAATTACTGAAGTTGAAAAACAGTTTCTACTTAAGATTGCTGAAAGTGTAGATAAGATATTCTTTGTAATTAACAAATGTGACTTGACAAACAGAAATGAATTAGAGGAGATAGTAACTTTTACAAAAAATGTAATCAGAGATATAACAAAGAAAGAAAATATAAATATCTTTCCTCTTTCAGCAAAGATGGCACTTGAAGGCAAGGTGCAGGATAGAAGAGAAGTTATCAAAAAAAGTGGCATAGAGATTTTTGAAGAGGAACTAAAACGATTTTTAAGAAATGAAAAAGAAAAAGTGCAATTCTTAAGTAATTTGAAAAGTTTAGATAGCTTTTTAGAAGTTTGCAGAACATTTTTGGAAAGTGATATGAAACTCAAAGTTATGCCATTAAAACAGCTTGAAGAAAACATTGAAAAGTTTGATGAGTTTTTAGATAAAATAAATCGGAACAAGATTGAAATCTATAAGTTATTTAAGGTGGAGATGAATGATATTCTGACAAGTTTTGATGAGCAAATAGAAAAAATAAAGAAAGAGATTACAATAAATATTACAAAAAAGGTAAAAGATTATTATCCCTCAATTGCAAGATTTAAAAGGCTCAAACAGAAAGAATATCTTGAAAGGTATCTTGAGGAGGCTATTGTGCAAGAGTTTGAGTTTCAAAAAAGAGGTCTTGAAAAGTATGTAGAAGACCAGTTTGCCTTTCTTCTTTCAAGATATTGCGAAAAGATAAATGAGCTGATAAAGAGTATCAAAGACACGGCAAAAGAGCTTTTTTTCTATTGAGATTAGCTACTATGAGGGACTGCAGAGGCTTGTGGCTCAGAGCAAGTTTACTTATAAAATAGGCTATGAAGCTGGTGCGCTTGAGATTGATCCTGTGTATTTTACTTATCTTTTGCCTAAAAAACTTGCTCAAAAGATTATTTTAAAGAGAGTACTTGACAGGGTTGAAATTGATGTTGACAGAAACATTGGCAGAATCAGGTATGATCTTTTGAGGAGAATGGAAGAAAGCTTCGAGGCTTTTAAAACTGATATGGAAGACAAAATATCACATGTTTGCTGTCTTATATCAGATCTTCTGAAAAATACAAGAGATGATCTTAACAAAAACAAAGATGAACTTGAGAGAAAAATGGTACATAATAGGAAAATTATAGAAAAAATTTTACAACTTAAAAACGGAATTTTCCAAGTAATTCTCGACTTAACAAAATATAAATTAACTGAGTTTAAGGTGGTAATTGTGGTAAGAATTTCTTTTGAAATTAGTGAGGAAGGCTTGGAAAAGATTAAAGAGTTGGTAAAAGATTTTGAAGAGGACTCGTACACTGAAGAAGATGCCTATCGAGCTATTTTTGAAATGGGGATAATGGCATATCAATTACAGCAATGTAATTATGAGGAAGATGATTTAAGAAGGCAGCTTCTCCTGCTTTCTTCACAGTATTCAGTTATCAAGTTTAAAAACTTTCAATTAGAAAAAGAAAATAGATTACTTGAAATGAGCTTAAGCAGCTGCGAGGCAGAAAACAGATTTCTTAGAAAGCTCTTAGGTATAAAGAGTGAGAAAAAATGAGATATATATGTCCTAAATGCTTTAAAGTAGCAGATGTTGGAGAAAAATTCTGTTCAAACTGCGGCTATGATTTTGAGCATATATCAAATGAAAAGTACACTGAAAAGCTAATCAAAGCCTTGAGACACCCAGACTATAATGTGGCTTATATGGCTGCAAAAATAATTGGAGAATTGAAAATAAAAAGAGCAGAAAAATCATTGATAGAACAGCTTTGCAAAAATCTTTTAAATAAAAAAGACCCCTACCTTGAACAAGTTATGGTCTTTGCTCTTGGGGAGATTGGTGGAAAAGAGGCATATAAGTTTTTATTAGAAAATAAGGATAAATTTTCAGTTATAACAAAAACTACCGCTGAGATTTCTTTGGAAAAAATTAAAGGCAGAATATACATTTCTTAAATTTTTGCACAAGTTCCTTTATTAATGGATTAAAATATTTATAAGGCTTTAGATGGGAAAACTTCCTCATTTTAAAAAGAAGAGAATAATATAAAATGATAGATAAAAAAGAAAAGTAAAAAGGAAACAAAAGGAAGAACAAATCAAAGAAAGGTGCAAAACGACTATGAATATTATAGCAAAATTTAGGAAACTTTAGATAATTTTTGAGAAAAGAAAGTTGAGATATTAAAAGGTGAGAAAAAATGGCGATGTATTCAATGAAATTGAAGGGAAGAGATATAAAAAAGATATGAGGTTGTAGGGCAAGATGATAGGAGTATTAAAATAATTTTTAAGACTTCCTTAGATGCAAAAGTTTATTGTTATCGATAATTGAAATGAGGTATAATAAAAATATCCTGGTTTTTGCAATAAATATGACTTTGCAAAAAGGAGAAAAGTATGAAGACTTATAAAAAGTATGATGAAGGATACAAAAAATTGTTTTCTAACAAGGAAAATCTAATTTGGTTTTTACAGAATGTTTTAAATGAAGAGAGATTTAAGAAAATAGAAAAAAGTGATGTAGAGATTATTGCAACCGAGTCGATAAATAAAAAGTGGCAAAAGAAAATCTCAGACATAGTGTATAAGATAAAATATAAAGATTCTTTCTTTTGTTTGACCATTGAATTTCAAAGTAGAGAGGACAAGAAAATTTTACACAGATTATATGAATATATGCATCTCATTCAACTCAAGAACAAAGTGAATGGTGAAATACCAGTAGTTGTGCCAATTGTGCTGTATAATGGTATAAGTCATTGGAAACCTAATGAACAGTATAACGAAATTATTCTATTTGCAAAAGATTTTCCAGAGTATGCACAAAATTTCAAGATAATATTCTTAGATATCAAAAGTATACCTGAGGAGAAGTTAATTAGTGCGGCAAACGTATTAGCAATAGCAGTGTATATTGACCAGGTATCTAATAATCCTGAAAGGGTACTAAATAGGATATTGAATTTAAGAGGGAAAATACATCTTAACTGGGAACAAAGAGAAGAATTAGCTGATTGGTTGTATGAGGTTATTTTAAGATCTTATGGTGTTAGTGAAGAAGAAGCAGAAGAAATGTTTAAAAAATCAGGACTGGAGGTGGATGAGTTGTTTTCGAGCACAGCTGAAAAGATAAAGCAAGGAATTGAGAGAGAAAAGAAAAAAATTGCTAAAGAGGCAATGAAGCAAGGCATGAAGCAAGGCATGAAACAAGGTATGAAACAAGGTATGAAACGCGCAATAAAATTAATCGCAAAACAGATGCTAAAAGATAATCAGCCTATAGAGCTTATTTCAAAGTATACTGGTCTTACACCTGAAGAGATAAAAAAATTGAAGAAGGTATAAATTGAAAAAACAAGTTCCTAAATTGACTTGTTTCTCAAAACTTGGCATAATTAATTTATAGAAGAAAAGTTAAATACTAAGGCGATGGAATTCGCTTTAAATTGCCACAAGAAGTTCAAATACCTTGTGGCTGATAACTCCTGTCCGTAAAGAGTGCGGGCAGGAGTTTTTTGTTTTCTTAAAGAGTTTTAAGCCTTTTTGAAGGCTTTGGGGGGATGAACCTTTGATATGTGTATTTTGAAATGATAGAAAACTTCAAAGAAGATAAGTGTATAATTTGCTATTTGAGAAGATTGAAGAAAAGAACGACCATCGAAACATTCATGAAAACTATACGCCTGAAGAGGTAAGAGCATGGCACATGGCAGTTAGGTTTGTTGCAGGGTCTAAAGAGGAGTCTCATTTGAGGTGATATTTCAAAATAAAGAGAGAGTTTTAAGTTTAGCCCTTATTTTTTTGATTGACTGCAGATTTTTCAAAGTTTATACTTTAAAAAGAGAGATGTTTTGCTCGTGCAAAACAAGATAAATAGCCTTTCGATAGTCTTTAAAATCTCAAGAAGAAAGGACTGAAGTATACAGTGGAAGTAAGAACAAGGTTTGCACCAAGCCCGACAGGGCACCTTCACATAGGAGGCGCAAGAACTGCTCTTTTTAATTACCTTTTTGCCAAAAGATATGCTGGAAAGTTTATATTAAGGATAGAAGACACAGACTTAGAAAGATCGTCTATTGAGTCCGAGAAGGTTATCATCGAAAGCTTAAGATGGCTTGGGATTGAGTGGGATGAAGGTGTTGAGGTAGGGGGACCTTATGGGCCTTATAGATCAACAGAAAGAGTGGATATTTACAAAAAATATGTTGATGTTCTTTTTGAAAAAGGCTACGCATACTATTGTTACTGCACAGAAGAGGAGCTTGAGGCTCAAAGACAAGAGCTTTTATCAAAAGGTCAGATGCCAAGATATCTTGGTAAGTGCAGGAATTTAACAGAGGAGCAAAAAAGAAGATTTGAGCAGGAGGGGAGAAAACCAACTGTCAGGTTCAAAGTGCCAGAAGGTGTTAAGATAGTTGTCCATGACCTTGTGCGTGGAGATGTTGAGTTTTTGTCAGATGACATAGGCGACTTTGTAATTGTCAAATCTGATGGAATTCCCACATATAACTTTGCAGTTGTCATAGATGACCACTTGATGAAGATTTCGCATGTTATAAGAGGCGAAGAGCATCTTTCAAACACTCCTCGACAGATTCTAATTTACAATGCGCTTGGATTTGGACTTCCGCAGTTTGCTCATGTTTCGCTTATACTTGGAAAAGACAGAACAAAGATGTCGAAGCGTCACGGCTCTACTTGGGTTGAGCAGTACAAAGAGCAAGGGTATTTAAAAGAAGGACTTATAAACTTCTTGGCTCTGCTTGGTTGGTCACCACCAGAGGATAAAGAAATATTTGACATGAAATATCTAATTGAGAATTTCTCATTAGAAAGAGTTTCTAAAAATCCTGCAATATTTGACATTGATAAGCTAAATTATATAAACTCTCAGCACATTAAACTAAAATCATTGGATGAACTTACCCAGATGTGCATACCGTACTTTGTTGAAGCAGGATATATCAAAGAGGATGAGGCAAAGTCCAAATTTGAATGGCTCAAGAAGATAGTAAAATCTGTGTATGAAGGACTGGATTATCTATCTCAGATCAAAGACAGGGTTGATATCTTCTTTAACAATGAAGTCAAAATAGAAGAAGATGAGGCAAAAGAGGTCTTAAAATGGGATCATGTGAATGATTTAATTAATGTGTTTGAAAATAAGATAAGGCAGATGAATGAATTGACTCCTGAAGCTATTAAGCTACTTTTCAAAGAGATTCAAAAAGAGACAGGTTACAAGGGCAAAAACCTGTTTATGCCAATAAGAGTTGCGTTGACTGGCAAAACTCACGGACCCGAGCTTGTTGAGATAATAGAGATTGTGGGTAAAGAAAACATACTAAAACGATTGGAATTCTTCAAAACGTGGTATAATTAAATTAAGAATTTTTATAGGTTTGTAAAGGAGTTTTTGAGAGTATGTTTAGATTTTTCAAGATGATTAAAGAAGAGATGGATGTTATCATGGAAAAGGACCCGGCTTGCAAGAGCAGGCTGGAAACTCTTTTATATCCAAGCCTGTGGGCTATTATATACCACAGAATAGCTCACTGGTTTTACAACCGCAGAATGTACTTCATTGCAAGGTGGATTTCCCAGCGTGCAAGGCACAAAACTGGTATTGAGATACATCCCGGTGCCAAGATTGGTCGAAGGGTATTTATAGACCATGGCATGGGTGTTGTAATTGGTGAGACAGCTGAGATTGGCGATGATGTGCTGATTTATCAAGGCGTTACATTAGGTGGAACAGGAAAAGAAAAAGGTAAGCGTCATCCAACAATTGGAAACAACGTCTTAATTGGTGCTGGTGCAAAGGTTTTAGGACCATTCAAAGTAGGAGACAATACCAAAATCGGTGCAAATGCAGTTGTTCTTCGTGAGGTTGAAGACAACTCAACAGTAGTTGGGGTACCAGGAAGAGTTGTAAGAAAAGAGAAAAAGGAAAAGCCAACTGTTGAAGAACAGCTTGACCAGATTAGATTTCCCGACCCGCTTGCAATGCAGATTTGCAGGCTTGAGGCCAAGATAGAGGCTTTGGAGAAAAAACTTGCCGAGTACGAAAGGAGATTAAAAGAGTATGAAGCTTTACAACACTCTGACAATGACAAAAGAGGAGTTTGAACCCTTAGAAGAAGGCAAAGTAAAGATGTACGTATGCGGTCCAACTGTTTATGATTTTATCCACATCGGCAATGCAAGGCCTTTGATTGTGTTTGATACTTTGAGGCGGTATTTTGAATACAAAGGATATGAGGTTATCTACATTCAAAACTTTACAGATGTAGAAGACAAGATGATAAACAGAGCAAACAAAGAGGGCATAACCGTCTTTGAACTTGCTGAAAGATTCATACAAGAGTATTACAAAGACGCAGACAGGCTAAATGTCAAGCGAGCAACCAAAAATCCAAGGGCAACAGAAGAAATTGAAGATATGATAGCCCTGATACAAAGGCTGATTGACAAAGGTTATGCATATGTTGTTGATGGTGATGTGTATTTTAGAACAAGAAAATTTGCTGAGTATGGAAAGCTTTCTCACAAGAACATTGAAGAGCTGATGGCTGGCGCGCGCGTTGACCCGAACGAAAAGAAAGAAGACCCGCTTGATTTTGCTCTGTGGAAGGCTAAAAAAGAAGGCGAGCCTGCATGGAGTTCACCTTGGGGTGAGGGCAGGCCCGGCTGGCATATAGAGTGCTCTGTTATGGCAATGAAATACCTTGGGCAGACTATAGACATTCACGCAGGCGGGCAGGATTTGATCTTTCCTCATCATGAAAATGAGATTGCACAGAGCGAGGCTGCAACAGGAAAACCTTTTGCACGTTTTTGGCTTCACAATGGGTATGTGAATATAAACAATGAAAAGATGTCAAAGTCGCTTGGGAATTTCTTTACTGTGCGTGAAATCATTGAAAAATATCACCCTGAGGCACTGAGGCTTTTTATGCTCCAGGCTCATTACAGAAAACCTCTTAACTTCAGTATAGACCTTATTGAACAGGCAGAGGTGGCACTCAAAAGAATTTATACCTGCTATGAAAATCTTGAGTTTTTGATTCAAAATGCAGCCTCTTCATCTGAAAATGATGATAAGCTAAAAGCTGCGATTGAAGAGCTAAAAGCAAAGTTTATAGATGCAATGGAAGATGACTTGAATACTGCCGAGGCAACAGGGTATTTGTTCGAAATGGTAAGAGAAATTAACACATATGCTAATTCTTGCTCAAAAGAAACTTTAACTTTTGCAAAAGATACATTGAAAGAGCTTTGCAGTATACTGGGAATCTTGGAGCAATATAGCGCAAAAGAAGAGGCTATTCCACAACAAATTCTGGAACTGGTTGAAAAAAGAAATCAGGCACGAAAGGCGAAAAACTTTGCCGAGGCAGATAGAATAAGAGATGAGCTCAAAAGCTTGGGCTATATCGTTCTTGACACCCCTCAGGGGACAAAGATTGAGAGGATAAAATAAAACAAAAAAAGGCTGCCAGTATATCAAATATCTTAGCTCTGGCGGCCTATTTTTTTAAAGTATTATCTTAAAAAATCATGAAAATTTTCATTAACTTTTTATTGAAATTCTTGTGTCCTTCATGTATAATTTCAAATAGAAGAGCGATGAATGGTGGTATGAAAATGTCGGAAGTCAAATTAAGTACTCAACAAATGAAATTCTACAACTTGAAAGAATTGGTTTCGCATATGATTTCGATAAGTGAACTTTCGAGAGGCAGAGCTTCAAAAATTATTGATGAAGTTGCTAAAAAGAAAAAGAATTTTCTCGTTATCAAAAACAACAAGCCACAGGCAGTTATAATACCTATTGATTTATATGACCAACTTATACAGGCACATGAGGACTATAAGCTCCTGCTTCTGGCCCTCAAAAGAACTGAAAATTTAAAACAAGAAGATTGTTCTACTTTCGAACAAGTGGTTGAAGAAGCTGGCTTTACACTTGAAGAAATTGATAAGTTAGCAGAATCGGTGGAGATAGAATAAAATGTGGCAAGTAACTTTTTTGCCAGAAGCTAAAAAAGAACTTTTTAAACTTGATAAACAAACTCAGAAAATAGTCTTGGCTGGTATATGGAAAGTTAGCAAAAATCCACTTTCTCACTTATTCCATCAAAGAAAGTAATGAATATTGTTGTAGTGTTGCCAAGAGAGGATGAATATTGCTATAAGGTGGCAGAAAAGCGAAAGAAAAAGTATGGTAAAGATTTGTTTACAAAAAGCTTTGAAAATTTAGAAAATAAAGATTTACACTGATTTTATCAAGTTTTAAGGGAGTTACAATAAAATAAAGAAAATAAACGGGGCTGTCCAAAAAGATAATTGGATAGCCCCTTTCTTAAAATATATAGTTTTTGATTTATTTAGTTTTACCTATATATTGCGAAATAAGAATTTTAAAATTTTGTTTTTAGACAGCCTCTTTTTTTATAAATCTTTCAAAATCCCTACGTGGAGGATTCTCGGAGATTTTCCAAAAAAGATAATGTAATATATCTCCTTTTTTGAAGTCATATAACTACCAAAATGATATGGATTTTCACACATGCGCAGATATTTGTCTATCAAGACTTTGTCTATTATCTTTTTCCCACCTTTGATTTTCTCCAGATTTATGTTACCCATTAGTGTATTTTTCAGTTTATCTGGATTGTTTGATTTTCCTATGATAGCATAACTTATCTCATCTGGCATGATGCGGGCAAATCTAATGTATCCTTTTTTAGTCAACCATTTTTCTAACTTTGTAAAGTTTTTTTCAAATAATATTGGAATGTACGAAAATGGAGTTTTGCCATGGTAAATAGGTGTTTTCAAGTCAATTACAATGTCACCCCATGGGTCTTTTGTATTGTTTATAATATCTTCAAATTTCCTATTGTATATCTCTTCTTTTAGAACCTCTAATAGTTCAGGTATATCAGAGGATTTAATAGTAGGTTTTGAAGAAGTATCTGATGTTGAAGAATAGTTACCGTATTTACTCAATGATACCGATTTAACATTTGTAGGAAATATCTTAAAAATACCGTAAAGGTTATATTTGAAAGTACGATTTTCATAAAGAGGTTTTAAATAATGAGAAAGCTTTTGAATATCAACATCATATATTCTTTGTATCTTTTTCCCATTTTTCAAGTTATAGCTTATATAAAGAGTAGTTTTGTATGGAGAATTTGAATCTTTTTCCTTTGTAATTTCCTGTTTTTGTTTAATAATCTGCCTGTGAAGGTTTACAACCATTTTTACTATTTCGGGATTTTCAAAAGTACTTATATCTTCAGAATAATTTCCTATAAAAAAGTAGTCTTTAAACACAACACTTTTTATTTCCCTTTCCTGCGGGACATACTTTTCAAATCCGAACAGGTCCAGTTTTATAATCCCTATTACAAAGAACAAAAATATTACAAAATAGCCATATCTCAAAAGAGATTTATTGAAAACATTGATTTTTTTGTTCAGAATCATTTCAGCAATTAAAAAGCATACGAAAGAAACAATCAAATATCCTGATATTGCCAAGCTGTAAGATTTTCCTTGTTCAATGTAAGGAAAATAAAGTCCTACCAAAAGTGCACCACACAGAGCAGCTCCATATCTGAAGATGTGTTTGAAAAACTCAAATACTATGGATTGCCCAGCACTTTCAATTTTGCGAAAATTATATAATATGCTACCGAGGACAATCAAAAAAAAGGCAATACTAAAGAAGCCGGTATATTCCATAGGCTTTAGTGGAGAAGAAGGTGGTACAGGTGTAAACATTCTTAAAAGAGGATTTATTCTTTCAACAACAGCGCTGCTTGGTGAGGGATAATAGCCATATAACCAGTTTTTGAGATTTGAAATGAAAGTATAGTATAAAAATGATGGCAGCATAAGTACAACAAAGCTCAAGAAAATTTGGACAAAAGGTGTGCCTGTGATAATTGCGCAGCACGTTGCAATTGAAAAAAATAAACTTGAGACGGCAGTTATATTTAAGCCCCAGAAGAATATCTCTTTTAACTGTATTTCAAATTTATCTGCCAGATTTAATTTCAATATTAATAAAATTACTGTGTTGAGTATAATGGGAAGTAAAAGCAATAAAAAAGAAGCTAAAGTGTTGGAGATATAAAGTGCTATTCGCTTTGGAGGAAGACTATGAAGCTGGTCTGCGGCATCTTTTGAATGAAGATAGTTAAATACAAGTGCACTGAGAGCAAAACAGATAAGTAAACTTACAAAAATACAGTATCCTTGAGTTTTTGTCACAATAGACTTAGAAACTATATAACTGTCGGGATATTTTGAAATTGAAGGCAAATCGAATAGAATAATAGAAAATGGAATTACTGACAAAGCCAAAAAATATATTACTCCTACGAACCAAAACCTTTTAAGAGTCACAAAAAAGAATCTTTTATTAATCCAAGATTTGGACAAGCTCATCTTTCAACCCTCCCATTTCGTAGATAAATATCTCCTCAAGCGAAAGGGGCAGTATATCAAGTACCATCGGTTCAAACTCTTTTAATGTATCTAAGATTTCTTCTCTGTTGCCCTTTATAATGATTACCTCAATATTACTTTTTTTAGAGTAAGAGATTACCTTGAATCTACTCAAACTTTCAGGTAGAAAATTCTTTTTGAACACAGCTTGAATTTTGCAAGTATCCAATTTCAACTCCTCTATATTGCTGCAAAGCAACACTTTTCCTTCATGAAGAATTGCAATAGTGTCGCAGAAATCTTCAAGTTCTCTTAAATTGTGGGATGATATTATTACTGTTGTGCTTCTATCGGCAACATCTTCTATTAGCAGCTTTTTTACACTCTGCCTTATAACAGGGTCAAGACCATCAAAAGGTTCATCCAGCACAAGCAGCTCTGGACGTGAAGAGAGAGCAAAGAGAATTGCGCATTGTTTTTGCATACCCTTTGAGAATTTTGAGATTCTTTTTCTCAATGGAAGATTAAAAATCTTCAAAAGATTTTCAAAGTGGCGGCTGTCCCAGCTATTATAAATTCCTTTATAAAAATTTGCCATATCATAAATTGAAAAGCTTCCAAAAAAGTATGGATTGTCTGGTACAAAAAATATTTTTGACTTTACCTGCGGATTTTCAAACACAGATTTGCTCTCAATAGAAACTGTGCCACTGTCCTGTTTGTACACCCCTGTCAGAATTTTTAACAAGGTAGTTTTGCCAGCACCGTTTCTCCCGGCAATCCCAAAGATAGAACCTCTTTGAATTTTCAGAGTTACTCCCTTTAATGCCTCAACCTCGTCAAATCTTTTATAAACATTTTCTACATTTATCAAGAGTTATCGCCTCCTTTTAGCTCTTTTTCAATTTCCTCAATAAGTTTGATAAGTTCATCCTTCGAAATTCCAATGAAAAATGCCTCAAAAACAATTTTTTTGAACTGAGATTTTATCTTTTCTTCCTTTTCGGCTTTTATCTTTGATTTTACAGGGGCAACAAAGTTTCCTTTACCAGGGATTGAGTAAATATAACCTTCTCTTTCAAGCTCTTGATATGCTTTTTGGATTGTATTTGGATTGATTGTGAGCTCTTTTGAAAGAGACCTCACCGATGGTAACTGTTCATTTTCTTTCAAAACCTCCTTTAAGATTAGCTCTTTTATCCTCTCTACAAGCTGTTTGTAGATAGGCACTCTACTTTTCCAGTCAATCTCGAACATTCACTTCACCACTTTTCTGTATTAACTGTACCATGAGTATTAATACAGTTATATTATAAATGATTTTTTGCAAAGTGTAAAGCTTTTTGTAGAAACTTTTTGAAAGTATTGTAGCTTGAAGGGCGATTTGATAAATTAGAAGAAAAAGAATATTTCAAAGTCAGACAAGATGAGAAGATCACCATTTAAAACTTGGGGAAGAGGAGTCAAATGAAAATGTTAAGATATCTCTATATAGCTTTTAGTTCAATTTCAATATACCTGTTTATTATCTTTGCCATCAGGCTGTTTGGCAAAAAAGATGTTTCGCAGCTCTCAATTAGCGATTTAGTTTTTGTCCTGCTTCTTAGCAATTCTGTGCAAAATGCCATGGTGGGAGCAGATTCGAGTCTGGCAGGCGGGCTTGTTGCTGCAACATCATTGTTTGTTGTAAACTATATTATAAAGCTCATTGTGTACAGGTTTCCCAAGATAGAACGTTTGATTGAGGGAGAGCCTCTATTATTGGTGTATAAAGGAAAAATCAATGAAAAAAATTTAGCTAAAGCAAAGATTACAAAAGATGAGCTGCTTGAGGCAGTTAGAGAGCACGGTGTTGCTTCACTTGACGATGTTGAGCTTGCTGTTTTTGAGATGGATGGCAATATCAGCATTATTTCTGAAAGAGCTGAAAGTGAGTATGTTAAAAAGAAAATACCAGTGAGAATAAAAAGGAGAGAATAAGGTATTTACCTATTCTCTCCACGGCTGTTTTTCAAAAGGAATGTAATTTTTTTCATCAACATCAAGTAAATACACATATGTCCACGTCCTCAGAACTTCAGCATCATTTAGAATGACATCTACCTCTTGCCGTCTGTAAAGCACACCTTCATCTTCAAAATTGTCTATTTCCTTTATTGTTTTCTCATCAACCTCATATACCTCTCCTGCTACTTTTGAGTCCTCTTTTGGTACAATTGCAGGGTACCAGCTGACTTTGTAGAGTCCATAGCCTTCTAACACCGCTTTTCCAATAAATTTACATCTGCTTAAAAGATAATTATGGCTGTTATGAGAAAGAAGAGAACCGTATACAAAAAGGTACATTTTTGTGAACTACCCCCAAATCTTCTTTGTTAAGATTTTTTGCATTTTAAAGAAACTACTCTTCTTGTAGATTGCACAGCTCTTCATTGCATAAATTGTACTTTATCTTATACCCAAAGTAATCATACTTGTCAGCCCAGTCGCACATCAAATCCAAAATTGGCAAGACTTCTTTTCCTTTTTCAGTGAGGCTGTACTCTACTTTCACAGGGACTTCAGGATACACCTTTCTTCTAATTAGTCCATGCTCTTCAAGTTCTCTCAGCTGCTTGGTTAATATGCGGTGAGTGATGTCAGGAATAAGGTGCTGAATCTGAGCAAATCTAAGTGTTCCGTATTCTCCCAAATACCACAAAATCAAAGGTTTCCATTTTCCACCTATTACTTCAAATGCAACTTCAATCTCGCACGTTGCTTCTTTGACCTTCTGCTTTTGGGACATAGAAAAAACACCTTCCTTTGGTATCATCTATGATACTTAATATTAAAAAAGTGCGCTCTTTGTAAATGACATCAAGTATATTATACTAAACTTAAAAGAGATTGTGTTTTGGCATTTACAGATTAAAAATTTGGAGGGAATACGTAATGGAAAACTTGGTTTTCAATTATTTTATACCCACAAAGATCTTGTTTGGACCAAGAAGTTTGAACAGACTCAAAGACGAAAATTTGCCCGGAAAGAAAGCTCTGATTGTAATATCTGCTGGAACATCTATGAAAAAGTATGGTTATCTGGACAGGCTTACAGCGATATTAAAAGAAAAGGGAATTGAGTATGTTGTATTTGATAAGATTTTGCCCAATCCTATCAAGAAACATGTTATGGAAGGGGCAAAATTAGCAAAAGAAGAAGGCTGCGACTTTGTAATTGGTCTTGGTGGAGGAAGTAGCATTGACTCTGCAAAAAGTATTGCTCTGATGGCAAAACACGATGGTGATTACTGGGACTATATAGTAGGCGGGACAGGCAAAGGCAAAGTACCTGTAAATGGTGCACTTCCAATTGTTGCAATAACCACAACAGCTGGAACTGGAACAGAGGCTGACCCTTGGACTGTTATAACAAATGAAGAGACAAACGAGAAGATAGGTTATGGCAACCAGTACACATTCCCAACTTTGTCGGTTGTAGACCCAGAGCTTATGCTAAGTGTACCTCCGCACCTTACTGCTTACCAAGGGTTTGATGCTTTCTTCCATGCAGTTGAAGGGTATATTGCAAAGATTGCAACTCCAGTCAGTAGCATGTTTGCACTCAAAAGCGTTGAGCTTATAGCAAAGTACTTGCCGATTTGTGTAAAAGATGGGACAAATATAGAGGCAAGAACATATGTTGCACTTGCGAACACGTTGGCAGGGTTTGTTGAGTCGACTTCCAGCTGTACATCAGAGCATTCAATGGAACATGCCCTCTCTGCATTTTATCCAGATTTGCCACATGGTGCAGGACTTATAATGCTATCTGAAGCTTATCATACATTCTTTGCATCAAAAGTGCCTAAAAAATACATTCAGCTTGCAAGAGCAATGGGTGTTGATGTAGAACAACTTCCAGAAGATGAAAGACCGTTTGCATTTGTCAAGGCAATGAAAAAGCTTCAGGAAGAGTGTGGAGTTGGGAATTTAAAGATGTCTGACTATGGAATTAAAGAGGATGAGATTGAAAAGCTTGCTGATAATGCTATAAAAACAATGGGCGGACTTTTTGAGGTTGATCCATATAAGCTTTCTTTTGAAGAGACAGTAGGAATTATGAGAAAGGCTTATAAATAAATGTGTGTAGAGAGTTGGCAGAAAAAATTAAAAAGACATAGCCAGCTTGCGCAAAGCAGTTGGCTATGTCCTTTTTTTATTACTTAGTCTTCCTCTAATATCTTCCACAAAGGTTTGTTCTTTTTCTTCAAAACCACATCATCATCTTTCAGCTGCAGTGGCATGACAGATACAACAATGTGCTTGTGTTTTAAAAGTTCTTTTTCTATAAACAGCCATGTATGGTTGTGCAAAATCTTTTGCCACCAGCGCTGTACGGTAAATTTGGGTATGATGACTGTTATCATGTCCCCCTTTTGATAGTTGTACTCTTCTGACTTTATATACTCTAAAAGCGGTTCTAATATTTTTCTATAAGGTGAATACCTTATTACAAGTGGGATGGAGCAGTTGAGCATTTTATATCTTTCTTGGAGCTTTTTTGCCTGCTCTTCATTTATTGATACATTAAAAGCAATTACATTGTCTGAGATTGTCTTTGCAAATCTCAAAGCACGAATGCTTGCCTTGTTTAAACTTTCAATTGGAACAATAACCCTGTTTCTATATATATTGTGTTCAACATCCAAAAGTTCTTTATCTTCAGGCGTTACTCTCAGCTGGTCGGCAACGGCAATATAATGAAGCTTTACCTTTATCATTGCAAAGACAAGTAGAGGAATTAAAAGAACAACAATCCACGCACCTTCTTTGAATTTAGTTATTGCAATTATAATGACAACAACAAATGTTGTGAGTGCACCAAATCCGTTTATAAATGCTTTTATGTGCCAATGACTGCCTTTGTTCTTAAGCCATCTTACAAACATACCTGATTGAGATAGTGTAAATGATATAAAAACACCAACCGCATAAAGTCCAATGAGTGCTGTGACGTTACCATTAAATGCTACAATCAAAAGGGCGGATACCAAAGCAAGGATGATAATTCCATTTGAGTAGCTAAGCTTATCACCTTTAAGGCTGAGCTGCCTTGGAACAAATTCTTCTTTTGCCATGACAGCGACAAGCATTGGGAAACCCGAAAATGCAGTGTTTGCAGCAAAAACAAGGATTATAAAGGTTGTTGCAGCAACAATGTAATACATAAAGCTTTTGCCAAAAATTTCTTGCGCCATCAAAACAAGCATGGCACCTTCAGTAGGAACTATATGGTAGTGTGTTGCCAAAAGTGTTGTTCCGCCAAATAACACGAGGATTATTAAAGATAATAAAAGCAAAACAGTTTTAGCATGTTTTGTTGCCGGGTCTTTAAAGTTTGGAACAGCATTTGATACAGCTTCAATACCAGTCAGTGCTGTGCACCCGCTTGCAAATGCCTTCAAAAGCAAAACTAAAGTAACAGGATGAGAGGAATAGTTTATCTTTGGCTCTGGCGGAACATATCCCATCTTTAGCTTTATATATCCCCCTATAATTAAAGCCAAAATTGAAAACATAAAAGCATAAGCAGGTATACCAAATATTCTGGATGATTCTCTTATTCCTCGCAAATTTCCAATCATCAAAAATAGAACTAAAAATAGACACAGGGCAATCTTATAAGGCTTTAAAAATTCAAGTGCGGTTACAATCTGGTCAACACCTGAAGAAATAGAAACTGCCACTGTCAGGATGTAGTCAACTGACAAAGCTGCTCCTGCCACAATGCCTGCCAAAACGCCGAGGTTGTCCTTCGCGACAATGAAAGCACCGCCGCCATTTGGATAGTTTTCAATAGTTTGTCTGTAAGAGAGCATTAAAATAAAAAGAAGTATTATAATTGCGGTAGTTACAACAGATATTTCTTTAAAAGCAAGAAATCCTATTGCAGGCAAGAGGACATACAAAATTTCTTGTCCAGCGTATGCAACAGATGATATAGCATCGCTTGACAAAATGGGAAGGCCCCACAGCACACCATACTTTTCTGTCTTTTCAGCTTCGTTTGGTAGAGGTTTTCCTATGAGAATTCTTTTGATCTTCTCAAACAAGCTAAAATTCCTCCTTTAACTTAGTGATTTAAGTTGATTTCAGATGATTACAAAATTATATTCCCCTGAAAGCTTTATTTCAATTGTTATTTTGATGTTTTAAGATGAGAGGAATACAAGGAATTGTAGAGATTTTGCACTAAGAATAAATAGTTTCAAAAGACGAGCAGAGGGCTTGATTTTACTTATTTTTTTCAAATAAAAGGTAAAATAAGGTAATAAAAATATGTACAAAAATTAAGAGGTTAGTTTGTCTAAAATTTATATTTTTCATTTAATTATTCATCTTGAAAAGTGAATAAAAATATTAGAAAATAAAATTAGTTTAGAAAAACAAAAAATATTTTAGGTAGGTGAAAAAGATGAGTGATAAAGATTTTTTAGTATATTTGGATTCTCCCAGAATAAAAGATATTTCAATCACAGAACCTTTTTGGGGAAAATATGTAGACCTTATAAAAGATGTTGTAGTTCCATATCAATGGGAGATACTCAATGATAATGTTGATATTCCCGTCAAAAGCCATGCAATAAAGAATTTCAAGATAGCAGCAGGACTTGAGGAAGGCGAATTTGAAGGGTTTGTTTTTCAAGATAGCGATGTTGCAAAGTGGTTAGAAGCAGCATCATATATTCTTGAAAAGTATCCAAATCCTGATTTGGAGAAAAAGGTTGATGAGGTCATTGATATAATTGAAAAGGCTCAATGGGAAGATGGGTATTTGAATACATATTTTACCATCAAAGAAAAGGGTAAAAGGTGGACCAATTTAGAAGAGTGTCATGAGCTTTACACTGCAGGGCACATGATAGAAGCTGGTGTTGCGCATTTTCTGGCAACTGGAAAAACAAGTCTTTTGGAGATTATAAAAAAGCTTGCAGACCACGTATACAGCATTTTTGGCAAAGAAGAAGGTAAAATCCCTGGGTATGATGGTCATCCGGAAATTGAACTTGCGCTTGTAAAGCTCTATGAAGTGACAGGGGACAGAAAATATTTAGAGCTTGCGAAGTTTTTTATTGATGAAAGAGGTCAAGAGCCGTATTACTTTGACATCGAATGGGAGAAAAGAGGTAGAAAAGAGCACTGGCAAGGATTCAAAAGGCTTGGCAGAGAGTATTTGCAGGTCTACAGGCCTGTTCGGCAGCAGAAAGAGGCTGTTGGTCATGCAGTCAGAGCAGTTTATCTTTATTCTGGTATGGCAGATGTTGCAGCATATACACAGGATAAAGAGCTTTTTGATGTGTGCAAGACTCTCTTTGATGACATAGTCAAGAGGAAGATGTATATCACCGGTGCAATTGGATCATCTGCTCATGGTGAGGCATTTACATTTGAGTATGATTTGCCAAATGATACAGCGTATGCTGAGACTTGTGCATCTGTAGGTCTTATCTTTTTTGCACATCGCTTAAACAAAATAGAGCCGCATGCTAAGTATTACGATGTTGTAGAAAGGGCTCTTTATAACACCGTTATTGGTTCTATGTCGCAGGATGGTAAAAAGTATTTTTATGTGAATCCTCTTGAGGTATATCCGAAAGAAGTGGAAAAGAGGTTTGACAGACACCACGTAAAACCCGAACGTCAACCTTGGTTTGGATGTGCGTGCTGTCCGCCAAATGTTGCAAGGCTTTTAGCGTCTTTGGGAAGGTATGTTTATAGCTACAACCATGATGGGATTTACGTGAATTTATACATTGGCAGCAGTGTCCAGGTTGAAGTAGGTGGTATTAAGGTTTTGCTCCAGCAAGTGTCAAGTTATCCTTTTGAAGACATGGTCAAGATAGATTTAAAACCTTCAAAAGAAGCAAGATTTAAGCTTTATCTTAGGATTCCAGGTTGGTGTGAAAGCTATGAGGTTTATGTAAATGGGAAGAAAGAAGAGCCAGAAGAACCGCCCAGCGGCTATGTTTGCATTGAGAGGTTGTGGAAAGAAAATGACCAAGTTGTATTAAAGATACCAACAGAGGTTAAAATGGTAAGTTCACACCCGCAAGTGAGGAGCAATGTAGGTAAAGTGGCAGTTGTGAAAGGCCCTGTTGTATTTTGTGCAGAAGAAGCAGACAATGGCAAGAATTTGCATCTGCTTTTTGTTGATGTAAACAGCAAGTGCAAGTTAGAATTCGATAGCAATATTTTAGGAGGTTTGTACACAGTTGAAGTAGATGGTTTTAGGATGGCGGAAGATGATTTTGGAGAAGAGCTTTACAAGAGCCACAGACCGAAGTTTGTTCCTGTAAGAATAAAGCTCATTCCTTATTATGCTTGGGCAAATAGGGGAGTTGGCGAGATGAAGGTGTGGCTATTTGGCAAGTAAAAAAGAGGCTTTTTAGCCTCTTTTTTGCAATAAGTTTTGTTTTGTCTTCTTTTCGGTCAATGTTTTAACAGACTGTTTTTCCTTGGAAGTTTTGTGACTGGGATTGTGAACATAGATATCAGGATATTCACCATTTACAATTTTTACAAACTGGTCAAAAGTAGTTTTCTGTGAGATAGTAAACCGCGGTACCTCATACGGGTCAGTAGAAGATGTTACATATCCTTTTTTAGTAGTAAAAGCTAATTTGTAGTTAAAAGACCTTAAAACTTCTATTACTCTTTCGTCATATGCGCCAAACGGATAAGCAAAATAAGGAGAATTTATAAGCATTTGATTGTTTACAAAATCAAAAATGATGTCCAGCATGTTAGCCTGAAGGAGAATAGGCATTCCATTTAGCAGCCTATGCATATCATATGTGTGGGAACCAAACTCAAAGACGTCCGTATATTTAAGAGTGTCTTCAAATGAAAGATACTCAAATTCATTTGAGAAATTTTTAGATATTAAAAATTTTCCAATTACAAATATACATGCTCTAAACCTATATTTTTTTAAGATAGGATATGCTAAGGTAATATTGTTTTTGTAACCATCATCCATTGTAATCACAACTGATTTTTTAGGGGGAGTATACTCGCCTTTCAAGAATTTGTATAATTCCTCCATTGTCAGTATTTTAAAATTATTTTTATACAAATATTCCATTTGTCCTTCAAAATTTTGAATATCTACAACTGTTGAAGAATTATAATCTTGAGCTTCTTTTTGGTCCTTTGCAAAATAGTGGTATACAAGTACTGGTATCTTTATTTGCTGAGGTTGTGCGAAAACTAAATCAGAAGAAATAAGTGTATAAATTAATATTACTGCAAAAAATGCTGAGACAAATCTAACTTTCATTTGCAATTTCACCTTCTTTTTTAGATGATCATATGTTGCCTCACAATTACAAGATTATAAAGATATTTTGTGTGATTATTTTTAAAAGAATGTTACAAAAAATAGATAATTTATCGCAATAGTTGTTTTATCTAAAAATAAAAAGACTGCCACCTTTTTTATTTGGTAACCTTATGTGGCAGTCTCCATGCTTTTTAATTTTCTACAGCTTTATTTAATTTGCTGCATTTTTGAAACAAAATTTTCAATCAGTTTTAAAATACCAACTATATCTACTTGGTTTGACTGAGTTTTTATTATGTTCTGAGGAATTTGAGGGAACTTTACATCGTTTCCTGTTTGAATATTTGAAATCTCCACTCTTGACAGAATGCCGCTACCGGTTGAAGGCAGATTTTTTATTATTAATTTAACAATTTTGCCTGTCTTTTCGTCAATATAGAAAATAATCTTATAGTCATCTAATTTTAATGAAGCGATAATCTTAGACAAATTAGTTTCAAGCTGTTTGGATATATCAGCAGATGATATTTTATTGACATCAATGTTCAGTGAAGTTAAAGCCTTTTTCTCATCATCAGTCAATGACTTTAAATAGATGTCAAACATAAGTTCAAGCTGAGAAATAACAGATTTTGAAGATGTAAATAAAAATTCTTTAAATGCAGGCTCTAATATCTTGCTTGGCAGGTTAGCGCTAAGCTGCCAGCAGGTTATATTTTTTGAACCTACAGATGTTGTTGTCTTTACTGCGCTTTTTACAATTGAAGATGACTGAGAACCAAGATAGTTTAAAATGTTCTGATATAGCTTATTCACAGGTTGAGAAAGTGTACTGTCAATCATAATTATGCTCATCCATAAATTTGCTGGTATGTTTGAAAGAGTATATTTATTATCTTTTGGGTCAAGCGTATAAACATTTTGCCCGTTTATAAAAACAGCTTGATTTACATTGTCTTTTTTAGTCTGCACATAAAGTTTTTTATTTTTTCTATCAAAAGCTATTTTGTATGTTTTCATATCGTTAATGGCAAGATTCAGACCATAACCAAGTGACTTTTGCCCGGATGATGAAGAAATTATGTCACAAGAAAGAGGCGAGTCAGGGTTTAGTATTTTTGCAAGCTCTGCTTTGAAACTTTTTTCAAGTAAAGATGTCTGTGATTGCTGATTTGATGCACCTAAAATGTAGGATACAGACATAGAAAGTAAAATTAAAACAACTAATAAGCTTGATATAAGTCTTGATAATCTTTTCATTTTTTCACCTCCCAAAATATCGATTGACTTAATTTTATCTTATATTTATTATATCACTTTTTCTGAAAAATGACTATTAGTTTTGTTTTTTTTCTTCTTTCTTTTTATCTTTAAAAACTTTATTTCTAATGGTTTGTGCACTTATTTCGGTAGAGCTTGAGGCTTTAGCAAGTTCTTTTAAAACGCCAGCAAAGGATTTGTGGACTCTAAAAAGACTTTTTATTTTTTCTTCATAATGCTGGCTGAGACGCTGATAACTATCAATTCCTAAAAATTTGTCTACGAGGTATGCATACTCACCGGTTTGTTTGTGCTGATAGTATCGTCTTTTGTAAACCACAACTGCATGAGGCATGAGGATAGTTCTATAATCTCTTTTTATATTTTTCCAATTTTCTTTGACATCTTCAGACTCCTTGATTTTGTCATCAAGTTTTTCAATTGAATAAACAATGATTTCAATCAATAGACTATAGAGAATTTTACTTACCTCTTCGGCAAACTTATCTAAGTCTTTTTGCCTTTCAAGCATCTGAGGTGCCTCTTTGAGCAAGTTTATGAATCTTTCCAGAATAACTGCCTCTTTTTCGTTCATTTCATACATACATCAAACCCCCATTTCAAAAGCAATCTTATTTATTCAAGGTTAGTATAACAGCCACAGTCTTGGAAAAAGCCCGGTCAGGCACTCACCTACAAAAATTTTGTTATCAAATTTTTTTGTTTAAGTTGACATAAGTCAGTGGATGTCATAAATAACCAATAAAGTTTAATAATAGATTAACTAAACAAAACAAATTGGTATACATAAGTTATAATTATAGTCAACTAATGTACTAATTCAAGAACAATATAAATTTCGAAACTATTTTAAAACCATTGAAATGGAATACAGAAAAGATTAAAATAAGTCTTGTATAAATAAAGAAAGTTTAAATTAATCATTTAGAAAGGATGAAAAAGATGTATGAGTGAATCTTCTAATGATTTTTGGGTTAATAATTTTAAAAACATAATAGAAGGTAATTATGAAAGATTAGTACAACTAATTAAATCAGAAAGAGGATTTTGGCTCTATGATATAGAAAAAAAAGGAGTTTACATTTCAAACGGCTTTGAATACATTTCTATCCAAATAAATGGTAGCATTAATTTTATCCAAGATGTAATGACTGAAAGTGAGTTTGAACATCTTAAAAAGCTTGTAAGAGACAGCATAGAAAAAGGGCAAAATGGTTTTTCGGGAAGAATAAAACTGAAGGATGGTAGATGGATTTTTGTATGTGCTACTATTTTGTATAGTGAACAGGAGCCTTTAAAGATAGTTGGGACATTTGAGGATGTAACTCCACATGTTTCGTGTGATTTGAGATTAAGTAGATATATTGAACTTATAGCATATTATGATGAAATAACCGGTCTTCCTAACAGGAACTTTTTGAATGAAGTCTTGAGAGAAAAAATTGATAAGAGCAAAAAAGATAATTCTGGCTTTTGGGTAATATTTATAGAGGTAAGTAACTTTGGGTATATAAATGAGCTATTTGGTCATTCAGTAGGGGACGAGTTTTTAAAAGCTGTAACATTTGAGATAAAAAAGTTTTTGCCAAGGGATTGGACATTTTGCAGATTTGGTGGAGATGAATTTGTTGTTTTGACATCAAACATACAGAGAACTTCTGTTGCAATGGTAGTTGAAAACCTCATAGAAAGATTTTCAAGACCATGGAATGTGATGGGAAAGTGGTTATATGCAAACATAAACGTTGGGATTTCAGGGTATCCGCAGGATGGAGAGTTTGCTGATACGCTTTTAAAAAATGCAGAGATTGCTCTGACCGCAGCTAAAAAACATGGAAGAGATTTTGGAAAGAGCCAATATGAATTTTATAAAATCTCAATGGAAGAAGAGATTTTGAGAAGAGTTGAGATTGAGTCAGAAATTTCAAGAGGAATTCAGGAAAGACAGTTCTTTTTGGTTTATCAGCCGAAGGTATCTTATGATGGTAGAACGGTAGTCGGGTTTGAATCACTTCTTAGGTGGAACTCCCAAAAAGGAATTTTAACTCCGGACAAATTTATTCAAATTGCAGAAGAGAGCGGGCTTGTGTATGATTTGAACAGGCTTGTGCTTGATATTGTTTGTAAAGATATAAAGTACATTAAGCAAAAAACTTCAAAAACTATTCCTGTTGCTGTAAATTTGTCTGGTAAGGAATTTGCAATGTACAATATGATTGGAGTTTTAAATGAACGTCTAAAAGCACATAGTCTTCTACCTGAAGATATTGAGATTGAAGTTACAGAAAGGGTAATATTAAACAATGTGGAATTAACAAAACAAATTTTAAATAGCTTACATGAGAAAGGTATAAAAATATCTATAGATGACTTTGGCACAGGATATTCTTCATTTGAACTTCTTCTGCAGCTTCCAATTTATGCTCTTAAAATTGACAAGAAATTTATTAATAAAATACACTTATTTGGCAATGAATATATAATTGTAAAGAATATAATTTACATGGCAAAGGAAATGAATTTAAAGACAATTGCAGAGGGTGTTGAAAATAAAGAACAATATGATATATTGCGAGAGCTTGGTTGTGACCAATTTCAGGGTTATTATTTTTCAAAACCTGTAAGTATAGAAGAGGTTGTAGTTAGCAATAATGATAACTAATAATAATATATAAACAAAATTCCATTATTGTAAAAAAAAAAAAAAAAAAAAAAAAAAGTTTACAGTAGCTCAAAAAGAGGGTATATATTTTTATGAGAAATATTTTTAAATTGTCAATAAAAATTTTTGTAGGTGGGGAGGTTTGTATATGGAAAAGAAGCTTTTGAAGAATGATATTGCTACAACAAAGAAGGTTGAAAGCAAAAAACAAGCAGAGGAAAAGGCAAAAACAAAAGTACTTCTTCGTCAGCAACAGCTTTCAGAAAGGCTTGCTGCTGCAGCAGCTCAGCTTATGGCGGGGATTGAACAGTCAACTGCAGCTGTTGAAGAACTGAACAAAAATGTTGAGCAGCTTGCGGCTGCTGCAGAAGAGACAGCGGCTGCTGTTGAAGAATCAAAAACTGCAACAGATGAGATTAAAAAATCTGCAAACACAGCATTTCAAAATGCAATTGACCTTGTCGACAGGGCAAAGACGTTAAACATATCTGTTATGGACACAACTCGAAAAATTCAGGAAATTATTGAAGAAGTAAAGCTTTCTGCTTACAAAAAACTTCAGGCGAGCGAGTTTATGAAACAGCTGAACGAGTCTGCAAAGGATATAAATGATATTGTGATTTCGGTTGGAAAGATTGCTGACCAGATTAATCTGTTAGCGCTAAATGCTGCAATTGAAGCTGCAAGAGCTGGTGAGTATGGAAGAGGTTTTGCTGTTGTTGCTGATGAAATAAGAAATTTAGCTGAGGTTGTTGAAAAACTTACAGATTCAGTGAGAAAAAATGTCAATAAGATTAATGAAGAAATTCAGAATATAGATAATGAGATAAAAGAGTCTGTTGAATATGAAAATTCAAAAGCAGCAACAGGCGAGGAAATTCTCACAAAACTTTTGGAAACTACAAAGATTTTCGAAAAGGTTTTAACAAATGCGAATGAAATACAAAAATCTTCACAGAAAACTTCTAACTCTATGGATGAGTTTTTAAAACTTATGACAAATATTGCTTCAGCATCAGAACAAATAGGAGCTGCAATTGAAGAGATAAGCCAGACAGTAAATGAACAGGTGAAAGCATACAAGATTGCAAGTGAAAAAGCAGAAGATTTGAATCAGCTGGCAGAAGAGATGAGAGTTTCAACTGCTGTAGAAAAAGATGCAACAAAAATTTCAGCATCATCTGATGAGCTTTCCTCTGCTGTTGAAGAAATTTCTCAGTCTTTGAGCCAGATAGCCGAGGCATTTTCTCAGGTTGAGAGTGGTTCAAAAATTCAGGTTGAAAACGCTAACCTTGCAAGGAACAACATAAATGAAATAGTAGTAGAATCAAGAAAGAATAAAGACCTTTCAAATGAGTTAAATGATATAATCAATACATTTAATGACCAGATGGGTGAGGTAATTGAAAAAACTGTAGGTCTTATATCAGAGCTGTCAAATGTTTTAGAATCAAATAACAAGGTTTTGAAGTTTATTGAAAGTTTGGATAACTATATTGCTGATTTAGAAAAACTTATTGAGCAAATTTCTTTGGTAACTGTTCAGACAAATATGCTTTCTGTAAATGGATCAATTGAGGCAGCAAGAGCTGGAGAATATGGAAGAGGATTTTCTGTTGTTGCTAATGATGTGAGAAACTTAGCTTATGAATCTTCTGAAAATGCTCAAAAGATGAAAGATATAGTAAAAAGCACTCAAAGGAAGGTTTTAAGATTTACAAGCGATATAGAAAATTTAACTCTTTCGACATCAAATATGGTTGAAAGATCAAAACGAGACATAGGAGTTTTAGACCAAACAATGGGCATGATAAAGGACATGAAACAAGCAACAAATTCTATAAACATGGAGATACTGCAGATTCAATCTGCTTTAGAGCAGCTTACAAAAGGAATAGAGAATATTTCAGCAGCAGCACAAGAAAACCTTGCATCACTTGAAGAAGCAACAAGAGCTGTAAATGAACAAAGACTTGGTGCTGATGAACTACTTTCGGCTATACAGGATGTTGCAAGCTTGGCTGAAGAAATTTTAGCCATGTAGCGAAAGGATGATTGAGTATGAGCAAGATAGGAACACTTGACTTAAATGTAATTGTATTTCAGATAGGTAAGCAGAACTTTGCTTTTAGCCTTGACAATGTAAAGGAGATTATAAAGGTTCCATCTATCACTCCAGTTCCACTTACAAAAAGCCATGTTGCAGGACTTATAAATTTAAGAGGTGATGTTATTCCTGTTTTAAATTTAAGAGAAAAGTACAGAATAGAAAGTTACATTAAAAGTGAAGATGCAAGAATAATTATCATAGAAAAGAATAACGTAAAAATTGGTATGCTTGTTGACAAGGTTTTGAATATAAGCAGCATTGATCAATCGCAGGTAAACGAGTGTAAAGTTACAACACTTGAAGAGGTAAAGGCTGTTATTAAGCAGAAAGAAGAAGATAAGTTAATTACGTTCATTGACACTGATAAAATTCTTGAAGAGAACCTTGAACTTTCAGTTTTTCAGAAGATTAACATAGAATCGAGCATTTCAGAGACAGACGAGACTGAACAAAAAGTGTTAAAACAGGAAAGGTATATTTTAGTCCAGATTGATGGTCAAAACTATGCACTTAATATTGCCAATATTCAAGAAATAATACGATTTTCTGATTTTTCAACAGTTCCATCTGAGAGTGATGATGTTCTGGGTATTATAAATTTAAGAAACGAAATAATTCCTATTATTAACATTCAAAAACTTCTTAAAGCAGAAAGCAAAGAAATAGATGATGAAACAAAGATTATTATAGCATATAATTCAGGGTTTAAATTTGGATTTATAGTTGACAAAATTTTGTCTGTAATTTCAGTTAACGAATATGAAATAAAACCACTTCCAACAATTGCAAACTATAAAGATATTTTTACTGGAACAATTAAATCTGATGAAAGAATGTTTATTATTTTGAGTATAAACAAAATTTTTGAAAAAGTTAGCAGTGCTATTTATGAAGAGATTAAAAATCAGGGAGAAGAGGCTTTGGAAATGTTGAAGACCAGTGATGAAAAACAGGTTGTGCTGTTTGAAATAAATAATCAGAAGTTTGCAATAGACATTCAGAAGGTAAAAGAAATAAATCGAATACCAAGTATTGTTAAAGTGCCAAACGAAAAAGTGTATTTAAAAGGAATTGCAAATTTGCGCGGAGACATTATAGCTATTATTGACCTTGGCATACTTTTATACGGTGGAGAGACACAAATTAATGATTCATCCAGAGTAATAATTGTCGAGTTAAGAGGGGAAAGATTTGGAATTCTGGCAAAGAAGGTATTGAGTGTTTCAAAGGTTTCTGCAGAAAATATTATTGAAGTTGATAACTCTATTGAAAATGATCAAATGAAAGAAAAACTAAGCAACTTGGATATAAAATATATAAAAGCTATAATAAAACATAACGATGATTTAATTATCCAAATTGACCCTGAGATAATTCTTGATGAATAAAAAACTTGACAGGGGTTAAGGAGTAAGATTCATGATAAAAGTTTTAGTTGTTGACGACTCAGCTTTCATGCGAAAAAAGTTAACAGAGATTTTAGAAAGTGACCCTGAGATTGAAGTTATTGCAACTGCAAGGGATGGAGAGGATGCCATCAGAAAAGCTGAAGAGTATTTACCTGATGTGATAACTCTTGATATCAACATGCCAAGGATGGATGGGCTTACTGCACTGAGGATTCTGATGCAAAAAAAGATTGCACCAGTTGTGATGGTATCCTCTCTCACACAAGAAGGTGCTGAGATTACTTTAAAAGCTCTTGAAATGGGCGCATTTGATTTTGTTCCTAAACCTGGCGGAACTATTTCACTTGACATTGATAAGGTAAAAGAGGATATTATTGAAAAAGTCAAAGCTGCAGCAACATCTTCAAAAAAGTTTGTTGTCAGGAAAGAACTTGCCAAGAAAACCTTGTTTGATGTATCTGCAAGGCCGACAATATCAACTCAACATGAAGAACAAAAGCCATTTAAAGCTATTGTTATAGGTATTTCAACAGGTGGACCCAAAACAATTATGGATGTTTTGCCTTACCTTCCATCAAACTTGAACGCATGTGTATTTCTAATTCAACATATGCCGCCTACTTTTACTGCTCAGTATGCAAAAAGACTCAATGAAAACTGCCAGATTGAAGTTATTGAGGCATCAGCTGGTATGAAAGTAGAAAAGTCAAAATGTTATGTAGGAAAAGGCGGATACCATCTCACATTATACGGCACAAATATTGAAGATTTAAGGATAAGACTTACACAAAAACCAGAACATAGATTTATGCCATCTGTGGATGTATGTATGATGTCTGTGCTTGAGAAGTTTCAGGAAAATACAATTGGGGTACTTATGACGGGTATGGGTGATGATGGAGCTGATGCAATGGTGAAAATAAGACAAAGAGGCGGTATTACAATTGCAGAATCTGAGGAGACGGCAATTGTTTTTGGAATGCCGAGAGAGGCGATTTTGCGCGGTGGTGCTGATTATGTTCTTCCATCGTATAAAATAGCAGAAAAACTTATTGAGCTTGTTGGGCAAGAATATTAAAATAGGGAGGAGATAACAGTTATGAAAAGGATTATGATAGTTGATGATTCACCGATGATTCACAAACTTTTAAAAAAGGAGATAGAAAAATTAGGTCATGAAGTGTGTTTTTGTGCAACAAATGGGCAAGAAGCTGTTGAAAAGTATTTTGAACTAAAGCCAGACCTTATTTTCATGGACGTTACTATGCCAGTTTTAGAGGGTGATGCAGCGTACAATAAAATTATCGAAAAGGATAAATCATGTAAAGTTATATTTTTAAGTGCAATCGGGGATAAGGAACTTTTAAATGTGAATGACCCTTCAAATATAGTAGCAATTATAAGAAAGCCTTTCAAAAGTGAGGACATACAAAATGCTATAAATAAGGCGTTTGGGGGTTAGGCAAAAGTGATAGATGAAGCGTTGAATATAGCTGATGATGTTTTGAAAAAAATAATCTCAGAAAATTTTAATATTGAAGCAAATAACAAACAAGAGATTGTTCCTGAACTTGATGAATTTTGGCACTCTGGTGTTGTTGGAGTTTTGGGCATTATGGGGGAAGTTAAGGGGAGAGTAATAATAGGTATTGATTTTAAACTTTCTACATATTTTGTAAAAATGGTCTATGACCAGGATATTGTTACAAACAGTGATATCCTTGATGTTGCGTATGAGATTTTCAACATGATTGTAGGAAATACATTAGTTGAGTACAAAAAAAGCTATAATACTATCTTGCGACCAACTCCACCTTCAATTTTTCTTGGTGACAATATGTTGATTGTTTCACCCAAGATTCAAAGAAAGAAAATTGAGTATGCATTTGAGTATGGAAAAATGTTTATTGAGGTTGGTTTTGAAAGGGGTTTTAAATGGTGAATAAGAATATTATTGAAGCTGTAAAAAATGCAACCATTGCAATCCTGCAACAGTTTGGCGTAAGTGATATAAGGCTTTCTTATTATCAGCAAAAGGAAAATAATGAAAGTGACTATCCTGTAAATGTTACAATAGGATTTCTTGGGAAAATTAACGGATATGTGATAGTTGGATTGAATGAACACATAGCAGAAGAACTTGTTAGCATTATGACAGGTGGGTTTTTGAACACATTGGATGATCCCATGGCAAGAAGCACCATTTTGGAACTTGGTAATATGCTTTCTGCTTATATTGCAAATAATATGTCTGCTGAACTTGGTGGTGAAAAGGTGGATATAACACCACCCACACTTGTTATGGGGAATGAAGTCTATATAATGATGACAAGATATGAATCTGTTGACATAAAATTTTCGTCAGAAAAGGGTTCTATAGGTATTAATATAAGCATATGGGGGAAAGATTAGTATATGATACAAGATATTGATGCTGCTTCGATTGACAAAATAAAAAGGTTTATTCTTGATAAAACTGGGATATACTTAAACGACCAGAAAATTAGTATTGTATTGCAAAAGCTAAAAAAGCAAATAAATGAAGGTACTATAAAAGATTTGAATCATTTCTATTATAATCTTATGACAGATGAGAAAGTTCTTCAAGATTTTATAAATTTTTTGACAGTAAATGAAACATACTTTTTTAGAGAGTTTGAACAGTTAAAGGCTTTTGCAGAAGTGATACTACCTGAAGTTATAGAGTTTAAAAAGAAAAATGGAGAAGATAAAATAAAAATATGGGTTGCGGGATGTGCAACAGGTGATGAAGCATATACAATTTCTATAATTTTAAATGAATTTTTAGAAGATGGTATTAAGTTTGAGATTTTTGCATCTGACATTGATACAGAGGCATTAAAAATAGCAGAATTAGGCATCTATGAAATGAGAAATGTGAGATTTGTACATCATCATTATTTAAATAGGTACTTTGATATTACAAATGATGGTAAGTTCAAAGTTAAGGACCAAATAAAGAGAAATATAAAGTATATACATCACAATTTGATTGATTTTGCCAAATACTTTATTTTTTCAAAATCTGATTTTATATTTTGTCGAAATGTTCTTATATACTTTGGTGATGAGCAGAGAAAAAAAGTTATTGACAAGATGTATGAAATTTTAAACTGTGGAGGGTATCTTTTTTTAGGGCATTCAGAATCTGTTGGAAGGCTTTCTGACAAGTTCAATGTAAGAAGAATAAATGATTACTTTTTCTATTATAAAGAATGCGAAAGTGGATGGTGATTTGATGAAAGTTGTAGTAAAAGAAGATGAACTTGAGATATTGGATGATTTTTTATCTGAGTCGTGTGAGTATCTCAACAATATAGAAGCAGAAATTTTAGCATTGGAGGAAAGAGTTACCGATGAAGAGCTTGTGAATAGTTTATTTAGAAAATATCATTCTATAAAAGGATTGTCAGGATTTTTTGAAGGAATGAATGAATTTACAAAATTATGTCAGATTATTGAGGATGTGTTAGCAAAAATAAGAAACAGAACAATAAATGTTAGCAGTGACGTTATAGATTTTCTTCTTAAAGGAAGCGATGTCATAAAAAAGATTGTATTTGGTCTCAGTGAGATACGGAAAACCGGGAAGAGAAATATTGAGATTGAGGAAGAATTTAATTTAGAACTATTTGAAAAGGAAAAAGAAAGTCTTATAGAGACTGAAATTTTAAAGTCTAAGGTTGAAGAAAAAGAAACCAAGGATGAATATTTTGAAAAAGATTTTGAAGCAAAAGAGGAAGGCAAGGAGGAATTTTATGACAATATTGAAAGGAAAGATAATATTGAAAAGATTATCGAATCGACGACATCAGCACTTTCTTCTGAATTTAATGAGGTAAAAATTAGTTATGAAAAAATTGACGAAATGCTTGGGCTTGTTGGTGAGATTATAACAACTAAAAGCACGTTTTATTATCTTTCAAAAGAACTTGAAAAATATGATGCTGAACTTTCTAAAAAATTCAAAGAGCTTTTCCGTTTTATACATCGAACCTCTGAGATTCTTCAGGATAACATTATGAAGATAAGAATGATTCCTTTTGAGCTGGTTGTAAAAAGATTTAATAGACTTGTAAGAGAGACTGCTAAAAAGACAGGCAAGAAAGTTAAATTTATATTTACATGTAATGATGTGGTAATAGATAAAGGTGTTGCAGAAAAACTAAGCGAACCGCTTATGCACATAATCAGAAATTGTATAGACCATGGTATTGAAAGTGCTTCCGAAAGGAAAAAGATTGGCAAACCAGAGCATGGGAAAGTAGAGCTTATTTCATACTATAGGGGGCAGAACATTGTTATAGAGATAATTGATGATGGCAAAGGAATAGATGTTGAAAGAGTAACACGAAAAGCGATAGAAAAGGGAATTATATCTGATGAAAAGGCAAAAAGTCTCACAGCCGATGAAGTAATAAAATTAATTTTTGAACCTGGGTTTTCTACAAAGGATATTGCAGATGAAATTTCTGGCAGGGGAGTAGGAATGGATGTTGTAAAAAATACTGTTGAAGCGTTAAAAGGAAAGGTTGAAGTTAAAACAGAAAAAAGTAAAGGAAGTAAATTCATACTTGAAATTCCAACAACAGCTGCTGTTTCACAGGGTATTGTAGTTGTTTATAATTCGCAAAAGTTTATAATACCATTCGAATATATTGAAGAGACTGTAAAAATAAGTATGAAAAATGTATATGGGTATGTTGATAAACTTATTATTGATGTAAGAGATGAACCAATTCCCCTTTATCCCATTTCATATGTGCTTTATCAGGAAGATTCTTGTAGTGAAGATGTTGTTAAAAGATTTACAAAAGATGATGAAGTTTCAGTTGTAATTTTGAATATAAGGGGTGTAAAAATAGCTATATGTGTTGAAAAACTAATGCAAAATGAAGAATTTGTTTTAAAACCTCTTCCCAAGTTTCTGGAAAACAACAAACTTCTTTTAGGAACAACAATTGATTATGAAGGCAATGTGATACTTGTATTGAATCCAGAATATTTTAGGCTCTAAAAGAGAAAGAGCATTAAATTGTCCGCGTACAACTTTTTTTGCTCCTTCTCTTTTGTTCTTTTTGCATATATGATACTATATTTTTAAGAAACATGTATGCACAAGCAAAGGGGAAAAGGGGGATTTTTATGGCAAAGTTCAGTATAGGAATTGATTTTGGAACACAGTCAGGAAGGGCAGTGCTTGTTAATGTTGAGACAGGTGAAGAGGTTGCAACAAGTGTGAAAGAGTACACTCATGGAGTTATGGACGAGAGCTTGCCAGATGGTACAAAACTTCCTCATGACTGGGCACTTCAACATCCACAGGATTATATAGAAGTCTTGGCAACAACTGTTCCAGATGTCTTGAAAAAAGCAGGAGTTTCCAAAGACGATGTGATTGGAATAGGAATTGACTTTACAGCCTGTACAATGCTTCCTATCAAAAAGGATGGGACACCGCTTTGTGAGCTTCCCAAGTTCAAATCAAATCCTCATGCCTATGTTAAGCTGTGGAAACACCATGCTGCTCAAAAGTATGCAAATAGGCTAAATAGAATAGCTCAAGAAAGAGGAGAGAAGTTTTTACAAAGATATGGCGGAAAGATTTCATCCGAATGGCTATTCCCCAAAATCATGCAGATTTTAGAAGAAGCACCAGAAGTCTATGAAGAGGCAGACAAATTTATAGAAGCAGCTGACTGGATTGTGTTTAAGATGACAGGGGTTGAGAAGAGAAACTCATGTACAGCAGGATATAAAGCTATCTGGAGCAAGAGGGAAGGGTATCCTTCAAAAGAGTTTTTCAAAGCACTTCATCCAAGGCTTGAAAATGTTGTTGATGAAAAGCTATCACGCGAGATATACCCGATTGGGCAAAAAGCTGGTGAGCTCACAGAAGAGATGGCAAAGCTTATGGGATTAAATCCTGGGACAGCTGTTGCAATTGCAAATGTTGATGCTCATGTGTCAGTTCCTGCTGTTGGGATTACTGATATTGGCAAGATGCTGATGATAATTGGAACATCTACATGCCACATGCTTTTGTGGAATGAAGAGAAGATGGTACCAGGAATTTGCGGATATGTTGAAGATGGAATTTTACCTGGTTTTTATGGGTATGAGGCAGGACAGAGCTGTGTTGGAGATCATTTTGAGTGGTTTGTTGAAAACTGCGTGCCAGCTCAATATCACGATGAGGCAAAACAAAAAGGACTCAACATATATCAGCTACTCAAAGAAAAAGCAAAGGCTTTAAAGCCTGGCCAGAGCGGTCTTTTGGCGCTTGACTGGTGGAATGGCAACAGGTCAATTCTGGTTGATGCAGACCTCACTGGTATGATGCTTGGCATGACCTTGACTACAAAGCCAGAGGAGATGTACAGAGCACTGATTGAGGCAACGGCATATGGCACAAAGATAATAATTGATAACTTCAATGAGCACGGTGTTGAAGTAAGAGAGCTTTATGCGTGTGGAGGAATTGCTGAAAAAGATGAGCTTTTGATGCAGATTTATGCTGATGTGACAGGGCTTGAAATAAAGGTTTCTGCATCACCTCAAACACCGGCACTTGGTTCTGCAATGTTTGGTGCTGTTGCTGCAGGAAAAGAAAGAGGTGGTTATGATAGCATATTTGAAGCTGCAAAGAAAATGGCAAAACTTAAAGACTATTCTTATAAACCAAATCCGCAAAACCATGAGATTTACAAAAAGCTATACAGAGAATACAGAATACTTCATGACTATTTTGGAAGAGGAGCAAATGATGTAATGAAGAGATTAAAAGAGATAAAAGATGAAGTTTCGAAAATATAACAAATGCATTTAATTTGTAACTTGCAGGCTATTTTTAAAATTTTACAATTTCCGACAGCCTGCAGGTTATAATTATAGATTGATTTGAAAATTTAGAAATGGTATGATTAAAATAAACTTGTATATACAAGATGATGGTAAAATGAGTAAAACAAAATATGAATTGATAAAGGATTTCATAATTGAGGGTATTAATTCTGGTAAATTTAAAGAGGGAGAAAAGATTTATTCAGAGAATATGCTTGCAAGGAAGTTCAAAGTTTCGCGGCACACTGTAAGAAGAGCTATAATGGAGCTTGAATTTGAAGGGCTTTTGGTATCGCTAAAAGGAAGAGGCACGTTTGTTGCAAAAAAGAGTGCAGACAGTTCTAAATGCATTGCAGTTCTTACAACATTTATCTCTGACTATATCTTTCCACTAATTATAAGAGGAATTGAAAAGGTGATAGCACATGAAGGTTACGGACTTTTACTATTTTCAACAGACAATAGTTACGAGTTTGAAAGATACCACTTGGAAAGTATAATCAACAACCCCAATATTGATGCTGTTATAATAGAACCCACAAAAAGTGCGCTGCCTTCCAAAAATCTGGAACTTTACAAAAAGCTTATACAAAAAGACATACCTGTTATATTCATAAACACCATCTTAGAAGAAGTGGCTCAAAACTATATAATAACAAAAGACCAATCGGCTGTATATAAACTTACAACCAACCTTATAAAAAATGGGTGTAAAAGACTTTTTGGTGTGTTCAAAGGTGATGACCTGCAAGGAATAAAAAGGTACCGTGGGTTTGAAAAAGCCTGCAAAGAAGCCGATGTAGAATTTGATGTAATCTTTTTCACAAGTGAGGAATACAATTTTGTTCACAAAAGGGCAGCAGAGGTTATATCAAGAGGAAAGTTTGATGCAGCTGTCTGTTACAACGACAAGATTGCTCTTCCTCTTTGTGTAAAGCTAAAGGAAATGGGTTTTAGGATTCCCCATGATATATCTGTTACAGGGTTTGACAATTCACTTTTAGCAACATTAACAGATATAAAGCTCACAACAGTTGAACATCCTAAGGAAAAGCTTGGTGAGATGGCAGCAAAAGCCACTATTGCAATGATAAAGAAAAATAAAGTGCATGTAAGTGAAGAAATAGAGTGTGAGATTATTTACAGGAATTCCACAAGAGGAGGAATACAGGAATGCTTGAAAGCTTAAAAGAGATTGTTTGCAAATACAATCTTTATCTTCCAAAATTTGGTCTTGTCACATGGACATCTGGTAATGTCTCAGCACGCGACCCTGAGACAAACCTTGTTGTTATAAAACCCTCTGGTGTGATGTATGATGATTTGACACCTGACAAAATGGTTGTTGTTGACATGGACGGAAATGTTGTTGAAGGAGATTTAAAGCCGTCAACAGATACACTAACTCATCTTTATGTATACAAACACATGCCGCACATAAATGCTGTTGTTCATACACATTCAAACTATGCAACAGCGTTTGCAGCCTTGGGTCAGCCAATAAAGGTGTATTTGACAGCAATTGCTGATGAGTTCGGCTGTGAGATTCCGTGCGGACCGTATGCTCAGATTGGTGGTGAGGACATAGGCAAGGTGATAGTTGAGTATATAGGAGAAAGTCCGGCAATTCTTCTTCAGAACCATGGAGTTTTTACGATAGGCAAGACAGTTGATGAGGCTGTAAAAGCGGCTGTTATGGTAGAAGATGTGGCAAAAACAGTGTTTATTGCAAAGATGATGGGCGAGCCTATCGAGATTCCGCTTGATGAGGTAAAAAGAGCTCATGAGAGGTACATGACAAAATATGGGCAAAAATAAAAAATTACTTTTCCCCCAGCACAAGAAAGGGTTGTTAATACAACATAAGGCTGCCGTTTTCATGTGGCAGCCTTGCTTGTCTTTTACAGTCCAAATATTCTGGTTACAACCTCTTTTAGCTCTTCATCACTTATTGATGTATTTCTTCCATTTTCATATTGACTGTCTACCCACTCTTTGACCTTCTGAACCCTTGGGTCTTTTTTGTCAACCTGAATGTCAATGCCGCTATCTTTGAAATACCTATTTATCCAGATTACAATTCCTGCAATGCCTGAGTATGCATCTATAATCACCTTAGGAGGCTTCCCCAGAATCTTTCCTGTATCAAATATATTGTAAATCTCCTCATCTTTCATAAGTCCATCTGCATGAATTCCAGCCCGTGTTGCGTTAAAGTTCTCACCAACAAAAGGCGTCATTGGAGGAATTTCATACCCGATTTCTTTTTTGAAATACTCAGCAATCTCAGATATTACAGCAACATTCATGCCATCTGCGCTGCCTCTTATCTGAATGTATTCCATCACCATTGCCTCTAATGGGGTGTTACCCGTGCGCTCACCTATTCCCAAAAGTGATGTGTTTACCATTGAAGCACCGTACAGCCATGCCATTGTTGAGTTTATGACTGCCTTGTAAAAATCGTTGTGACCGTGCCACTCAAGCCACTCAGATGGCACTTCACCATAGTTGACAATACCATAGATTATTTGAGGCACACTTCTTGGGAGAGCCACACCCGGTATTGGTGATCCAAGCCCCAGCGTGTCACAGGCTCTGATTTTCACAGGCATATTTGCCTCTTTTGAAAGTTTCATAAGCTCATTAATAAACGGCAAGACAAATCCGTAAAAATCAGCTCTTGTGATGTCTTCAAAATGGCAGCGTGGTATGATTCCTGCCTCTAAAGCTGCCGACACAATTTCTAAGTATTGCTTCATTGCTTGACTTCTTGTCATCTTTAATTTTTTGAAGATATGATAGTCAGAACATGAAACCAAAATTCCTGTTTCCTTGATACCAAGGTTCTTTACAATCTCAAAATCCTCTTTTTTTGCCCGAATCCAAGCGGTGACTTTTGGAAAATCATAACCTTTTTCTAAACACTTTAAAACTGCTTCTTTATCCTGTTTTGAGTACACAAAAAACTCTGTGTGAAGAATAACGCCACTCCCATTGTCAAGTTCATGTAAGTAGTCATAAATTCTACAAATTTGATCAACAGTGTACGGTGAGCGTGATTGCTGGCCGTCTCTGAAAGTTGTGTCTGTGATGTAAAGCCGCTCAGGAACATTCATTGGCACAATTCTGTGGTTGAAAACAAGCCTTGGTACCTCATTGTAAGGATAGATGTTCCTGAAAAGATTTGGCTCTTCAACATCCCTGAACTGATACTCAATCTCAAGAATGTGAGTCTTTTGATTAAATTTTACATTCATAAAAAACAAACCTCCCTTTCAAAGCTTCGGGGGTTAGCTGACGGGTTCGGGCAGAAAGGGACGTTTGCCCTACAAGGCAAAAATGCCTTGATTCACCCCAAAAAATGGGTCCCCCCTATCCTGTGCTTTTTACACAGGAATTCAGCTTTTTTGATATTGTGATAACATTATGATACCAAAGAAAAAGAGAACTATCAAGAGATTCAAATTAATATCCTCAAATAGGTATGCAGAATATTTACCACAGCGAAAAAATGTGCGAAAATACTAAGGAGAAGGTTATAAAAAGAATTGAGGTTACCTCTATCCTGACATGAATATAATTAAAAAGTGTAATATACCATTCAAAAGAAACATTCATAAACTACCAGGATGGGAGGGTAGCCTACTATGAATATTTATATCTCATATCACGAAATAACAATCTGCTCAAAAAAGCTAAAGAATTAATTCGAAAAGTAACAGACCGCGAATAACAAAAACGTATCAGAAACTGCTAAAATATTAGGTGTATCAAGAGCTACTATAAGAAGAGCAATTTACGGTCCTCTTGAGGATAAATCCAGAAAGCCTAAAACTTGTCCAAGAAAACTTTCTTCTGAACTTGAAAATCTCATTATTGAGGAATCTAAATGAACTGGTATGAAAATACAGACGTCTTTCACTTTATTTGTTCAGAAAATATGGGGTTAAAATAAGCGAAAACACAATAAAGTCTATTCTCAAAAGAAATGCTGTTACCTAAGAAAAACAAGGAAGACAAAAAAGAGAAATTGGCTTTATGTTTATATCCTTGGTTGCTTTGTGACTAAGAACACATAGTGTGAGAACCCTAATAAAAATCCGATTGGATAATGGAGAAGAATTTTGTTGAGGAAGTGAAAGAAAGTTAAAGGAAGTAGTATAAGATTCTGTCACTTTTGGGAGTAGAATTAAACCCTATTGTAACAAAAGCAAAAAACTTAATGGGTATAATTGAAAATTCACATCGAGCAGATGACGAATATTTTTTAATGATTCATGCTGAGAGATGCAAAAACAAGGAAGAATTTATTCAGAGAGCTCAAACGTGGCAGGATACGTGGAACTTTTTTAGACTTCATAATGGTAAAGGAATGAGTGGGAAGACACCATTTGAAAAATTCATAGATTCGAAGTCTTTGGTCTCCTCTCATTTTTTTCAGTATTCTGCGTTACTTCTCAAAGAGATTCTGAAAAAAAATGAGTACTTTTTATTATCATTTCTGTAATAAATAATGTGGCAAATGTGTCTTCACTGAGTGTGATTTTAAATTAAAAAAATTTCAGTCTATATTACTTTTGTTGGAAATTGAACCAAAGTAGAGTAAATAATTTTTATAGGAGAATATCAGAAAGAGAGAAGTGGCAAGGCACTAACAATTAAATAAAAAATGTTATTGGGTGTTTATCGCTTTATATTATAATTTTTACTAATAAGTCGGTTTTATGCTTACACAGAATAATTTGAACTTTCTCAAAATAACACTATTATCCTGTAAATATATAGTTGACAGAAAAAAAATAAGAGTTATACTTGAGAAGAGATATATGAGTTATTATTTTTTGTTATTCAAGAGATATATGAAAGTATTTAAGTAAACATTAAAGTGAGAGGAGATTAGAAATAAAATGGTTACATTTACAAAATCTAAAGAATATGATGGTACTCCAATAGAAGGATTTATCTACGTTAATGGTATGGAGAATATTGGTGCCAATCTGCTCGATAGTGCAGCATATGGGCGTGCATTTACAATTATTCCATTAATAGTTGGGAAAATATATGAATGTGAATTTTATGAGTGGAACTACAGTGGACAAGCAGTTCATATTGGTGTCGGAATTAAAAACGAAAGTACAACAACTCCTGCATCAATTACAATTCTTAAAAAAGATGTACGAACAGGTAGTGGTTGCGGACCTATAATGACTACAGCTTTTATGCAAAGCAATTTCAATATCCCACTGAATATCCCTCCTCGAATAACAAGTAATCCTACCCAAGGATTCACAGATTTATTATCTACTCTTGTATCTAGTACAACGCTTGTAAATGGACGAGTTCGTTTTAAGGTAAATTCAGGAGAAAAGTTGTTTTTAAAAGTTTATGTTGTTAAAGATCAACCTAATTGGGAAAAATATGCAGGTTGGACAAATTTAATTTCCGCGGAAGATTTAAAAAAAATAGATCCAGCTACTGGCCAACCTTATGATAAAAGTTTGTCTCAAACGGGATTATATCAACACATTAGACGTCATGTGGATTTACCTGTTGGGAACAACACTGTGCGTTTTGCAATGGGGAAAATCGAAAATAACCAAGTAGTGGATAGATATAATATTGGTGAGTTTGAAAGTCCAATATATCCACTGCCGTTTTCAAATAATGGGAATCTAGGGAACTATGGAATTGTATATACCTTTTATTATCCTGAAGCTAATGCAAAATATGTTACAGTTACACCTCAGCAGGTAGATATACCTCAAAAATATACACTAAAAATTAATGGAATATGGCAAACAGTTACAGCCTCAAAATCAAATCCATTTTCCTTTGAGTTAATTGGCGGAAATTCTTTTTGGTTTGTATTACCAGGTGGATCATATGGTGATGTAGAAATATCATTTAAAACAACTTTGTGATAAATAGGTATTTGTTAAATAAATGAAATAAAGAGAAGTAATATAGTTTTATAGCACTTATCTTGAGCGTTGCTGAAAAAGATTAAGCTTTATCATAAAAAAGGATGATTTACAATGATGAGGATAATTAATAAAGAATTTGAAAAATTTACTATAATATTTACCATTTTTCTTCTGTTATTCTTTTATGGTGGAGTTGTAAATTATAATTGTAATGCAGCACAAAATGAAATTAGCAAATCAATAGCCTTGAGAATTGTCCCACAAGAGTTGAGGGGAGATTACCAAAAACCTATAACTCGGTTGGAGTTTTGTTACTTATTATGGAATCTTTTATGTTCTTTAGGTTTTGATTCAAACCAGATATTAAAGTCAAATTTTATACCAATTTTTTCTGATACGAATGATTATAAAGTAAGAGTATTAGCAACCTTAGGAGTAGTAAATGTAGAAGAAAAAGGAATGTTCTATCCAAATAAAACTATTACAAAACAAGAAGCTGCAAAAATGCTTTTTTCAACAGTCACTCTTTGTAAAAGAATACCGCAAATAAAACAATATTACAAGATTCAGCTTAAATGTCCCACCGAGACAGAAATTTTACCAGAAGATTTTTATGATGGTGTTAATATTCTGCCATCAGCAAGGGAAGCAATTAACTATCTTTATAGAATAGGTGTTTTTAACACCGATAGTAATGGATGTATTGAGCCAAATGAGAAATTAACGCGTGAAAAAGCAATTGAAGCAGTACTAAAATTATACAGAGCTGCTACTGGTGAAATAAAAAATCCAATTTCAGAAGAAAATCTCTATCCTTATATTTTTGCGAATAATAGGACAGATTCTAATATTGTATGGGGATATATAAATTCAAAAGGAGATTGGAAAATAAAACCACAATTTTATGAACCTTCTGGATTTAATTTTCAGGGATACGCCATTGCTCAGGATCCTAATTTTATTAAGGATTCATATATGGTTTTAGATAAGCAAGGTAAAATATATTTTAAATTTCAGCGCGTTGCAAGATTATATGGAAATCTTGCTGTTGTAGATGATGGAATTTATATATTGCCACAAAAGAAAAGATTATCCTCCAACATAGATGCGATAAGTGATGTTATTATTTACCCTCAAGGTGACTTTTTAGTGCCTGTAAAAGATGACAGAACAAATCTATATGGATATTATTCTTTTAATGGTAAGAAAATTATAGACTTTTACTACGATATGGCTTATGCTTTTCACAAAGGTAAAGCTGTTGTTAAAAAGAAAGGTAAATATTATTTGATAGATAAAACAGGAAAAGTATTAAAATTGTTCAAAATAGATGACAAGAAATATGATGTAAAATATTTTGTTGGTGAAAGTGGGTTGCTGTCATCCAGAGACAATAGCCAGTTTATCGGATATAATGCAAATACCGGTGCTCATTGTTTTAAAGCTCCACAAGCGATGTTAACAGAAGATGGATGGTTTATTGTAACAGATAATTCAGGTAGGAAGATTAAAAAGCTTTTTGATACAGATGGAAATATTGTAGCAAATGGAAAAGAAATCATTGATTTGGGTAATGGTTTTTATCAAGTGTGGGGAAATAATGATGAAAGATATATCATTACAAATACCAAAAAAGTAGTAATTCGATGTAATAATTCTAATATATACAATTGGGTGTATTGCAAAAGTGGCGGAGGGGTTGTAGCTATTTATTCTTCGGAAGATACTATTACCATTGTTGATGCATTTGGAACAATTTTTTCAAAAGTCAAGCTTCCTTCTAAAAATTGCAAAGTAGATTTTATCAATGGTCTTCTTCGAATCACAGATACTAAAACACTCATGCAATATTATTACAATCCTATAAATGGAAAGCAAGTTTTAAAATAATATTACTGCTAAAACAAGGGCCGCAAGTATAAAATTTTTTTGAATTAACCCCTGTCAAGTAGACAGAAAAAAATAATAAAAATTTTTTTCAGGTAACACTAACCGCAGTGGTTGGTGCTACCTATGTTATCGTGATATACCAGAAAAATAGTTGCAGGACTCCAAGGGTGACGAGCATTTTAATTGTTTTTGATACCTCTTTGTTGAGTTAAATTAAAGGGCACTAGAGGGATATAAATATAAAAAAGAAGAGTAAAGTTAAATATTATAAATTAGGTTGTTGAATAAAAAATATTACCAACAATACATAAAACAAACACAAATTATTGATTTCATTCATAAGGGGTGTGTAAATAATTTTGTGTATTTAAGATAAGCCGTCCTTCTTGGTAAGTAATCATTCAAAATTTAATTGCCAACTTTCTATTTTTTAGTATTTCCATTTTAATATTTTTTATGCATAAATTTTTAACTTCATGGAGAAAATTTAATACTGGGTTATATTATCTTTTTTTTTATTTGTTTTTTTAACTGCTTCTATAGAAGCAGTTAAAAAAACACGAACAAATGATTGCTTCTACTTTATATATTCTCTCAACCGCTCAGGATACATTATTAAAAGCTGGTTTAATATCATATCCCAGTTTCTGTATCTTTGCGTCCATTTTCTTACAACATTTTTAGTCGCAAGATAAAGCATCTTTTCTAAAGCTATATCATTTGGAAATACTGATTTTGACTTTGTAACTTTCCTAAACTGTCTGTGAACACCTTCTATAATGTTTGTTGTATAAATTATTCTTCTAATCTCTGGGGGAAACTTAAAAAACGAGGTCAGCATTTCCCAGTTGCTTTCCCAGCTTCTAAATGCATAAGGATATTGTTTCCCCCATTTCTCTTTTATTTGACAAAAATTCTCAAATGCCTCTTCTTCATTTGTTGCCTGGTATATTCTCTTGAAATCTTTTGAAAATTCTTTTATGTGTCTATACGAAACATACTTAAATGAATTTCTCAACTGGTGGATTATACATCTTTGAATATCACTCTTCGGAAACACTGCTTCTATTGCTTCTTTCAAACCAGTAAGACCATCAACACAAAACAGCAGGACTTCTTCTACTCCTCTTGTCTTTAAATCATTCAATCGACCTTGCCAGAATTTAGAACTTTCACTTTCTCCTATCCATATTCCTAAAACATCCTTATATCCCTCAATGTTAATCCCTAAAACAACATAGGTAGCTTTATTCACAATTTTACCCTCATCTTTTATCTTGTAGTGGATCGCGTCCATGAAAATAAACGGATATATCTTTTCCAATGGTCTGTTTTGCCATTCTCTTATTCTATGGTACTATTTTTCTGTAATTTTGCTTACCATCTCAGCAGATACTTCAATACCATAGATATCTTTTATTTGTTCATGAATATCTCTTGTTGTCATCCCTCTGGAATATAAAGCTATTATTTTATCTTCAATTTCAGAGATATCTCTTTTATATTTGGGAATTATCTTGGGTTCAAATTCACCTTCTCTGTCTCTTGGAATATCAATTTCCATCTCTCCAAATTTTGTTTTTACGGTTTTCTGAGTATATCCGTTTCGAGAGTTAGTAGTTTGTTTGTTTTTAATATCATATTTTTCATAACCCAGAGTTTCTTCAATTTCTGCTTCTAAAAAGCTTTGAAGTACATCTTTGAACAGGTCTTTTAAACTTTCGTAAATATCACTTACGCTCTGAATATTATTTTTTCTTATAAACTCTAAGAGCTGCTCTTTTGTTAAAACATTCTCCATAACAAAAAACCTCCTTCTTGGATATTTTTGTTATATTCTGATTCTTACCAAGAAGGAGGTTCTTATACTTTACACAAAATTATTTATAGTCTCTTCATAAGCGGAAGAAAACTTCTTGCCTTCTAACTTTCTGAGAGGTTGTTCAAATAGAAAAGTAATTAGTATCCAATCAATATACCTTTTATAATTTCTAAATCCCTTGAGCCTCACATTCTCAAGATTATATTCACCTTTTAATTTGCTAAATAACCTTTCAATCTTTGTTCTGTGCCTGTATAGCTTCTTACCTTCTTCAGTTTCTAAAAATCTTATATTCTTGCTTCTAAAACTATTGCTCACATTGTTTTTGTCTTTCATATTTCTTTTGTTTATCCCAGCAACAAACTTAACTTTAAGCTCATTTGCTATATTAAACCATCTGCTACAGTCGTATCCTGCATCTGCTAATACAATCTCACAGCCAAAGCCCCATGCCCTATACAAAAGCTCTTCTTGTCTTGAGTCATGTTCATTTGCCCCTGTTAAAATCCAGAAAAGTGGTATTACTTCTTCTTTACCTGCACACAAAAGATGTAATTTGTATCCCCTGAAAAATCCTATTGTAATATGTATATCTATTTTTGCTTCTGAATCATTTTTGGCACTTCTCAGCGGCGTAGAATCTACTATCGCTATACTAATATCAGGTTCTATTTCAGCTATTAGTATCTCTCTTATATCTTGCATGTATTTTTCTTCTATTTTTCTTAACAACTTTGCAAAATATGAATAGTTTGGACTTTCTTCTATACCTATTGCTCTTTTAAACTCTATGTCTTGATTTATTCGATATTCTAATTCTCTGAAACTTTTTATCCCCTTCTTAACTTTGTAAACCAGACAAGCTATTATTTGAAACAAATTAAATTTCCTTGAGCGTCCTCTTCTATTGTGCTTTATTCTCCTTGACAGAGCTTCAGCAACCTTTTTCACTACAAAAAGTAGCTTTAAAAATTTCTTATTTTGTGCTTTAATATTCATATGTATCTTTTCCCCCTTGTGTTTTGTTGTGGTTTTCTCTTAAATTAAATTATAATACAAGGTTTTTTTTCATTTGTTACTATGTTTACTTTATATGGTTATTTCTTTTATTCAACAACCTCGTTATAGGTTATCAAATACCAAAGTTATCATATAAAAACAAAAATGGAGTATGGGTTGCTGCACCAGATGTTATCCAGGGTAAGAGAACAATTGATATTATTCCTTCTGGATACGATAGTATTAGTGGTGCTGTTGAAGCATATTGTAGAGGTTATTCTGTTCCTCAACGCGCTACGGTAGATGGAATTCGCATATCCGGTCCAGAAAGCAAAGTTGTTCAAACTATCTATCCATGCAATCCACAGTTCCCTCTTCATTGTGAATAGAAGGGTGGCAAACAAAAATGAAAAAAATTCATTTGGTGATATTGGCGATATTGATTTTGGTGTTTGTGTTTATTACTATCATAAAGGGAAGTTTTTCAATTACGCTTTGGAGAGCAGGGTTCAGTTCTGCTAACATACAAACATTAGCGAGGAGTTTTGATGATAATGGCAATGAAATTAAAATCATAAAAACAAATTCGAAAAGGAGTGATATTGTGCTTGTTTATTTAGTTAAAAACAAATTTGGGTTTTGGAAGGTTGGATATTTTACACCATCTTCTTCTAATAAATTAGCAGTTATTGGATGGATGAGATGGAGTGCTGTGAGACGATTTAAGGCTGATGAGGATCATCTTTTTGAAGCTGAGTATCACAAAATTTATTATGGCAATAATGCCATAAAGCGTATAGAGTTTTTGCCAGGTCAAATTCCTGAAAACGTAGCCGTAAGTATTTGGCAAGCTGGTAAAGAATATTATATTCATCTTATTTGTTTTGGAACAGGTGATGCCAGTCCGTTAAATAGTATTGATATACATTCTCTATCACTTAAAAATAAATGTCTGGCAAATTAAAATAATTGAGAATGCATCCATATTTTATTTTCAGCTGCTATGTTCAAAAGTATTTATGAATCTTTCTTCAATAAAGTGGTTAAATAATATACACGTGAAACTCTACAAATTAAAAAGCTATATATTTTGTTAAAAAGGGGCTATCCATTCATTTTTTGGACAGCCCCTATTTTAACCTATTTTAATATGTTAGTTAAACATGTACCAGCTCATATTCTAAACTTCCAAGTCCAATCTCCTGAGCATGTTTTAGTGCTACTTGCCAGTCTGTGTCAGGATGAATACTCTTGAATCTGTCAATTTTACCGTCAATCTCAATATGTTTTGCCGTTTCAAATGCAGACCCAGCTGGTGTGAATGCAGAACTATTTACAAGGTCAACACATGCTTTGTCAAGTGCAACAGGGTCAAATGATGCTGCAATGCCAATGTCTGGTGCAATAGGAATATCATTATGTGACCAGCAGTCGCAATCAGGTGAAATGTTCATTATAAAGTTTATATGAAAATTGGGTTTGTCTTTTAAAACTGCATAGGTATACTCAGCAATCTTTTCACTTGCGATTGATGCTGCCTCATCCCATCTTACAGTTGCTGCGCCAAACTGACAAACTGCAACGCACTGACCACATCCAACACATTTTTCATAGTCAATGACAGCTTTTTTCTTCTCATTCAAAGTTATAGCAAGCTGAGCACAGCTTTTGACGCACATTCCGCAGCCAACACATTTTGATGTCTTTATAACCGGCTTTGAGGATGAGTGCATAAAAAGCTTTCCACCGCGAGAGCCTGAGCCCATTCCAATGTTCTTGATTGCACCTCCAAATCCTGTCATCTCATGACCTTTGAAGTGGTTCATTGAAATTATAATATCAGCATCTGCGATGGCAGAACCTATCTTTGCTTTTTGGGTGTGCTTGAGATTCACCTCAATCTCTCTGTACTCTGTACCTTTTAGCCCATCTGCAATTATTACATGACAGCCAAGCACAAGCGGGTTAAACCCATTTTCGTAAGCTGCTTGTAAATGGTCTAAAGCATTGCTCCTTCTTCCTGTGTAAAGTGTGTTTGCATCTGTTACAAAAGGCTTACCACCAAGACTTTTGATAAGTTTTACAATCCTTGCAACGTAGTTTGGTCTTATATACGCAAGATTGCCTGGTTCTCCAAAGTGGACCTTGATAGCAACAAACTTGTTTTTAAAATCTATTGTTTCAATTCCTGCTTTTTTCACAAGGTTTTCAAGCTTGTCAAGCATATTGTACCCCGGTTTGGTTTTAAAATCTGTGAAATATACCTTTGATTTTGCCATTTTCAATTTTCAACTCCTTTCAAAATTTTCAGGTAAGTAAAATTATAATCCTTTTTTGAAATTTGTGAATAGCTTTAATTTGGCAGAAGGTTGCAAAATATTGATGTGTGCCTTTGCAAGTTATAGTATAATAGTGAAAAGTAGAAGAGTACAAGAATGCACTTTTATGATATAAAGTATCAAAAAGGATACTGTGCAAAATGAGGTCTTTTTAAAAAAGAAGGGGTTACAATGAAAGTGCTGATTGTTGACAATTTTGATTCGTTTACGTATAATCTCTACAACTATTTTTTAAGACTCAAGGTGTCTACCACTGTGATAAACCGCGACAAGCTTACCATAGAAGATATTTACAAGCTAAACCCGACTCACATTGTTCTTTCTCCTGGACCAGGGCGGCCTTCCGACGATAAGATTTTGTTTGAGATCATAGAAAAGTTTAAAGATACAAAAAGTATTCTTGGTGTATGTCTTGGACATCAGGCAATTGGCATGTTCTTTGGGGCAAAACTTAAAAAGGCAAAAAGACCTATGCACGGGATAGTAGACACAGTATTTCATAACCAAAAAGGAGTATTTGAAAACCTCAAAAACCCTCTGCGCGTTGTGCGATACCACTCTCTTGTGATAGATGATGTTGACAGCACGCAGCTTACCATCACAGCAGTATCAAAAGAGGGAGAGGTTATGGGTATAAGACACAAAAGGTTTAAAATAGAAGGTGTGCAGTTTCATCCTGAGTCAATTGCAACTCAGCATGGACTTTTGATGCTTGCAAACTTTTTAAAAGGGTGAGAATTTAAAGTGCAGATTTTAGTTTATAACATAGTACCTGACCCATTTTTGATTTTTTGTCATTTGAAAAGTGATTTTTCAGTTTTGCTTGAGAGCAGTATGCTGAGCAAGAGGTATGGAAGATATTCTTTTTTGTTTTTAAAGCCCAAAGAAGTTTTTATCTGCAATGAAGATGATGATGTTTTTGAATATTTAAAGCAACTTTCAGACAAAGTAGAAAAAAATAAAGACACTTCTGATTTTGTTTTTAATGGTGGGTTTGCAGGATATTTTTCTTACAACTTTGGTGTTGACCTTTTTGAAATTGAAAGGAAAAAAGATACTTCTCCTATTCCCAAAGCGTATTTTGGATATTTTGAAGATTTTGTTGTTATTGACCACTTTGAAAAAAAGACATATGCTTCTTTTACATCTAAAGCTTTAGCACAAGAATTCGAAATGATCCTAATAAGTGAAAACCTTGCTCTGCCAAGCTTTAAAAGAACTTGCATTGAAAGAGCTTGGTGCAACTTTGAAAAGTCAGAATACATGCAAGCGGTGAAAAGAATAAAGAATTATATTTTTGAAGGTGATGTTTACCAAGTAAATCTTTCACAGCGCTTTTTTGTAAAAGGAGTATTTGACTCTGACTTTTTGTATTTTAACCTCAGAAAAAGAAACTATGGCTGTTACCATGCATATATAAAGCTTCCAAAAGCATCTGTAATATCAACATCGCCCGAACTTTTTTTAAGAAAAAGAGGGGATATCCTCATAACCAAACCAATAAAAGGTACATCTAAACGTGGAAAAACCCCAGAAGAAGATAGAATTTTAAAAAAGCAGTTATATAACGATATAAAGTGCAGGTCAGAGCTTTTGATGATTGTTGACCTTGAGAGAAACGATTTTGCAAAGATATGTTTGCCAGAGTCCATTGAGGTTGAAAAACTTTTTGATGTTGAAGAATACTCAACAGTTTTTCATCTTGTTTCAACTATAAAGGGAAAGCTTCTAAATGGTATGGATTTAAAAAGGATAATTGAAGCAACCTTTCCTGGCGGGTCAATAACAGGTGCACCAAAACTGAATGCTATAAAGATTATAGAGGAGCTTGAAAAGTGTCCGCGGGGGATATACTGTGGTTCTATTGGTTATATCTCAAACAATTTCAACATGGATTTTAACATTGCAATCAGAACGCTTGTTATAGAAGAGGACACAGTATACTTTAGTGTTGGGGGCGGAATTGTTTGGGACTCTCAAGAAGAGGAAGAGTGGTGGGAGACAATCCACAAAGGAAGACCATTTATAGAAATTTTAGGAATTAATTATTTTACATTTATGTAAAAAGGAGGCAAAAATTTTGGAAGAGTTTTTTCGGTCGTATAGCTTTGGATTGATTCCTTTTGAGACGGTTTATTTTGACAAAAAAGGTGTGCATTTTTTGTTTGAACACTTTAAAAGATTTAAAAGAGCCTTCTGGATACTTGGAGTTGAGTTTGATTTGGAGTTTGAAAAGTTCAAGGAAGCTATAGAAAGGTATATGGTTTTTTGTGGTAGAGATTATGGTGGGATAAGGGTTTTATATTTTGATGGCAATTTGATTTTGAAGCAAAAGGAAATAAGATATAGCAGAGCTCTTTTCCAAAAGGGATTTGAGCTGAAAATCGCACGCACAAGAAAGGATAAAGCCAATATACTTAACTACATAAAAACTACCAATATAGGTGTGAATTTGATAGAAGAAAAAAGTGCCAAAAAGAAAGGATTTGACAGCTGTCTTTTTCTCAATCAAGATGGTTTTATATGCGAGGCAGCGTTTGCCAATATCTTTTTTAGAAAAAATAATGTTATTTACACACCTCACATTTTGTGCGGACTGCTTCCTGGCATTGTAAGAAAACATGTGATAAGGGTATCTGAAAAATTAGGATATATAGTAAGAAAAGCTTTTTTGAAAGTAGATGATATCAAAGATATGGATGAGTGTTTTATTACAAGCAGCATAGCAGGTATTTTCCCTGTTTTGCGGATTGAAGATATAGAGTTTAAACAGCGAGGTTTTGCAGAGTATTTACTGAGCATGGATAAATTTAACCGTCCATGGGTGTGCTAAAAGATAAAAAACAACAAAAATGGGCTGCTAAACTTTCTTAATTTTGAGCAGCCCGTGTACTTTTAATTTTGTGCCCACAAAGGTTTCTTTTTGTCACAGAACAATCACCTCATTTGTCTTAATAATTCTGAAAGAGCTATCACACAGGGTAAACCTTTGTGCAAGCCCTGGTGTTATATATATTTCTCGAAAAGAAGTAGCAACCACTGCTTCAATAGTCTTGCTGTCCTGTATGAAATTTATGGCCTTTTTAAATCCCATTGCAAAAAGGGCAGTTGACATCGCATCTGCAAATGTTGAGTTTGTGTCAACAACGGTTATACTTGCAATGTCATCTTTTACAGGAAATCCTGTTTTTGGATTGATTATGTGTGAAAGTTTTTTGCCATCAATTGTAAAATACCTTTCATAACTTGCGGATGTTACAACTGAAGTACTACCAAGCTCTAAAAAACCCAGCACATCTTCTCTTGTTTTAAAAGGATGCCGAATTCCCACCTTCCAAAGGCTCTCATCATGTTTTTTCCCAACTGTCAGTATATGCCCGCCAAGGTCGACAATTGCTGAATTTATACCTTCCTGTTCAAAAATCTCACGTATTTTGTCTGCAAGAAAGCCTTTGGCAATAGCTCCAAAGTCAAGTTTGACTTTGTTTTTGAGCTTTACTCTATAGTTTGATAAAAGCTGTATGTTTTCTGAGCCTGAAAAAGTGAGAGCAAGTTCTATTTCTTCTTTTGACGGCATCTTATTTTTTTGTTTTGCTTCTTTCCACATATCTATAAGTCTTTTTACCGTTATATCAAAATAACCTTCTGAAAATAGGCTGTACTCAACCGACTTTTTTATAAGCTCATAAACCTCCGGGCAAACCTTTATGGGGATGTAATTTCCGTATCTATTTAATTTTGCTACTAAACTTTTTGGCTTGAAAACCGACAATTTATTTTCCATATCTAAAATGAGACTGTGGGCCCTGTCAAGTGCACTTTCAAAGTTTGATTGGTAAAAAATAAAATGAATGTCTGTGCCGAGTGCAAACATTGATTTTATAATCTTTGTCTCATTTGAAATCAAGGCTGTGTCCATCGCAGTTTTTTAAGCTCCTTCTGTGCAGTTTTTGTAATATCTATTATAAGGCAAAAAAAGAGATGGTGTGTGAACAAATTGTGAAAAGATTGTGAAAGGAGATTAAGAAATTGTGAAATTCAATTTTCAAGAATTTTTCGAATTGTGGACAAAAGAAGAGGTTTTACCTTTTCGATTGGAGCAGGCTCGTCATTTACAATACTTGAATAGGTGAGTGAGCTGACAAGTTCAAGTATCATAAAAACAACTATCTCAAGTTCTTCTTGGGTATAGTTTGTATTAAAATTTTTTAGGAACATTTCTTTTGCTCTTTTCAATTCTGCAAACTGTTCATTTTCGGTAATCTTTTTATAAAACACCCATGAAAAATCCTTTTTTAAGAATTTAAAAAGAACTCTGTTTCTACTTAAATAGTCAATAATATACTCAAGAAAATAAAGAAATTTGTCAACAGAAGACGAAAATTCTCTTGTAGATACCTCTTGCAATGCTTTTTTGACAATCTCACTACTTTTTTTGAGGATTAACTTTTCCAGGATATCCTCTTTATCTTTAAAATAAAGATAAAAAGTTCCCTTTGCAACGCCAGCTTTCTTAACTATTTCATCTATTGCAGTAGCTGTGATTCCTTTTTCAATAAAAAGATTGTATGCAGCCTCTAAAAGCCTGTTTTCTTTTATTATCTTTTTCTGTTCTCTTTTTCTTCCTTCTTTTCTAAGAAGCATTTGCAATCCCTTTCTTTTAAAGTTGAAAATGCGTTTTACTATCAAACATTATATCCTATAAACTCTATGCTTTCAAACCATTTTTCGCAGAGGTTTGTCCACTCTTTGACATATAAAGTCTCGCTGGCAAGACCAAGTCCGTGTCTTCCGTGAGGGAAAATGTGAAGCTCAAACGGTACCCCGTGTTTTTTTAGAGCCATTGCAAACAAAAGAGAGTTTTCTACAGGGACGCTACTATCATCGCTTGTATGCCACAAAAATGTTGGCGGTGTTTTGCTTGAAACCATGTTGTGGGATGAAAGTGTCCATACCAAAACTGGGTCGGGGTTTTCACCAAGCAGAGCTTTTTTACTGCCTTCGTGGGCATACTCAGCAAGGCTTATAACAGGATAGCACAGAACCATACAGTCGGGTCTGCTGGAAACTCTTTCAACAGGGTCGTTGTTTTTCTTGTCGCCACTGTCAAAATGTGTACCAACCAAGGATGCCAAGTGCCCGCCTGCAGAAAAGCCCAAAACACCAATTCTATTTGGGTCAATATTCCATTTTTTTGAAAAGTATCTTACAAGTCTAATTGATCTTTTGGCATCCAAAAGAGGAGCAGGGTGTTTGTAGGGCAAGACTCTATAATTTAGCAAAAAAGCTGAAATTCCTATGGAGTTTAACCATTTGCAGACAGGTTCGCCCTCATGCTGGGCTCTGTGGGTGTATCCACCTCCCGGAAATACAATTATACACGAGAGTTTGTTACTGCTTTCAAGTGTATAAGGTACAAGATGAGGAACAAACGGGTTTTCAGGATCGAAAAAAGGAATATCATCTTGGTTTTCCCAAAGAGGAATCATATTAATCATCCTTTCATATAAAGATATTTCAAAACACAAATTAATGTATTGCTCATGAGAAAATTATAATACTATTTTCTCTGTTTGAAAATTTTGATTGAAATTAAAGAACTTATTCATTATAATATAATTATATTCTTATACAATTATGAAAGGTGGAGAAAAATGAAAAGTATCATCAAAAACTTTTATCCGTCATGGTTTGTTGTTTGTATGGGAACTGGAATTATTACAAATCTTTTCAAAGCTGTTGGCTATAACTTTTTGTCTATTACTTTTGCCTTGATTAACATTGTATTTTTTGCAATAATCTTTTTAATCTGGTTTCTAAGATGGTTTATAGGATTTGAAAGTGTAAAAAAGGATATAGAAAATCCTCTTTTATCAAACTATTTTGCTACAATGCCAATTTCCCTTTTGATTGTAGGATTAAATATTTTAATTAACCAGCAGTTCTTTGGGAAAATTTTTTCAGCCGCTTTTGCAAGGTATTCATTCTATTTAGGAAGTTTTCTTATGATAATATTTTCAATAACAACATTTTTAGTTCATCTTTCTCACAGAGAAATACCAGGTTCACTCTTAAACTTTGCGTATTTTATGCCACCTGTTGGAAATATAATAGTACCTATACTTGGCAATGAAATCATAAACAGAAGTGTAGTTGATGGCAATGAAAAAAGCATAATAACCTTCATAAATTTGACTATGTTTGGAATAGGATTTATGCTATTTTTAAGTTATTTGCCGATTATCAAAGGAAGGTTTATTTTACAAGAACCTATTGAAAAAGGTCATTTTCCAACAATGTTTATTCTTCTTGCACCTGTTGGTGCCTCAATTGTTGCTCTAAAGGGCTTTGTGCAGAGCCTCAAACTTGCAGGGATAATTGATAATGCAGCTTTACCAGCTTTGATTAACGTACTGACAACAATACTCTGGGGATTTGGATTTTGGATATTAATGGCATTGGTTGTTTTACTGCTGAAAAATCTAAAAACAAAAATTCCATTTAGCCTTGCATACTGGGCATATATTTTCCCTGTTGGTATATTTGTTCTTGCAACTTTTAAAGTTAATTCAAGTTACAATTTTTTGTTGTTAAATCTTTTTGTAAAGTCTTTTGTCTGGATTTTGTTTGTTGTCTGGGTATATAACATTTTGCTGACTCTCAAAAATGTATTTAACAAGAAACTTTTAGTAAGATAAAAATAGTATACTGAATCTTATACAGAAAATAATTAGAGCCACAGGGGAAGATTTGAGCCCTGTGGCTATTTATACTCTTAGCAAATATTTTAGAAATTAATTGATACAAGTAAATTGCTTCCTATTATAATTAGAATTATAGAAAGTGTTATAGCAAAGTATATCAAATCTTTTTCAATCAAGAACATCAATAAAGACACAACGAGTCTTGCGAAGGGAGTAAGAAAAAGAATATAAAGCCCTGTTTTTATAATCAGGCTTCCTGCAGAAAGTTTTAGCACAATATGCAGAAAAAGTCCTGCACAGATAACAATTATACTCAGCAGCACTCCAGCTCTCAAAACAATACTTATTGTGTCTTCCATTGTGGTTATTTTTTTATTTTCCATCTAAAACAACCCCTTTTTTATCATCTCAATTGAGGTATAGATTAGAACTAAAGCAAATGCAACACGCAGATACTTTGATTTTATGTAAGGCATAACCTTTGCTCCCAGCAATGAACCGAAAAGCACACCTACTGCAACAGCTCCACATGCATCGTATACAATATCGCCTCTTGCAAGATATATGCTAATACTGGCCAGTGCAGTCACGCCCATCATGAAGTTGCTTGTTGCAGTTGATACTTTAAAAGGCAGTTTCATTATAGTGTCAAGTGCTAAAACCTTGAAAATCCCACTACCAATACCCAAAAGTCCAGAAAGTATTCCTGCAAAAATCATCATCGAAAAGCCACCTGCAATATTTTGTGCACTGTATTCTATTTCTCTGTTTTGGATTTTGTCAAAGTAGCTTCCGTAAAGTTTAAGCTTCTTTGCCCATTTGGAGATTTGAAGGCTTGATGGTTGTGGCTTTTCATCAGACTTTCTATTTTTTATCATCAAAAACGAGTTGTATAAAAGCAAAATTCCAAATATAAGTGACAAAACTTTTGCAGGCAGAATACCGCTCAAGATTGCTCCAAGTACACCTCCGATGACTGTTGCAAGCTGCAAGAACATTCCTATTCTGAGATGGGTAAGTTTATCTTTGACATATGCAGACGCAGCTCCAGACGATGTTGCAATGACTGACACAAGCCCGGCTGCAGCAGCCTGGTGCATATTGAACTTGAATACAATTGACAAAAAAGGGATGACAATAAGCCCCCCACCAATTCCCAGAAGTGAGCCTACAAAACCTGCAATTATTGATACAGCGAATATTTCGGCAATCACTGTATTCAGCTCCTTTGTCATTAGGTAGAACTTTTGGCTATAGAATATTTAAATATTATTATACCACAAATCTTAGACAATCTTTCTGTTACCAATGCATATATTTTGAGAAGTGAAGATTGCACGCCCCAAAAAATAGAAAATGGCGGAGAGAGTGGGATTCGAACCCACGGTACCGCTTTTGGCGGTACGCACGATTTCGAGTCGTGTGCCTTCGACCACTCGGCCATCTCTCCGCCTTTTTCATTTTGCAAAAACAATTATAATTCATCTTATCAGCATTTTCAAGTCAAACTTTTTCATATTATAATTGACAATTCCACAAAATAGAAGTAATATATTTATTAAAGCGTATATTGTGAACAAAATTGTGCACTATATAAGAATGTTTTAAATAGTATTCCAAATGCACAGCAGCATTCAAAGGAGGCGCATTCAAATTGAAAAAACCAGAACTTCAAGTTGGACTTAAATTTAAAATTGAGGAAGTAGTGAGCGATAACATGCTTGCTTCTCATTTTCAAAGCGGATTTTTGGATGTCTTTGCAACTCCTTCAATGATAGCGCTGATGGAAAATGCGGCACTTCTTTGTGTCGAAAATTATTTAGAAGAAGGTTATACCACAGTTGGAAGCAAAGTAGATGTTTTGCACTTAGCACCAACACCAAAGGGAATGAAAGTAAAAGCAGTTGCCCAGCTGATTGCCATTGAAGACAGAAAACTCACATTTAAAGTTGAGGCGTATGACAGCTTTGAGAAGATTGGAGAAGGGTTTCACGAAAGGTTTATTGTAAATCGCGAGAGATTTTTAAACAAAGCATATCAAAAGGTAAGGTGAGATTTGCTTATGAAGAGCATCTCAAAAGTAGAAGAAGTACTCGAACCCATATCCAAGATTGCAGAAAAAATAGGACTTGACGAAGATGAAATTGAGCTTTATGGAAAATACAAGGCAAAGATAAGTTTGGATATTCTTAAGAAAAAAGCACAATTACAAGAGGGCAAGGTTATTTTAGTGACATCTATTAACCCAACACCTTTTGGAGAGGGGAAGACGACAACTGCGATTGGTCTTTCTATGGCAATAAACAGGCTGGGGTTTAAATCTATCGTTACTTTAAGAGAACCTTCCTTAGGACCGTTTTTGGGTTTAAAAGGTGGGGCAACAGGTGGCGGCGCTTCTCAGATTTTGCCCTCAATTGATATAAATCTTCACTTTACAGGAGACATTCATGCAGTGACCTCTGCAAACAATCTTCTTTGCGCTGCTGTTGACAACCACATTTATCATGGAAATAGACTTGGAATAAATCCAAAGTCTATAACCATAAAAAGAGCAATGGATATGAATGATAGAAGTCTTCGGCACATTATAGTTGGACTTTCAAATGACCAGAAAGGTGCTATAAGAGAAGATGGGTTTGTTATCTCTGTTGCCTCTGAAGTGATGGCAGTTTTGTGTCTTTCAATGAGCTATGACGATCTAAAAGAAAAACTTGGAAATATATTAGTAGGTTTTACCTATGACAAAAAACCTGTGTATGCCAAGGATTTGAATGTCCATGGGAGTATGGCTCTTTTATTAAAAGATGCACTAAAACCAAACCTTGTTCAAACTTCTGAAAATACCGCTGCAATTGTTCATGGTGGTCCTTTTGCAAATATTGCACACGGGACAAATAGCATTGTTGCAACAAAAATTGCTCAAAAACTTTCTGAATATGTAGTTGTTGAGGCAGGTTTTGGGTCGGATTTAGGAGCAGAGAAGTTTATAAATATTGTTGCAAGAAAATCTGGAATATATCCACAAGCTGCTGTTCTTGTTGTGACAGTTAAAGCATTAAAACATCATGCGAAGATTGAAGAAAATAGTGGTTTACAAAGTGGTGTAAATTCTATTCAACAAGGACTTGAGAATTTAGAAAAACACATTGAAAATCTCAAAGTCATGGGGCTTGAGACAGTGGTGGCTTTAAATAAGTTTCCGGACGATAAAGATGAAGAGATTGAGCTTATCAGGTCTTTTTGTGAGGAAATGGGTGTAGAATTTTCAGTATCAAGTGCATATACTCACGGGTCAGAAGGTGTGCTTGAGCTTGCTGAAAAGGTTATAAGGTTGAGCGATAAAAGAAAAAGAATAAACTTTGTTTACCAAGACAGTGATTTTATCGAGGAGAAAATTAAAAAAGTTGCAACCATCATCTATGGCGCAAAAGATGTAAAGTTTTCTAAAGCAGCTTTGTCAAAACTTGAACTTATAAAAAACCTCAAGGTTGAACATTTTCCCATTTGTATGTCAAAAACTCAGTATTCGCTTTCTGATGACCCGAAATTACTTGGAAAACCAAAAGATTTTATATTAAATGTTACAGACATAGAAATAAAAAATGGGGCTGGATTTATAGTTGTCATGTGCGGTGATATAATTGCAATGCCAGGGCTTGGAAAAGACTTTGCAGCTCTTCATCTTGACATCGACAGTAGCGGAAATCCCATTTTTAAATAATTTTTTTAAGTTATATATGTACACAAAAATGTGTTCAGAAGGAGGTTGAAAAAAACATGATTGATACCACAAAATTTTCACTTGCTGATTTTATGAAGAGTGAAGATAAAAACATTATGGAGCTTGCAAAGGAGTTTTGGGAGTACAAGGAAGATTATGTAAGAAGAAGACATTATCAATACAGAAGAATTTCAATAACAGGGTCAGGACCAACAATGAAGATTATCGACCATTACACAGGACAGGTCAAAGAGATGATAAATCTTGCATCAAACGATTATCTCAATCTAACAAAACATCCAAGAACAATTAAAGCAGGGATTGAAGCTGTCAAAAAGTATGGTACAGGGGCTGGGTCTGTGCCACTTCTTGGTGGAACACTTGACATTCATGTAGAGCTTGAAAAGAAGCTTGCAAAGTTCAAAGGCTGTGAAGATGCTCTAATTTACACAAGCGGTTATGGATCCAATCTGGGGACAATTTCAGCAATTCTGCACGAAAAGGACGTTGCTATACTTGACATGTATGTGCACGCAAGCATAATTGATGGTTGTAGAAACACAAATGTAGAGTTTTTCAGACACAACAATATGGATTCTTTGGAAAAGGTATTGAAAAAGGTTAAGGATAAGTACAACACAAAACTTGTCATTGTTGATGGTGTGTATTCTATGGACGGTGACATTGCCCCGCTTGACCAGATTGTTGAAATAGCACATGCTTATGGCGCATTTGTCATGGTTGATGAAGCTCATGCTACAGGTGTAATTGGTAAAAATGGCAGAGGAACACCTGAACATTGCAATGTGGAAGGAAAGGTTGATATAGTTGCAGGAACTTTATCAAAAGCGCTTGGTGCTGTTGGTGGATTTATCGCAACAAACAAAGAGCTTGTAAACTATCTGCACTTTTATTCAAGAGCATACATGTTCTCAACAGCACCAACACCACAGGCAACAGCTTCTTTAATTGAAGCGTTGAATGTTATTGAAGAAGAACCAGAGCTTCGCCAAAGACTTTGGGACAATATCAGGTATTTTAGAGAAAACCTTCTAAAGCTTGGGTTTAATCTTGGTAATCAGCAAACTGCTATTTTTCCAATAATTATAGGGGATGATTACAAAGTAAAAGAGATGTGCAGAGAGCTTCATGAAGCAGGGATATATGTAAATCCTGTGTTTTATCCTGCTGTGCCAAGAAGACTTTCGCGAATTAGAATGTCTATTACAGCTGGGCATACAAAAGAGCATCTTGACAGAACATTAGATGTCCTTGAACACTTGGGTAAGAAATACGGTATAATTTAAATATGAGCTTTTAAATTACAAGAGGCTGCAAGGGGAGTGTGCAGCCTCTTAGAGTTTTTGGCAGAATTTTTGAGAGAAAGGAGATATAAAGAATGAAAGCAGTTGTGTTTGATGCAAATGTTGCAAAGTACATAAGAACTCTTTTGCTTGGTAAAATTTCCAAGAAGTTTTTTTACAATAGATTTTCATGTATTCAACTTAAAGACATTCCTGAACCTGAGCTTCCATCAGAGAACTATGTTAAAATAAAAACCACATACGCAGGAATTTGTGGTTCTGACTTAAATCTCATATTTTTACACGATTCACCCTCAACCTCACCTTTTGCTTCATTTCCTTTCGTCATAGGGCACGAGAATCTTGGAGTGATAGTTGAAAAGGGCAAAGCTGTTTCGGAGTTTGAAATAGGTGAGAGAGTCATTGTTGACCCGGTGCTTGACTGTGACGCACGAGAACTTCCAAGATGCAGCTCTTGTCAGGAAGAGGAATTTTCAACCTGTCTTAATATAACAGAAGGGAAGCTTTCACCTGGTACAATTATGGGAGCGTGCAGCACAACAGGTGGGTCGTGGGGAGAATATTTTGTTGCACACAAGTCGCAGGTTATAAAAGTACCTGCTACTGTCAAGGACCAAGAGGCGATACTGGTCGACCCATTAGCATCAGCTCTTCATCCTGTTATGAGAAATTTTCCAAAAGATAGCGAAAAGGTTTTGGTTTATGGAGCCGGAATAATTGGACTTTTAATTATTTGGAGCTTGAGAAAGCTTGGAAGCTCAGCAGATATTACGGCTATAGCAAAATATGATTTTCAAGCAGATTTGGCAAAAGAGTTTGGTGCAAACAGAGTGGTAAAGTCAAAAGAAGGATATTTAGATGAACTTGCCAAGATATCTGATGCTAAAATATTTAAACCAATGATTGGTGATAAAGTCTTGCTTGGGGGGTTTGACAAGGTCTTTGACTGTGTAGGGTCAAGAAAGACCATTAGGGATGGTATGTGGCTTACAAAACACCGAGGAAGCTATATTCTTGTGGGGCTTGCATCACTTGTAAAAGATTTGGATTTGACCCCTATTTGGTTTAAAGAACTGAATGTCAAAGGTGCTTACTGTTACAGCACAGAAAATATAAATGAATACAAGATGTCTACGTATCAGCTTGCACTGAGCCTTATTCAGCAGCACGGAATTCCGTATGAAAAGCTTATTACCCATTATTTTAGACTTGAGGATTATCAAAAAGCCATTGAAGTTGCGTCATCTAAGGGTAGAGAAAAGAGTATAAAGGTTGTGTTTAAATTTTTGTGAAATTTTACAATCAAAAAGTAGTTGCTAATACCGTTTAAATAATATTAAAATTGAATTAACATACAGGTATTTTGACAAAGAAGTACTAAACTTTTTGTGCATATATCTCAAAAATATGGGTATATATTTAAAAGAATACAAGAAAGGGATTGGCAGTTGGTGAGAAGTTTATGAAAGAAAAGTTTACAAGAGCGTATGGGATAGTCACATTTACAGAACTTCTGTTATTTTTTGGACTTGTTTTATATATTCAGCTTCAAACTCATACATATAGCATAGTTTCCTGGATTTTGATCTGTACAAGTTTAAGCTTGATTGTAGCTGCAGGATATGTTTTTGGGATTTTACCTATTGTAAATGAATTTGGTGGACGAGTTAAGAAGATAGAGGATGTTTTAAAGTTAATGGAGAGTAACTTTGAGTTTTTCAATGAAGATGATAAAAAATTTGAAAGTGCTGTGCAAACATTAAAGAATAAATTTCATTTAGTAAAAGAAGAAAGTGGGGCTGAAAACCAATTTATTTTTGATTACAAGGAAATGATAATAAGAAATATTCAGATTATATATGGAATAGCAGTTGAAAAAGGACAAAAGGAAATTGAAGGGTTAGCAAAGTCACTTTTAGACACCTTAGAAACAAGCGTGTATTCAAACCGCATATTTGTCCCGATGTGGTATGAGGTTACGTTATTTCAAACAATTCTTTCTGGTTGTGTTTATTCACTCAAGAACAATTTTGAAATAGTTGTAAACTTCCACGACGATAGTCTGAAAGAAAGATTTATACTTCATGGGACACTGAGTTTTATCGCAAAGCTTTTTACCAGTTGTTCAGAAAGACAGCTTCCAATTAAAAGTGTAATTCAGCTTTCAATATTTGAATTATCAGGAATGTTGAATATAAGAATATATTACAATGATGTCGTAAAAAACCGTGAGAAGATTGAAGAAGTGATGAATATTCTCAAAAACAAGTTTGCGCTATATTATCCTGAGGGTTCATATCTGATAAAATATTCAACTGGTGATAATCATTTTGTGATTGAGATGACATTGCCAGAAATAAAATCTTCTGAGAGCTAAAGGCAATCAAGCTTTTCAGTATAATTTGCAATTTTTCAGAATATTTGGTATTATTGAAATTAAACTTTAAGAGAATAAAGGTAAGAAAGAGTTGGGATGAGATTAAGATGGTAACTATTAAAGACATAGCAAGGGAAGCAGGTGTTTCACCTTCCACAGTGTCAAGAGTGTTATCTGGCAAAGCAAAAATTTCTCCCGAGACAACAAAAAGAGTGATGGAAGCGATAAAAAAACTTGGATATATCCCAAATGCAAGTGCGAAAAGTCTTGTTATGAAAAAGGCTTATTCGGTGGGCATTTTCATGCCAAGAAGGCTTGAGCAAACTCTGACTTCTACGTTTTTCGACCAAGTTGTATCTGGAATCTGCAGCTATATAAACAATACTGAATATGAAATAGTGCTTTCGATTGTGCCTCCAGAAAAGGAAAAAGAGAGTTTGGAGAGGCTTATTAAAAGCAAGAAAGTTGATGGGTTTATACTTCTGACGTCACGTATAAACGACTATGCAATAAAATACTTGCGAAATCTAAAATTTCCTTTTGTGCTGATAGGGTCGCCTGACAAGGATAAAGACTATGTAAACTGGGTTGACAACGACAACAAAAAAGCTGCGTTTGATGCAACAGAGTATCTAATTCGACTTGGACATACTCAAATAGGTTTTCTGGGTGGAATGGAAAATCTTGTTCTGACTCAAGATAGGCTTTCGGGTTACAAAAGTGCTCTTGCCAAATACAAAATTCCAGTTGAGAACCAATATATTATGTTTACTGAGTTTGATGAGCAAAGCTCGTATGAAAAGGCAAAACAGATGTTGCAATTACCCAACAGGCCAACGGCTATTGTGTGTATTGACGAGGTTGTTGCATATGCAGCAATAAGAGCGTGCAGGGAGCTTGATTTGAAAGTAGGGTATGACGTGTCTGTCATAGGGTTTAACGAATCAATTTTTTCTAAGCTATCTTCGCCAAGATTGACAACTGTAAATACCAATATATTTTATTTAGGATATTATGCAGCTGAGATGCTAATAAAAGAACTTGAGGAGCCTTACAAGACATACAAGAGACTAATTGTTGAGCACTCAATTGTTAAGGGGGAAACCTGCAGAGCAATATAAGAAGAAAATTTATTTGAATTTGATACAATTAAAGTAAATTAATTGGCGAGTATATTTTCTATTTATTAAATTATTAGCAACCCGTAAATTTATTTATAAGGAAATTTACTTAGATAAGAGAGCCTATAGTTTACTATTATGTAATGTAAAGGAATTATATAACTGTCAAGAGAAGCAGCACATATAATAAAGTTAATAGAATTAAGCTTTACTATAAAATAAAGAAAAGTAAACAATGTAAGTTAGTTTAAGTTGATAAAACAAATTGATCAATAAATAGAATTGATGCTAATATTTGCTACAATATCAAAATTAAAATGTGGATATAAATATTAGGATAAAAAGGATGTATTGAAGAAGAGGGGGAGATTACATGCCTGTCTTAAATGAAAAATTAAAATGGTTGCTTGAGAAACCAATTGCACATAGAGGACTTCATAGCAATAATGGCAAGTGTCCTGAAAACTCTATAAAAGCTTTTAAAAGAGCAATAGAGTATGGTTTTCCTATTGAGCTTGATGTTCGTTTAAGTAGAGATGAAAAGATAATTGTATTTCATGATAGCTCGTTAGAAAGGATGACAGGTGTTAGAAAGAGAATTTCAGATTGCGAATATAGTGAAATAAGAAAGTATAATCTGTACGATTCTGACCAAAAAATACCGCTTTTAACTGAAGTATTAGAAATTGTAAATAATAGGGTTCCTTTGTTAATTGAAATAAAAAATGAAAAATATCCTGGCAGATTGGAGAAAAATTTATGGGAAGTGTTAAGAGACTATGAAGGTCAGTATGCTATTCAATCTTTTAATCCTTTTACTATATTATGGTTTAAGAGAAAAGCTCCACACCTTGTTTGTGGAATTCTCTCATGTAGTTTTACAGAAGAAGACATGGTGTGGGTGAAAAAAATGATTCTAAAAAATATGTATCTAAATAAATTTATTTCCCCTGATTTTATTGCATATAATATTCATGATATGCCTAATAAAAGAATTATAAAATTCAAAGAAAAGGGATTTATAATTTTGGGTTGGACAGTAAAGAACAAAGAGGAAGAAAAATTTGCGAGAAAATACTGTGATAATATCATTTTCGAAGGGTACATGCCCTAAATTATTCTAATTATTTAAATTAAATGCGATTTTTAAAACATTAAACATTATAGATTCATATAAATTCGAAAAGTAGGCGTTTGCAAAATGGGTGGTGATTGAAGGTAAGAGATGCCAATACTAACATGAAATACAATCAAGATACAAAAAGAAAAGCAAAATGATAACCAAATATTATCAATACAAACAAAAATAATCAGTAAAAACATATGATAAAAATTAACAACTTTGAAAAAGACAATAGTATCCTAAGCCTTCTAAACTCTGAGCTTAGAAGGTTTCAGTAAAAACAAAACCATAAATTTTTTGTAAGAAATAGACTTAAAAAATAGTAGTTTTAAGCGATAAGTTTTTTGAGTTTGTTAAGCTTTTTGATAGTCAATAAAGAATCAATAGAGTTTGATATTGTGAGCGAGAATAAACAAGAGCGAAAAAGTAATGGCAGATAGCAAGAAATCAGAGAAAATAGAAATATGGTCATAAGGACAGAATAGTATCAGAGCCCATGTAGGATTTTAAGTGGAAAATAGTCTGCTCTACAGCGACACTTTTTTGTAGAGGTCTAAAAACTCTTGAGAATTTCTGCTCAGACCTGGGAAAGAGCGAAAATCGTCAGGATATATAAACTATTGCCCCCGATTTAGAGGTAGTACAAGGTTGAGGGCAAGAGCAGACACGTTTGCCATCTTTGTATTGCGACATAGGGCAAGTCCATTTAAGGCGCAAAGAGCGATTTTTACCCTGACATTTGCCTTTGGGTTTAAAAGGTTTATTGAACTTTTTGCAGATAGGGATACCATATCTTCAGATATAACGATATTAGGATCTGAAGTAGGTATAGTATTTTTAGAGGCTCTTGTATTTAGAGGAATAACTATTTTAGAGAAGTTGAAAGAATTTATTAAAGTGGAGTAGATGTTATGTGAATCCAAGGCGCTATCAGCGATGAAAGTAGAAAAATTTTTGGGAATATAAGAGAATAAAGTTTCGAGCGAAGGAATTAAAGCGGCAGAAGTCGGAGATAGCTTTTTCTTGATGTGGGTCAGAAAAAGTAGAATCAGAGTTAAACAGAGGAACTAATGCTAAAGGAATACCGAGAGCGCTTATGATGACAGCAAATTTCAAAGCCCAGCAGAAATGGTCATTTGTGAACATAAGGCGGATGTTAGGATTAGCGTTAGCACTTTTAGGCAAAGAAGAATAAACAGCAGAAGTAGATTTTATCAGAAGACAGCTCAGGATTAGCTTTTGATGTATTTTTCAGCAGTAGATGAATGAATTTTGGGTTATTTTCACGGACCTGTGGGACAATACCAGTTGTATCAAAGATTAAGATTGAAGAAGCTTGAGGGCATTGTTGGAGAGAAATATTGTGTGCGTGGATAGAGATATTTTGAAAGAGTTTGTGGATTTCACTGTTAAATAGTTTTCTGAAGCGAGAGAAAGTAGAAATAGAGGGGACATTGCCATTTAAGTTACAAAATAAACGGAGTTCATAAGAGTTAAGAAGAACAGCGCGAAGCGGTGTTAGGGTATTTAGTTTGAGTAATTTTTGGACAAGGAAGCACAGAAGCATAGATTCTAAGGAGAAGTATCTATGCTTGCCAAAGTGTTTATAGTAAGCATTTGTAGAAAGAAGAAGGTATATAATGTGACAAGTCGATAAATCTATTGAACAAGCCCAAGAGGGTATCAAGAGTTGTTAAGAAACCAAAGCCTTTAGGTGGGAAAATAAGTCTAAAAATGAAAGTTGTTTAGGTTTGGTGTTGAACATTTTGGAACCCTCCTCATAGTAGAAGATTTGTTTTATATAATCATATTTTACTACAATTATAAGGAAGGTGACCAGACTTTTTTGATTCTATGTAAAGCTTGATAACGCTCATCTTGAGCGTTTCTGCAAAAGGCTAATAAATTTGAAAAGTTTAAGGAGGTGCAGGATGCTAAGGTTTTTTTATACAATTTTTAAAGAGTATTTGATAAACATAGTATCGCAAGTAATAGTCACTATATTAATGTTTATATTTTTTAACAATAAAAATTTTAAAATTTGGTTTAGTAAAATAAAAAGAATACTTCTATATCAACTAAAGAAAAAAAAGTACGTATTAGTTTGGATTGATGACAGTAATAATATTGCTAAGAATATAATAACATCTTTAGAAACGAGTTGTCCAAATTATAATTATTATTTATTAAGGCATCCTAGAGAAATCCTCTGTTTTCCATTAAATCCTAAAGTATTACATATTGTAATTTTAATTGTAACTGATGTTACAAAATTATCAGAAAACGAAAATGAAAGAAATATTATACAAAACAAATTATGCGATTATGTAAAAAAAGGAGGATTTCTTTTAGGGACACATGACATAATTTATAGGCGAACCCGAAATAATGAATTAGAAGCGATATTTGGATGTACAATTACTAATTTTGAGAGATGCAAAGAAGCCGTAAGATATGAGATAAATCCTGAATATAGAAATCATCCATTGTTATCAAATTTGGAAGATACTTTTTATCTAGATGACGAAGAAATATGTTGGGGAGAATGGAATGAAGATGTTTTTGTGTTATGTAAAGGTAGAAACTCAAATTCTAAGGATGTACCGCTTTTTGTTTACAGGAATGTTGGGGAGGGGAAGGTTTTTTGGATAAATAGTGGAGACAAAAATGTAAATGTATGTAAGAGTATTTCAAAACCTCAGAAAGAGTTTGTAAAATTATTGACAAATATAATTAATTACGTTGGTGGAAACACAACTAATGTTAATATAAAGAGACCAGCTAATTAAAGTCAAGAGTTTTTTAAAAAATTTTTGATAACATTTTATGGTAAAAAATTCTTTTAAAAGGGTATAAGAAGGTAAGCCATCCATTAGAAGTTGACATAACATATGGAGGCTAGACACATATTATGGTTAACCAATGTTTCATTAATAAAACAATTATTTATACGCAATAAACAGCAGTCTTATTAAAGCATCTTTGAATATGTTCTTCAGGAGTTCTAAGTTCAAAAGGCTTTTTATCACGCATAACAGCAAAGATAATGCATATGAGCTTTCTCATAACAGCGAAAAATAGCAACTTTTTTGGGCTTTTGTTGGCACTTTTTCTGATAGTATTCGAATAGTACAGGATTACAAGGCTTAGAATCTCTTTTGGTTCTGATATTGGCAAGAGCAATTGTAAATAAGATTCTTCGCAAGATTTTAGAGCCACGTTTAGACATTTTGTTTGATGTAGAGACAAATTGCCCGGATTGATTTACGGAAGGATCAATGCCAAAGAAGGCAACAAGTTTATTAGGTTTTGAAAATTTTTCGAAGTCACCTATTTCAGCAAGGATAGTTGCAGCAGTGAGAAAACCTATGCCGGGGATAGATTGAAGAAGGTTAATATTTTCGGATATTGAAGGTTGAGTCTGTGAAGACTGCTGAACAAGCTGATTTATGGCTTCAAAAATTTTGTCGATGTTTTGTTGCAAAGTCAAGACCATGTTAATGTAGACTTTAAGCATAGTAACATTTGCCAAGTTGGAGATAGAAAAAGGCTTAAATTCTTTAGCTTTCGCGATGAGTAGATCATATTTTTCTTTAGCCCATTGGTAGCTTTTTTTAGAAGTTTGCTGAATGATGGAAATAAGTTTTTCACTGTCAGCGCTTAGGATATCGTTTGGAGTAGGGTAGTTTTCAAGTATAGCCAAAGATGTTTTAGAGCAAATGTCAGGGAAGACCTCTTTGAAGTTGAGCATAATTTGGTCGACGACAGAAGTAAGTCTGTATTTGTAAGAGGTCAACTCATCGCTGAGGTTGTAGTACTGACGGCATAGGTTTTTCAAGCAATCGAGGGTTTCAGATGAAGGTTGTGCTATAGCAGAGTTAGTAAGCCTGAAGGTTAAGGCAATCCACAGGGCATCATTTTTATCATTTTTTACTTTTACTTTCTCCCGCATTTTTGATAGAATTAGATTGTAGGGGTTTATAATAGAAACATCCCACCCCCGACAAGTAAAGAAGCGGGAGAGGATTTTGTGGTAATGCCCTGTGGCTTCCATGACGATGATAGGGCGAGCCGCGAAATCCTCTTCAACTTTTTTAAGGATTTCAATAGCCCTCTCAAAGTCAGCGGGATTATTGTGATGGATAGTCAAGCGTGCAAGTATTTCATTTGCAGGAGAGATAACCACCATTTCGCTGAAATATTTGGAGACATCAATCCCGGCAATAGGTTTTAAGTTCATAGCATAAGACCTCCTCGTAAGTAGTTTTAAAATCGAATTAGGGCTTGAGTTTTCCATTCCGAGCCAAGGTAAGTATACAACCTTGGGCAGTAGAACGAGGAACCAGCTTAAACTAAGATTTAAGCTGGCCTCAACCAGCTAAATAGTTTAGACTTACCTGGAATGGAATAATAGTCTCGTTTGCGGGTAAGCGGGATTTAAAAATCCGCACCCAGGGGGGTAAGGACATTAAATTCCATGCCCAGAAAGAAAGAATTATTCAAAGATAGCAAGGCTGGCAAGAGGCCAGCGTTAAAGATAGTGTTTTAAAAAGTGGCTAAAGATTAGAAGCCACAAGCAGCGAGAAGTGATTTTGCGCTGCTTTCCTCTCAAAGAGGAAGTATTGGAAATGTTATTTTAATAATGATACTCAAAATCTTATGTTAACCGAAACTTTGGTTGTTATTTTATTGGAATTTTTTTGATGTGTCTTACGAAAATAATTATACAAGCTGGGTATGGTAGAATAAAGCAATAATAACAATATCAAGAACAAAATTATTTGTTTCGATAGCGAAATTTAAAGAAATCGCGAGATATTTTGAGAAAATCAAAGGTATCTTGAGAGAGAAGGTATATCAATGTGCAGATATTTGTAATGGTTGTGAACATGGAAAAAATGCCATAAAGGTAAATGATATAAGAAGAGATTTGCTTTAGGACCGAGATTAGAGAATTGAAAGAAGAGGTAAGAGAAATATTATTGAGTAAAGGAGACAATTAGATTTAAGAAAAAGAAGTAGAAGTTGAGACATTATTTGGGATAATAAAGAACAATAAAGGATTTAGGAGGTTCCTACTCAGGGGTATGGAATATGTAAAGCTTAAAGTATAGCTTGGTTTGTATTGCCTATAACATAGAAAAATTAGTGAAGATAATAATAGAGGGCTAGGGGTAAAATGAACTGCCGCCCAATCCTCTTTTTGTGTGCCATATAGTACAATATTGGTATTTAATAACATTAAATACCCAATTATGGTTATTGAAAATTATTGTTTTGGGACAGCCACTTTTTTGTCACTCATATGTTTTCTAATGAATATAATAGAATAAAACCAGCTGTTGAAAGAATATATTTATGGTATGAGCAAGCATTTTTCGCACAAAAACAAAAAAAGGTTGGGTCTTGCACTGCTTCTCATTGGTATAGGGATTCTGATATCGCTACTGATGCCTCCATGGCTTTTAGCCTTTATAATCGCAGTCTTGTTAATAGGTGCAGGAATATATCTATTTTTGAAAGATGGGAGATGGAAGTAAAATGAGAATCATGGTGTTTAAAATGCCAAGGTTTTTGAGCAAGTTAATAAAAAAGCTGTTTAAAATAAGTGATGATAAATAAAGAAAAAAGTTCAAGATAAACTTTGATTGCTTATCTTGAACTTTTCTATTTTTAAGCACGGACAACCTTGCCAGCCTTTATACAACTTGTGCACACATATATTCTCTTTCTCTGACCATTCTGCAGAAGAACTTTTATTTTCTTTACATTTGGCTTCCATGTTCTTCTTGATTTCTTGTTTGAGTGGCTTACTTTATTTCCAAAAGCAACTTTTTTACCGCAAACTTCGCACATTGCCATCTCTGATTTCCCTCCCTTTTTCCAACAGAAGCTTAAAAACCACAAGATATTTTAACATAAAAAAGAGAAAAAGAGCAAGGATTAATTTTCCTTATAAAGTATAGCTTCGTTGTCTATATAAAGTTCACAATTAATAAATTCATTTTTAATGTCTACATCCTTTACAAGCTCAATCCTGTACATACTTGATGTGTACCAGTTGAGCTTTGGTTGAACATTTACAAAAGTAAGGCTACTCTCAAGCGATGGCAAGAGATAGTTCCAGTTTACATAATGATTGAAATTCTCAATGATGTCTGTAATAACCGCATTGAACTTGTTCAAAAGAAGTTTTTGAAATTCATGCCATTTTGAAAGTGAAGCTTCGATGTTTGTAAGACCAAAGTAGCCTGCACAGCCTGCACCTTTTAAGCTTGAAATTGTCCTTGTAAAGCAAAGGTCCAAAGCTTCAATTGTCTCAGGTGGATCTATTGTAAATGTGTCAAAGCTTTTTACAAAATCATCAGGAAGTTTGTTTCTAAAGTCATATTCAATAGCTTTGAGGTTTAAATTGTGTTCTTTTGCAGCCTGATTTATAAACTCAACAAGACGCTTATCTATCTCTAAAACTATGACCTCTTTTGGAAGTTTTGTTAGTGCTGCTGCGATTGACACAAGGTCATCGTCACCAAATACTATTAGCCTTTTTCCTACTAAATCGCCCTTCTTAATCATAAGAGCAATTCTTGAGAAAGCTGTCTCTTCTGTTACATAACCTTGGTCATATTCAACTATTGCATCAGGTCTTGTCTTGACAATCTCTTTAAACTTTTCATAAGCATCCTTGATTTCAGAAAAGACTATTCCTCTTCCTTCACAGTAGGAACAAGTGTAATTTTTTACAACGGGAATATTGTTAGCGCTTATAAATTCTTTTCCTTTTTCTGTTAATATCAAGTTACCCGATTCATCCGTCTTAACAAAATCTATTGAAATAAGATAGTTGATTGTTTCTCTTACCACAGCAAATGGTTTTTGTGAAAGGAAAATAACTTCCCAAAAATGGTTTGTGGAGTTCAGCGCCGACAATATTTTTTCTATATCTCTTTGGTTTACTTCAACCTTTGTCTTGTTCTGTACAAAATCAACAGCACCTTTTAATACATCCACTTCTACCACCTCCTCATAATATTTATTGTTACCCGATTTTTTCAGTAAAATAGTTTGTTGACAACAATATATAATGATATCATAATAAAATAAGGTGTCAATAAGAGTTTTGAAAAATTGTGGATTTTAAAGGGTGATAGTAGTTTGAAGATTAAGGTTTTACCAGAGGATTTTGTTGTGAGAGAAAAACTTAAGATTGAAATAAAACCGTCGGGCAAATACAAAATTTATCTTTTAACAAAAAGGCACTGGAACACTGTTGATGCTCTCAGGTTCATTTCAAAAGAAAACAAGATTCCACTTGAGAAGATTGGCTGTGCTGGGAGAAAAGATAGACACGCACTCACTTTTCAGTATATTTCTGTGCCAAGAGAATATACCATAAATTTTAACAAAGAAAATGTAAAGGCTCAGTTCATAGGGTATTCAGATGATTTTGTATCTCCTTTAATTCTCGAAGGAAATTTTTTTGAAATAACAATAAGAAAATTAAAAAATAAGGATGAAAAAATTTTACAAAGACTGAACGAAGTACAGCAGTTTGGTTTTCCCAACTACTTTGATGACCAGCGGTTTGGAAGCATCCAAAATGAAGATGAGTTCATAGGCGAAAAGATTGTTAAAAAACATTACAACGGTGCTCTCAAACTTTATTTTACAACCATTCATCCTGAAGATAAAAAAGAAGAAAAGGAGAGGAAGAAAAAAATTTCTGAGCTTTGGGGAGATTTCGAAAAGATACTGCCTCTTTGTAAAACGAAGGTAGAAAAGAATATTATAAAAACTCTCCTTAAAGGCAAGAGCAGACACTATTTAATTAGAGCGCTCAATCTTATTTCCAAAGAAGAGATGTCTATTTTTCTTTCTGCTTATCAGAGCTATATATGGAACAGGACATTGATTGCAGTTTTGCCCTATTATGTTGATTTGTTAAAACCTGTAAAGGGGAAAATTATGGACTATTTAATTTACCCTATACTTTCAACAAAGTCTTTAAATAACTTAAAAAACCTTCAGATTCCAACCGTCTCATCAAAAATACCATATGTGAGTGATATTGTAAATAACGCTATTTTAGAGATTTTAAATGAAAGAGGAGTAAAGCCTTCTGATTTTGATACCAAAAAGATCAGGAGCTGGTATTTTAAATCGTTTTTAAGACCTGCCATAGTCTTTCCAGAAAAGCTTGAAGTGTTCGACTTTGAAGAAGATGACTTTTATGAAGGGTATTATAAGCTTAGGATAAAATTCTATCTTCCTGCAGGTTCTTTTGCGACCATGCTTATGAAAAGTTTAACTGTTTAAAATTTGAAAAGTTATTTGTGAGGTGATTATAAATGATAATTCGCGAAATGAATCCAAATGATTGGTCAAAAGTCATATCTTTGTGGCAAAACACAGAAGGTATTGGCATTGGTAGAAGTGATACAAAAGAAGGTTTAGAAAAATTCCTCAATAGGAATAAAGGAATGAGCTTTGTGTGTGAAATTGACGGTAAAATAATAGCTACCATTATGTGTGGACATGATGGCCGGCGAGGCTTTATATATCATTTGACGGTTGCTGAAAATTTTAGATTACAAGGCATAGGGAAACGTTTGGTTGAGAAAGCTTTAGAAGAACTTAAAAACCAAGGAATACATAAATGTCATATTTTTGTAATGAAAAATAATGAAAAAGGGAAAAATTTTTGGTCAAAAATGGGTTTTCAGAAGAGGGATGATATAGAGGTATTTTCAATAGATATTTAACAAGAAAGAAGAGAGAGGTGTAAAAATGCACATTTCCATATAATTTCGAACATATAATCGCTATTGACTAACTGGACTGTTGCCTTTATAATATGATTTGCTTGTTAAAGAGGTGGTGGATATAGCTCAGTTGGTTAGAGCGCCAGGTTGTGGCCCTGGAGGTCATGGGTTCGAGTCCCATTATCCACCCCATTTAAATTATGTTGGGGTGTCGCCAAGCGGTAAGGCACAGGACTTTGACTCCTGCATTCCGGTGGTTCGAATCCACCCACCCCAGCCATTTTTGTTTTTAGAGAAGTATCATGGGTTACAACGCATTGTTAAAAATGTAAATTGGTAATTAAATCATCAAGTCCAGCAATGTTTTAAAGGAGCAGAACTTACAAAATGATATCAAAGCCACCGAACGCAAATGAGTGCGTGAGGTGGTTTTACTATGTCCAATAAGTTATCTTTCAATGTGCAGAGAAAACATATGAGAATTTAGGTTATTTGAGAGTTTAGAAGAAGTTTAAAATCCAAAAATTTAGGTTGTTTAAAAAACTTTCTTTGTGTCAATTCATTAATTGCATTTCACATATTTTTCCTTAGATTTATGGCTGTTATAGTAGTAAATAATTAGAATGCAAGAAATATACAAAAATAATCTACTTTCCCTAAGAAATATTGAAAAGAGAATTTTGTTGAGAAAAAAGATTCTCTTTTATTGCGCAGTTTAGGAATTTTTGATAAAATAATTCAAAGATACTTTGAATCACTATAGGAGAGAGTTGATAAAAAGTGAAACTCAAAAAAGGAGCACTCTCTTATCTACTGGGAGTTCTTATTATCTCATTTTTACTTATGTTTGTAATTGTGTTTGTATTTCAGCATTCTAACAGTCTTGGAACAGATTTTTTGTTGTCTTTGTTGGTTGCACATTATATCTGCAAGAGTATATTTTCGTTCGAAGATTAGTTGGTAAGTTATTGTATTACAATTTTTCTAAACTAAACTTAGAGGTAAGATGAGGGTAAAATAAAGTTTAAGTAGGATTAAAATTTAGTAATAGAAGGTGCTTAGAAAGTGATAAGAAGAAATAAAATTGATATTGATCATGCTAAAAAAGCTATTGAAGATTTGGAGGAATTTTTCAGCAGGTTTGGGAACAAGGTTGTTGCTGCTTATCTTTTTGGTTCATTTGCAATGGGCACATATACTCCACTTTCTGATATAGACATAGCAATTTTATTTGACAAGGAACTTTCCAAAACAATAGTGGAAGAACTTGAAAATGAGATTCTTGATGGGCTTATGAAAATATTTAAAACTGATGAAATTGATCTTGTTGTTCTCAATAGCGCACCTTTGTCTGTTAGATACGGAGTATTAAAAACTGGTAAGATAGTTTACTGTAGCAATACAGAAAAAACGGTTGACTTTCAAACAGAGGTCATTTCAAAGTATCTTGATATAAAGCCTTACAGGGAAGAATTTTATAGGGAATTTTTAAAATCTTTGTAAAGATTTATTGAAAGGAGTTTGTTTTTAGGATATGGACGAAAAAATATTATTTCATTTAAAGCTCTTGAAAAAATATACAGAGTTGTTGAAAGACATATCAAAAGTTGATTTTGAAGAATATATGGCAAATGAAATCTTAAAAGGTGCAGTGCAAAGGTATTTGCAAATTGTAATTGAAACATGTATCAACATTGGTAATCGAATAATTTCAATAGAACAAACAAAAGGAAAAAACATAAAAGCACCTGAAACGTATGCAGATATATTTTTAACATTGGCTCAATTAGATATTATTAATGACGAATTTAGCAGAAGGCTTTCTCAAATAGCAAGGTTTAGAAACAAACTGGTCCATCTTTATTGGGAAATTGATGATAGTTTGGTTTATAGGTTTATAAAAGAAAATATGCAAGATTTTGAAGAATATATTTGTTGTATAAAAAAGTATCTCCAAAATAATTGATATTTATTGTAAACTTTACAGCATAATCATTTTAAGTTAATTGTTCGTATATTGCGAACAAAAGTTTGGTATTGTAGAGTTAGCAGACATCAGCTATAATAACAATGCACCTTAAATATGGGCCATTAGCTCAGTAGGCAGAGCACCAGCCTTTTAAGCTGGGTGTCCCGCGTTCGAGTCGCGGATGGCTCACCATTTTCAAAAACATAAGCCCTTGAAAAAGGGCTTTTTTGTTTATTATTGAAAAAGAAATTAAGCTGTGATAAAGTTTTAATAAAAAAGGGAAAGGAAAAGCTATATAAAAAATGCTTGCAAAAGTTTTGACATCTTCTTACCTTGGCATAAAAGGTTATATTGTTACAGTTGAAACAGACATGTCAAATGGCCTTCCAAGTTTTGATATAGTCGGCCTTCCTGATGTGACTATTAAAGAGGCAAAAGAAAGAATAAGAGTAGCAATAAAGAACAGTGGCTTCGACTTTCCAAACAGAAAAATAATTGTAAACCTTGCACCTGCAAACACTAAAAAAGAGGGGTCATCTTTTGACCTGCCTGTAGCTATTTCTGTGCTAAAGTCGTCAGAACAGATAAACCCTAAAATTAGCCCTTATGAAATTGCTATAATTGGAGAGCTATCTCTTGATGGAAGTGTCAAAAGGGTAGATGGGGCTTTACTTATGACAATCTCAGCTTTGGAAAATGGTATCAAAAAGATTATTGTTCCTTATGAGAACAGGGCAGAATGTAGCATTGTGAAAGGAATTGATGTTTTCCCTGTAAAAACTTTAAAAGAAGCTGCTGAGATTTTAGATAATCCTCAAAATACTACACCTTATAAGGTTGAAATAGATGAGATGAATCTTCTTGATACATTTACATATGACGTTGATTTTTCAGAGGTAAAAGGTCAAGAATATGTCAAAAGAGCAGTTGAGGTAGCAGTGGCAGGAATGCACAACCTACTTTTGATTGGTCCACCAGGAAACGGCAAAACCATGATTGCTCAGCGCATACCCACAATCCTGCCTCCAATGACCTTTGAAGAGAGCTTAGAAGTGACAAAGATTTACAGCTGTGCAGGACTTTTGAAAGATGGTCAGGCGCTTATCACTGCAAGACCTTTTAGAAGTCCTCATCACACCTCTTCTTCGATTGCAATAATTGGTGGCGGTAGAGTTCCAAAACCTGGCGAGGTTTCTCTTGCACACAATGGAGTTTTGTTTTTGGATGAGTTTCCCGAATTTGATAAAAAGACAATAGAGGTTCTTCGTCAGCCCCTTGAAGATGGATATGTAACAATTTCGAGGGTCAACGCATCAATTGAATATCCTGCAAGGTTTATGCTTGTATGTAGCATGAACCCTTGCAAATGTGGTTATTTTTTGTCAGATGAAAGGGAGTGTACATGCACACCTGCTCAAATTAAGCAGTATCTGGGCAGGATTTCTGGTCCTATTTTGGACAGGATTGATGTTCAGGTTGAAGTAAAGCTTGTCAAGCTTGAAAACTTCAATTCCTCAATTTGCAAAGATTCAGCAGCTATGAGAAAAGAGGTAGAAAGAGCAAGACAAATTCAGCTTGAAAGGTTCAAAGGGCTTGGCATATTTTATAATTCTCAGATGAAAGGGTCGCTTGTGAATAAATTCTGTAAACTTTCGAAAAAAGAAAAGCAGCTGCTTGAAAGAGCATTTACTACTTTGGGGCTATCACTTAGAGGATATACCAAAATTTTGAAGGTTGCAAGAACAATTGCTGATTTGGAAGGAAGCGAAGAGATAAAGGCAGAGCACCTGCAAGAGGCAATCTCTTACAGGCTGTTGGAAAGAAGGCTTATTTGAAAGTTTTAACAAGCCTTCTTTTTCTTGCGATGTTAGTAATTTCAACTATAAAGAAAATTAATACAAATATCAAAACTGTTGATCCACCGGGAGGAATGTCAAAGTAATAAGAAGAAGTCAAACCACTTATTATAGCAATTAAAGATACTAAAAGTGAAACTACTTGAAGCATTCTAAAATTTTTTGAAAATCTTATCGCAATTGCTGTTGGGAAAACAATCAAGCTTGAGATTAAAAGACCGCCCACAATCTTGACCGAAACAGCAATTATTGTTGCTGAAATTATACCCAGCAAAAAATCAAGTAGTTTTGTGTTTATTCCTGAGACCATTGCGCTAACTTCATCAAATGTAGCAAGAATAAGTCTTTTTCTGAACATTGCTATAAAAGTGACTGTTACAAGGCATACTGCAAAGATAATCCATACATCTTCATTCCCAATTGTTACTATGCTTCCAAAAAGAAAGCTCATTAAATTGCTACTGCTTTTTAAAATTCCAAACAGAACTGAGGCAAGGCCAAGGGCGGTTATTGAAGTAAGAGCAAGGGATATTTCCTCAAACCTTTTAAATCTTGATTTGAAATACTCCATAGCCAAAGCAAATACAACTGTTGAGATAATTGCTCCAATGGTTGGACTAAAATTAAATAACAATGCTGCTGCAACACCAACAATTGCTGTATGTGAAAGAGAGTCTCCTATCTGTGAAAGTCTCTTTAAAACAAGAAAGTTTCCTGCAAGTGAAGTCATAATGCTAACCAGCACACCTGCTAAAAAAGCCCTTTGCATAAATTCATATTGAAGCATAATATCACATCCTGTTATTTTGTTATTTTTTAATATAAGAGTGCCTGTGCTCAATTTTCTTTATCTTATATTTGTACACACTTTCAAACTTTGAGGGGGAAAACTCTTTTGCTCTGCAAGCAGTGTAAATCATACCATCACCCATACAAATTATAGTATCAGCATGTTGAGTTACAGCATACACATCGTGTGTTACCATCAATATTGTGGTTCCTTCTTTCTTTTTCTCTCCAAGAATTTCAAAAAGAAGCTGCTCAGAGAGACTGTCTATCCCGACAGTTGGCTCATCTAAAAGAAGTATTTGTGGGTCGGATATGAGCGCGCGGGCTAAAAATACTCTTTGCTGCTGTCCGCCAGAAAGCTCACCAATGAGCCTGTTTTTGAGCTGCTTTATTTGAAGCTTTTCTAAAATGCTTTCGGCTTTTTCTAAGTCCTGTTTTGAAAATCTCTGGAGCAATCCCTTTTTTGGCACAAGTCCCAAAAGTACAGTTTCAAAAACGCTCAAAGGAAAGCTCTGGTTAAAATTTGTGACCTTTTGAGGAACAAAGGATATTTTCTGCCTATCCTGCAGCGTAAGATGCTGTTTGCCAAATATTAGTATTTTCCCACTTGTAGGGGTGTAAATCCCTGAGATTATATTCAAAAGTGTTGACTTACCAGAACCGTTTGGTCCGACTATGGCAGCAAACTCACCTTTTTGAACTTTGAGGTTTATGTCTTTTAGGATTCTTTTCTGATCAATATAAAAGTTTACATCTATAAGTTCAATCATTCTGGTTTTCTCTCCCACAACATTTATTTTAAAACCATCTCAAATGCTTTTATGTTCTTTTCCATAAGGCTGAGTATTGTCTCATTTTTTGCTTGAAATGAGTTTACAATTCCCATTCCATAGATGTTTACAATTTTGATACCAGTGTCTTTTGCGATTGTCTTTACAGCAGGCAAATTTTCATTTGGGTCAACAAGAATGTACTTTATGTTCTTTTCCTTTATAAGCTGAACAATCTCTTTCATTTTTTGAGCCGAGGGCTCTTCTTCTTCATTCACACCTGTAATTGAATACTGCTTGAGGCTGTAGTCTCTTGCTAAATATCCAAAAGAGGGATGGGCAATTAGAAATTCTTTTCTTTTTGAGTTTTTCACAACAGAAGAAAATTCCTTATTAAGTTTATCAAGACTTGCAATTAGCTTTGAAGCATTTTCTTGGTAATAACTTTTGTTTTTTGGATCTAAGCTTGTCAAGAAATTTTCAATGTTTCTTGCTATTTTCTTTAAAAGCCTCGGTGATGTCCATATGTGCGGGTCATTATCTACAAATCCTATACCTTCAGATGCTCTAAAGATTTTGACCTTTGTTCCCTCAAGAGGTTTTTTAACCCATTCGTCAACAAGCCCGAGATATATCACCGCCTTTGCTGATGTGATTTTGGCAATGTCACGTGAAGATGGTTCAAATGAGTGAATTTCCGCACCGTCCTTTACAAGCTTTTCAACTGTCAGTTTCTGCCCTGCTATAAGTTTTGTAATAGAATACAAAGGATAGATAGTAGTGTAGACTGTGCCTTTGGTGGTAGTTAAAGATTCATTTTTGCAGCTACTTAAGAAAACCATGAAGCTAATAAGAAGGGGTATAGTTAGCAGCTTTATCTTCTTCATTATTCTTTCCTCCCACAACATTTATCGCATATCCCATACACTTCCAAATTGTGATCCAGAATTTTGAAGTTCCTTTTATTTAGTTCCTCTTCAATTAGATTTATCTTACAGTCTACAATTTCGGCTTTTGCATTGCACTTTATACATACAAAATAGTGATGATGGCTACTTTTCTTTATCTCAAAAAAATGTTTTCTATTTATAGTAGATTTCACTGCAATTCCATTTTGAACAAAAAGTTCAAGATTTCTATATACAGTTGCGAGGTTAATTTTGAAATTTTTGTTTTTTAGCATATTGAGTATTTCATCAGCTGATAAACATTGATTTGAACTATTTAAAACCTTGTATATTTCAATCCTTTGCCAGGTAGCTTTGATATTGCGTAAATTTAAAATAGACTTAATGTCCTGGTTTATCATTCCTTCCACCTACTTGCAAATAGTTTGCAACTAAATATATTATACATAATATTTTAAGAAAAACAAGAGTTGACTAAGAGAAAGAAAGCAAAGTTTAAAAATATATTTGACAAATGAAGAACAAAAGCTTATAATAGTAATATCGCAAATATATCCAATAAGAGGTGATATGGTGCAAAAGAGGTATTTATCAGTTATAATAATTTTGATTGTATGTTGTGTATGTTTACTACCTTCATTTGCAAATACAAGTAGCTGGAGTTTTACAATGGATTATCGATACGTAAATGGAGCTGAAAATGGTATATATCATAAAATGGATGCTGGGGAAATGAGCATAAGTGGGAAAATATGGATTTATTCTAAAGATAGCTGGTTTGGTGAAACTCCAAATAGAATTAAGTATGAAGTTTGGAAATCAAGTTTTGGACTTGATGAAAATGTTGAAAGGGAGATGTTATACCACAATTACCTGAAGGAACAAAAGTCGAATTTTCCAAATCTTTTGGAGAACAAAAGTCAGGACAATATTATCTTGTATTTTACAAAATAGAAAATGATGGATACAATATAAAAGGTAGTGGAATTTTGAAGACAGAATAAACTATTGTTGGTGAAAGTGGTGGTACAGGATGTTAGACTTTGATATTTCTATATGGCTATTAGGAATACTCTTGTTGATAATGTACTGTGTTTATTTGAGAAAAAAAAGAAATGAGGAGTTCATCTCTGTTTTTTTCAATGCTTTGTTCTTTATATATATCTTACAGGTATTAAGATTTACTATATTCCCAATTCCTATCTTTTCACCAACCATTAGAGAAATATCTTCAAAAATAGATATTCTCTCAACAATAAATATAAAACCATTTGCTAATATTACTTTAAATAGACAATTTTATTATAACATTTTGCTTACAATTCCTTTTGGTTTTTTATTGCCACTATTAAGAAATAAATCAATAAAAAAGGTATTATTGAAAGGTATAACTTTTTCAATAAGTGTTGAATTACTTCAACTGCTTATTTCTTTTTTGATAAAATTCCCGTACAGAACATGTGATATAAATGATATTGTCTTAAATACCTTTGGTGTTTTTATGGGCTTTATTTTATGGAAACTGTTTACCGTTATTTTAAAAGCAATTACAAAAAAATCGAATTTGAAAAATGACAAGTTTATTAACTATATTTTGGGGCAAAAAATATTTAGATAAAAGTAGCTGACTAAAAATATTTTGAGTGCTTATTATTAATTATATTCAAACAAATATTATAAAGAAGGGACTACCCAACATCTTATTGGACAGTCCCTTTTTCTTTTTAATTTTAAAACTCGATTTTCAAATAATAATAAATAAAAAACTAAGTTGCAGAATAAAGTAACTTTAAATCATTCGCAAACATATCTACCTTTGCAAGGTCTTGAATGAGAGCTTTTAAAAATGGGTATTTTTCAAACACATCCTCTTTTATTGAATAGATTCTTTTTTGCGCATGGTTTCTGGCTTCTATAAGCCCAACATTTTTAAGATAAGCAAGGTGGCGAGACACTTTTGGCTGACTTTCCTGAATCAACTGAACAAGACTGCTTACATTTTGTTCGCGGTGGGCCAATATATTTAAAATTCTGAGCCTTGTTGTGTCTGAAAGAGCATACAGTATTTCATTCAGCCTTGTCATTTTTTGCTCCCCTTCGTTTAAGTTGTAGTTATGACAAGTATCATTATATCACGTTTTTGAAAAAAAATAAACATATTTATATACACATATGCATATATAACTATTGACACATTAGAAACAAGAGAGTTATAATTAAAGTCGAGCAAGAAAAAAGGGGTGATAAGTATATGGAACTTCCAAAGAAGATAATAGGTGAAGCTGTATTAAAGCAGGTAATAAGATATCTTGCGAACAATCCTGAAGAAAACATAGGCAAGATTTTAGACCTTACAGAAAAGATAGTAAGACGTGATAGAGACAAATGGTATATACAGAATGCTAAAAAGTATCTGCTTGACCCAAACAGCTCTTGGCATCACTATGCAATGAGGATTATTAAGGAGACAAATCCAAGAGTTCGAGAGAGGATTCTTATCAATTTCTTCCTGAATGCTGGTTTTATTGGTGTTCCAAAACAACTTGAACTCATTAAGAAATATGACATAAATATTCCATATGCAATTTTGATTGACCCGACAGCTGCTTGTAACCTGCACTGCAAAGGATGCTGGGCAGGAGAGTACCACAAAGCTGCAAAACTTGACTATGAAATACTTGACAGGGTTGTAAAAGAGGCTCAGGAGCTTGGAATTTACTTTATAATCTTCTCAGGTGGAGAGCCACTTCTGAGAAAAGATGATATCTTAAAGCTTTGTGAAAAGTACGAAGACACAGTATTCCTGTCATTTACAAATGCTACTTTGATTGACGATGATTTCATCGACAAGGTTGCAAAAGTGGGCAACTTGGCATTTGCAATTAGCATAGACGGATTTGAAAAGTCAACAGATGAAAGACGTGGCCAAGGTGTATTCAAGAAGGTTGTAACTGCAATGGAAAAGCTCAAAGAAGCAGGCGTTGTGTTTGGATTTTCAACCACGTATCACAGGTATAACGTTGAAGAGGTATCCTCTGATGAATATATAGACTTCTTGATAGAAAAAGGAGCAAAGTTTGGCTGGTACTTCACATATGTTCCTGTTGGCAAGGATGCGGATATATCATACATGGCAACACCAGAGCAAAGAGCTTACATGTATAGAAGAATAGAAGAAATAAGATGGTCAAAACCGATATTTGTGCTTGATTTCTGGAACGATGGTGAGCCTGCTGGTGGGTGTATTGCAGGCGGTAGAAGATATCTTCATATCAACGCAAACGGTGATGTTGAACCTTGCGCATTTATCCATTTTTCAAACGTCAATATAAAAGAATGTTCGCTTTTGGATGCTTTAAAATCTCCACTGTTTATGGCATACAGAAAGAATATTCCATTTAATGAGAACCATCTGCGACCATGTCCTATGATAGACAATCCACTCAAGCTCAAACAGATTGTTGAAGAATCTGGTGCGCACCCAACACAAATTGGTGGTGAGACAGAGACAGCTGAAGAACTTGCAAACAAACTTATTGAATATTCAGAGGCTTGGGGCAGGGTTGCAGATAAGCTTTGGGAGCAGAGAAAACAAGGTGTTCCTCAGAATAAGGTTGATTTGTCTGTTATTGAAGAGATTAAAAGATGAAATTGGTGAAAGAAATTTTAGTTAAAGCAAGCTATTTCCCCAGAAAGGAATGGCTTGCTTTTTTTATCGTATTTTTTATTGCCTTTATGATATCAATAGGAATAGACCGAGTCCTCAATTGACGATATGTTAAGAAGAGGCAAAGCATACTTAGAAATATTATGTCATTTGCATTGGTATTAAAAAGCACTGCAAAAAGTATTACAGACCATATTCCCAGGACTGTTCCTATGTTGTCTTTTCTGAACACCAAAAGTCCAAAAAAAGTGCCCAGACAGAAGAATATCACAGGCAAAACTCCATACAAAAATAGCAGGATTCCCATCGTGCTCGCGATTGATTTTCCCCCTTTTAGTTTAAGAAAAATTGAGTAAGCATGCCCTAACACCACCATGAAAGCACATACGTACACCGGTAATTTTTGGGGATAAAAGATTGTATTTGCGATGTATATGGTAAAGTAACCTTTTGAGATATCCAATATCAAAGATGGGATACCTGCTTTTATTCCTGCCACTCTGAATGCATTTGTGGCACCAGGATTATTATCATAAAAATGGGTAATGTCTTTATTAAAAAATTTCTTTGTGATAATATACGAAAAAGGAATACTTCCTATCAAAAAAGCAAAGAAGTAAAAAACAAACTCTTTCATTTTCAAAAATTGGTTTTCCCACAATAGTATTTAATAATATTTTAATGTATTTTGAGTTATCTATAAAGATTAAAAACCAAAACCGGTGGTGAAGTTTTTATGAAAAAGATAAGAGACGGTGTTTATACAAACGATTATGCCATATTCTTCATGACAGAAGAAATTTTAAAGGACCTTGACGAAGGGGTGCTCCAGCAGGCAAAAAACGCATCCCAAATTCCAAATGTAGAATTTTTGGGCTATACACCAGATGCACACATAGGCAAAGGTACTTCAATTGGCACAATAATCGTTTGGGACATGTCAAAGGCGTGGATTTCACCAACAATTGTTGGTGTTGACATAGGTTGTGGTATGAGACTGATTCTGACAGACAAGTTTGCAGATGATATAGATAAAGCACTTTTGAAGAAAATAATGGATGAGGTAGAAGATTTGATTCCAACAGGTGTTGGTAAGAAAAACAAAAAGATAGCTCTTTCCAAGACAAAGTATGAAGAGTATCTTCAAAATACAGAGATTGATAAGGACATTTCAGACAAGATGGTTCTCATTCATGAGTTTGACCTTGACACAATACCGGATGAGGCTCATGAGATTGGTAAAGAGCAATTTGCAACCTTGGGTGGAGGCAACCACTTTATAGAGTTTCAAAAACTTCATGTCATAGATAAAATTATTGCAGAAAAATGGGGACTTTTCGATGGGCAGTTTGTTGTGATGATACATTCTGGTTCGAGAAGGTTTGGAGCGGTCATTGGCGATTATTATCAAAAGAAATTTAAAGACGTTATGAAATCCAAGGGTATCACTACGCCAGACCCGCAGCTTACCTTTTTGCCAATTGACAACAAGGTTGCAAAAGATTATATTAAAGCTATGCAGTCAGCAGCTATTTATGCAAAAATAAATAGACATTATATGAGCAACTTTATAATATCAGTCTTAGAAAAACACTCAATTGACGCTTGGGTTTTATATGACGTTGCACATAACATTGCATACATGGAAAGATTTGCAAACAGAGAAAAGCTTGTTATAAGAAAAGGGGCAACAAGAGCATTACCGCCAAACCACTATTTGATTCCGAATCCTAAATTTGCTGAGACAGGACATCCTGTGATTTTACCTGGCAGTATGGGTTCAAGTTCATATCTTATGAGGGGAATTGAGGACAATATAATAAGTTATCATACAGTCAACCATGGAGCAGGCAGGGTTTTATCACGAACAAAGGCAAAAAAGACAATTTCCATTGAAGAATTTTCAAAAGCTTTAAAACAGGGGCAAAGCGGAGAGATTCTTATAAACACTAAAAACCTAAAAGATTTTTTAGATGAAAGTCCACAGAGTTATAAAGACATTGAACTTGTGATAAATTCAGTAATTACATCCAGGCTTGCTACTCCTGTTGCCAAAATGGAGCCGCTTGGGGTCATAAAAGGAAAAGATTAATAATATTACATGGTGTAGGATGAGGTAGAAAATGAACAGAGAAGAACTCATTTATTCTTTGTGGCTTTACAGCATAAAAGGGATAGGCCCTAAAAAGTTCAGGCAGATAAAGAATAAGTATAAAAGTCTAAAAGATGCTTATCTTAATAAAAAAGAGTTGGAAGTCGAAGGTATTATTGGCGCAGTAAAAGATGAAATAAAAAATTCTGACTTGCAGAGGGCTGAAAAAATTCTTGAATTTTGTGAGAAAAATAGTATAAATATAATACTTGAAGACGATGAGCTGTATCCAGATGAGTTCAAAGTTTTTGACCATGCACCAGTTATGCTCTTTGTAAAAGGGGATGCAAAGCTTCTTAAATTTCCGCGTAAAATATCAATGGTTGGAACACGAGAACCTACTTATTATGGCAAAAGAGTTGCAAAAGAGCTGGCAAGTCTGCTGGCTTCCTTAGGAATTTTGGTTGTTAGCGGAATGGCAAGGGGGATTGACAGTTTTTGCCATACAGGGGCACTTGAAAATGGGAAGACAGTAGCTGTTTTGGGTTGTGGAGTTGATATTGTATATCCAAAAGAAAATTTAAAGCTTTACCGTCAGATTATAGAAAATGGATGTGTTGTGTCTGAGTTTTTGCCAGGTACTCTGCCGGAGAAAATGAACTTTCCCCAGAGAAACAGAATTGTTGCGATGTTTTCACCTTGCTTGGTTGTAATTGAAGCATCAACCAAAAGTGGCACTTTTTCGACAGTTGACTTTGCTTTGGAGCAGGGGAAAGAGGTATTTGCTGTGCCTGGCAACATATTTTCGCAAAAGAGTAGTGGTACAAACAGGCTCATAAAAGAGGGTGCAAGGATTATATGTTCATATGAGGATTTTCTTGAGGACATAAAGGAGATTTATACTTTAAAACCTGCCCAGATAAGCTTTGATGCAAATGAAGATGAAGAAGAGCTGACAGATGATGAGAAAAGATTGATAAAGCTTTTAGATGAAAATGGTGAGATGCACGTAGAAAGTTTGATTGCGCTAACAGGATGGGAACCTGGCAAGCTTGCAAGTTTAATTACTTCGCTTGAGATAAAGTCCAAGGTTGTAAGAGGACGAGGAAACATAATTTCTAAACTTTAAAAGAATTCTGTTTACAGGGGGTAAAATTCTGTTGAAAAAACTTGTCATTGTAGAGTCACCTGCAAAGGCAAAAACAATTGCAAAGTATCTTGGTAAAGAGTTTAAAGTAGAAGCTTCAATGGGGCATGTAAGGGACCTTCCCAAGAGTGATTTGGGCGTTGATATAGAAAATGGTTTTGTCCCTAAGTATATAAACATCAGAGGTAAGGCAGATGTAATAAACAAGCTAAAAAAATATGCACAAGAAGCAGAGAAGGTATACCTTGCAACAGACCCCGACAGGGAAGGCGAGGCAATCTCATGGCATTTAGCAACTATTTTAGGGCTTGATACAAACGATAATGTGAGAATTACATTCAATGAGATAACAAAAAAGGCTGTACAGGAATCTTTGAAAAATGCAAGGCCAATTGACCAGAACTTAGTTAATGCCCAGCAAGCCAGAAGAATTTTAGACAGACTTGTCGGCTACAAGCTAAGTCCATTTTTGTGGGAAAAGGTCAAGGGTGGACTTTCTGCAGGAAGAGTTCAGTCTGTTGCAACAAGGCTTGTGGTTGAAAGAGAAGAAGAGATAGAAAATTTTAAGCCTGAAGAGTACTGGACCTTAGAAGCTGTATTTAAAAAAGATGTCCAAGAGTTTAAGGCAAAGTTCTATGGAGATAAGAAAGGGAAGATAGAGCTAAAAAATCAAGATCACGTTCAAAAAATTGAAGAAAAGATAAAAAATAAAGAATTCAAGGTTGTAAAGATAAAGGTGTCAGAGAAGAAGAAAAATCCGCCCCCACCTTTTATAACAAGCACACTTCAGCAGGAGGCATCAAGAAAACTGAGATTTACTCCTGCAAAGACAATGGCAGTTGCGCAGATGCTGTATGAAGGTGTTGAGATAAAAGGTGAGGGAAGTGTTGGACTTATAACATATATGAGAACAGATTCAACAAGGGTTTCTGAAGAGGCACAGCAGGCAGCAAGAAGTCTTATCGTACAGAAGTTTGGCAAAGAATATCTTCCTGAAAAGCCGAGGGTTTACAAGACAAAAAAAGATGCGCAGGACGCTCATGAGGCTATAAGACCTACTTATTTGGATATGGACCCTGAGAGTATAAAAGATTCTCTGACTCTTGATCAGTACAAGCTGTACAAACTCATTTATGACAGATTTTTAGCGTCGCAGATGGAAAGCAGCGTATATGAGGTTCTTTCAGCCGAGCTTGAAGTTGAGGGTTATATTTTTAAACTCACAGGTTCAAAGCTCAAGTTTGCAGGGTTTATGGAAGTATATGTTGAAGGTAAGGATACAGAAGATGAAGAGGAGGAAAATCAGCTTCCAGAAATTAGAGAAGGAGAGGCTTTAAAGCCCATAAAACTTGAGAGCAAACAGCATTTTACTCAACCGCCTTCTCGCTATACTGAAGCAACCTTAATAAAGGCTTTAGAAGAAAATGGGATAGGAAGACCCAGCACATACGCTCCAACAATCCAGACAATTCTGGAGAGAGGATATGTTGCCAAAGAAGATAGGTTTTTAAAACCAACCGAATTGGGCAGAATTGTAACAAATATACTTAAAGAATATTTCAAAGACATAATAGACATTGAATTTACTGCAGAGCTTGAGAGCAACCTTGACAAAATTGAGGAAGGAAAACTTGAGTGGACAGAGGTGGTAAAAAAATACTACCAGCCACTTGAAAAAGAACTTGAGATAGCACGAGCTACTTTGCTAAAGGTTAAGGTTGAGGATGAGGAGACAGACATTGTATGCGAAAACTGTGGAAGAAAAATGGTGATAAAAAAAGGTAGATACGGAAAGTTCTTGGCATGTCCAGGATATCCTGAATGCAAAAACACAAAACCTTATTACGATTACCTTGATGTGTTGTGTCCAAAGTGCGGCAAGAGGATAATAGAAAAGAAGTCCAAGAAGGGCAAGAGATATTACACGTGCGAGGGGTATCCTGACTGTGACCTAATTTTGTGGGAAAAACCAGTCAAAAACTGTCCGAAGTGTGGCAGTCTCATGTTTGAAAAGGGCAAGAAAGGGAATAAAAAGCTTGTATGTTCAAATGAAAACTGTGCTTACCAAGAAAAAACGGGGGAAAAAGGTGAGTAATTGATATGGAAATTGTAGTTATTGGAGCTGGGCTTGCAGGTGTTGAAGCAGCGAATGTAATCTCAAAGTTTGGAATAAAGGTAAAACTTTTTGAGATGAAACCCAAAAAGTTTTCGCCTGCGCACAAAATAGATAACTTTGCAGAGCTTGTATGCAGCAACTCTTTAAAATCTAAACTTTTGACAAATGCATCTGGGCTTTTAAAGGAAGAGATGAAGGTGTTCGGTTCGCTTGTGATGGAAGCAGCAGAGGCAACTTCAGTTGAGGCAGGACAGGCTTTGGCAGTTGACAGGTACAAGTTTTCAGAGTATATAACCCAAAGAATAAAACATAATGGGCTAATTAGCATAATTCATGAAGAGGTGACAGAAGTTCCAAGGGACAAGGTTGTAGTGGTCAGCACAGGACCTCTTACAACAGAAAGTCTTCTTTCTGATATTTCAAAGCTATGTAATAGCAAAAATCTTTATTTTTTTGATGCTGCAGCACCAATTGTGCTCAAAGACTCCATAGACTTTTCAAAAGCGTTTTTTGCCTCACGCTATAACAAAGGTTCAAATGACTATATAAACTGTCCAATGACCAAAGAAGAATATGAAAGGTTTTACTGGGAACTTGTAAATGCTGAAGTTATAGAAGTTAAAGATTTTGAAAAGGACCTGCTGTTTGAAGGCTGTATGCCGATTGAAGAGATGGCAAGACGTGGTATTGATACAATGAGGTATGGTCCGCTAAAGCCAGTTGGAATTATTGACCCAAGAACTGGTAAGATGCCTTACGCTGTTGTACAGCTGAGAAAAGACACCCAGGATGGAAAACTTTATAACATGGTAGGGTTTCAGACAAGACTTAAATGGAGTGAACAAAAAAGGGTTTTCAGGCTAATTCCCGGCCTTGAGAATGCTGAGTTTGTGAGATATGGTGTGATGCACAAAAATTCTTATATTAACTCACCTGAAGTGCTGACTAAATACCTTTTTCTCAAAAAATATCCAAACATATTCTTTGCAGGTCAAATAACAGGTGTTGAAGGGTATTTGGAGTCTGCATCAACTGGTATCATTGCAGGGATTAATGCAGCAAGACAGATTTTAGGGAAAGAGCCTATAAGTTTGCCACCAAACACTTGCATTGGAGCTCTTATAGAGTATATTACAACACCCAAAAAAGATTTTCAGCCCATGAACGCTAACTATGGTATAATATCAATTGATGATGAAATTTCAAAGATTAAAGACAAAGAGAAAAGAAAACTTTTGATTGCTCAAAAATCTTTAAACATTTGCAGAGAATTAGCCAACAAAATCTTTGAATAATTTAGAGTTTATGGAGGTTTGCTATGTTTCATGCAACAACAATAGTGGCTGTAAAAAAAGGCGAAAGTGTTGCCATCGCTGGTGATGGTCAGGTCACATTTTCCCAGAATATGATAATGAAATCTACAGCTAAGAAGGTCAGAAAACTTTACAATGGCAAGGTTTTGGTTGGTTTTGCAGGGTCTGTTGCAGACGCAATAACCCTGTGTGAAAAGTTTGAAGAAAAGCTTGAACAAAATAGCGGCAATTTGCAAAAGAGCGTTGTTGAGCTTGCAAAGGAGTGGCGGCAGGACAAAGTCCTAAGACGCTTAGAAGCCCTTATGGTTGTAGCAGACAAAGATCACCTTTTTGTGGTATCAGGAAGCGGCGAGGTTGTCGAGCCGGATGACAACATTGCTGCGATTGGTTCTGGTGGGCCATATGCCTTGGCAGCTGCAAGAGCACTTTTGCAGAGCACTGACCTTTCTGCCGCTGAAATTGCCAGAAAAGCTTTGGAGATTGCGGCATCCATTTGTGTGTATACAAACAACAATATTACAGTTTTGGAATTGTAGGTGATAAGATATGATGGAATTAACTCCTCAGGAGATTGTAAGAGAACTTGACAAGTATATAGTTGGGCAAGATAGGGCAAAAAAGTGTGTTGCCATTGCCCTTCGAAATAGGTACAGGCGCGCAAAGCTTCCTAAGGAGCTTCAGGATGAGATAACGCCAAAGAACATCTTGATGGTAGGGCCAACAGGTGTTGGTAAGACAGAGATTGCAAGAAGGCTTGCAAAGCTTGTAAATGCTCCGTTTGTGAAAGTTGAAGCAACAAAGTTTACTGAGGTTGGATATGTTGGAAGAGATGTAGATTCAATGGTTCGAGACCTTGTTGAAAATGCAATATCCTTAGTTAAAAGCGAGTACATGGAAAAAATGAAAGAAAGAGCAAAAGCTCTTGTTGAGGACAGAATTTTGGAGATATTAATTCCTGAACCTCAGGCAAGAAAAGCAGGATTTAAAAATCCGTTTGAAGCACTTTTTGGTGCCACCTCACAAGAGATGGAGCAAAGTTATCAGACAACAGATGATTACATTAGAACGCAAAGAGAGATTTTGCGTGAAAAACTTCGATCTGGTGAGCTTGAGGACAAGGTGATTGAGGTTGAGGTTGAAGATACTGTAAAACCTCCTTTTGAAATGATTATGGGGACAATTTCTGATGAGATGGGGATTTCTTTCCAGGATGTTATTGGGTCGCTCTTCCCAAAGAAGAAAAAAAAGAAAAAGATGACAATAAGGGAAGCACGAGAGGTTTTAGAACAGGAAGAGTACAACAAACTTATTGACATGGATGAGGTTATAAAGGAGGCTATCCAAAGAGCCGAGCAACATGGAATCATCTTTATTGATGAGATAGACAAGATTGCCGGAAAAGGTTCAAGTGTTGGTCCTGATGTGTCAAGAGAAGGTGTGCAAAGAGACATTCTTCCCATTGTTGAGGGAAGCACTGTTATGACAAAATATGGTCCTGTAAAGACAGACCATATTCTGTTTATTGCAGCTGGAGCTTTTCATGTTGCAAAGGTTTCTGACTTGATACCAGAACTTCAGGGAAGGTTTCCAGTTGTTGTAGAACTAAGTCCTTTGACAGAAGAGGATTTCAAAAAGATATTAACACAGCCAAAGAATGCAATTATAAAGCAATATATTGAGCTTATGAAAACAGAAGGTGTAAATATTACCTTTACAGATGATGCAATAGAGGCAATTGCAAAGGTTGCTGTGAAGATAAATGAGCAGAGCGAAAATATCGGTGCGCGAAGACTTCACACTGTTGTTGAAAAAATAATGGAAGACATTTCGTTTGAATATGCAAATGTTGAAAAACCAGTAGACCTTGTGATTGACAAGGATTATGTATATTCAAAAGTTTCGGATATTATAAAGGACAAAGATTTGAGCAGGTTCATAATATAAGCCAAGTATCTTCCATAGGAATTGGTGAAGGGAGATAAATGTGCCAATGCAACAGAGTCTTCTTGAAAAAGTTCGGAAACTCAACAGAGTTATCCAAAGTAAGGACAAAGAAGTCTTGGATTTTGAAAAGCTGTGCTCTGTTGTTGGTGATGTGACAGATTCGAGTGTATTTTTTATAGACAAGGATGGCAAAGTCATTTGCAAATACATCATGCCTTTTGTGAATGTGGATATAAAGCTTTCTGAAGAAAAAAAGATAGGTGATAATCTTCAAAAATTTTTCTGGTGGTTTGTGGATACAAGAGCCAATATGAAGTTTTCAGACATCACCAAGATTGCTGAAATTGAGAGCAAAGTTGGTAGCGAAAACGACCTGCTGTGTACATCTGTCCCTGTGATTGGCGGGGGCAGGAGATTCGGCACAGTTTTGGCGTTCAAAAGTTTTTCATCTTTTACAGAAGAGGATATAATTGTTCTTGAATATGCCTCTACTGTGCTTGGGCTTGAACTTTTGAATCTTTCCAAAGAAGAAGATGAAGAAGAAAAGAAAAAAAGAGAGATGATAAAATCTGCAATTGAGACACTTTCTATGTCTGAGCTTGAAGCACTTGTGCATATTTTTGATGAGTTAAAAGGAAACGAAGGGCTTTTGGTTGCAAGCAGAATTGCTGATAAAGTTGGAATTACACGTTCTGTCATTGTAAATGCTCTAAGAAAATTTGAGAGTGCAGGTCTTATAGAGACAAGGTCGCTTGGACTTAAGGGCACGTATATAAAGGTGTTAAATGAAATGATAAGGGATGAGATAGAAAAACAAAAAGAAAACCTAAAGTTAAAGTGAGGGGAAAGATGAGGATAGTAAGGGGATTTGTAAATTAAGTGCCTCTTGCTATCCTCTTTTTTTATGTAATTTTCAGTCTAAAAAATTTTGTATGGTATTTTTATCAAAAATTTTGTAAAATAAAATAAAAGATTGTCGAAAAATAGAGGGATAAAGAATGATAAATATGTTTGATAAAATTGACCTTTACAAAAAGGCACTTGACTGGGCGTGGGAGAGAAACAAAATAATCTCAAACAACATAGCAAATGCGGATACGCCTGGCTATAAGGCAAAAGACTTGAATTTTAGAGCGTTCTTGCAGAGAAGTTTGAACCAAGAAGAAAGTTTAGAACTTGTAACAACCAATGAAAGACATATAAAAGAAAGCAGTAGTAATCCAGACAATTCCTTAGAAGTGCTTGACAGCAGTCTGCAGATGAGACTTGACCAGAACACTGTGGACATAGAACAGGAGATGGGGAAACTTTTGCAAAATTCTCTGTATTTTGATGGTGTGTCACTTCAGCTTTCAAGGGAGATAAACAAGTGGAAGACGGTTATCAAGGAAGGAAGGTGATAAGGAATGGGAATGTTTGATGCAATAAATATTTCTTCGTCGGCTTTGAGTGCACAGCGTGTTAGAATGGATGTAATTGCCCAAAATATTGCAAACGCAAACACAACAAGAACAGAAAATGGTCAGCCGTACAGAAGAAAGGTTGTTGTTTTTGAGGAAAGAAAACTAAGCTTTGCTAACATATTAAGTCAGAAGATTGGTGAAGGCACAACTTCATTTTATGGTGGTGTTAGAGTAAAGGCTATTTTAGAAGACCCAAGCCCGTTTAAGAAGGTATATGACCCTACACACCCAGATGCTGACCAAAACGGTTATGTAAATTATCCAAATGTAGACATTGTCACAGAGATGGTTAATATGATTGAAGCATCGCGTTCGTATGAGGCAAATGTCACTGCTCTTAACATCACAAAGTCGATGATAACAAGAACGTTTGAAATAGGCAAATAATTAAGGGGGATTTGTTGACAATGGTGGGGAACATAAACTTTGATAGCATTACAAAAGCTTTTGAAAAGCAGTTTTCGAGCATAAATACAAACAGCGCAAGTACTCAAAATTCCCAGGTTTCGTTTGTTGATTTTCTCTACAAAGCGTTAGAAGGCGTGGATGGGCTTCAAAAAGAAGCAGATTATCAGAACAACCTATTTTTGCTGGGGCTTTCTACAAATCCGCAGGATGCAATAGTAGCCTCTGAAAAAGCTTCAATAGCATTGCAGCTTACCTTGCAGATTCGAAACAAGATTTTGGATGCATACAATGAGATTATGCGTATGCAGGTGTAACCCTTTTATTTCTTTGCGGGGAGGTATTATAGTTGCCTCAATTTTTAAATGATTATTTGAAAAGTATAAAAGAAAAATGGAGTAGCTTCTCCAAATCACAGAAGATAATGTTTGTTGTATCTTCTTCTATAATACTATTATCGGTCATTGTAGCCATTTACATTACTACAAGGCCTCACTATATCACAATCTTTTCTGGGCTTGACCCGAAAGAAGCAGCAGAGATTCAAAACATTTTAAGCGACCAAAAGATTGATTCAAAAGCTGCAAACGGTGGTACAACTATATTGGTAAGAGATACAGATGTTGACAGGGCAAAGATGGCAGCAGCTCAAGCAGGATATCCTAAAAATAGCAGTATCACATTTGAAGATGCGTTAAAACTTTCAAGCTCTATGACGGCAACAGAAGCCGATAAAAGAAGAACATTTATAAAACTTAAAGAAAGTGAAATTCAACAAGCTCTAAAACAAATGTCAGATTACATAGAGGACGCGGTTGTAAATTTGAGCATACCTGAGGACTACACTTTTGCGCTTAAAAGTGAAGCAGAAAAACCTACTGCAAGTGTAAAGCTCACTTTGAAAAAGAGTTTGAGCTCGGACCAAATAGAGGGTATTCAGAGGTTTGTTGCAGCTTCAGTTGAAGGACTTTTGCCAGAAAATGTAGTGATAATAGACAACAAAGGAAATTATCTTTCAGACAATTCGTCAGATACAACCGAAGGACTTTCAAGCAAGCAGCTTCAACTCAAGATTGCAACTAAAAATGAGATTGAGAAAAAGATAAAAGAGCTTTTAGGAAGCTATGTAAGTTCCCCTGAAGATGTGAAGGTGTCAGTGAATTTAGATATGAATTTTGATATGCAAAAAATAAGCGAAACAAAGTACTCACCTGTTTTAGAAGACAGTGGTATAGTTGTATCAAAAAAAACAACAAAAGAGGAAGCTCAGAGCACAAATTCTTCATCCAGCGGTGTTCCTGGGACTGATACTAATCCCACACAAAATGCACCACAGTATCCTATAACTTCTCAAGGAGGGCAGTCTACATATACAAAGACTGATGAGACTGTGAATTATCAAAATAATGAAAAAAAAATTGAGACTATAAAAGCACCTGGCACTATTAACTATGACAAATCTTCAATAGCAGTTGTGCTTTACAGATACGTTACATATACTCAGGAAGATTTTGAAAAGTCTGAGCAAGCAAAAAATATGAGCTGGGCACAGTTCAAACTCCAGAATCAGAACAATAAAAGGTCATTTTTGACAGACCAGAAAGAAGTGGAAACAATTATAAATCTTATAAAGAGTGCAACAGGTATACAAAACGTTACAGTAGAAGGGTATGAAATTCCAACCTTTGTTGACAAGCCTCAAAGACAAATTCCTGTTGATTACATTTACGTTGCGCTTGCGTTTTTGCTTTTGATGGTGTTTGCGGCAAGCGTCTTAATAAAGGCATCAAGGAGCAAGTCTAAAACTGTGGAACTTGCAGGAGTTGGGCCTTTAGAGATTTCAGAGGGAAAACCAACAGCTGAGGAAATTTTACACGAAGCTGAAAAAAGAAAAGAACCAGAAGTTGAAGAGATAAATGTTGAAGAGTTTGGTGTTAGCCAGTATGAAAAACAGATTGACAAACTCTTAAAAGAAAAACCTGAAATAGTTGCACAACTTCTCAGAAACTGGCTCAACGAAGATTGGGAGTGATGAATCTTAATGGCAAAAAGTAATATTTCAGGAAAGCAAAAGGCAGCTATGCTATTAATTGCGCTTGGACCTGAGAGGTCAGCAAAGATTTTTAAGCACTTAAAAGAAGAAGAGATTGAAGAACTGACATTAGAGATAGCCAATATAAGGACAGTATCGCCTGAGCAAAAACAGGCCATCTTAGAAGAATTTTATAACCTTTGTCTTGCGCAGGAATATATTGCCGAAGGTGGAATTGACTACGCAAAAGAGGTTTTAGAAAAGGCACTTGGTCCTGAAAAGGCAAGAGAGGTTATAGAGAAACTTACAGTCTCGCTGCAGGTAAGACCTTTTGACTTTATAAGAAAAGCTGATGCATCACAGATACTCAACTTTATTCAAAACGAACATCCGCAGACAATAGCACTTGTCATTTCGTATTTAAAGCCTCAACAGGCTGCTCAGGTGTTGGCCTCTCTGCCTCAGGAAAAACAGGCTGATGTTGCGCGAAGGATTGCGCTTATGGACAGAACCTCGCCTGATGTAATACGCGAGGTTGAAAAGGTGCTTGAAAAAAAACTTTCATCTGTTGTAATGCAGGATTACACAGTTGTTGGTGGTATTCAGGCTATTGTTGACATATTGAATGCTGTTGACAGAGGCACAGAAAAGAGGATTTTGGAAGCTTTAGAACTTGAAGATGTTGAGCTTGTTGAGGAGATTAGAAAACGCATGTTTGTATTTGAAGACATTGTTAAACTTGACAACAGGTCTATCCAGAGGATTTTGCGAGAGGTTGAGAACAATACATTGGCAATTGCACTAAAAGGCACGACTGAAGAGGTTCGAAAGGTTATCTTTAGTAATATGTCAAAACGTATGGCAGAGATGATTCAAGAAGATATGGAGTATATGGGACCTGTTAGAATACGTGATGTTGAAGAAGCTCAGCAGAAGATTGTCAATATTATAAGAAAGCTTGAAGATGCCGGCGAGATTGTAATTTCTCGTGGCGGGGGAGATGAGATAATTGTCTAATGTTATCAGAAATAACCAGGTACTGATTCAAAATCCAGTTGAAACAAACTACAAAGTGCTTCTCGAAAAGCTTATAAAGGCAAAGGCTGAGATTGAGCACTATGAAAGAAGATTAAAAGAGCAGGAAGAAGAGTTTGAAAAGCAAAAAAATAGAGCCGAGGTTCTTCAAAAAGAAGCTGAAGAGGTTTTAAAAAAAGCAAAGGAAGAAGCACAGAGAATAGTAGATGAAGCAAATGTTCGTGCACAGCTAATTTTGCAGCAGGCACAGGAAGATGGTTACAGAGAAGGGTTTGAAAAGGGTTTACTTGATGCTCAAAAAGAGTATGAAAAGATGCTTGAGGATATAGAAATTCAAAAGGCAATGATATTAAAAGAAAGAGAGAATATACTCAAAGACCTTGAGACCAAGGTTTTGCTCCTTGTACCTCAGATTTTAGAAAAGGTATTGGAAAGGGAGATAAAAGATAAAAGCTTTTTACAGCAGTATATTAAAAATGCTATTTTACAACTTTCTATTCGAAATAATTTAACTTTAAGAGTTAGCGAGGAAGATTTTGAATACGTAAATAGTAAACTTGATGAGATTTTACGGAGGATTGACGGGATTGACAAAGTAGATGTGAAAGTTGACAAAGCCTTGAGAAGTGGTGATGTAGTGGTTGAAACTCCATATGGTTTTGTCGAAACAGGTGTAAAGATGAGACTTGAAAAGATACAGGAAATAGTTTTATCTTTGATTGGTGATTGAGATGATTGAAAAACTAAAATCAAAGATTGAAAATACAAACTTTTACCAGTTCACAGGGTTTGTTAATCAGGTTATAGGTCTTACAATAGAATCACAGGGTCCGGCTGTTAGTATAGGGACTCTGTGCCGCATAAAAGCTGCAAAGACAGAGACCTTGGCAGAGGTTGTAGGGTTTAAAGAAAATAAAGTGCTTTTGATGCCGTACTCTGACCTTGTAGGTGTTTTTCCTGGCTGCAAGGTGATTGCACAGGACAGCATGTTTGAGGTGAAGGTGGGGAAAGAACTTTTGGGAAGAATCCTTGACGGTTTGGGTCAACCAATCGATGGCAAAGGCGAGATAAAATCTAAGATAAAATACCCTGTTGAAAACAGGGCGCCAAACCCCCTTGAAAGACCCAGAATAGACACCATAATGCCCCTTGGGATAAAGGCAATAGATACTCTTTTGACCATTGGCAAGGGACAGAGAGTTGGGATATTTGCAGGAAGCGGTGTTGGCAAAAGTACCCTTCTTGGCATGATTGCCCGAAATGCAAAGGCAGACGTCAATGTTCTTGCTTTGATTGGTGAAAGAGGAAGAGAGCTAAAAGAGTTTTTGGAAAAGGATTTGAAAGAAGAAGGGCTTAAAAGGTCTGTTGTAGTAGTTGCAACCTCTGACGAGTCGGCACTCAAAAGAGTTAAGGCAGCATATGTTGCAATGGCAATTGCAGAGTATTTTCGCGACCAAGGACTGGACGTTCTTTTTTTGATGGATTCACTTACAAGGTTTGCAATGGCCCAAAGGGAGATTGGTCTTGCAATTGGTGAGCCACCAGTGTCAAGAGGGTATACACCATCTGTGTTTTCCATCATGCCAAAACTTTTGGAGCGTGCAGGAAAGAACCAGAAAGGATCCATCACAGCTCTTTTTACTGTCCTTGTTGACGGTGATGATTTTAACGAACCTATTACTGACACAGCACGGGGTATTTTGGATGGTCACATTGTGCTGTCAAGAGCGATAGCTAATAAAAACCATTATCCAGCAATTGATGTGCTTGCAAGCATTAGCAGGGTGATGAACGACATTGTTGAGCCTTCTCACAGGGAGCTTGCGAACGAGACAAAACGAGTTTTAGCTGTGTACAGGGAAGCAGAGGATTTGATAAACATTGGTGCGTATACAAAAGGTTCAAATCCGGAGATTGATAGAGCAATTGAACTTGTGCCACGGATAAACCAGTTTTTAAGGCAGGATGTTGACGAGAGGTTCGAGTTTGAAGAGGAGATTGATATGCTAAAGGCTATAATTTCCTAACACACTTTTTGAAGGGTTGAAAAGAAAATGGAAAAGTTTAGATTTGACCAGCTTTTGAGAATAAAAACGCAGTTTGAAGAAATAAAAAAGAATGAGCTTGCCAAGCAAAATCAGATTTTGAATGAATACATTGAAAAAAAACTTGAACTGGAGGAAAATATAAAAAAGGCAAGAGAAGATCTAAAAAGTCTTTGTTTGAATGGTTTTTCGCCACAGCAGATGAAAGTCTATTCCCAGTTTCTCAGCATGCTAAAAAAGAGGATGGATGTTCAAAACCAGTTAATTTACTATCAGCAAATTAGAGTTGAGGAGAAGAAAAAAGAGGTAATAGAAAGCATGATTGAAAAGAAAAGGTTCGAAAAGTTAAAGGAAAAGTATTTGATAAATTTGATGAATGAGATAAAACAGCTTGAGAACAAGGAACTTGATAGAGTGGTATCATACAAAATCTACAAAGGTATAGGTGATAGAAGTGGCAGAGACTAAAGTTGTAGAGGATTTGACAGCTGAAAATAAGCCAAAAAAGAAAGAGAAGAAAAAGAGAAAGGGCTTATTAGTATTCTTGGCAATTTTTCTAATTTTTGCTGGAGCGTCATTTGCCACAGTGCATTTTAATCTTTTTGGTGCAAAGACCGCTTTAGATGGGATTTTAAAGAAGACTCCTTTTGCAAAAAGTACAAATAAGACACAGACTGTAGATATGCAAAAGGTTTATAAAAAGCAGATTGCTGACCTTCAAAAACAGAAAGAGGCTCTGCAATCAAAACTTTCTTTGCTGGAAAAACAAAATGCTGATTTGCAAAAGAGAATAGAAGATTTGACTATGAAAATCACAGACCTTACTTCAAAGCAGCAAGATATTCAAAACAGGACAAAATATTTTGCAAGTTTACTTCAAAATATGGACTCAAAAAAAGCTGCAAAGATAGTTGAGAACTTGTTAGACACAAATAGTCAGATGGCAAATGATGTGCTTTCAGCTATACCGTCTGAGACTGCATCGGAGATACTATCAAATATTGCACCTGAGAAGACGATAAAATTATTAGGGATTTCAAACTCAAATCAAAAGACAAATTCTGAAGATATCTCTATTTTGACAAACATCTATAAAAACATTGACCCGAAAGTTGCAGCGTCAATATTTGAAAATATGATGAGTGATAATACAAAATACACATTAGTGGTAAGAATATTAAAGTCACTTGATACAAAGACATCTTCGCAGATAATTAGTAATATGAGCGCTGAAAATGCTGCAAAGGTTACGTCCAGCCTTTCAGCGTTTAGATAATCTTAAAATTTGAAATTTTAATAAGAAAGGAGGGAGAAAAATAAGGTGGGCACACAGAACATTGTTAACACTAATATGCTGTTTTTAAAAACATTCTCTGCGACATCAAAGACAAAAGATAGGCAGGAAAACAGTATATCATTTAAAGATGTTTTCAAAAAGGCATCTGACATTGCAAAAGATACAGACAATAAAAGTAATAGTTTACAAAAAAATGCAGAAGAAAGCTACAGAGCAGCTATTGTAACTTCTAAAAGACAATTTCAAAATGAGAACCAAAACTTGCACGTAGATACACCTTTTTCTAAAGAATTGCCAGACGGTACAAACTCAGACTTAGAAAACAGGGCTGAAATTCAATCATTGCAAGCTCAGGTGATGGAATTTTTACAGCTAATTTTTAATTTGATACAAAGCGGTGAAAGCTTGGACAAGTTTAATTTAGACAAGCTTTTTCAGAATAGTAGCATCCAAGAGACAAACTTTTTAAATTCGCAGCTGCAATCACTAAAGATGGATGTGGATTTAGATCAATATTTAAATTTAAACATTAATCAAAGCAATAAAACAACAATTACGAAAATTTTACACAATATATTGCAAAAAATGGTTAAAGATACTCAAAATCAGCAAGTTCAAAATTTTATCTATGTGCAAGGAAGTGAAGTTAATCGAGAAAATATTTTTGAGTTGTTAAAAGAGGTCTTGCTTGAAAAAGAAGGGGAAAAACAGATATTTGATGTTAAATCGGATGATAGTTCATGGGTTAAAAGTTTTATAAATCTTTTTGCACAGGAAGGTCAAAGCTTCAAAGTTTTGTCTGAAGCAAGTGGTGGAAAAGAGATTTTAAAGAATGTTTTAAATGAGCTTGAGAATATTGCTAAAAGATTAAATGTGCAAAAAATAGTAGATAGTTTTAATATGGAGAGTCCAGAGAGAGTACAAATAGCCGAAAAAGGGAACAGCAATTTTAATGGTATAGGTTCAAATGATGGTGATTTTAACAAAGTTTTTTCAACCTTGTTGAAAAAAGATGAAGGCAGTAGCATAAATGACCAAAAAGGAGAAGTTAAAACCTTAGATTTGAGACAGCATGTTTTTGCTTTTCAGAACAAGGTAGAGAATATAGAGAACACAACACCTTCCCAAAATGACAGAATAATAAAAGATCTCAGAATGTCTATAATTAATCAGCTTGCAGAAAAAATTTCTGTAGTCAGTAGACAGAATTTGACTACATTGCAGGTGAGCATAAAACCTGAGTGGCTTGGAAGTGTTGTGATTGAACTGAGCAAAGATAGTAGCGGAAAGATTTTTGGGAATCTCATTGTAACAACGCCGCATGTTAAAGAAATCATAGAAGGGTCACTGAATACTCTTCTTACTATACTCAAAGACCAGGGAATAAATATATCACAACTTAATGTAAGCTTGGGAGGAAATTTTACTGGTCAGCAGAATCAAGAACAGCAGAGGTTTTCTCAAAGAAAAAATTTGATTGTTCAAGGTAATGAGGAGAGTATCAGAAGTATAGAGAGTTTGATTTATGAGATAAATGAAAGTATTCTTAACTTGAAAGCTTGAGGTGAAAAAGAGATGTCCAACTTAATTGTAAGTAATAATACAAATATATCAAATTCAACTCAAGGTTCAGCTACATCATTGGGTAAAAATGTTCTTGGCAAACAGGAGTTTTTAAATCTTTTAGTCACACAACTAAGGTATCAGGACCCATTAAAACCAATGGAGGACAAAGAATTTGTTGCTCAGCTTGCTCAGTTTTCTGCGCTTGAACAGATGCAAAACTTGAATGAGTCATTTGAATTTTTGAAAGCTCAGAGCATGATAGGAAGATATGTTGTAGCGACAAATCCGGCAGACACATCAAAGACCATAGAGGGGAGAATTGACAGTATAAGAGTAGATGGTAGCAAGGTATATTTAAAAGTAAACGGCACCGAAGTACTTTTTGATAATGTAAAAGAGGTTTATCATTCTTATTTTGAGGAGGTTATATCAAGTCTTCTAAGTAAAGTACCTTCAAAGGAAGACCTGCTTGAGATACTAAGCTCCTTGCAAAAGGGAGAATGAGAAGGATGACAGTAAATAATAATATAAAAGGTATTACTGGTGGGAAACTTGAAGGTTTTGTTTCAACTAATCCAAAGAAAGCAACAGAAAGTTTTGCAAGTATTTTTTCTCAAACGCTTAAAATCTCAAAACATGCAAGCGAAAGGTTAAAATTTCAGAATATAAATTTGGATGAGGTTACCTTAAGCAAGATTGAAGAGGCTGTGAAGAAGGCTGAGCAAAAAGGTCTTAAAAATGATGTACTGGTTTTAGATGGGAACAAGGCGTATATAGTAAATATTAAAAACAAGGTTGTTGTAACTGTAAAAGATATGTCAGGCTTGAAAGATAACATATTCACAAATATTGATGGTGTGCTGATGATTTAAAATTGACAATGGGGGATGGACCTGAAAATAGGAGGTCCCCCAATTAAAGGGCCTTTCTGACTGACAGAAGGAAGGCCCACAAAAAGGATGCAATTTCAGATGAAAAGGGGGATTTTATTAAAGCCATGATGAGGTCAATGTTTTCATCTATCTCTGCTCTCCGCGCTCACCAGACAAGAATGGACGTTATTGGTGATAACATCGCCAATGTAAATACAGTGGGGTTTAAGTCAAGCAGAGTGACATTTGCCTCTGTATTTGCTTCTGTTTTAAAGTCAGCGTCAGCACCAGATACAGCGTCAGGTCGAGGCGGGTCAAACCCTATGCAGATTGGTCTTGGTGTGTCGGTTGCCTCTGTTGATATGAACATGACAAGAGGAAGCCTTCAGAGAACAGATAATCCAACAGACCTTGCAATTGAAGGTGATGGATTTTTTGTTGTGGGAGGGGACGGAAAAGCTCCGCGATTCACCAGAGCGGGGAATTTCAGTTTAGACAAGATGGGGAATTTAGTGACCGCAACAGGATTAAATGTTCTGGGATGGATGTATGATCCTGTAAACAATCAAATTGATACAACAAAATCGCCTTCAAAGATCAACATACTTGCATTTCCAACTTTACCTCCAAAGGCAACAGATAAGATTAGTTTTGACGGGAACCTAAGCGCGGATACAAAAATATATTCAGGTCAAATAACAAAATTTGAAGATTTATTGAACGTGCCTGCCGATAGCAAATATTCAACAAGTTTTAAGATTTTCGATTCACAGGGCAAAGAACACACGTTACAGCTCACTTTTATAAAAACAGGCGATAACACATGGGAATGGTTTGTGGATGCTCCGAGGGTAAAGAAGAATATAGGTACTGCCCAAAATCCACAAGAAGCATATGTATATGTTGATGATATGATAGAGGCAAACAATGACTATGACAACTTTATTGCAAGAGGAACAATAACATTTGGACAAGCAGGAAAGGTGCTTGATGATGAAAATACACCTGATGTAGAAGGAATTGCTATAACGGGTGGAAGGTTTATTAATACACAAAACGGTACATTTACAATTAATTTCAAGAACAATGTTGTGAATCCTGTTACATTAAAAGTTAATAGTTCTCAGTTTGATGTGAATGATGCCACAAACATTGCCTTTTTCTTGAAGAATATAACTCAATTTGGTAATATGGAAAGTTCAATAAGAGTTGCGCAGATGACAGGGTACAGTGCAGGAAGTCTTCAAGGATTTAACGTTGATGCATCAGGTAAGATAACAGGTGTATATTCAAATGGTTTGAACCAGCTAATTGGTCAGATTGCGATTGCAACATTTGCAAACCCTGCAGGACTTCAGCGAATAGGCGATAATCTTTATATAAACACAGTAAACTCAGGTGACCCTGAGATTGGAACACCTGGGTCTGGCTCAAGAGGTACAATATCTCAGGGAACGCTTGAGATGTCAAATGTGGACTTAGCAAAAGAATTTACAGACATGATAGTAACTCAGAGAGGGTATCAGGCAAACGCAAGGGTGATAACTGCATCAGATGAACTTTTGCAGGATTTGGTCAATATTAAAAGGTAAATAAGTGAAAAGTAAGGGAAGGAGAAAAAGATACAGTGTAATATCTTTTCTCCTTCCCTTGCAAAAAGACAGATGTATTTTTTCATTTCAATATCTTTAAGAGGTTGATTGTGTATGATAAAATTGAGAAGGATAAACAACAAAGAGTTTGTGGTAAATGCAGATTTTATAGAGTTTGTGGAATCCACACCAGACACTGTTATAACTCTCACAAACGGTGTAAAACTTGTTGTGAAAGAGTCTGTAGATGAAGTTATTGAAAAGGTTATTGAATATAAAAAGAGAATTTTTGAGGGTATTATATTTAATATACAACCTATGCAAAAGGAGCATGAAGGATGAAAGGCGAAAAGATGAACTCAATAATTCTTATTTTACTTGTTCTGCTTCTTCTAATGATGGTGGGGATGGGAATAGGATTTTTGACTGTTGTGAAAAATCTATCACCTACTTCGTCAGCTGCAAAGACTACTACAGTTGAGAAAAAACCAGAAAAGCTTTATACATACGATGTTAACGATGGTAAAGCTCTTATGAGCAACCTGCAAGATACTCAAACAAATGCAGGAAGAATTATTAGAGTGACAGTCCAACTTGAGGTGACAGACAAGAAACTTCCTGAGACTATGAAAGAGAAAAACATAGTAATTGCTGATATAATCGACAGTGTTTTGAGAAGCAAGACAGCAGATGAGCTTTTAAAACCTGAGGGGAAAGAAAAGGTCAGAAAAGAAATTAAAGACAGGTTAAATGAGATATTTGGGAATAAGGTATACAATGTAAACTTTGGTGAGTTTATAATCCAGTAAATAAGGTGGTGAAAGTAAGAATATGGGCGATATACTGTCTCAGAGTGAAATAGATGAGCTTTTGCGTTCTCTTACATCTGGTGAACTTTCAATCGAAGAGATTCAAAAACCAAAACAAGAAAAGAATGTAAGGGTATATGATTTTAAAAGACCAAGTAAGTTTGCAAAAGACCATTTGAGGACCCTTCAAATGATATTTGAAAACTACGCCCGGATTGTCACCACCTTTTTATCTGGGTATTTAAGGACAGTTGTTCAGATGGACATTTTGTCGGTTGAACAACTGACATATTATGAATTCAGCAATTCTCTTTCCAATCCAGTTGTGATGGGTATTGTAAATTTTTCGCCATTAAAAGGAAGTATTGTATTTGAGATGGCACCAGAGATTGCGTTTGCCATGATAGATAGAGTCCTTGGAGGGTTTGGCAAAGGAATAGATAAAGTGAGAACTTTTACGGAGATCGAGCTTGCACTGATAGAAAGGCTACTTCAACAACTCATCAATTATTTCCAAGAAGCGTGGGAGAATATTGTTGATCTTAGACCACGGCTTGAAAAAATAGAAACAAATCCACAGTTTACCCAGATTGTATCACCTAATGAGACAGTAGCACTTGTTACAATTGCCATGAAAGTTGGCGAGGCAGAAGGGATGGCGAATATCTGTCTTCCGCATATGGTGATAGAGCCGATAATGCCAAGGCTTTCAACAAAGTTCTGGTTTTCAACATCTGCAAAAGAGTCATCAGAGGAGACAAAAGAGTATTTACAGAAAAAAATTGAAAGAACGAGGGTTACAGTGAAAGCGGTGCTTGGCAGAACACAGATTACAGTCAGAGAATTTTTAGAGCTTCAGGTGGGTGATGTACTGAGGCTTGACAGAAGAAAGAACCAGGAGATAGAAGTTTTTGTCGGGAACAAATTAAAATTTTATGGTGTTCCAGGACGAAAAGAAGGCAGGATTGCAGTAAAGATTACACGAGTAGAAGAGGGGGAGGATTTTAGATGAGCGATTTGCTCTCTCAGGATGAAATAGACGCTCTTTTGCGGGGAATGAGCGAAACATCACCATCATCACCTACAATATCTGACCAAGACAAAGATGTTTTAGGCGAAATTGGAAACATCTCAATGGGCACAGCAGCCACTACGTTAAGCATTTTACTGAACCAGAAGGTAAACATTACAACACCAGTTGTGAGCATTTTAAAATGGGATGAGCTTCCCAAGGAGTTTCCTGTACCGTATGTTGCAATAAAAGTTGTTTACAAGGAAGGGCTTGACGGCGTAAATCTCCTCATTCTTAAAAAAGAGGATGTTGAAATTATTGCAGACCTTATGATGGGCGGTACAGGTCAAATTGAGTTTACTGATGAGCTGACAGAACTTCAGCTTTCGGCAATACAGGAAGCAATGAACCAGATGGTGGGTTCTGCTTCCACATCGCTTTCTTCCATGCTAAATTTAAAGATTGACATAAATCCACCCGAAGCCTTTGTGATTGACTTTGCCCAGAATGCCGAAGAGATGATACCTGAGCTAAAAAGAGCTGACGAGATTGTCAAGGTAGCTTTTCGGATGACCATAGGAGATTTGATAGACAGCCAGATTATGCAGTTGATACCTGTTGACTTTGCAAAACAGCTTGTGGATGCTATGCTCAAAAATACACTTGGTACACCTGCGCAGTCAGAAACATCAACACAAACTCAGCAAGAGACTGTGAAGGAAGAAGTATTAAGACAAACTTCTTCTCAGACTACAAAGAGTCAGAAGAAAGCATCACAGCCTCCTTACACACCGCCACCACAGAGGAAAGAGCAGCCGCAACAAGTTTATAATGTTTCGCCTGTGCAGTTTGAAAGTTTTGATGAGGAAGAGGAAAGAAGGTATCCTGAGAACATTGAACTCATTTTGGATGTGCCGCTTGAGATAACTGTCGAGCTTGGAAGGACACAGAAACTTGTAAGAGAGATTTTGGAATTTTCAACAGGGTCAATTATTGAGCTTGAAAAGCTTGCAGGTGAGCCTGTTGACATTTTGGTAAACGGCAAAGTCATAGCAAAAGGCGAGGTTGTGGTAATTGATGAAAATTTTGGTGTGAGGATAACTGATATTGTCAACCCATCAAATAGATTATAAAATATAAATAAGTTATTTTTTCGTGTTCAAGATTTAAACTTTAAAACTACAATTAAAAAAAAGAACTACATTGAAAAGGAGAGAGATTGATGGCAAAAAGGATTCTGATAGTTGATGATGCAGCTTTTATGAGAATGATGTTAAAAGATATTATTACAAAAAACGGTTACGAGGTTGCAGGAGAGGCAGAAAACGGGGCTAAGGCTGTGGAGATGTACAAAGAACTAAAACCTGACCTTGTCATGATGGACATCACAATGCCTGAAATGGACGGGATTCAAGCTGTAAGAGAAATAAAAAAGATAGACCCACAAGCAAAAATAATCATGTGTTCTGCTATGGGTCAGCAGGCAATGGTTATAGAATCTATTCAAGCAGGTGCACGTGATTTTATAGTAAAACCGTTCCAGGCAGAGAGAATTGTTGAAGCAATCAAAAAAGTGCTTGGGTAAAAATAGATTTTTGAGGAGATAAAAATATAAAAATGGAACTTGGAATTAGGATAGTTTTTGCACTCGTAGTTATATGTGTTCTCATATACATTACCTACTATGTACTTAGGATTGTGAACAAAAAGATGCTTGGCAGGAAAGGGGAATACATTAAGATAGTTGACCTTCTTCCCCTTTCTCAAGATAGTATGCTTGTGCTTGTTGAGATTGGTGACAAGGTTATTTTGCTTGGTAAGACACAAAAGAGCATAACATTTTTGAAAGAGTTCAGCAAAGACCAACTGTTCAATTTAGGTGAACAACATCACAGTTTTAAAAACATAATTGATAATCAGATAAACTCTTCTTTTGACTTGAAGAACAAGGTATTAAACCTTTACAACCTAATTAAAGACAGTGAAGGTAAAGAGGATGATGAAAAAAAATAAATCTCTTTATATTATATCGACACTACTTTTAATTTTGATAACCACATGTGCAAAAAAAGAGATAGCCTTTGCAGCAGCAAGCCTTAATATAAATCTTGGTAATTCGCAAAATCCAAATGATGTATCGTCTGCCCTGCAACTTATAATATTTCTTACCATCCTAACCCTGGCACCGTCTATTCTGATAATGATGACATCATTTACGCGCATACTTATTGTTCTTGGATTTATTCGAAATGCGCTTGGTACCCAGCAAATGCCGCCGAACCAGATTTTGATTGGGCTTGCACTGTTTTTGACCTTTTTTGTAATGGCGCCTGTGACAGATAAAATTTATATTCAGGCTTATCAGCCATACATAAATGGAAGAATAACATCCCAAGAAGCTCTCAAAAGGGCAGAAGAGCCTTTAAAGGAGTTTATGTTAAAAAATACGCGCAAAAAAGACCTTGACCTTTTTGTAAAGCTTAGCAATGTAAATCCAAATACAAATGTAAAAGACCTTCCACTAAGAGTTGTAGTTCCTGCTTTCATAATAAGCGAGCTCAAAAGTGCGTTCGAAATGGGGTTTTTAATATATGTGCCATTTTTAATAATTGATATGGTTGTAGCAAGTATTCTGATGTCAATGGGAATGCTTATGATTCCACCTGTTATGATATCACTGCCATTCAAAATTTTGTTATTTATTTTAGTTGATGGTTGGAATTTGGTTATAGAGTCGCTTGTGAGAAGTTTTAAATGAAAGAAAAGTGAGAAGATGTAAAGATGGATACAACGGTTGTGCTTGAGATTGCAAGACAGGCAATTTTAACAGCATTTTATGTTGCGGGGCCTATTTTGCTTATATCAATGGTAGTAGGTATAGTTATATCAATTTTGCAGGCAACTACTCAGATAAACGAACAGACACTTACTTTTGTGCCAAAACTGATTGCAATTGCACTTTCGCTTTTGATTTTCGGACAGTGGATGCTCACAAAAGTGATAGAATTTACGAGATATTTGTGGACAAATATTAACCAGTTTGTAAAGTAAATCTTTTTAAGGAAGAACTCTTATGACAGATATTATTAACGCTTTTTTAAATAGTTCATATATATTTTTTCTTGTACTTGCAAGGATGAGTGGTCTTTTTATAGTCTCACCAATATTTGGTAGAAGAAATATACCTGCGTATTTTAAAATTGGTTTTGCTTTTTTCTTAAGCTTACTTGTTGTCTCAACTTACAGATTTTCTTACAGTGCACCTTCCAATTTGCTGGAGTATATATTTGTAGTGATTAAAGAATTCATTGTTGGGCTTTTGATAGGGTATATATCATACATGATATTTTCAGCTATACTTTTGGCGGGTCAAATCATTGACAATGCAATAGGTTTTGGTATGGCAAACGTCATTGACCCTATGAGTGAGGTTCAGGTTCCTCTTTTAGGAAACTTTTTATACCTTTATATGCTTGTTGTCTTTTTTGGAACAGACGCTCATCATCTTCTTATAAGAGCTGTAATTTATAGCTACAAGCTTGTACCTATTGGATATGAAGGTTTTAGAAGAGAATTTACTTGGAATTTTTTTAGATTTTTTTCAGAGCTTTTCTTGATAGGGGTTGAGATAAGCCTGCCAATTTTAATGAGCATGCTTATTGTGGACATAATTTTAGCTGTGTTGTCACGAGCAGTTCCACAGATGAATGTGTTCATGGTAGGGCTTCCTATAAAGATTGCAATTGGTTTTTTGGTGCTTGTTATAATTTTTCCTTTCATGAACAAGATGATATTTGTACTAATTGACAAAATAGCTGTATATACTTTTGAAACCTTGAGAGGGGGTATCAGGTGAAGTTAAAATTTGATATCCAGTTGTTTTCTGAAGCAAGTGCTAAAACTGAAAAGGCCACCCCCCGAAAACGTCAGGAAGCAAGAAAACGTGGTATGGTAGCAAAAAGCAGAGAGGTTACCTCTGCTTTTGCTTTATTGATAAGTGTACTTTTTTTAAAGTTTGGATATTCTTTAATTATCGTTCCATTGCAGCAAGGAAGCAAATATTTTTTTAGCAATTTGAATTATAGTTTAGAAGATATAAGCGATGCAAGCAAACTTTTGAGTTTTATAATTACAACTTCTTTGAAGATAGTTCTTCCATTCTGCGTTACAATTATGTTTGTGGCAGTAATTGTAGAGTGGGCACAAAGCAGTTTTCTCATTACAGGGCAGTCGCTTAAAATGAGTTTTCAAAAGATTAATCCTATTGAAGGATTTAAAAGAATATTTTCAATTAATTCGGTTGTTGAACTTATAAAGTCTGTACTAAAAGTTCTGATAATAGGATACACAGGTTATTTCTATACACAGACTTTTGCTAAAAAGCTTTTAGAGATGTATGAGATGAATGTGTTTACAATTGTCAGGTTTTCATTTGGTTCAGCTATTAATTTGATTTTATGGATGGCAGTAATGTTTTTTGGAATAGCTGTGATAGATTTTATTTTTCAGCGCCAGCAGTATGAAAAAAAGCTAATGATGACAAAGGAAGAGGTAAAGGAAGAGTTCAAACAGACAGAAGGGAATCCCCAGATAAAGTCCAAGATAAGAGAAAAGCAGAGAAGGATTTCTCTTCAGCGTATGTTTCAGCAGCTTCCCAAGGCAGATGTTGTTATAACTAACCCCACACACTATGCGGTTGCTCTTTTGTATGAACCTGAAAAATTTGACGCACCAAGAGTGATTGCAAAGGGTAAAGATTACATAGCCCAAAAGATAAAACAGGAGGCAATAAAACACAGGATTGAAATTGTTGAAAATAGAGAGCTTGCAAGGGCTCTTTACAATATGTGTGAGGTTGGCGATTTCATTCCGCCAGAACTTTATCAGGCAGTTGCAGAAGTCTTAGCATATGTATACAGTCTTAAAAATTACCAGAAGGTGAATACAAGATGAATTTTAAAGGTGCGACTTTTTCTGTATTTGCGATAGTAATAGTATTGTCGATGATACTTCCCATACCACCGAGTTTGCTTGACGTTTTGATTGCTGTCAACCTTTCACTTGCACTTGTTATATTCTTAAACAGCATAAACATAAAAGAAGCTTTAGATTTTTCAGTATTTCCATCACTTCTTCTATTTACAACATTGCTCAGGCTTGCTTTAAATATCTCCACAACAAGACAGATATTAACTGGGCAAGGTGAAAATGTTAGGATAGTATATACTTTTGGGAATTTTGTTATAGGTAGCAACATTGTTGTTGGTGTAATAATATTCTTTATTATAATCATCATCCAGTTTATAGTGATAACCAGAGGTGCTGAGAGGGTATCAGAGGTTGCTGCCAGATTTACACTTGATGCAATGCCGGGCAAACAAATGGCTGTGGATGCAGACCTCAATGCAGGGATAATAACTGAAGATGAAGCAAGAGAGAGGAGAAAAAAGATTCAAAAAGAGGCAGACTTTTATGGTGCAATGGACGGTGCGAGCAAGTTTGTCAAAGGTGACGCTATTGCGGCAATATTAATTACTTTTATCAACGCGCTTGGCGGACTTATAATTGGTGTTGCTATGAGAGGAGAAGATGTCACCGAGGCTATACAAAAATATCTTCTTTTATCTGTAGGGGATGGAATTGCAGCTCAGATACCCGCACTTCTTATTTCAACTGCTACAGGAATTGTTGTGACAAAAGCAGCAGATGAGAGCAAGCTCTCAGAAAGTCTTATAAAACAGTTGTTTGAGTTTCACCCAAAAGTGCTCTACACTGTGGGAGGTATTTTAGCAGTACTTGCTTTAATTCCAACAATGCCAAAACTTTCGTTATTTTTCTTATCTGGGGCTATGTTTGCTATGGGGTTTAGAATGAATAGTAGTCTGAAAAAGATAGAGAGTATTGAAGAAAAACAGGTTGAACAGAAAGAGGTTGAAGAACTAAAGAAACCTGAAAATGTTGTAAATCTTTTATATGTCGACCCTATTGAGGTTGAGTTTGGATATGGAATAATTCCTCTTGCTGACAAAGAACAGGGCGGAGACCTTTTAGAAAGGGTTGTTATGATAAGAAGACAACTTGCGCTTGAACTTGGGATTATTGTTCCCACAATCAGGCTCAGGGACAACATGGCACTAAAACCTTACGAGTACAGGATTAACATAAAAGGTGTTGAAGTGGCTAAAGCAGAACTTATGAGTGACAGTCTTCTTGCAATAAATCCTGGTTTTGTCACAGAACAGATAGAAGGTATACCAACAAAAGAGCCTGCGTTCGGGCTTGATGCACTATGGATTCCATCTTCAATTAAAGAAAGAGCCGAGATGGCAGGATACACTGTGGTTGATCTTCCATCTGTTATAGCAACTCACCTTACAGAGATAATAAGACGCTATGCTCATGAGCTTTTGACACGGCAGGATGTACAAAAGCTGATTGACAATGTCAAGGAAATAAATCCTATTGTAGTTGATGAACTCATTCCAAAACTAATGACAGTTGGGGAAGTTCAGAAGGTTTTGGCAAACCTTTTAAAAGAGCGGATTTCAATAAGGGATATGGTTACCATATTAGAGACACTTGCTGACTGGGCCCCAACGACAAAAGATACTGATATTTTGACAGAATATGTGCGTCAGGCAATGTCAAGGTATATCACTAAAAAGTATGTATCTGGTAATGTACTCGAAACGGTTACTCTTTCTCCTGAGGTTGAAGATATGATAATGAATTCTATCCAAAAGACTGAACAGGGAAGTTTTTTAAACCTTCCGCCTGATTATATTCAAAAACTTATAAACAATCTCAGCAATATTTTAGAAAAGCTGGTAAGCATGTCATCACAACCAATTGTTATTTGTTCGCCGATAGTTAGGATATATTTTAGGAGGCTTATAGAAAATATATTTCCTGATGTTGTAGTACTTTCGTACAATGAGATACTGCCCAGTGTGCAGATTAAAACAGTTGGGATGGTGGAAGTTTAAAGATGAGAATCAAGAGGTATTTGGCACATGATATGCAGGAAGCATTAATAAGAATAAAAGCAGATTTGGGTAAGGATGCAGTTATACTTTCAACCAAAAAGGTAAGACAGAAAGGTCTATTTGGTTTTTTCAAAAGACCCTTAATAGAGGTTACAGCTGCATGCGAGGATGAAAAGATAGTCAAAAAAGAGGAGGAATCTATAAAACAGGAAAGTTTGGCATTGGGCTTCCAACTGACCCAGATAAAAGAACTTGAAAGAAAGATTGATTCTCTTGAAAAGGTTTTAAAAGAGGTTATAAAGAAAGAGCAGGAAGAAGATATTAGTCAGACAAAAGAACTTAGTAAGAAAAATTTTATTGATGTTATGAGAGAAAATTTAATAAAAAATGGCGTGGAAAGTGAAATTATAAATATGCTGTTTTCAAACCTAAGCGGAGAAGCTTCAATAAACAACGTAGTAAACAATATATACAAGGGAATAAAGAATATGCTCGGAGTGGCAGCACCGCTTTCATTCAACTCAAAAATTCCAAAGATTGTGTTTTTTGTAGGGCCAACAGGTGTTGGCAAGACAACCACAATTGCCAAGATTGCTGCTAAACTCATGTTTGAGGATGGGAAAAAGGTAGGATTTATTACAGCAGATACATACAGAATTGCTGCGGTTGAACAGCTTAAGACATATGCTGAGATTATGAATATCAAGACCAAGGTGTGGTATGAGGTGGACGAGTATGATAGAATAATTGAAAACTTTTCTGACTCAGATGTAGTTCTTGTTGACACTGCGGGAAGAAGTCACAAGAATCAGGAACATATGGACGAACTAAAAGCGTTTGTCGCCAAAGCAAATCCAGATGAAGTGTTTTTGCTTCTTAGTGCAACAACCCAGCCGTCGGTGTTCAAAGAGGTGGTGAATACCTATTCATTTTTAAATGATTATAAAGTTATCGTAACCAAAGTAGATGAAGTATCAACTTATGGGAACATATTAAATATCCGCTACTTTACACAAAAGCCAATTGCGTATATAACGACTGGTCAAAATGTACCTGATGATATTGAACAGTTTAACCCTGAACAATTTGCAAAACTTATCATAGGGAGTAAGGTTTTATGAGAGACCAGGCACAGGGGCTGAGAAACCTTGTAAGAAAAGCTGAAATTAGTACAAATATTCCTGCCTATCAAGGTACGCAATCAAAGGTTGTGACCATTACAAGTGGTAAAGGCGGTGTTGGCAAGACAAATCTTACTGTTAACTTGGCAATTGCTTTGAAAAAGATGGGTAAAAGAGTGCTCATAATTGACGCTGATTTAGGACTTTCAAATGTTGAAGTTTTGCTTGGAACGTCTCCCAAATACAATGTAAAAGATGTCTTGGAAGGCAAGAAAGATATATTTTCAATTGTGGAAGAAGGGCCGCTGGGTATCAATTTTATATCAGGTGGTTCAGGGATAGTTGACCTTGCCAATTTGGATGAGGAGAGGCTTTTGAGGTTAATTGAGTGTGCCCAGCTGATAAATAAATCTTTTGACGTAGTTCTCATAGATACAGGTGCGGGGATTTCAAGAAATGTTATGGAGTTTGTAATGATGTCAGATGAGGTGATTGTAATTACAACTCCAGAACCTACCTCTATCACAGATGCTTATGCTATAATAAAGGCAATTATTGCGAGGGATTTTAATCATAAAATAAACCTTTTGGTAAACCGGGTAAATGGGGTCAAGGAAGCAGAAGAGATTTTTTTTAGACTAAATAGCGTGATTAAAAGGTTTTTGCAAAGAGAAGTAGAATATATAGGGTATATAGAAGAAAATAGTATTGTTTCAAAATCAGTTATCAAACAGGTACCATTTATGATATCATATGAAAAGAGCAACATTTCACGACAGGTTGAAAATGTGGCAATGAAACTTGTAAAATCTTCTGAGAATGTTGAGGAAAAAAATCGGGGTGGTTTTTCGCGGTTTATTGACTCAATTATCAAAAGACTTCGTGAAAAATAAAAGAGGGGGCTTTTTATGCAAAAGATTTTCAAAGTAGGTGATAAGATTGAAATTGTCAGAATAGACAGACGCACGTGGGAAGAAAAGGATGTGCAGTATATTTCCAAAATTGCCGATATAAAAGATGAGTATTTTTATATCTTCACGCCCATAAAAGAAGGAGTTTATGTAACATTTTACATTGATGAGATTTTGAGGGTGTACAAGGTTTCAAGCGACGGTGTGTGGATGTTTGATGGAATTGTTGAGGAGAGGTTTAAAGAACCAGAATACATAGTAAAAGTCAAGCAGATATCTGATGTTAGGAAAATCCAGAGAAGAATGTTTTTCAGACTTCCAATAAATTTAGATATATTTGTTAAGGTTTTAAACTCTGATAAAATATCAAAGGAAAATACACAAGAAGATTGGGCAGCAGATGACTTTTCAGAAGGGAAAATTGTAAAAGCCCTCACAAAGGATATCAGTGGTGGAGGTGTTTGTTTTATAGCACAAGAAGAGTTTGAAATAGGTGAGCTAATCTTGGCCAAGATACCAATTCAACAAGAAGAGCTTATCTTAAAAGCACAGATACTTAGAAAAGAAAGGGTGCAACACCCGACGTACAGGTTTATGTATGGTTGCAAGTTTGTTGAGGCAAGACAAAATGAAATAGACAAAATAGTGAGGTTTATTTTTGCTCAGCAACAAAAGATGAGACAAAAGGGTCTGCTTTAAGAATTAATACCCAAAAAAGCTTTTTGTGCAAAAGAAGGAGAGTGATGAAAAAATGGATATGTCTCAGTATCTTGGAATGTTTATAGAAGAGGCAAGAGACCACATTCAAAGCCTTAACGACAATATGCTAAAACTTGAAGAAAACCCGGAGGATTTGCAAATTGTAAATGAGATTTTCAGGTCAGCCCATACTTTAAAAGGCATGGCCGGCACAATGGGATTTGTCAATATGCAAAAGCTTACACATGCGATGGAAAATGTTCTTGCTGCTGCACGCGATGGCAAGTTAAAAGTAAATCCTAATATCATGGATATTCTTTTCAAGACAGTTGATGCGCTTGAATCATACTTAGATGTTATAATTGCAACAGGTACAGAAGGACAAGAGACAAATTTGCATCTTGTCAATGCTTTAAATGCTATTTTAGGGAAACCTGCCGAAGATGTGGCGGTGTCTTCAGCAACAAAAGCAGGTAAGAAATATGAATATGATGAGTTTGTTGTAAGAGCAATAGAACGTGCTTGGGACCAAGGGTTTAATGTTTACAGATTTGATGTTGAGCTTGACCAGAACTGTCTTTTAAAATCTGCACGTGCATACCTTGTTTTCAGAGCGGTTGAGGAACTTGGTGAAATTATTCATTCTAAACCCTCGGTTCAGGACATTGAGGATGAAAAGTTTGATTTTGAGTTTTCTATTACCGTTATAAGCAAGCAGCCGATTGAAAAAATAAGAGATAGAATTCTTTCAATTTCAGAGATAAGAGAAGTAAAAGCGCTTGAGATAAAGTCTGGCGAAGTAAGTATGGCAGAAGAAAAAGAGGAGATTGAAGAGGTACAGCAAGAGACACAAGTACAGGAAACTGTAAAGGTTGTAAGGCAGCAGAAACAAGAATCTTTGCAGAAGACAAGCAAAACAGTTAGAGTTGACATTGAAAGATTAGATGTTCTTATGAACTTGGTGAGCGAGCTTATTATAATCAAAAGCCGAATAGAAGGACTTGCAAAAAAGTATAACGATAGACAATACGAAGAGTCTATTGAGTATTTGGAAAGAATTACAACAAGTTTACACGATGCTGTAATGAAGGTACGAATGGTCCCGGTTGAAAGGGTATTTTCACGTTTTCCAAGGATGATGAGAGATTTAGCAAGAGAACTTGGAAAGGAATTTGAGCTTGTAATGTCTGGTGAGGATACTGAGGTTGACAGGACTATTGTGGACGAGCTTGGAGATCCTCTTATTCATCTTCTGAGAAATGCTGCCGACCATGGAATAGAAGACCCTGATGAGAGGGTCAAAAACGGCAAACCAAGAAGTGGGCTTATTAAACTTTCGGCTTATCATGACGGGAACAATGTTGTCATTGAGGTTGAAGATGATGGCAAAGGAATTGATTTAGAAAAGGTAAAGCAAAAAGCTATAGAAAAGGGGCTTTTGAAAGAGGACCAAATAGAATTGACAGAGCAGGAAATAATAGATTTTCTGTTTATGCCAAGCTTTTCAACAAAAGACAAGGTTACAAACCTTTCTGGACGTGGTGTTGGACTTGATGTTGTAAAGACCAAGATTGAACAGCTTGGTGGAATGGTTGAAGTGAAGACACAGAAAGGAAAAGGAACAAAGTTTGTTATACGACTTCCGTTAACTCTTGCTATCATTCAGGCATTGCTTGTCACTGTACATGATGAGATATATGCAATTCCTGTTGCATCAATCAGAGAGATTGTGGATGTTGCAAAAGAGGATATAAAGGTTGTTCAAAAAGGAAAGGAAATAATCATGCTGAGAAATCAGGTGATTCCAATAAAACATTTACATTCTATTGTGGGGTTAGAGCCAGTTCTTGACAAAAAGAAATTTACAGTTGTGATAGTAAGACGTGGCGAAAAACTGACAGGAATCATTGTTGACAAACTTTTAGGACAACAGGATATTGTTATAAAATCGCTTGGAAAGTATTTAGAGGGAGTTAGACTCATATCAGGTGCAACAATCCTTGGCGATGGGTCTGTTGCAATGATACTTGATCCTAACATGCTTACAGTGTAAAAGAAAAAAGTATAGAGGTGAAAAAAGATGGAACAATATTTAGTTTTCAGGCTTGCGGATGAGCATTATGGACTGAATGTGAACAATATAGAGAATATTGAAAAACTAATGCCAATAACCCGTGTACCTCACACAAAGCAGTATGTAAAAGGAGTAATAAATCTTCGTGGTGAGATTGTACCAGTGATAGACCTTCGTGAAAAGATTGGTGTTGAGAAAGAGGAGTTTGGTGAAGAGACAAGAATTTTGATTGTTAACTGGAAAGGTGAGTTCAAGGTAGGACTGATAATTGACGAGGTTTTAGATGTGGTATATCTTTCTAAAGAGGATTTTGACCAAGCAACGAGAGACAGGAATGAGTTTAAATTTTCGATTGCAAAGTACAATGGGATGCTCATAAACATCATAAACCTTGAAGATGTGCTTTTTGAGAAAGCCGAGGAGGTTTAATTTTTATGAATTTGTCAAATAACGAAATGAACGAAATGTATTTAGATGTATTAAAAGAGCTGGGGAACATAGGAACAGGTAACGCGGTGTCAGCTCTTGCCATGATGATAGGCAGGAAAATAAACATGAAGGTTCCTGTTGTAAAGATGGTAAACCTCCAAGAAGTTCCAGAAATACTTGGCGGGGCAGAGATTCCTGTAGTTGGAATCTTATTGAATGTAGAAGGCGATATAGAAGGATTTATCATGTTTGTTATGTCTCAATCATCTGCCCACCTTCTTGTAAACATGTTATTGGGCACAACTTTGAATGGGTACAGTGAATTTACCGATATAGAAAAGTCTGCTTTGATGGAGATAGGAAACATTTTAGCAGGGGCGTATTTAACAGCACTATCAACTCTCACAGGTTTTAAAATGATTCAGTCTGTTCCGCAGCTTGCTGAAGACATGGCAGGTGCAATTTTAAGTTTTCCAGCCATTCAGTTTGGTGAAACTGGTGATACTGCGCTTTATATCGAAACAGAGATTTTTGAGGAAAGCAATAGAATTGTTGCTGATTTTTTTCTTATACCAACAATAGAGTCATATCAAAAAATGTTAAAAGCACTGGGAGTAGCATAAAAGATGATGGAGATTATAAAGGTAGGCATGGCAGATTTGAATGTTACAGGCTATCCGAACGCTCTTACCACCCTTGGACTTGGTTCTTGCGTTGGGGTGTGTATATATGACACAAAGACAAAGATAATAGGTATGATACATATTATGCTTCCTTACAGCTGGGGTGTAAAAAATAATACCAATCCTGCAAAGTTTGCAGATACAGGTATACCACTACTAATAGAGAAGATGGAAGAACTTGGTGCTGCAAAAAAGAATATGTTTGCCAAACTTGCGGGCGGAGCTCAGATGTTTGAGGTAACACGTTCTGAGTTTATGAACATTGGAAAAAGAAATGTGGAGGCTGCTAAAAAAGTTTTACAGGAACAAAATATACCCATTGTGGCAGAAGATACTGGAGGAAATTATGGTAGAACAATCATATTTTACTCAGAAGATGGTAGGCTTGAAATAAAGACAATAGGCAAGGGAACAAAAACAATTTAAAGGAGAAGACTTGAAAGTTGAAAGGGGAGCAACTATTACCTGAGATTTTAGCACTTGTAGGTGGAAGTATTGTTCTTGTTGCATGTCTTGTTACAAGAAAATCTGGAGAGTACACATTTTTTGCAACTGCTTTAGTGTCGATTATAGGTTATGTGTTTGGAAGTATAGTTAAAGATATATTGAATGACAACAAGGACCATAATCCTTAAATAGCTGAGAGGTACGAATAGGTATGGATGATGCACTTTTGTGGGAAAAGTTTACAAAGACAAAAGACCCTAAAATAAAAGAACAACTTATAATAAAATACATGCCACTTGTAAAGCTTGTGGCTGGCAGGATGGCCATTTATTTTGGTGGTAATGTTGAGTATGATGACTTGGTAAGTTATGGTTCAATTGGTCTTCTTGATGCAATCGAAAAGTTTGATAGTCAAAAAGGAGTCAAATTTGAGACGTATGCATATACAAGAATAAAAGGAGCAATAATTGACTGTGTTAGAAGCCAGGACTTTTTGCCACGAAGCATTCGACAGAAAGCAAAAGAGATAGAAAGGGTTTACATTGAGATAGAAAAAGAAGGTAAAACCCCGACAAATCAAGAAGTTGCTAAGAGAATTGGAATTTCTGTAGAGGAACTTCAGAAACTGCAAGACAGGATATCCAGTGGGATGATTATTTCACTGGAAAGTTTTTTAGAACAAAATTATGAAAGCAAAATTGGCGGGCTTGAAGATTTTGTGTCCCAGCCAGAACATTTTATAGAGAATGAAGAGCTTAGAGAAGTGTTGAGGCAGCAGATAGATAATCTTTTGGAGAATGAAAGGATGGTGATAGTACTTTATTACTATGAAGAACTTAGCATAAAAGAGATAGCAAAAGTTCTGGGCGTATCTGAATCACGTGTAAGTCAGCTTCACACGCGAGCGCTTTTAAAACTCAGAAGTGCATTACAAAAGTATTTGGAAAAATAATATTTATTTTTTTGCGGGGAAAGGGGAAAGATTGAGATGTTAAGTGAACAAAAAGTTGATATAAAGGTTATGGTAACATCTGATAGGCTAAAAGCAAGTGTGGTGCTTGTACAAAATCAAAATGGTGTGGATTTGACGTTTGAAAATGTGATGAATAAATTGAGGGAAAATAAAATTACGTTTGGGATTGATGATGAAGCTATAAAAAAACTTGTTGAAAATCCCATTTTTGGAACACCTATTGTGGTTGCGCAAGGGAAACCACCTGGCAAACCTGTTGATGGAAAACTCATATATCATTTTGATATCAAACGTGAGATAAGGCCCAAAGAACTTCCTGATGGAAGAGTAGATTACAAAGACTTGGGAATTGTTCAGAATGTGCGAAAAGATGATGTTCTTGTTACAATGATAGACCCTGTTGATGGAGAAAATGGTATGGATGTTTTTGGAGGGGTGATAAGAGGGCAAAAAGGGAGAAAGTTAAATCTTCCAAGGGGAAAAAATACATACATAGATTCTGATGGGCATACATTAAAAGCTGCGTGCGATGGTCAGGTGTGCATCATTGAGGGCAAGGTAACAGTTTTAAATACATTGGAGATTAACTCTGACATAGACAATTCAACAGGTAACATAAACTTTGTTGGCAATGTTCATATAAAAGGGAGTGTGCTATCTGGTTTTAAGGTTGTTGCTGAAGGAAATGTAGAAGTAGATGGTATTGTTGAGGCAGCTGAAATTGAAGCAAAAGGGAATGTAGTGCTGCACAAAGGGATTACAGGTATGGGCAAAGGTAGAGTTGTTGCTGGCAAGAGCGTTTTTGCAAAGTTTATTGAGAATGCTACTATTGTTGCTGGTGAAGATGTTCAGGCAGAAGCAATTGTTCACAGTGACGTAAAGTGCGGGAATAAACTTATTCTTGTTGGCAGGAAAGCTTCTATTGTTGGTGGGTCTTGCAAGGTTGGCAAAGAGGTTGAAGCAAAGGTAATAGGTTCGTATCTTTCCACCGCTACTGAGATAGAAGTTGGGGTTGACCCTCTGATGGTGGAAAGATACAGAGAGATAAGGAGAGAGATGTCAGAGTTAAGAGAAAATATAAAAAAATGTGACCAGGGAATTGAGGTTTTGAGGAAGATAGAAGCAGCAGGTCTTTTGACAGACGAGAAAAGAGAAATGCTTCAAAAGTTTACAAGGTCAAAGATTACGGCATCAGAAAAATTAAAAGAATTGCAGAGTGAATTTGAGGAAATTGAAAAAAGACTTGAGGAGAGAAATGAGGGGATTGTTAAGGTTCAGGATACCATTTACCCCGGGGTTAAGATAACCATAGGAAATGTGTGCAAACTTATAAAGGAGCCAGTAAAATATTGCAAGATTTACAGAGAAGATGCTGATATAAAGATAGCGCCGTATGCTTAAAGTTGAGGATTTTTATTGCTTTTGTAGATAAGAAGGAGATGATGAAAGATGAATATAAGACCAATTGATGTAAAGATTTTGTATCCCAAATCGACAGAGGTGTCGCAGGTTGTGCTTGGTGAGCAGCAAAAAGAGAATATGCTAAGGCATATAAATAGCCAGAAAAACCAGGCAAAAGTAGATGAAGATTTGAGAAGAGTAAGGGAAAAGGACAATGCATCTGAGATTAGACTTTCTCAAAAACAAGAAAGAGAAAAACAGGAACCAAAAAAATCTAAAAAGCAACAGAAAGGGTTTGATATTAGAATATAAAGTTCTGTAGAGGAGAAGATAAGAAGAAAATGGACGCCTATGTAATTTTGTTTATATTTTTTGGGTTAATTATAGTATTGTGGTCGTTGAGGTCGATAAAAAAGGATATAGAAAGAGGCGGGAAGATTTTACATGAATCGGAAAAGGTTCAAAAAACTCTATCACAGCTTTTGAGTGAAGCCATTGAGACAGTTGAGGAATTGGACAGTTTTGGAGAATATATTATTGAAAGAATAGAAAACAAGGTAAGATGGGCAAAAGGTGAGATTTTAGATATTGAAAAAGCACCAGTCAAGGGAGATGCTGAACATCTAAACACTGAGGAAAAAGTTGAAAAGTCAGATCAGATAAAATCTTATGCAGGAAAAGAAGATTTTATTGAACCTGGCAAGGATATGCAAAGAGATGAAGGCAAGAAACATTCAAAAGAAGAACTTTACAGAAAGGCGGTTGAGCTTTACAAACAGGGGTATACAGTAGATGAGATTGCATCGAGCTTAAATATTGGCAAGGGAGAAGCAAAGCTTGCTATAAGGATAGTTGGGAGGGAGAGAAGCTGAAGTGGTATAAGTTTTTTCTATTGGGGATAGGAGTTGGATGGGTACTTGGTGTTTGTGCAATGTATTTTGTTACTATTTCAAATGCTAAAGAAGTTTTACCAAATCTCAATAATACGGTGGACATTTATATTGACAATATTGATAACATTGCAGATGTTCTTTACCAAAATGGAGTTGTTCAAGATAAAGAGTCGTTTGAAAGGTTTATAAAAAGCAAAAATGTGAATTCTAACTTATTGGTAGGTCAAAGGATAACATTTTCAAAAGCAATGACGTATGAAGAGATTTTTGAAGCAGTATATAAAAGTCATAAGTAGAACAAGCGGGGTTGGAAGATGATAGAAGCAATTAATAAAATTCTGCCCGTAATAGTAAAGACGCTTGAGAGAGTTCATGATAATAGTTGGAAAATGGATTACAATATTCATGATAGTTATGAACTTATATTCATAAAGAAAGGAAACATTGATTTTTGGGTAGAGGAAGAAAAAATTGATCTAAAAGCTGGTGACCTTTTGATAATAAAACCTTTTACAAAGCACAAGTTCGAGGTTATAGGTTCAACTAAGGCTGAGTTTATTGTAATTGGATTTTATTTAAATCCAGAGAACAAGGCAAAGGTAAATGATCTTAAAGAAATTTATGGTTTTTTAAAAGTTTTAGAAAACATAACAAATAAATTTTATTTTTTTCATGTTAGAAAAAGAAGCAATATTTTCTTTTGCTTAGAATCTATTCTCCGTGAGGCAAAAGAAAGCAAAAATAGTATTCTTCTTTATATAAAATGTTTAGAGCTTTTCATATATATAACACGAGAAGTTGATAGTCTTGAGATGATAAAAAATTACGATTATTCGCTGATTGCAAAACATATTAAAGAGTATATTGACAATAACTACATGGAAGACATAAAAATGGGTGATGTTGCAAAGAGATTTTTCATGTCTGAAAGTAGTCTTTCGAGGATATTTAAAAATCATTTTGGGATTTTGCCAAAAGAATACCTACTTTCAAAGCGTATAGAAAAGGCAAAAGAGTATCTAACCATCTCAAATCTAAAGATTAGCAATATTGCTATGATGTGTGGGTTTTCTTCACTTCAGCGGTTTAACGACATTTTCAAAAAGTACACAGGTCTGAGTCCTACCCAGTATCGAAAGCAAATTTTACAGGATTTTAAGTGAATAGCGGGATATAAAAATAAGAGCAGTAAAGAGAAAACGAGAGTTTGAAGAAGATATTTTAATATTTTCCCATCAAATTCAGCGAAAATTGAATATAGTGTGCTTTTTTTGGGTAAAATCAGACTTGATTAGAAAAGGAAGAATATACTATAGTATTTATTGTGATTAGCACTCATTGAAAGTGAGTGCTAACAAACTTGAAAAAGGAGGGGAAGTTCAATGAAGATAAGACCAATTGGCGATAGGATACTCATCAAATTCAAGGAAAGAGAAGAAGTAACAAAGAGTGGCATAGTTCTTCCAGATACTGTAAAGGAAAAACCACAGATTGCTGAAGTAATCGAGGTTGGTCCTGGTGGAATAGTAGATGGTGAGAAGGTTGAAATGGTTGTAAAGAAAGGTGACAAGGTAATTGTAAGCAAATATGCTGGAACAGAAATTAAGATTGATGGTGAAGAATACACAATAATCAGACAAGATGACGTCTTAGCAATTATTGAAGACTAATTTTGAATTGAAAAAAGGAGGTAGATGTAAAGATGGCAGCAAAGATGATATTATTTGACGAAGAGGCAAGAAGGGCTTTAGAGCGTGGTGTTAACAAGCTTGCAGATACAGTTAAAGTAACACTTGGGCCAAAAGGAAGAAACGTTGTTCTTGAAAAGAAATTTGGTTCACCACAGATTGTAAATGACGGTGTTACAATTGCAAAAGAGATAGAGCTTGAAGACCCATTTGAAAACATGGGTGCACAGATTGTAAGAGAGGTTGCATCCAAGACAAACGACATTGCAGGTGATGGTACAACAACTGCAACAGTTCTGGCACAGGCAATGATAAGAGAAGGTCTTAAGAACATTGCAGCTGGTGCAAACCCAATGATTTTAAGGAAAGGTATCCAGAAAGCAGTTGATGTTGTTGTAGAAGAAATTAGAAAAATGAGCAAGAAGGTAAGAGGAAAAGAAGACATCACATATGTTGCTTCAATCTCAGCAGGTGACGAAGAGATTGGCAAACTTGTTGCAGATGCAATGGAGAAAGTAACAAATGACGGTGTTATCACTGTTGAAGAGTCAAAGACAACAGAGACAACTCTTGAGATAGTTGAAGGTATGCAGTTTGACAGAGGTTACATCTCTGCATACATGGTAACAGACACAGAGAGAATGGAAGCGGTACTTGACGACCCGTACATCTTGATTACAGATAAGAAAATCTCAACAATCCAAGACATTCTGCCGCTTCTTGAACAGATAGTTCAGCAGGGAAGAAAACTTTTGATAATTGCTGAAGATGTTGAAGGCGAAGCATTGGCAACACTTGTAGTAAACAAGCTCAGAGGAACACTCCAGTGCGTTGCGGTAAAAGCACCAGGATTTGGTGACAGAAGAAAAGCAATGCTTCAAGACATTGCAATATTAACTGGTGGTCAAGTAATTTCTGAAGAGCTTGGTCTTGACTTAAGAGAGGTAAAACTCAGCCAGCTTGGTCGTGCAAGACAAGTAAAAGTTCAGAAAGAAAATACAATTATTGTTGACGGTGCAGGCGACCCAAGCGAAATCAAGGCGAGAATTCAGTCAATCAAAAAGCAGATTGAAGAGACAACATCTGACTTTGACAGAGAAAAACTTCAGGAAAGACTTGCAAAACTTGCTGGTGGTGTTGCAGTAATTCATGTTGGTGCTGCAACTGAGACTGAACTTAAAGAAAAGAAACTCAGAATTGAAGATGCTCTTGCTGCAACAAAGGCTGCAGTAGAAGAAGGAATTGTACCTGGCGGTGGTACAGCTTTAATTAATGCAATTCCAGCCCTTGATAAGCTTATTGAAAGCCTCACTGGCGATGAAAAGACAGGTGCAATGATTGTAAGAAAAGCTTTGGAAGAGCCACTCAGACAAATTGCTGAAAACGCAGGTTTAGATGGTTCAGTTATTGTTAACAAAGTAAAAGAAAGCCCAGCTGGTGTTGGATTTGACGCACTCAACGAGAGATTTGTTGACATGTTCGAGGCAGGTATTGTTGACCCAACAAAGGTTACAAGAACGGCTATTCAGAACGCTGCATCGGCTGCTGCTATGCTTCTGACAACAGAAGCAGTTGTTGCTGAAAAACCTGAAAAGGAAAAGAATCCACCAGCTCCAGCACCTGATATGTATTAATTCTGAAAATAAAGGCTGCCATGATTGGCAGCCTTTATTTTTTTTTGATATAATAAATTGTAACAAATTATCTTTAAAATTTATTAAAATAGGTGAAGGCAAAAGATGTATAAACTTATTGCAATTGACCTTGACATGACGCTTTTGGACAAAAATAAAAATATCTCTTCAAGAAACAAAAGGGCTATTGAACTTGTAAAACAAAAAGGTGTTCAGATTGTTTTGTGCTCAGGAAGAATCCTCAAAGGAGTGATGTATTTTGCAAAGGTTTTGGGCCTTTATGACCAAGTTATTGTTGCCTGCAACGGAGCGATTGTAAGAGACCTGAAGAAGAACAATGATATCTATTATATTGGACTTGAAAATTCAAAAAGTTTAGAGATTGCCAGAATTTGCAAAGAAAATGACATCTATTATCATTATTATTTTCAAGATACAATGATAGCAAGAAGGCTTGATTATTCCTCTAAATTTTACTACGAAAAGAATAAGGAACTTCCTGAAGAAGAGAGAATTAATATCATAATTGACGATTCTGAAAATACTATTAATGCTTGCGGTGATTTAATCACTAAATTTGTCATTATTGATAAAGACTTAGAAAAAGTAAATTATGTAAGAAAAATAATAGAAAGGGAGATTCCAGGTGTTGAGACCACAAAATCAGACATTAATATTTTAGAAGTTATGAAAGAAGGGGTTAACAAGAAGAGAGCACTTGAATTTGTAATATCATATTTGGGGATAGCACCTGAGGAAGTGATGGCAATAGGTGACAATGAAAATGACCTTGAGATGATAGAGTTTGCCGGGCTTGGCGTTGCAATGGGGAATGCTATTGAAGAGCTCAAAAAAATAGCCGATTATGTGACAAGCTCTTACGAAAACGACGGGGTGGCAAGAGCGATAGAAAAGTTTGTTCTGGGGGAAGCGGTAAATGTGTAAAGTAGCAATTGTAAAGTGTGATACATATGAAGTGCAGGATGTAAAAGAGGCAATTTTGAAGGGTATTAATCTAATAGGGTATGAAATTCCAAAAAAAGACTGCGTGCTTGTAAAACCTAATCTTCTTATGAAAAAAAACCCTGAGGATGCTGTTACCACTCATCCTGCTGTTGTTCAGGCAACTGTGGAAATCATTAAAGAAAAAGCAAGCAAGATTATAATAGCTGACAGTCCAGGTGGACCGTATACCAAAAAGAGGCTTGAAAGTATATATCAAGCTGCAGGAATTAAAGTGCTTGAAAAGCTTGAAAATGTTTATTTGAACTATGATACATCTTACAAAGACCTTAGTATTGAAACTACAACTTTTAAAAAACTTTCGTTGATATCCCCATACTTTGAAAGCCAGGGGATCATAAATCTTCCAAAACTTAAAACCCATCAGATGGCAGTCTATACAGGTGCTGTAAAGAACTTATTTGGGCTTATTCCAGGTGGGCAGAAAGCTGAGATGCATTTTAGATTCCAAGAAGTCAGAAGGTTTATGGAGATGCTACTTGAAATCTTAACGGTAGCAAAGCCAATGCTAAATATTATGGACGGCATTGTTGCAATGGAAGGGGAAGGACCGTCAGCAGGAAAACCCAAAGAGCTTGGTATTTTGCTAATATCCGAGGATGCAATTGCTTTGGATTATGTGGCTTGTAAGATCATTGGGCTTGACATAAAAGATGTTCCTCTTTTGGAGGTGGCAAATGAAAAAGGACTTTTAAATCCTGATAAGGTTGAGATTGTTGGTGAGAGGATTGAAGATGTTGCTCCATCAAATTTTGAACTTGTCTTAAGACCCGAGATATCTTTTGTGAAAGGAAGGCTTCCACAATTTTTGGCAAGGTTTTTGGATAATTTTCTTTCACCAAGACCAATTTTCGACATAAATATTTGTATAGGTTGTGCAGAGTGTTTCAATGCATGTCCTGCTCAGGCTATTGAGATGAGAAGCAGGAAAGCATATGTTGATTTGAAAAAGTGTATAAGGTGTTATTGCTGTCATGAACTTTGTCCTTCAAAGGCTATAAAAATCAAAAGATCATTTTTATTTGAGAAAGTATTAAAATGATGAAAGGGGGAAAGTCTTGTATTCTGCCAAATAAAGTGGCAGGGTGACAAGGCAAATAAAATGGCAAGTGTAAATGTTGAGTACATCAATCCGTTTATTCAGGCGAGCCAGCAAGTACTAAAACAGGTCGCAAACATTGAATTTAAGCTTGGGAAAGTGTACATTAAAGAACCCACTTACAAAGTTGATCAGGTTGTTGTTATAATTGGAATGACAGGTAATATTAAAGGACAGGTAAACTTCTGCATGTCAATTGAGACAGCAAAAAAAATTGCGTCAATGATGATGGGAGGTTTTCCTGTATCGGACTTTGATGAACTTGCAAAAAGTGCGATTGGCGAGATGGCAAATATGATTATGGGTAACACTTCAACACTGTTTTCACAAAAGGGACTGAAGGTTGAGATAACACCCCCTTCAATTTTAATAGGTGAGAACATGACGCTCAGCACATCAAAAATGATAAACATATGTGTGCCACTTTTACTTGACAACGGTGATAAAATTGATATGGATGTTGCGTTCATGGAAAACTAAATTAAAAAGGGGGGCTTTTTCTCTAATATCATGCCAATAAACATAGTACTGCATGAACCTGAAATTCCATACAACACAGGAAACATTGCGAGAACGTGTGCATGTACAGGAAGCAAGCTCCATCTTATAGAGCCTCTTGGTTTTTCATTGGAAGACAAGTACTTGAAAAGAGCAGGGCTTGACTACTGGCAATATTTGGATGTGAAAATCTACAAGGATTTAAACGAGTTTTTTGAGAAAAATAGAGGAGCAAATGTATTCTATTTTTCTACCAAAGGCAAACAATATTATACCCAGGCGCCATATGAAGACAATTGCTACCTTATGTTTGGGAAAGAAACAGCTGGTCTTCCTCAGTGGCTTATTGAACAGAACATACACAGGACTTACAGAATACCTATGATAAGCGATGTAAGGTCTTTAAATCTTTCAAATTCGGTTGCTATTGTTTTATATGAAGCTCTTAGACAGCTTGGTTTTCCTAATCTGGTGTAATCCACAGATATAAAAGGGGGATTTTGGATGGGTGTTACTATAGTTACAGATTCGACATGCGATTTGAGTCCTCAGATGCTAAATGAATTTGGTATCAAAATGGTACCATTAAAAGTTTTTTTTGAAGATGAAGTTTATAAAGACTGGGTAGAAATTACACCTGAAATGTTTTACAAAAAATTAGCATCATCAACAGTTCTTCCAAGAACGTCTCAGCCAAGTCCGGAAGAGTTTTTGGATGTATTTAAACAAGAGATTGAAAATGGTAATGAAGTTGTGTCAATTCATCTTTCTTCAAAATTATCAGGGACTTATAATTCTGCTTGTTTGGCTAAGGATATGTTAGATCCTCAAAAGATTTTTGTTATTGATGGAAAAAGCGCATCGATTGGTACAGGAGTTTTAGCTATTTTGGCTAAAAGGTTAGCAGAGAAAGGTATGCCAGCAAAAGATATAGCTTCATTGATAATACAAAAAACAAATACTATAAGACATATTTTTGCAGTTGAAACCTTAGAATATCTTAAAAAAGGTGGAAGAATATCGCCTGCGAAAGCAACGATAGGAAATATATTAAACATAAAACCTATACTTCACATAGTTGATGGAGTTGTTGAGCCGTTTGACAAAGTAAGGGGCATGAAAAGAGCTTTGCCAAGAATAATTGAAGAAGTAAACAAAAAAGGATTAGACCTTAAAAATCAGGTTTGTGGTTTTTGTTATGCTGGTGATTTAAGTGAAGCTGAAGAACTTATAAATATGATAAAACAAGAACTTTCGCCTGGAGAACTTATAGTAACTCAAATAGGTAGTGTAATAGGCACATATGTTGGACCAGGGACGTTTGCGTTTATTTTCTTTGAGGAATAATAAAATTTAAGATTTTAAGCTTTTCAGCTACAGGGTAGCCTGTAGCTTATTGTATTTTTAATATAAAGAAGAGGTGTAAGACAAAAGTGATTGTAAAAGACAAGGTATTTAAACTGCTCTATGATGTTGAAAAACCGGGAAGATATATCGGCAACGAAATAAATATGGTAAAAAAAGATCCTGAAAAGGTAGATATAAGGTTTGCATTTTGCTTTCCGGATGTGTACGAGATTGGTATGTCTAACTTGGGTCTCAAAATTTTGTATCATCTTTTGAATGAAAGAGAAGATGTATACTGCGAAAGAGCTTTTATGCCATGGGTAGATATGCAGAAGAAGATGAAAAAAGAGGGAATAAAACTATTTTCACTTGAAACTTTTACTGAACTTGATAGATTTGACATAATAGGATTTTCTCTTTCATATGAAATGAGCTATACAAATGTTTTGAAGATGCTTGAACTTGGTGGTCTTCCTCTTGAAAGTCAAAAAAGAGAAAAAGGTATGCCCATTGTGATTGCAGGAGGTCCATGCACGTATAATCCAGAACCGCTTTGGGAGTTTATAGATGTGTTTGTAATTGGTGAGGGCGAAGAGGTCATTTTGGAGATTATTGACCTTTATAAAAGATATAAATTTTCTAATATGACAAAGGAAGAGTTCTTACATGAATGTGCGGCTATTGAAGGATGTTACGTTCCTTCACTTTACAATGTAGAGTATAACACCGATGGAACTATAAAGTCTATAGTACCTGTATCAGAAAATGTACCAGCAAAAGTAAAAAAGAGAATTGTAAAAGATTTAGATACAAGCTATTTTCCAACAAAGATGATAACACCTCTTATAGAAGTTGTTCATGATAGAATAACCTTGGAAATTTTCAGAGGTTGTGCAAGAGGGTGCAGGTTTTGCCAGGCAGGTATAATATACAGACCTGTTAGGTTCAGAAAGGCAGAAAAGGTTTTACAGTATGCAAAAGAACTTGTTGAAAATTGTGGGTGTAATGAGATATCGCTTGTATCCCTCAGTACAAGTGACTATCCGAATATAGATGAACTTGCAAGGGAAATTTTGAAGTTTGCAGAGGACAAAAAGGTAAACATTTCTTTGCCATCCTTGAGGCTTGACTCAACATCTTTAGACCTTTTAAAAGAAGTTGAAAAGGTAAGAAAACCTACACTGACCTTTGCACCCGAGGCAGGAACACAGAGACTAAGAGATGTTATAAATAAAAATATAAAAGAAGAAGATATATACTCTACAGTCAAGCTTGCGTTTGAAAGAGGATTTCAGAACATAAAACTCTATTTTATGCTTGGCCTTCCTCTTGAAGAAGATGAAGATGTTCTTGGGATATATACAATAGCAAAGAATATAAGGGAGATATACAAAGATCTTGGGCTTAAAAAGAAGGTTAGAATAACAGTGTCCACATCCTTTTTTGTGCCAAAACCACACACGCCCTTTCAGTGGGAAGCGCAGGATAGCATTGAAAACATGCAAAGAAAGATGAAACATTTGAAGGAGAATCTCAAAAAAGTAAAGGATGTTGAGTACAGCTGGCATGACTTTTATCTTAGCAAGCTTGAAGCGGTACTTTCACGGGGAGACAGAAAACTTTCAAGGGTAATTAAAAGAGCAGTTGAGCTTGGCTGTCAGTTTGATGACTGGGGCGAGTTTTTTGACTTTTCAAAATGGGAAAAAGCGTTTGAGGCAGAAAATATAGACTGGAAATTTTACTCTGACCGAAAAAGAAACTTTAACGAGGTTTTGCCATGGGACATTATCGACACAGGTGTGACCAGGGAGTTTTTAAAGAAAGAGTGTCTTTTGGCATATGAAGCAAAAACCACAAGTTCGTGTTTTGAAAGATGCATAGGTTGCGGTGCAGCTTCTTTTCGAGGGGGAATTTGTGTTGGCAAATAGGTACAGGTTTTACTTTTCGCGTGATTTGCCTGCAGCGTTTATATCCCATCTTGACATGACAAGGTTATTTGAAAGGTTATTTAGAAGGTTGAATATAAAGCTTAAGTTCACACAAGGATTCAATCCTCACCCAAAGATAGTTTTTATTCTTCCAATGCCAGTTGGACTTTGTTCGAAAGAAGAGATATTTGAAGTTGAATGCGAGAATGAACTTGAAAGCAGTATCATTGAGAATCTCAATAAAATCTTGCCAGAAGGATTAAAAATGTTGAAAGTTGAGCTGGCTACTGATAAAATACAAGTAAGTGATATGTATTATCAATGTTTTGTTGAAGCTGAGGAAGAATTTTGCAAGTACTTTGATGAGTTTATGAAAAAAAGTCCTGCTATAAAGAAAGAGAAGGAAGGCAAGGTAACAGTAAAGAAAATTTCTGATTTTATTTTGAGCTATGAATATGAAAAAGTGGCTGGGAATATAAAAATAAGTTTTCATATAAATGTTGTGAATGGAAGTTATATAAAACCAGAAGATATATTAAGAGAATTTTGTCAGGAGTATAATATTGAATGTAGGATTGTAAAGGTTGAAAGGGTAAAAGTTAACTATAAAAGGGTGATATAATGCAAAGTGAGATTATAGTTGATGTAAGTTTTAACCAAACAAGGGTTGCTGTTTTGGAAGACAAAGAACTTGTCGAGATTTACATCGAGAGGGAAGACAGTCAAAGCATAGTAGGAAATATCTACAAAGGGGTTGTTGAAAACATCCTGCCTGGTATGGATGCAGCTTTTGTCAATATTGGTCAGGAAAAAAATGCTTTTTTGTACCTTGGCGATGTGAACAGGCTTGAATTTGGAGATACTGATGAGTATTATGAAATAAAAACAAATCCGCTTGCCCTAAGGTGTGGCCAGGAAATAGTTGTGCAGGTAATAAAGGAAGGGTATGACCAGAAAGGTCCAAGGGTTACCACAAACATAACGTTGCCAGGAAGGTACTTAGTTCTTTTGCCATGCACAGAATATGTTGGTGTTTCAAAAAGGATTGAGAGTGAAGAAGAAAGGCAGAGACTTAAAGAGATAGCCTGCAGGATAAGACCTGAGGGAATGGGTTTGATTGTCAGAACTGCGGCAGAAAACAAGAGCGAAGAGATTTTAAAAAGCGAACTTGAGTTTTTAAAGAATATGTGGAAAAAAATAAGACAGAAAAGCTGTCAGAGCGCTCCTGTTCTTCTTTACAAAGACTATGACCTTGTGTTCAAAGCTGTAAGAGACATGTTTACTAATCAGGTTGACAGGTTTGTTATAAACGATAGGAAAAAATATAACAAGATAATAGAGTTTTTATCCTCTTATGCCCCGAGCTTGAAGAGTAAAGTTGAGTATTTTAACCTTGCAACAAATATATTCGAATATTTTCAGATAGAACAAAAGCTTTCAAAAGCTTTATCAAAAAGAGTGTGGCTCAAAAGTGGTGGGTATATAGTAATAGATGAGACAGAGGCATTGACTGTAATTGACGTCAACACAGGAAAGTATGTTGGCAAGACTGATGTTGCAGAAACAATCTTAAAGACAAATCTTGAAGCTGCACAGGAGATTGCAAGGCAGCTAAGGCTCAGAGATATTGGCGGAATAATCATAATTGACTTTATTGATATGAAAAATCCAGATCATCAGAAGATAGTTTTAGATGCTTTGAAAGAGGCTCTCAAAAGAGACAAGACAAAAACAGTGGTTGTTGACATAACGCCTCTTGGGCTTGTTGAGATGACAAGAAAAAAGGTAAGACAACGACTTTCATGTGTTATGCAATCAAACTGTCCTTACTGTGAGGGTACAGGTAAGATTTTATCTCCTGAGAGCGTCGCGTTTAAAGTTTTGAAAGAGATTGAGTGGTATTGCAAAAACAAGGTAGAAGACAAGTTCTTTGTTGAAATACACACAAAAGTATGTGAGATTTTAAGAAAGGGTGAAATTGACAGGATAAAAGAACTTGAGCAGAAGTACAAAAAGAAAATCTATATCAAAGCTTCTTCAAATATTCACATAAATAAGTTTACCATATGCCCTGTAAAGGATGAGGACCATTACATGGCGTTGTGTGGTTGGCTTTGTGAAGGAGATGAAGTTTTGGCGTTTGTTGAGGAGGAAGACAGGTTCAATCCAAAAAATGCGGTTGGGTATGTAAACCAGAATAGAATAGAGCTTGATGATGCATCTGACCTTGTTGGCAAGTACATCTATGCAAAGGTTGAAAAGGTGTATGGAACACTTTCAAAAGGAAAGATTTTGGATGTGTATGAGGTTGATAAAGAGGATGTAAAAGAGTGTTAATTTGGTTGAAAAAAATATGTTTTTTTTGATAAAATAGAAGAGCAAAATTTTAAATCGGAGGGAAGCTGATGGTTGAGGCAGGCGATTTTCGAAGAGGATTAACAATAGAGTATGATGGTCAGATATTTCAGGTAATTGAATTTTTACACGTAAAACCTGGCAAGGGTGCAGCTTTTGTTAGAACAAAACTTAAAAATATAAAGACAGGTGCTGTGATTGAAAAGACGTTCAGACCGGATGAGAGAATGCCTCTTGCTCACATTGAAAGAAGAGAGATGCAGTACCTTTACAACGACGGTGAGCTTTACTATTTCATGGACACACAGACATACGAGCAAATTGCGCTAAATCAAGAGATGGTTGGCGATGCACTCAAGTTTGTAAAGGAAAATATGACAGTTACAGTTCTTTCTCACAATGGAGTTGTATTTGGGGTTGAACCACCAAGATTTGTGGAGCTTGAGGTAATTGATACAGAACCGGGCTTTAAAGGTGATACTCAAACAGGTGCAACAAAACCAGCGAAGGTTGAAACAGGCGCTGTAATACAGGTTCCACTTTTTATAAATGTTGGCGATAAAATTAAGATTGACACATCAACAGAAGAGTATCTGTCACGAGTGTAATTGATTTGACATTTTTCAATTATATGCTGTGTGTATAAAGTGATTTTAATGGGTAAATATTAAGTATAGATAAGGTTTATTCTGTATTGTAGGAGGATACTTTAATGGAAAATTTATATGAAAAGGTTGCATACTTAAGAGGGCTTGCAGAGGGTCTGGGCATAAATGAGGATTCAAAAGAAGGAAGGCTTCTTCTGAGTATCATTGATGTGCTTGACGAGTTTGCAGATGCGATAAACGAACTTGACGTCAAGCAAGCAGAGCTTGAAGATGTTGTTGATTCAATTGACGAGGATTTGGAAAAGTTAGAAGATGAAGTGTATGAAAATTATGATGAGGATTATGATGACTACTATGATGATGAAGATGACGAAGACTTAGTGGAAGTGACCTGTCCAAACTGCAAGGTAACATTTTATTTAGAAGAAGACGAGTACTTAAACGAGGATGAGATTGAATGCCCCAACTGCAACGAAATAATATATCTTGACGAACTTGAAGAAGAGTTTGACGATGAAGAAGACGATGATGAGTATGAAGACGAAGTAGATGATGAGGACAAAAAAGATAAATAAAGATTATATCAATAAAGAAGGTTTTAGCCGGTGCTTCTTACCGGCTTTTTGTTTATATTACCAATTATTTGTTGCAAGGGGTTGTTATAAATAAACAAAAACATCCTGCTTTTTTATGTTTAAAATGTATAATAATAAGATTGTCAAATTATTGACATTGTCACACGCATTAGATATAATCAACTTAAAACAAATTGAGTTTGTTTGAAAGGGGTAGAAGAAAGAATATGAGAAAACCAAAACTTTTGATGACACCTGGTCCAACTCCGCTTCCACCTGAGGTTATCTCTGCCATGTCACAACAGATTATTCACCATCGCACAAAAGAATTTGGTGAAATCTTTTCAAGAGTGAATGAAAACTTAAAAAAGGTGTTCCAGACAAAAAACAATGTTTTAACATTTGCAGCATCAGGAACTGGTGCAATGGAAGCAAGCGCTGTCAATTTCTTTTCTGAAGGCGACACCGTTTTGGTTGTGTCAGTAGGGGTCTTTGGGGATAGGTTTATAAATATATGCAAGACGTTTAGTCTAAATGTAATTGAGAAGAAGTATCCTTATGGTGATGTTGCAAATATTGATGAGGTAATTGAAATTATTGAATCTAATAAAGACATAAAAGGTGTATTTATAACACACAACGAGACATCAACAGGTGTTACAAATCCTATTGAAAAGCTTGCAAGGTATCTTAAGAATACAGACAAGATCTTAATTGTTGATGCGGTAAGCTCGCTTGGAGCAATTGATTTGAAGACTGATGAATGGGGCGTTGACGTTGTTGTTACAGGCTCTCAGAAAGCCTTAATGTCCCCTCCAGGACTTGCTTTTGTCTCTGTATCAGAAAAAGCATGGGAGTTTTACAAAACATCAAAACTTAGAAAGTTTTACTGGGACTTTAAAAAGTATCAGGACAACCTTTTAAAAGAAAGCCAGGACACTCCTTTCACGCCAGCTGTTACCTTAATCAGGGCTGTTGATGCAGGACTAAAACTAATTTTAGATTATGGACTTGAAAACAATTTTAAACGTCACACCCGTCTTGCGCATCTTACCCAGCTTGCAGCTGAAAAACTCAATTTAGAGCTTTTGCCAAAGAAAGAATACTCATCTGCAGTCATCACTGCAATCAAGTCACCAGAGGGTGTGGATATAGAAAAGGTAAGAAAGATAATGAATCAGAAATATGATATAATGGTAACAGGAGGACAGTCTACTTTAAAAGGGAAGATTATAAGAATTGGTCACATGGGATATGTTGACGAGTTTGACCTTCTGAAGACCATCGAGTGCTTTGAACTTGCGCTTTTAGAAGTAGGATACAAAAACTTTGAGGTTGGAGAGGCAACAAAAGCAGTCCTTCAGGAAATTGCTAAGGAGGTAAGGTAAATAAAATGAAGGTCTTGGTGACTGAAAGAATCGCAAAGGAAGGTATAGATATTTTAAAAAATGAAGGAATTGAAGTGGATGAGAAGGTAGGACTATCTCACCCAGAAATTTGCGATATAATTGGTGAATATGATGCTTTAATTGTCAGAAGTGCAACAAAAGTAAACGAAGAGATGATAAAATGTGGCAAGAACTTAAAAGTGATTGCGAGAGCCGGTGTTGGTATTGACAATGTGGATGTAGAGGCAGCAACAAAACAGGGGATTATTGTTGTGAATGCTCCAGATGGCAACATTATGGCAGCTGCCGAGCTCACAATTGGTCTTATATTTAGCATATTCAGGTACATCCCACAGGCGTACATGTCTTGCAAGCAGGGCGATTTTAGAAGAAACAAATTCAAAGGTGTTGAGCTTTATGAAAAGACAGCGGGAATAATCGGGTTTGGCAAGATAGGAGCGCTTGTTGCAGAGCGACTCAAAGCTTGCGGGATGAGAGTTATTGCATACGACCCATACGTTTCTGATGAAAAGTTTAAAAAATATGGCGTTGAAAAGGTAGACTTTGATACTCTCTTGAAAGAGTCTGACTTAATTACTATTCACACACCAAAGACAAAAGAGACGTACAACCTCATTTCAGAAAAAGAGTTCAAAAAGATGAAAAAAGGTGTCAGAATTGTAAACTGTGCGCGCGGCGGTGTTATAAACGAAAATGACCTTTACATTGCGATAAAAGAGGGTATAGTGGCAGCAGCAGCACTTGATGTTCTTGAAAAAGAACCAAACTTTGAGCTTGAAAAGCAAGAATATCATAACCCTCTTTTAGAACTTGACAATGTGGTAATAACACCTCATCTTGGAGCATCGACACAGGAAGCTCAGGTAAATGTGGCTGTATCTGTTGCGAAAGAGGTTGCAGCGGTGTTAAAAGGCGGCATTGCTAAAAATGCTGTCAATCTTCCTGCGTTTGAAAAGGAAAAGCTTGAAGAGATTATGCCATATTTGGAGCTTGCTGAGGCAATGGGCAAGATTTTTATCCAGGCAGAAAGGGCTTTTGCCAATAAAATCGAAATTGTGTACAGCGGTCAGATAGATGAGAAAGCAACAACATGGCTCACACGTGCACTTTTAAAAGGCTATCTTGAATTTTCTGTACAGGACAATGTCAACTATGTAAATTCCCAGCTTTTGGCAAAAGAACAGGGAATTGAAGTTATTGAGAGCAAAAAAGAAGAGAGCGGAAAGTTCAAGAACATGATAACCGCAAGGTTTACAACCAGTGAAAAAGTTTTAGAACTTTCTGGAACGGTTTACAACAACGAGGGTAGAATCATAGATTTCTTTGGCTACAAGGTTGATTTCAAGCCAGAAAAATATATGCTTCTTATTCAGAATATAGATAAACCTGGTATGATAGGGAAAATTGGTACAATTGTCGGTGAATATGGAATCAATATTGCTACAATGCAAGTGTCCAGAAACAAAAAAGGCGAGAAAGCTGTTATGGTATGTGAGATAGACGGTGAGCTACCTGATGAGGCTATAGAAAAGTTAAAAAATACGGATGGTATTTTAAGAGTAACAATGGCAAAGCTGTAATATGGTTTTTGTATGGAAATGGAAAATATAAAGTAGAAAGGGTTATGGAGAAGGATGGCTAACATCAAAGGTTTTAGAGGTTTGAGATATTCGCCTGAAATTGAACTTGACAAGTGCATATGTCCTCCTTATGATATTATTTCTGAAGAGGAAAGAGAGGAACTCTACAGAAAAAGTGAATACAACATAATCCGAATTGAGTTTGGGAAAGAGTATGAGAATGATAACCAGGAAAATAACAAGTTTACCCGTGCAAAAGAATATTTGGATAACTGGATAAAACAGGGAATTTTAAAATTTGACTCAAATGATTGCATTTATGTTCTTGAACAGGAATTTGAGGTGGATGGAAAGAAATATGTTCGCACAGGACTGATTGTGGTTCTTGAACTTGTTGAATTTGAAAAGGGTATAGTTATACCTCATGAATTTACACTTTCAAAACCTAAGCAAGAAAGACTTGAGCTTATGCGAAAGACACATGCTAATATCAGCAGCATATTTGGGCTTTATGAAGATAAGACAAAAGAAATTAAAGAGATTCTGGATAGAATAAAATCGAAAAAAGAAGATGTTTCTTACAATGGTATTGGCACATTTGAAAGAATGTGGGTTGTATCTGACAGTGATACAATTGAAAAATTGAGGCAGCTTTTTTATGATAAGAAGATATTTATTGCAGATGGTCACCACAGGTATGAAACAGCCCTTGAATACAAAAAAGAGATGGAACAAAAAGAGTGCAAACGAGATGATGCAGATTATAACTACATAATGATTACACTTACAAGCTTAGAAGACCCGGGAATAGTTATTTTACCCACACACAGGATTGTTCTTTCAACAGATATTGAAGAAGATATATTCGTGGAAAAGTTAAAAGTAGATTTTGAGGTTGAGCAAGGAGATTACAAAAGATTAAAAGAGAAGTTAGAAATAAAGAAGAAATATGCATTTTTGGTTTACACATATAACCATAACTTTTACCTAATAACTTTAAAAGAACCTGAAAACTCCTTAAGAGAAATTGAGGGAAGTAAAGCTTATAAAAATCTTGATGTTGTGATATTGCAAAAACTTGTTTTAAATAAAGTACTTGAAATTACAGATGAGCACATTCTTTATCAAAGAAATATAAAGTATACCAAGTCTGATAAGGAACTAATAGAAACAGTAAACAAAGGCGCCAAATACGGTTTTATTTTGAATCCAACCCTTGTTGAGGAATTAAAAGATGTATCTTTAAGTGGCGAAAAAATGCCTCAAAAGTCCACATACTTTTATCCAAAACTTATGACAGGAAATGTAATGTATGTTCATTTAAAGTAAAAGTTTTTATAAAACAAAAAGGGTTTGGGTGTTGATATCTTGAACAGCAATGTTCAGGTTTCAATATCCAAACCGTTTTTTGTATTTTTTCATGAATAAAGAAAGGAGAAATTAAAAGATGATAAAACTTGTAGCAACAGACCTTGATGATACGTTGCTGTCAAAAGACTTAACAATAACTGAGAAAAATTTAAACGCTATAGAGTTTTTAAAGAAAAACAATATTATTTTTATATTAGCTTCAGGAAGACCATACCCTTCTATTAAAAATGTGGCATATGACCTTCAAAATTTTTACCCAATGATAACATACCAGGGTGCACTTGTTTATGACCCAAAAAATGACAAAAAGCTTTATGGCTGCGAAATTAAGCCAGAGGACGCAAAAGAACTTGTAAGGCTTGCAAAAGATGAAGGAATTCATGTTCATATTTACATTGACAATGTATGGTATGTTGAAGCTATGAACGAAAAGACTGAATACTATAGAAATCTTACAAAGCTTGAACCCCACATAGTTAAAAATTTACTTGAATTTATCGACAGACCTGTCACAAAGGTTTTGTTTTTTGATGAACATGAAAGATTAAAAGATTTGAAAGAAAGTCTTCCAGATGATTTTTCGAAGAAATTCAACATAATGTTTTCAAAACCCTTCTTCTTGGAATTTACAGATATCAATGTTTCAAAGGGGAATGCTCTTAAGTTTTTAACCGAGTACTACGGTTTGAAAAGAGAAGAGGTTATGGCAATTGGTGATGGTGACAATGATATTTCAATGATTGAATATGCAGGGATAGGTGTTGCTGTTGAAAATGCAGTTGAAAAGCTAAAAGAAGCTGCTGACTTTGTTGTTGCAAAGAGTGATGATAGCGGTTTTGCACAGGCTATAGAAAAAGTATTCAACGTTCATTTTTAAAATTTTAATCATATAATAGGATAAGAAAGAGAAAAACAGAGATTTTAATAAGAAAACGAGAGCTAATTTAAAAATTTAAAGGAAAATGATATTTTTTAAAAAAATATATTGACTTTTGAAAAAATTTTGCTAAAATAAATTCTGTTACTTGAAAAGAGTAAATTCCAAGAAGGAGGTAGGGAAGATGCACGCATTGGGCAGGCACATAATAGCAGAGCTTTACGGGTGTGACAAGGAAGTGCTCAACAACCGCGAATTGATTGAAAAAATAATGGTAGAATCAGCATTAAAAGCAGGTGCAGAGGTAAGAGAGGTAGCATTCCACAAGTTTTCACCACAGGGTGTAAGCGGTGTTGTTGTAATTTCAGAGTCACACCTGACAATCCACACATGGCCGGAGCTTGGCTATGCAGCAGTTGATGTATTTACATGCGGTGAAAGAGTTGATCCATGGCAAGCATGCAATTACATTACAGAAATGCTCAAAGCTAGCCACATGACAACTACAGAGGTAAAAAGAGGTTTGTTCGAACAACCTGTCAAGGTAGCAAACCTATAATAATACCTCCTTTTTGTTGATGGTATAGAAGATAGTGTTAAAGTTTTGAAGGGATGTGGAACTGAGAAATCTAAAAGGAGGACATAACTTTTTTAAATTGTTACTTTTTGAGGTTTTTTAATGTATTAAAGAATGCAAAAAGGGAAAAATATTTAACTGAAAGACCCCCTTTACTTAAATAAAAATATTTTGGTGCACAGATAAGACTTTCTGTGCACCAATTTTTTGGATTTACTAAACTTTGAATCCTGAAAACTTAAAGTGTCGAAAATGAAAAAAAACATGACATCAACAGCAAACTACTTTTCAAGAAACAGAGGTATTGTCCAAAGTTTTTAATTTCGTTTAACTATTAACACCTGTCAATTTCCTCTAATTGCCAAAACAAAATGGCATTTAACAATATTAAATTATACCAATAAAGTTAAATTCAGGACATTAGAATATTAATACTTCAAAAAGCAAATAATTTTCTTATTCTCTATTTTTATGTTTCCTTTTTTCAGCTTCATAAAGACTGTGTGACAATACTTTGATATAGTGCAGAGTGGAAGCTTTTCGTATTAACATAAATACAAAATAAAGATATTTACTGTCTTTCACTTCTTCACTATTTAAGTCTACTCTTGCTCTCGCATAACAGAAACTATCATATTTAACCTTGTTAAATATCTCAATTGGAAGTTGAAAATAAAGAGCAGTCGAAGCAGGGTCGATAATTAAATAACCGTTCTTTTTATCAATAATAAATCCTTCATCTTGCCATTTAAACATGTTTTCACCCAGATAAGAACGAGCAAACTCTTTAAGTAACATATTCAAATAAGAAATTTCAAAGGTCACTGGGGATTCTTTCAAAGCTTTGTTAATTTCTTTACAAGCAAGTAAAAAGACTTCATTAGGGCTCCATATTTCTATTCGTTTTCTTCTCATACCAGCACATAAACCATAAAAGGAATCAGGGAAAAATAAATTAACTGCAACTGTTTTTGCATGCGGATTGTTACTATATATATAATTTCTGAAAGCACTGTCAAAAGTATTTTTGTTAGTATATCCATACCAGTCGTAATTGCTTTCTACAGGTCTGTAATTGAACAGCTTGTCAATTAAAAATTCAAAAAGATTTTTGTTCATTCTTTTCAGAAATTTAATACTCTTTTTCTCTTCCATAATCAAATTATAAGAATAAGCAATAGCAAAAGCTTCTTCTTTCTGCCATATTCGACTACAGTTATTTATTCTGGCAAAAACATCACAGAAGTGGTAAAATTCGAAGCGAGAATAAATGGTTTTTAAAATAATATAAACAACTTGGGCAAGTTCTTTTTCTGAACTTATTGTGAAACCATTTTGGTAAACAAGTTTTAAAATTTCAAGCATTAACTGCAAAACTGCTTCAATTTTAATTCTTAAAAAACCTATCTGCTTGTCAGGAATGTAATATCCTAAAACTTTATTTACAGAACCATAATATACTTTTTGGTAAATTTCCAGCTGAGTATTTTCTATTTCTTTTTCAAGAAACTCAACATAGAACAAACCGTTATTATATTTTTTTCCAGATAAAACCTCAACATATTTTTGGAAGAAAACATCAAAAAGCATGTATTATTTATTTTCACCTCTTTCGAATATTTACATATTTTTATCATACCTTAAGTTTTAATTTGTTTCAAGCTATATTTACAAAAATAAACTGGATATGATATTATAAAATTAAAAAAATGGTGGGGTATAGAGGATGCCAAAAAGAGTAATATCTTTTGTTATGCTTTTGTCTTTTTTAATTTCAATTTTTCTTTCCTATCAAGCTTTTTCGTATTCAGATAAAGTTCTAAAAGACATTTCAATATTTGTGACAAAAGTTGAGAGGCTTGACAATAACCAGTATAAAGCAACATGGGGATATGAAAATCCGAATAAGAGTACAATAATGCTTCCGAAAGGGCACTCTAAACTATTTGGCGATATCAAAAGAGGTGACTGTATTTACAGATTTGAACCGGGGAAACATGCAACTGCTTTTTCAACATTATTTACTGGTGACAGGGTGATTTGGGAGATAAAAAACATTTCGGGAAAAGAAAAAAGGGCTATAGCTTACAAAGAGGCTGCAAATTTAGATTTTAACTCTTCTCTTATATCTATTAATTTTCAGCCGTATATAAAAGGACAAAATAATATTTTAACAGAAGGTTTTATACCAGACAGTGGTGAAGTTTTTTCAAATCAATTCGGGCTTGATTTTGGATTTGAAAAGAAGGCGAAAACCTTCAGGGATAATGCTTGCAAAGACCCTCTTGTTTGTACCGGCGTGATATTAGAACATAACAATAAATGGCAGATAAAACTTCCCAATGGAGCTTATGATGTTGTAATAAGTGTGGGGAGTGCAAATAAGGACACATGTAACACAGTTATTGTGGAAGGGCAGGAGTTCTGTTTAAATTTGAAACTCAAAAGAGGTGAATTTCAGCAGATAAAAAAGAAAGTAATTTTAAATGATGAATACCTTACACTCAGCACATCTTTTCACGGTAATTCAAAAACAGTTTTAAATTACATACAGATATTCTCAAAAAAAGTTTGTAGCATCAGCTTAGAGCCGAAGGAAATGGAAATTGAAATAGGTGAGAGTTTATATTTATTTGCTAAAGTTATTCCAGAGTGGGCGGATAATCAAGAAGTAATTTTTAGCAGCGAAAACCCTTCAATTGCCGAAGTAGACCAAAAAGGTATGGTAACAGGAGTTGCAGCCGGAACCACAAATATAATTGCACAAACTAAGGATGGAGGATATAAGGCTGTATGTAAAGTCACTGTTGTAGAGTCTGGTGTGCCATATCAGATTTCTTTTGCAAAGACTCGTTTGGATGTAGAGATTGGCAAAAGCAGAAAGATAGAATATATAATTGAACCTGTAGGGTATAAAGGCAAGATTGAGTGGATTAGCTTAAATCCTGATATTGCTGAGGTGGACTCACAGGGCAATGTAAAAGGAGTTTCAGTAGGAGAGACAAGGGTTAAGGCAAATCTGCCTGAGACAGGAAGTTTTGATGTTTGCAGGATTGTTGTCCACGACAAGTATCCTTATCCATTTGTTCTTATGGCAGACAGTGTCTATGGAGATGTTTATCTTGAGTGGGATGAAGTTTGCAATGCTGAATATTATGTTGTAAAGAGAAAAGCAGAAACTGAAGAGAATTACAAAGAAATAGCAAAGACAAAAAATACAAGTTTTGTAGATACAACATGTTATGAAGATGGCAGATATTATTACGTGGTGTATGCTTACAACAGCTTTGGAGAGAGTCATTCAAACGAAGAAATAGTAGATGTTCGCAACCTCGACAGCGATTTTGATGGCATAAATGACAAAAAAGAGAGCATGCAGGGTTTGAACCCCAAAGTGCAGGATAGTGACCGAGATGGGCTTGAAGATAGTTATGAAGCAGAGCTTGGCACAAATCCACTTTCTAAGGATTCTGATAATGACGGACTGAGTGATTATTTTGAACTTGAAATTTCGAAAACAGACCCACTCATTTCTGATTCTGACAGTGATGGCATTATTGATTCCAAAGAAGATTTTGACAATGATAAGCTTGATAATTTGTCTGAAGAAAAAACTTTTACATCTCCAATTTTTGCAGACACAGATTTTGATGGAATTAGTGATTATGATGAAATATTTATCTCAAAAACAAATCCAATAAAAGTAGATACTGACGAAGATGGTTTGTTTGATAAAACAGAAGTAGATAGTGGTTTAAATCCACTTAGCAAAGACAGTGACGGCAATGGCGTAATTGATGGAGAAGAAAGTATCTACCAAGTTGTATCAGGCGAAAGGCTAAGAAGTGTTAATCAAAATGAACAGGTTGTCTTTGGACTCAAGATAAAAGCAAAGGGTGAAATAGTCAACAGTGTTGTTGTCCAAAAAGTTTACAATTCATCCACATTTTTTGCAAATGGCTTTATAGTAGGAGAACCTGTTAAAATTGAATGTTTTGAACCGTTTGAAATAGCCCAGCTTCAATTTAGGTTAAATGACACTGTTTTAGAGGGAGGTCAGCTGAGCCATTTTGCGGTTGTGTGCTATGATACCAAAGGTGGCAAGTTTAGCTTACCAAAGGCAACATATAATGAGAGTTCAAAAACTATTACTGTTGAAACAAATCATTTCAGTGTATACTATCTTATAAATCTTAAGAAGTATTTAGATATAACTGGCTTAAAAAGTGGGACTGTTTCACCTTCCGGGCAGGCTGATATTGTGTTTGTTATAGACACAACAGGTTCAATGTCAGACGAAATAGATGCTGTCAAGCAAAACATTAACAATTTTGTAGATAAGCTAAAAACAAAAGATATTAGTGTAAATTTAGGGCTTGTAACATACAAAGATATAACATGTGATGGTCTAAATTCAACAGTAGGTCATGGATTTTTCTCATCAGCAGATGACTTCAAAAATGCACTCGGAAGTATAAAAGTTGATGGTGGTGGCGATACACCTGAGACGCTGATTGATGCACTTGAAACGGCAAGGTTGCTTGGCTTTAGAGAAAACAGCACAAAATTCATAGTTGTTTTAACAGATGCCAACTACAAGCTTGAGAACAGGTTTGGAATAAAGTCAGCAGATGAGATAATAGAAAGACTCAAAAGTGATAATATTATTGTTTCAGTTGTAAGTCCTACGTCGTTTGAAGGATTGTATTCTGCTTTTTCCAGCCAAACAAAAGGTATTTTTGCAGACATCTATTCCGACTTTTCTTCAACACTTGAAAAGTTAATTGATTTAGCAAACCAATATGTCAATGATGGCAGCTGGATTGTTTTGTCCAATCTGGATATAATCAAACTTAAAAAAGCACCAGATTTAAACGACAGTGTTACCGACACTGATGGAGATGGACTTGCTGACTCTGAAGAGCTAAAGAACTCCCAGAAAATAACACTGGAACTTCCGTGGGGTGGATTGCTGGAAAATTTAGAAATTTGGGATTTTGTGAGCTATCCAACCAAAGTTGATAGTGATGAGGATGGACTTTCAGATTACGGTGAGGTGCTTAAATACAAAACATCTCCTATCGATTTTGATACCGACTGCGACCTTTTGAGCGATCTTGAGGAAATAGAAGCAGGGACAAATCCGGTTGTTGTTGATAGCGATGAAGATGGTTTGAGTGATAGTGTTGAGTTTTATCTATTTTCCGGTGATGAAGCTTTTGATCCTAACACTGAAACAACTTTGTGGGGATGTGACTATGAAGAAGCAGTCCTCTATTTAAGAGAAGAGCTTCCGCTTTATGTGAAAAGAAACACAGTTGAGGATGTAATCTTAACAACAACATGCTCTCTTTACAAAAAGCAGCAAACTTTAAATAATTCCAGAAAAAGAAGCAAAGTTACAATGTTGAATAAAAACATAGTTTTTTGCTCAAGAAATGATGAAAAACTTCTGATTGAACCGGATGAAGAGTTAATAATTTGTGAGGGCTCAACCATTTATGTTAACAGCAAATACCCTGAATTGTTTAAAGTTTACGGCTCCTTAAAAATAGGTGGACCTAACAAAAAAACTTATGTGAAAATAGGAAATCCAAATAATTCATTAAAGTCTAATACACTCAAAGCAATTAGAGAATATACTTCAAGAATGACCATTTTTGCGGTAGTAGCCCCAATGGAGTGTGGTAACCAACCCAGATGCGAAATTACGAATATAGAGCTTTCTTCATTTGCGGGTTTTTTAAGCATAGGACACAAGGGATATGTTAAGATAGATGGTTGCACACTCAAGAATGTGAAGACGGGTATATATGTAAGTCCGGTTTGTTCTCCGCAGGGTTCCCAGCTTTTGGTTTCAAATACCACATTCCATAGCTGCTCAACAGCCGGGCTGTGGCTTTGCGCAAATATCAAACCTGTCAGGATAAATAAGAGCATATTTTATAGTGCCCCTGTTATAGTTGACAGCAAGGATGCAAATTTGAGGTTTGATGAATGTATATTCGAAAACTGCAATAACAGCAAAGATGAACCGGCATTTAGAACACTGCAAAGAGGCTCAAAAAACATTCTATTTTTATCCTGTGCATTTAGAAACAATAGCATTGGAATACATGCTTATTATCACAAAACAATAGTATTTATAAATGATTGTGTATTTGAAGGGCACAAATATTGCTCAATTTTACGCCAAGTAAGTCCTAAGGTTATTGTAGATAGACATACACGGTTTTTAGAAACCATAGAGCCTATCGTAAAATTTGAGGGAGCATCAACAAGCGAAACTCTATTTTCAGCTATTTTAGGATTATTAGATCCTTGTGGTATTAAAGATATCATAGAAATATTAGCAGGCGAAGACATCATAACTGGCGAAGAGATTCCAGGTATCGAGAAAGTTGAAAGGTTACTGTTTTTAACTTTAAATGCTAATGATATAAGAAGAGCAGATGATATTGAAAAGTGGCTTAAATATTTGGATGAAATAGAGAAAAATTCAAGTAAAGAATTCAGGGACTCTGTTGCGAAATATTCACCTGAGTTTGCCGAAAAAATTTGCAGGAAATTGTCGAATTTTGAAATATCAGTAGCAGGAAGACTGTATGATAAGATAGGGGAATTTTTTACCCAGGGATTAAATATCTATATAGACTCACATTACAAAAAGCTGATGGAATTATCAGAAGAGTATGGCAGAGAGGCAGTTTATTTGAGCATTCACGAGGGGTTGGAGAATGCCGAAAGAAGACTGGCTATGATTTCTAATAATACAAGAGAGATAAAAAATAAAGAAGATTTAGTATATTTTATAAATAGCAGCAATGAGCTGGCAAAGTCGTTGGGTGTGAGTGCTTTCAAAGAATCCAACTATCGAGATTGTTTGTATAAATATCTGGGTATAGATAACATAAAGGATTTGGCAAACAAGGCATATCAAGTTCACCACATATTTCCACAGAGTTTATTTGGGGAAGGTGGTCGTTATGAACTGATATTTAAAAAAGCGGGGTTGAATGTCCACGATGTGAGGTTTTTAGGGCTGTGGGATGCAAAGAACCATTTGAAGAAAAGTTATGATTATAATAGAGAATGGTTAGAGGAAATGAGGAAGTTGCTGAGAAAACATGGAGATCGGATAGAGGATATTGATATAATTGAAGTGATAGAAAAAGGAAGGGAGATAGCGGATAGATATGGGTTCACAAGGGTTAGATTTTAGTTTTTATGACAATTTTTATCATCTTATACCTGATTGGCGCTCAATGCAAGTAGAAATGCGACAGGAAGATTATATAAGTGGTAAATGTTTAGAGATATTAAGACGAGGGCATGAGATTGTGGAAAAAGAAGGTGCGATAGAGTTTTGGAGGATAAGGAATAAAGGGTTATCAGATGTTCTTACCACAGGAAGTGAAATACTGATAGTGTCGAGCAGGGTGATAGAGATTTTGGAGAGGTATGGGTTTACGGGGTGGAGGAAATTTAAGGTAGTGATAAAGGATAAGAAGAAGGGTGTAATAAGCGAAGGTTACTGGGGAATAAGTGTTGTGAGTAATATATTGAGAAGCAGATGGGATTTATATCGCGAGATAGTAGAGGAGAGGCTGGATGGGACTAAGAAGATAAGGAGGTTTGGATGGTATTTTGAGCCTGAGGACTGGGACGGCAGTGATTTTAACCTGCTTGATGGTATATCTTTAATAGTTACAAAGAGGGTAAAGGATGTGTTTGAGAAGGAGAAGGTAAAGAATATAAGTATTAAGAGTGTGCATGATATAAGTGTTTAATGATATTGAGGACTTTTGAGAGGGGCAGAAGAGCCCCTTATTTTTTAATATGCTATAAAAAATTTTGACACTTCTTCTGTAAAGAACTTTTAAAAAGTATGCTTAAGAGTATATTAAAAGGTTTCTCACAAGGTTTATTTATCCCTCTATATCTTATTCACTTGTGAATATTAAATGTTCTATAATAATGTTATACTCAAAGAAAAGGGGGCTATTGGTTTTTGAAAGTTGTCTGCTACGGAGAGGTTTTAATAGATTTTTTGAATGTAAAAGATAACCTGTTTGAAGCAAACCCGGGCGGTGCTCCTGCAAATGTGGCAGCAGCAGTTGCAAAGTTTGGAGGGAAATCCCATTTAATCTCACAGGTTGGAAATGATATGTTTGGAAAAATGATTATAGATAGCCTTTCTACCTGTGGTGTTGATATTTCAAATATTAAAATGACAGATGAGTATTTTACAACTCTTGCGTTTGTAAAGCTTGACAGCCGTGGTGAGAGATCTTTTTCCTTCTCAAGAAAACATGGTGCAGATGTTTACTTAAAGGTAGAGGATATTGATGTTAATGTTATAAAATCAGCTGATATATTTCACTTTGGCTCGCTTTCAATGACATATGAACAAAACAAAAGAACCACCTTTGAGCTTTTAAAGATTGCAAGACAAAGTGGCAGCACAATCTCATATGACCCAAATTACCGAAGTAGCCTGTGGGAAAGCCAAAAAAAGGCTTTGGATACCATGATTGAGCCTGTTGAAAATGGGTTTGTTGATATTCTGAAGATGTCTGAGGAAGAGGTTTTGCTATATGAAAAGGATGTAAATAACTTTTATAATAGAATAAAAGACAAGGTAAAGATTTTTCTTGTAACATTTGGCGAAAAGGGTAGCATGGTTTTCTTTAAGGGAAAGTCATATTTTGTTGATACAATAAAAGTTGATGTGGTTGACACAACTGGTTGTGGAGACTGTTTTGTTGGTATGGTTTTGTATGAAATTTCAAAATCTTTGCCAATTGAAAATTTATCAGAAGATGAAATTGTTAAAATTGTAAGAAAGGCAAACATAGCAGGGGCTCTGTGTGCGACCAAAAAAGGTGCTATTCCCGCAATTCCTGAGTACAGTTGGGTTTTAGAAAGGCTTTGAAGTCCAAAAAACTTTATTATAAAAACTTTTGGGGGAAAGAATGATGAGAGCAATAATAACGGTTGTTGGTAAAGATAAGGTTGGTATAATTGCGGCAATCTCGAGCTTACTTGCCCAGAACAATGTAAATATACTTGATATAAGCCAGACGATCATGCAAGGATTTTTTACGATGATAATGCTTGTTGACCTTAAAGATTGCAAATTGAAGTTTTCTGAACTGAAAGATCTTCTCATAAAAAAAGGAGAGGAAATAGGCGTTGATGTAAATATGCAGCACGAAGACCTTTTCAATAGCATAAACAGAATATAATAATTTTTCTTTTTGAGGAGATGAAAGCAGAATGTTCACATCACAGGAGATAATTGAAACTATCAATATGGTAAAGCAAAGCAATTTGGATATTCGAACAATCACAGTAGGGATAAGCCTTTTTGATTGTAGCTCTGACATTCCACAGAGGTTTATTGATAACATGAGAAAAAAGATTATAAAATATGCGGGGAATCTTAAAAATGTAGCAAATGAGATAGAAGATATGTTTGGGCTTCCGATTGTCAACAAAAGGGTAGCTCTTACACCTATTTCTCTTTTGACCTTTTCTTATTCATATGAAGATCTCATAGAAGTTGCGCTTGCCATTGATGAGATTGCCAAAGAGCTTGAGGTTGATCTGATAGGTGGTTACTCTGCGGCTGTTCACAAAAACTATGATGAAAATACTAAAAAATTCATATCTTCTATCCCAGATGCATTGGCCTCAACAGATAGACTATGTTCTTCGGTTGACGTTGGCACAACAAGGTCGGGTATTAACCTTGATGTGATTGCCCATCTTGGGTTTATAATAAAAGATATTGCACAAAAAACAAAGGACAAAGACAGTTTCGGCTGCGCAAGGTTTGTTGTGTTTGCAAACGCACCAGATGATAATCCATTTATGGCAGGTGCGTTTCATGGGACAGGCGAGGGAGATTGCTGTATAAATGTGGGAATCTCAGGTCCTGGTGTTGTGAAAAGAGCATTGGAAGAGAAGAAAGATGCTTCAATTGATGAGATTTATGAGACAATAAAAAAGATGGCATTTAAAATAACAAGGGCTGGTCAACTTGTTTTGCAGTATGCAAGCAAAAAGCTTCAAATTCCAGCCGGGATTGTAGACCTGTCTTTAGCGCCAACACCAAAAGTTGGTGATAGCATTGCAGAGATACTTGAAGAGATAGGAGTTGAGAAGGTAGGCGGGTATGGCACTACATTTGCTTTAGCGCTTTTGAATGATGCTGTAAAAAAGGGTGGTGCTATGGCGGCAAGTTTCACAGGTGGACTTTCTGGCGCGTTTATACCTGTATCAGAAGACTCTGGAATGGTAAAAGGGGTTGAAAGTGGAACACTTTCATTGGAAAAACTAGAAGCTATGACAAGTGTATGTTCTGTCGGGCTTGACATGATAGTTGTGCCGGGCGATGTAGAAGCTGAAGTTATCTCTGCTATGATTGCAGATGAGATTGCAATTGGTGTTTACAACAACAAAACAACAGCTGTGCGTGTGATTCCTGCATACGGCAAAAAGGAAGGCGACGAGGTTAACTTTGGTGGGCTTTTGGGAGGTTCAAAGGTGATGAAAATAAATAGAAGCTCACCAAAAAGGTTGATTGAACGTGGAGGAAGAGTTCCACCACCTATAATTTCGCTTAGAAACTAAAAATTTTGAAAAGGAGGTACAAAAATGCTTTTTTCTAAGATGCACGGGCTTGGCAATGACTTTATTGTGATAGATGCAAGGGGTAAAGAAGATATAGATTATAACTTGCTTGCAAAAAAGATGTGTCATCGCCATATTGGTGTTGGAGCAGATGGGATATTGCTTGTTTTAGATTCGAAGCTTGCTGATATCAGGATGAGAATTATAAACTCAGACGGGTCTGAAGCTGAGATGTGTGGAAATGGAATCAGGTGTTTTGCAAAGTATGTATTTGAAAGGGGAATTGTAAAATCTACTAAATTCAAAGTTGAAACATTGGCAGGAATAATTGAACCTGAGCTTTTTGTAAACGAATATGGACTTGTTGATAAAGTTAAAGTGAATATGGGAAAGCCCAGCTTTAAAAGAGAAGATATACCAATGCAAGGCGACCCAAAAAGTGATGCCATAAATACATCTATTGTAGTTGATGGCAATGAATACAGAATTACATCTCTTTTGATGGGTGTTCCTCACACTATTTTGTTTGTTGACGATTTAGAAAAGGTAGACATTTATACTTTAGGTCCTAAAATAGAAAAGCATGAGGTATTTCCAAGAAAAACAAATGTCAATTTTGTTCAGGTGATTGACAAGAATAATATAAAAGTGAGAACTTGGGAAAGAGGTGCAGGGGCTACATTTGCATGCGGTACTGGTTCTTGTGCTTCTGTGATAGCAGCAAACTTAAATGGCTATGCGGAAAGAAAAGCAAGTGTCCACCTTTATTTTGGAATTCTTGAAATAGAGTGGCAAGATGACGGTATAGTTTTTATGACAGGACCTGCCGAGGAGGTTTTTGTTGGGGAATATTTGGATTAAAGATAATTTTTTGGAAATTACAAGACAAAAAGCTCCCTGTACTTGGCTGTATGTAAGATATAAATAAAAGCTAATGCCAAGAAAGGGAGCTTTTTTATGTGTTAATATTGAACATATAAAGTATTCCTTTTTCTGCATCGTAGATTGCCAAATAAAAATCATATGAATAAAGGTTGTCAAGAATTTTAATATCAAGGTTTTCATAATCTATAAGCTTTGCTGTTGAAACCGATCTGTTACCAACTGCTCTCCAAAATCCTTTGGAAATTTTAAGAAGACAAACTTTTTTGCAAATCCTACTTACCCTTAATTTTATTTCTGAAATATCAGAAAAAGCAGAGTTTTATTCTGTTCATATGAAATGCCTTTACAAGTTAAGAAAGCATGTTCTTTTTAACAAGCGCCGCCTTGTGAGCAAAAATAGCATGATTGAAAAGGCAAGAAGTAAGTTCAGATGGATACTTTTAAAGCTGCCAAAGTCTTAGAAATTAATATTTACTTAACAAGAAGAGAACTTACGCCGCCCAAAATGGAAAAATTGAGTTTTTCAGCATTAGAAAATGTATTAACAGTATAACTCAGATCTACAATTAACATTATAAATTGGAAAATAAAATTATTGACTAATCTCTCTGGTTGTGGATAGATTTAAATTTGGAGAGTTTTGTAACAATTACAAGTGAGACAGAAACTTTGAAGATTGAATATCTGAAATATTTTATCAAAGCAGAAGAGAGACTTAAAAGAGTGCAGAGGCAATTGTCAAGGAAGAAAGAAGATCCCAAAAACTGGGGAAGTAAGAGAATGACTTTCAAAGGAGCATGAGTATAGGCAGAAAGGTCATTTCCATTTTCTAAGATATGTAGTAATAAAAACGGAAACATCAGCAAAGAACTAAAGTTGAAAGATAGAATATGGAAATGTCCGAAATGTGGAACTTGTCCATGATAAGAATGAAAATGTAGCAAAGAATCTATGAAGCTATGGAATTTTTCGTATAAGCAATAAGTAGGATGAACTGCCCGAATTTACGCTTATAGAGAGTGGAGTTCTATTACTGAGGATTTTCTCATCAATAGCAAGTCTGGTAGATGAAGTAGGATGCCTTCACCTCTTTAGGTGAATGGTAGTTCACAGCACACATAAAAAATAAATGGAGAGGAGTGTAGTTTTGCATGTTTTTAAAAAGAATTCAAGATAATATTTTGTACAAATCAAGATTGATTTTAATTATAGCAATTGTAATTTTGTTGTTAACTGAATTTAAAGTTGCTTTTGCAAACATTGAAATTGAAAGATTTCCAGTTAAGAAATTTGTTTATATTCACCCTCAATTTACCGAAGTTAAATATTTAGATTGGGTACATGGTGATTGGTCAAGAGACTATGAAATAAGGGTTTTGGTTAAAAAAGATGGTAAATGGGGTATTTTTTTAAAAAAAGCAAGAGTACTTGTGAAACCTCAATTCGATGAAATAGAACAGCTAAGCACCGGGTTTAAGGTAAAGAAAAACGAAAAATGGGGATTTATTGATAATACAGTGAAGGTATTAGTTGAACCTGTATTTGATGATGTCTATGATATATACAACGGTCTTTTAAAAATAAAAGTTGGCAATAAGTTTGGTTTTGTAAATGAAAATGGTAAGATTGAAATTGAGCCCAAGTTTGAAGACGCTAAATATTTTATTGGAAACATGGCTCCTGTAAAACAAAACGGGAAATGGGGCATAATTGATAAAACTGGAAGGTTTATTGCTGAACCTATGTATGATGAATGTGTTATACCAAATTTACCTCCATATGACAAAATAATTATAATTTCAAAAGATGAAAAATATGGTTATGTTTCAGCTGCTGGGACTACAGTTGTTCAGCCACAGTTTGAAGAAGTAGAACTACTAAATGAGAACTTGGTTGCAATAAAAAAAGAAGGAAAAATCGGGTTTGCAGATATAAGTGGAAAAATTCTCATTAATCCAGAGTATGATAAATACTATTCTATTGTTGGAGGATCTGATAATATACGAATAATAGCAGTATCTAAAAATAATCACATTGGTGCTGTTTCTATGACTGGACATGTTATGTTTGAACCTGCTTATGAAGATATCTCAGTTGTTTCAAAGAATATATTGATCGCAAAGAAAAACGGAAAATGGGGATTTATAACTTTCGACGGTAAGGTGAAGGTTGATTTTAAGTATGATGAGTTTGAACGGTTGATAGATAAAAACTTTATATTAATTAAAAAAGGAAAAAAGGTTGGGGTTGCAAATTTGAATGGTGAAATTATTGCTGAGCCTCAATATGATTATGTCGGTGACCCCTTTTTGGGTCCGACTAAAAAAGATGCTTTGATGACAGGCTCGAAAGGAAAAAGAGGAATTATTTACAACAAAATTGTTGTTCCTCCTCAATTTGATGTCATTAAATTTTGTTCAACCTCTAAAAATGCTACTATATTAACTGCTGTAAAAAAAGATGGTAAGTGGACTTATATAAATAAATATGGGAAACTTATTACTCAACCTCAGTTTGACAGTGTAGACGAATATTTTTATTCTGGTGTAGCAAAGATTATAGAAAACAACAAAATTGGATTTATAAATGAAAATGGTAAAATTATAACCAAACCACAGTTTGATGGTGTTACACCATTTGATGACTGTGGGTTTGCAGGAGTTAATCAAAAAGGTAAGTGGGGCTTCATTGATAAAAGCGGAAAGCTCATTATAAAACCTCAGTTTGAAGAAATATCTAATTTTACAGCGGATGGTTTGGCAAGAATAAAGCTAAAAGGTAAATGGGGGTACATTGAAAAAGGTGGGAAAGTTATAATCAAACCTAAGTTTAATCAATTGGGTATTTTCAAAGAAGGGTTAGCTCCTGCAAAACTTGGTGGGAAATGTGGTTATATAGACAGGAAAGGTAATTTTGCAATTAAACCGCAATATGAAGATGCATTGTATTTTGTTGGTGATACTGCTGCTGTCAAACTGAATGGCAAATGGGGTTTTATTGATAAAAAAGGCAGGTTTAAAATAAAACCTCAATATGATGAAGTGATAAACGTTTATATTATGGGATATAAGGATTTAAGAGTTATAATTAAAAACAACAGAACTGGACTAATTGATTCGAAAGGAAATATTCTAATTGATCCAAATTTCGAATCAATAGAAGGTGGTAATTTACAGTTTTTAGGTTATGTACTTTTAAAATCAACAGACAATAAGTACGGTTTTTTGCTTGATGAAGAATAAAATATCTGAATTAATCATTTTGATTGAATTTTTTTCAGCTTGTGATATAATTTTAATATGGTTTTTATGGCTTTTTGCAGGGAAGGTGAATGTATTGAAAGTCTTTTATGTTAAGATTGAATACAAAGATGGAAAAAAGGTAGAAGATATCTTTCTTACAAACGCTAAGGCAAAAGAGATGTGTGATTTACTTTTAGGTGAGGACAAAGAGGGAGCTATCAAACTTGTTGAGACAAAGTGCAGAGAAGTGGATTTATAAATTTAACCTGTAAATCTTACAAGTCAATACAAATTTTTTAGGAGGTTTTAAAACACAATGGCAAAGATAATATTAACCGTGTTGGAACTTCTTTTAGCAATTGCACTTATAATTGTTGTGCTTTTGCAGTCTGGCAAGAGTGCAGGACTTTCTGGTTCAATTGCAGGTGGAGCTGAAACATTTTTTGGAAAGTACAAGGGAAGAACTCTTGATGCTATGCTTGGAAGATACACATGGATAATTGCAGCAGCGTTCTTTATTGTATCAATAGTTTTGTTCTTTGTAATAAAGTAAAACCTGAGGTTGAATGTCAACCTTGGGTTTTTATTTTAACCATAAATGTTCACAATATCTTACAAAATGCTTAATACAAAAGGAGGTCACAACAGTTGAAAATAACAATGCAAAAAAGGTATAATTTTGACCAGGTGATATTGAATGTTGCTAAGTGTGCAAAAAGTTAAAAAGATATATTCTATCTGCCGAAGAACACTAATAAACTGGGAGAAGGAAGGGTTAATAACACCTCTCAGGACACCGAAGGGAAGGAGAAGGTATAAAAAAGAAGACATAGAAAAACTACTTGGCATGATAAAGGAAAAACCAAAACCAACCGTTGTTTTGTATGCAAGAGTCTCCACTAAAAAGCAAGAAGAGTACCTTAAAAACCAAATTAGAAGACTTGAAGAATATGCCAAGTCTCTCAAGGTTGGCAGTATGAAGTTATATCTGAAATAGCCAGCAAAGTAGATGAAAACAGGAGAGGACTATTAAAACTTTTGAACAGAATCAAAAGAGGAGAAGTTACAAAAGTTGTAATAGAGTATCCAGACAGACTTGCAAGGTTTGGATTTAAATATCTTAAGTTTTTCATGGAGAGCTTTGGGGTAGAACTGGTAGTGTTAAATGGCAGAGAAAATGAAGAAGATATAAACAGAGAACTGGCAGAGGACTTAATAGCGATAGTAACATCTTTTGCAGCGAGGATTTATGGACAAAGAGGTGCTAAAAGACATGGTAACAGTTCAGGCGAAGTTAGTGTTCGATAGAGAGGAAGACAAAAAGGCAGTATTAGATCTTATGAGAAGATGGTCCTCTTGTATGAGGTATGCATATAAGAGACTACTGGAAAGGCATAAAAGGAATGAACTCAAAAGAGAGCTGCAAGGAATTTTTAATCTTAATTCCCGATACGTTGATGATGCAATAATGAAAGCAAACAGTGTTTTAAACTTATGCAAAGGAAGAGGAGAAAATCCTGAAAAGGTCATTTTTGGTGGTAGGCAACTTTTTGAAAAACTAAAGAGGCGGCACATAAACGGCAAGGTATATAGGAAACTTCAACGAGAGTGGCAGGAGAAGAGGAAGGGGAATCTGTACTCAAGAGGAGACAGGAGCAAGAAAGGTAATCTCAATACAAGGATTGAGATAGACGGGAACTTCACAAAACTCAGGATTAACGTAGGAAAAAGAGAGTACGTATATGCGACGATACAAGCTGGATGGAAGATGAAAGGTAAGACATACATGGATAGGAACCTACTGCTACAAGCAATAAGCAGCTTTAGTGGACCTTATTCTGTAGAACTGAAACTCAAAAACGGTGTAGTATATGCCTACTTCACCGTTGAAGAAGTTTTCCCCAAGCCTGCGATAACGAGAGCAAATGGAGTTATAGGGATAGACACTAACGCATATCCAAAGAATGTTGCATGGGCAGAAACAGATGAGTACGGACAGTTTCTAGGATATGGCAGAATACCACTTGAGAAGCTTGAGAGTGGAAGCTCAAGCAAGAGAGAGTATTACAGGTGGCAGTATGCACACATGATAGTACAAATGGCGAAAGAGAAGCAAAAAGCGATAGTGATTGAGAACCTTAGCATACAGGACAGGGGCAGAAGAGGCGACTTTTCAGGTAGAAAATCAAGACGGATAAGGCACTATTTTGGAAGCAGATTACTTTTGGAGAAGGTAAAACTTCTGGCAAAACGGGAAGGAGTAGAGGTTATAGAAGTAGACCCGGCGTATACTTCTGTGATAGGGATGTTGAAGTATGCACCGCAGTATATGGTGAGCAAGGATATTGCGGCAGCGTATGTAATAGCGCGAAGAGGACTTGGTTTGAGAGAAAGGATACCGCACAATTATATGCTGCTTCTTAGTAGGCTTGATGTAAACAACCTGGAAGAGCTAAAAGAGTATGTAAGGAAGGTAGTCAAGAACAAACATCTGAGGAAAAAACAACTCAAAACGATAGATAGAGCGATAAAGTTTTTACAAAGCTCTGGGAGTGAGCCAGGGAGGCTATCCGTGCCTCTGGATGGAACAAGCGCGGGTAGTCGTGGCAAAAAACACAATCCCTGGCGAGTTCTCAGGGTAGCGGTGGTAACGCCACTCTCCCCTGACAGAGTCCTGCGTGATATGTCTGTCTTGAAATCGCTTTTGATTTCAGGGCAAGTGGGGAAGACCTGTAAGGGCGTAAGTTCCTGTTTCTTGGGGCAGGGGCTATGGCTTTCCCAAATACCGCCTGCTGGGGCTGGGAAAGCCTGAAAGGCGGACTACAAATACCCCAGCCGCCAATACTGTGCAATTTTGCACAGTTTGGTTGACCAGGAAAGTTTTGAATGAGTGTTGCACGTGAAATTGCACTTGAGGAGCTCAAAAAGAGAATAAAGACACAAAATTTACTGAAACATTGTCTGGCTTGTGAGGCTATCATGCGCGAGCTTGCATGCTATTTTGAACAGGATATGGACAAGTGGGGGATTTGTGGGCTTGTTCATGATATAGATTATGAAGATACCAAAAATGACCCTAATGCACACAGCTTAGTTGGTGCAAAAATTTTGGAGGATTTGGGGTTTGACAAGGACATTGTGTATGCTGTGAAGGTTCACAACGACGCACATGGTCTTCCAAGACTTTCACTTTTGGATAAAGCTCTTTACTGTGTTGACCCAACTTCAGGTTTTATTGTTGCAGGTGCGCTGATTCTACCATCAAAAAAACTTTCGGATGTGACAGTGCCGTTTTTATTAAACAGATTTAATGAAAAAAGCTTTGCAAAGGGTGCAAACAGAGAACAGATGAAAGCATGTTCTGAACTTGGACTTGAACTTGAAGAATTTTTGGGAATAGCCCTTAAAGCTATGCAAAAAATATCTAATGATCTTGGATTGTAAATTTAGAAAAAGGATGTGATAGTCCCTTGAAAAAAATTAAATTTGAAGAGAAAAAACAGGAGGTTTTAAATCTTTTTCAGGAAGAAAGTTATCATCCCATGACCTTTTCAGAAATCCTTGAGATTTTGAACTGGCAAGAAAAAGATGAAAAGCTTCTCAGGAAGATATTAGAAGAATTAGAACAAGAGGGCAAGATTGTAAAGACGAAGCGTGGCAGGTTTGGTCTTGCCGAAGAGATGAACTTGTTTGCTGGAGTGCTTGAGGTAAATCCGCGCGGCTATGGTTTTCTGATTCCTGACAATCCAAATGTTCCAGATATTTATATTTCACCTGAGAACATGAATGGTGCTATGCATGGAGACAGAGTGCTTGTCAAGGCACTTTCTGCTGTTCCTGTTGAGGGTAAAAAAATTGAAGGATATGTTGAGAGAATTTTACAAAGGAGTATTACAAAAGTTGTTGGAAGGTATGAGGATAGCAAAAACTTTGGTTTTGTTATTCCAGATGACCAGAGGATAACATATGATATCTATATTCCAAAGAGCGGTAAGAATAAAGCAAAGACAGGTCAGAAGGTTGTTGTTGAGATTACAAGGTATCCTGAAAAAAGAAGAAATCCTGAAGGGAAAATTGTTGAGATTTTGGGGTATGAAAATGCCAAAGGTGTTGACATTCTCTCAATAATCAAGAAATATGAACTTGACGAGGAATTTCCGAAAGAGGTATTAAAAGAAGTTGAGAATATTCCTGATGAAGTGACAGAAGAGGATTTAGAAGGAAGGGTTGACCTGCGCAACTTAACAATCTTTACAATCGATGGTGAAGATGCAAAAGACTTTGACGATGCAGTGTCTATCAAAAAACTTCCAAATGGGAACTATCTTTTAGGTGTTCATATTGCAGATGTGAGCCACTATGTAAAACCAAACACCCATCTTGACAAGGAAGCTTACAGGCGCGGAACGTCTGTGTATCTTGTTGACAGAGTCATCCCAATGCTTCCGTTTAAGCTTTCAAATGGTATCTGTTCACTTAATCCCAATGTTGACAGGTTGACGTTTTCAGTTATGATGGAGATTGATAAGCAAGGAAATGTTGTAAAACATGATATATTTGAAAGTGTTATAAGAAGCAAAGAGAGAATGACCTATACAAATGTTACAAAGATTCTTAAAGAAGAGGACAAGGAGCTTTTGAAAAGGTATGAACATATAAGAGAAGACTTAGAGCTAATGCGCGAGCTTGCACTTATCCTGCGAGAAAAGAGAATGAAAAGAGGGGCTTTGGACTTTGATTTTGACGAGACAAAAGTCATACTGGACAAAAACGGCAAACCTATAGATGTTGTTCGATATGAGCTTACAATCTCTAATAAAATAATTGAAGAGTTTATGTTGATTTGTAATGAAACAGTTGCAAATCATTTTTACTGGTTAAATGTTCCGTTTTTGTACAGGGTTCATGAAGAACCTGATATTGAAAAGATTTATCAATTTGCAGAGTTCATATACAATATGGGGTATGTTCTAAAAGGTATTTCAAACAAGGTACATCCCAAAGCTTTGCAGGCGGTTTTAGAGCAAAGCCGTGGAACACCAGAAGAAAGGGTCATTCATACTTTGTGTTTGAGGTCGCTAAAAAAAGCCAGATACTGTGAAGAAAATCTTGGCCACTTTGGCCTTTCTACAGAATACTATTGTCACTTTACCTCTCCAATTAGAAGGTATCCTGACCTTGTCATCCACAGAATTATGAAAGATGTATTAAAAGGTAAAATGACAGAGAAGAAGGCTCAAAAATTAAAACTTAAAATGCCAGAGATTGCAAAGTGGACGTCACAGAGAGAAAGAGTTGCAGAAGAAGCAGAAAGGGAAACAATTGACCTCAAGAAGGTTGAATTTATGCAGGACAAGATTGGTCAGGTCTTTGAAGGAATTATTTCGAATGTCACGCCTTTTGGATTTTTTGTAGAGCTTGAAAATACAATAGAAGGCCTAGTAAGAGTCAGCACTTTAGAAGATGATTATTATGTCTTTAATGAAAAAACTTACCAGCTAATAGGCGAGAAGTCCAAAAAGGTATACAAGATAGGTGACAGGGTAAAAGTAATGCTCATTGACGCCAATGTCCCGCTAAGACAAATTGAGTTTTCTGTTGTTGAGAAACTCAAAATGTAGAAAAAAGGGTGATAAGTATGCACATAGCACTTTACAGGAAATATAGGCCTAAGGTGTTTGAAGATGTTGTTGCACAAGAGCATATAACAAGGACTTTAAAAAATCAAATAAAACAGGACAAAGTAGCTCACGCATACATCTTTTGCGGCCCGAGAGGCACTGGCAAGACAACAACTGCAAAAATAATGTCAAGAGCTGTGAACTGTTTGAATCCCAAGGATGGGAATCCGTGCAACGAATGTGAGATATGCAGAAGCATCTTGGATGAAAAGACGCTTGATGTTTTGGAGATTGACGCTGCATCAAACACAAGTGTCAACGACGTGAGGCAAATCAGGGACGAGGTCAGGTACCCACCTTCTGTTTGCAAAAAGAAGGTATATATAATAGACGAGGTGCACATGCTCTCAACAGGGGCTTTCAACGCGCTTTTAAAAACCCTTGAAGAGCCCCCCTCCCATGCACTTTTTATTCTGGCAACCACAGATATTCAAAAAGTACCTGCAACCATTCTTTCAAGATGTCAGAGGTTTGATTTTAAAAGGATTTCTGTAAAGGACATATATGAAAGGCTCAAAAAGATTGTTCAGATGGAAAATATATCAATTGACGATAATGCCCTGTATTTGATCTCACAAAAGGCAGAAGGTGCTCTGAGGGATGCTTTGACCATATTAGAAAGGTGCATGAATACATCTGATGAACATATAACCTACAAGTTTGTTGCAAACCTTTTAGGTGTTACATCAACCGAGATAGTGAAAGAATATATTGCTGCTATTGTAGAAAATGATTCCAACAAAGGACTCAAAGTTATAAATAGGCTTTGGGATGAAGGAATGGATGTAAATACTTTTTTAGAAGAAGCTGTGAAGCTTTTGAGAAGTGCACTGATTTTACGACTTGGTGCAAAAGATGTTTTGGTTGACATGCTTGAAAGTGATAAAGATTTTGTCATTAACATATCAAACCTTGTTGATTCAAACAGACTTGTTTCAATCATAAAGATGCTTATTGACACTGCCAACCAGATACGCTGGACAAGATTTCCAAAGGTTTTGCTTGAGATAAATACAATAAAACTTTGCGATAGCCAGTTTGACACCTCATTTGAAACGCTCATTGAAAGAGTTCGAAAACTTGAGACAAAGCTTTCTCAGCTTGCCGAAAATCCCAAGGCTTTTGAAGCCATGAAACTTGACAAGGCTCAATCTACAAAACAAGAGCAAAAGATCTCGCATATAGCTGACAAAAGCGCAGAAGGTGTGGACAGCAATGCATCTTTTTCATGGTCTGAGATTTTGAGCAGGTGGCAGGAAATAAAAGAGGCTATCAAGGAGGAAAAGCCGGGACTTTCGCATGTTCTTCAAAATGCCAGCCTGAGGTTAGAAAATGGTGTGAAGGTATGTTTTAAGCAGGAAGATAGTGTGTTTGCAGAGGTTTTGAGCAGAAACATGGAGTATTTTAAGTCAATTCTAAAGAGGATTGTGGGGTATGAAGGTGAGGTCTCTGTTGATGTTGAAAAGCAAGAGCCATTTAAAGAAAATACTGTGTCTGACCAAGAGATAATAAACAAGCTCAAGGACATCTTCCCTGACACAGAGATTACTATAAAAGAGTGAAAGGAAGAAAAAATATGAATAACAACATTTACATTATCTACGGTAAAGATGCTAAATCTATGACAAAACAGCTTCTTGAGTATGCCGATGTGAAAAGTTATATTCCTCAGGGGAGCAAAATTGCTATAAAACCCAACTTGGTTGTTGCAAAGCCGTATACCTCAGGTGCTACAACAAATCCACATATTGTTGAAGGAATCATAGAGTACTTGAGGGAAAATGGGTTTGAAAACATTGCAATTTTAGAGGGTGCATGGCTTGGCGCTTCCACAAAAAGGGCGTTTGAAGTTTGTGGGTATACTGAGATTGCAAAAAAATACGGTGTAAAGCTTATTGACACAAAAGACGATAGGCCTTTGAAGATAAATGTTGATGGGTTTGAGCTGAACATTTGTACCCAGGTCTATAGCTACGACTTTTTAATAAACGTTCCACTTTTGAAAGGGCACTGCCAGACACAACTTACCTGTGCTTTGAAAAATCTCAAAGGGCTTATTCCTGACAGTGAAAAGAGAAGGTTTCACACACTTGGTCTTCACAAACCAATTGCATACTTGAACAAAGCAATAAAAACGCATCTTGTAGTGGTAGACAGTATTATGCCAGACCCTGACTTTGAAGAGGGAGGAAATCCTGTTGAGAAGGATTTTATAGCCCTTGGCTTTGACCCAGTTTTGATAGACAGCTTTGCCGCCGAGCATTTGGGTTACAACCCATATGACATTGAATACATAAGATTAGCAGAAAAATTAGGTGTTGGGAAAGCAGGTGAGTATAATCTCATAGAAATAAATTCTGATAAAAAACCTACAGGAGTTTCAAAAAGGTCTTCAATTGTTTCAAGATACACAAAATATATTGAAGAAAAAGACGCATGTTCTGTATGTTATGCAAACCTCATAAGTGCTCTTATGAGGTTAGACGAGCAGGGGGTTTTAAAAAGACTTTCGAAAAAACTCTACATTGGACAAGGCTATAAAGGGAAAGTTATGGATGGAATAGGAATTGGGAGCTGTACAAGCGATTTTAATATATGCAAACAGGGATGTCCTCCAAAGTCAAACGAGATTGTTGAATTTTTAAAACAGAATTTATAGTAAATACTCATACTCAAGGGCACATGCATGTAATAGAAGATGTATGTGTCCTTTTTGTTTAAAAAATAGAAAGGGACTTTTCAACAACCAGAGACACTTGGGAAATAACATATCCACAGAGTTATCCACATTATCCACAGCTTATTTTTAAACAGAATGGATATTTGCTTATTGTGAATTGTGGATAATTTTGTGGAAAAAATTTTTGTGTAAATAAGTCGAAATTGGTGGTATATATATAATATCAAAACAAAACTTTCTACATAGAAAGGATGGTCAATATGATGAACTTTATTATCAGTGGTAAAAACATAGAAGTAACTGATGCACTAAAAGAGAGGATTGAAAAAAAACTTTCAAAACTTGAGAGGTATATAAAACTAAATACAGATGTTCATGTAACTTTGAGTGTTGAAAAGATTTCACATATAGTTGAAGTGACAATACCATTTCATGGAATGATTTTGAGAGCTGAAGAGAGAAGCAACGATATGTACAGTGCCATAGATTTGGTAGTTGACACCTTGGAAAGACAAATTAGAAAGTTCAAAACAAAGATAGCAAAAAGGGCAAAAGACGCAGAGTCTTTGCGATACATGACATTTGAATTGGAAGAACCTGAAAAAGAGGTTCAAGAAGAAAATAGTGAGTTTAGAATTGCTAAAACAAAGAGGTTTCCAATAAAGCCAATGAGTGTTGAAGAGGCTATTTTGCAAATGAATTTACTTGGTCATAACTTCTTTGTATTTTTGAATCAAGATACAGATAAGGTAAATGTTGTATATAGAAGAAACGACGGCGCGTATGGTTTAATTGAACCTGAATATTAAAACTTTTTTAACAAAAGAAAAAAAATTAGAGCATCACTGCCCCCGCTCAAAGACGTTTTGTCTTTGAGCGGATTTTTGTTTGAATATGCATTCAAGAAGTGATAAAATAATTATTTGAAATGTCCAAAAAATTTTCAAAAATCGAGGGTGGAAAAATGTTAAAGATAATTGAAAAGCTTATAGGTAGCTACAGTGAAAGAGAGATAAAAAAAATCTTGCCAATAGTTGACAAAATAGAGTCGCTTGCACCAGAGTATGAAAGATTAACAGATGCAGAGCTGAGGCAAAAGACAGATATATTCAAACAGAGGCTAAAAAACGGCGAAACTTTGGACGATATCCTGCCAGAAGCGTTTGCAGCTGTGAGAGAGGCTGCTTGGCGGACTTTAAAGATGCGTCACTTTAGAGTTCAGCTTATTGGTGGAATAGTTCTTCACCAGGGCAGGATTGCAGAGATGAAAACTGGTGAAGGTAAAACCCTTGTGGCAACTCTACCTGCGTACTTGAACGCATTAGAGGGCAAGGGTGTTCATATAGTAACTGTCAATGACTACTTGGCAAAAAGAGACGCAGAGTGGATGGGACCTATTTACAATTTCTTGGGGCTTTCTGTTGGTGTTATAGTCCATGGACTTAGTCATGAAGAGAGGAAAAAAGCATACAATTGTGATATTACCTATGGTACAAATAACGAGTTTGGGTTTGATTACTTGCGAGACAACATGGCAATTTACAAAGAAGAACTTGTGCAAAGAGAGTTAAACTATGCAATAATCGACGAGGTTGACTCAATCTTGATTGATGAGGCAAGAACGCCTCTTATAATCTCAGGTCCTGCTGAGAAATCAACAGACCTTTACAAAAGAGCTGACAATTTTGTAAGAAGACTAAAACCTCTTTATTATAACAGTGATGATGACAAACAAATGCCTGATACAAACGGCTATGACTATATAGTAAACGAGAAAAGACACACAGTTTCGCTCACAGAAGAGGGTATCAAGAAGGCCGAGAAATATTTTGGTGTTACAAACTTGGCTGACCCGGAAAATGCAACGCTTCATCATCATATTATCCAAGCACTAAAAGCTCACGCGCTCATGAAAAGAGACAGGGACTATGTTGTAAAAGATGGGCAGGTAATAATCGTTGATGAGTTTACAGGAAGATTGATGTACGGACGAAGGTTTTCGGAGGGGCTTCACCAGGCCATTGAAGCAAAAGAAGGTGTGAGGATAGAAAGAGAGAGCAAAACTTTGGCAACAATAACTTTTCAGAACTATTTCAGGCTGTACAAAAAACTTGCTGGTATGACAGGTACTGCAAAAACTGAAGAGCAGGAGTTTAGAGAAATCTATAAGCTTGATGTTATAGAAATTCCAACTCATAAACCAATGATAAGAATTGACCACCCGGACAAGGTTTACAAGACAGAAAAGGCAAAGTTTGAAGCAATTGTTCAGGAGATTGTTGAGACTCATAAGAAAGGCCAGCCTGTTTTGGTTGGTACAGTGTCAATTGAGAAGTCTGAGATGCTGAGCGAGATGCTCAAAAAACATGGTATAAAACATGAAGTTTTAAATGCGAAACACCACGAAAAAGAGGCAATGATAATTGCAAAGGCTGGTCAAAGAGGTGCTGTAACAATTGCAACCAACATGGCAGGCCGTGGAACAGACATTGTTTTGGGCGAGGGTGTTGCTGAGCTTGGCGGGCTCAAAGTAATTGGCACAGAGAGGCATGAGAGCAGGCGAATAGACAACCAGCTTCGTGGAAGAGCCGGCCGTCAGGGTGACCCTGGTGAATCAAGGTTCTATGTATCATTGGAAGACGATTTAATGAGACTTTTTGGTTCAGAGAGGATTAAAAATCTTGTTGAATCGCTGGGCTTGCCTGATGACCAGCCAATTGAACATAAGCTCTTGTCTGATGCAATTGAAAAGGCACAAAAGAGGGTTGAGGCACGAAACTTCGAGATACGAAAACATCTTTTGCAGTTTGACGATGTTTTGAACAAGCAAAGAGAGATAATATACTCACAAAGGCGCAAGGTTTTAGAAGGTGAGAACTTAAGAGACTCTATCTTGGGCATGATAGATGAGCTTGTGGATTACAAGATAAAAGTTTATACAGGTGAAAGTCCTCATCCTGAAGACTGGGATATAAAAGGTCTTTTGCAGGATTTGAAGTTTATATTCTTGGACAGTGAGCTTTATGAGCAGGATGCAAAAAATATGACAAAACAGGAGCTAAAAGAAAAGCTCATCTCAATTGCAAAAGAAAAATATGAGAAGAAAGAACAAGAAATTGGCGAGCTTATGCGTGAGCTTGAAAGGGTTGTGCTTTTGCGAGTTGTTGACATGCACTGGATGGAACACATAGATGCAGTGGAACAGCTGAGAGAAGGCATATCTCTTCGCGCAATTGGCCAAAAAGACCCAATAGTTGAGTTTAGGTTCGAAGCGTTTGAGATGTTTGATGAGATGATAAAGAGAATTCAGGAGGACACAATAAAGATTATACTTCATGCAAATGTTGAAAATATGCCTCAGAGAGAAAGAGTTGCAAAAGAAATGTATGAAAATGCGCCATCAGACACGCCTGTAAGAAAACCTGTTGTGAAAACACAGAAGGTTGGGAGAAACGATCCATGTCCTTGCGGGAGCGGCAAAAAATACAAAAAATGCTGTGGCGCAGTTTAATTCATAAATATATCTTATAGGAAGGAGTGGTCTTAAAGTATGCTAATGCTTGAAGAAATTTTGCAAAGACTTGAAAAAGCAGAAGAAGATTTAAAAGAAATGAGGGTTTCTCTTTGACATTGACGGGCTGGAAAGTGAACTGAAATCCTTAGAGACTGAGACATCAAAACCTGAGTTCTGGCAAGACATAGAAAATTCCCAAAGAATTTTGCAGAAGATAAAGAGAATAAAAGATAAAATAGAAAGATTCCAAAAGTTATATTCTCAATGGGAGGATTTAAAAGTCTTGACAGAGCTCAGTATAGAAGAAGGCAACCACGAGATGTCAGAAGAACTTGAAAAAGAGCTCATTAGCCTCGAAAGAAAAATAGATGAATTTAAGATAGAAATTCTTTTAAACGGTCCATATGACAAAAATAATGCAATATTATCAATCCATGCTGGTGCAGGTGGCACAGAAGCTCAGGACTGGGCAGAGATGTTACTTAGGATGTACACGCGCTGGGCTGCAAAAAAAGGTTACAAGGTTGAAACTTTGGACATTCTGCCCGGTGAAGAGGCAGGTATTAAAAATGTCACCATTCGAATAGTTGGTGAAAATGCTTATGGGTATTTAAAAGCTGAGAAAGGAGTTCACAGGCTTGTGAGGATATCACCTTTTGATGCGGCTGGAAGAAGACATACTTCCTTTGCAGCGGTTGAGGTTCTGCCCGAGGTTGAAGATGACACCGACATTGAGATAAAGGAAGAGGACCTTGAGATAGACACATATAGATCATCTGGTGCAGGTGGTCAGCATGTTAACAAAACAGAGTCAGCTGTCAGAATAAAGCATATTCCAACAGGTATTGTTGTGACATGCCAGAATGAGAGGTCTCAACATAAAAATAGAGAGATTGCTCTTAAAATCTTAAAAGCAAAACTTTTAGAGCTTAAAGAAAAGGAAAGAAGAGAAAAGATTCAAAAACTTAAAGGTGAACAAACAGAGATTGGCTGGGGCAACCAAATTAGGTCATATGTATTTTGTCCGTACACTTTGGTAAAAGACCACAGGACAGAAGCTGAAGTAGGGAATGTTGAGGCAGTAATGGACGGTGAGATAGATGTCTTCATAAATGCGTACCTCAAGAAATTTAGAAACGAGGAGGATGTTGCGTGAAACAGTATGTAATTTTCAATGTAGGTGATTACAGCTTTGGGGTTGACATACTTGAGATTGTTGAGATTATAAAGCCAAACAAGATTGTAAAGGTACCAAGTATGCCCCAGTATGTTGAAGGGATTATTGATGTAAGAGGCACATCTGTTCCGGTTTACAACCTTGCAAAGCGTCTGGAGATTAAGTCGAAAGCAGAGACGCAAAAAATTATTATTGTTGAGCTTTCCAAGTTCCAGCTTGGATTTTTGGTTGATGATGTCTCTGAGATACTCAAAATCGAAGATGATAAGATTGAAAAGGCAAATGAGAGCATCAGGGGGATCAAGCGAAAATTCATTGACTCAATTGCGCGTGTGGGAGATGACATGATTATCATTCTTGACCTTAAAAGTGTGCTTACAATTGAAGAGGAAGAACAAATATCTGATATGCTAACAGAGAACAATTAATAAAATTTTTTGAGTATTAGGGGCTTTTTATAACATAAATTTTCTTGGAAAGCCCCTTTTTGTTTGCAAAAAACATGATATTTTTTATCAGAATAAAAAAATAAATAATTGAAAACTGTATACAGGTATACTAAAATAAATTTCAAAATAAGAGCAAGGGGTGAAATTTAAATATGACAAAACCGATGACAATGTCACAAAAGATTTTGGCATACCATGCAGGAAAAGAATATGTTGAACCTGGAGACTTGATTTTTGCAAATGTTGACCTTGTTTTGGGGAATGACGTTACAACACCTGTTGCAATAAAGGAGTTTGAAAAGATAGGGATTGACAGGGTTTTTGACAAAGATAAAATTGCGATAGTTCCCGACCATTTTACTCCAAACAAAGACATAAAGTCTGCTCAGCAGTGCAAGATGGTTCGAGAGTTTGCTAAAAAGTATGAGATTACAAATTATTTTGAAGTTGGCGAGATGGGTATTGAACATGCACTCTTGCCAGAAAAAGGACTTGTTGTGCCGGGTGATTTGGTAATTGGTGCGGATTCGCATACTTGCACATATGGTGCACTTGGTGCTTTTTCAACAGGAATTGGTTCTACTGACATGGCATGTGCAATGGCAACAGGAAAGTGCTGGTTCAAAGTTCCAGAGGCCATTAAATTTATTCTCTACGGCAAAAAAACTGGCTGGACATCGGGAAAAGATATCATCCTTCACATTATTGGTATGATAGGTGTTGATGGTGCACTTTACAAGTCAATGGAATACACGGGAGAAGGTTTAAAATCACTTTCAATGGATGACAGGTTCACCATTGCTAACATGGCAATTGAAGCAGGTGCGAAAAATGGCATATTTGAGGTTGATGAAAAGACAATAGAGTATGTAAAACAGCACTCTACAAAGCCTTATAAGATATTCAAGGCAGACGAGGATGCAGAGTATTCACAGGTCTTTGAGATTGATATTTCAAAAATTAGACCCACAGTTGCCTTTCCACATCTTCCAGAGAATACAAAGACGATTGATGAGATAACAGAAAAGATTTATATTGACCAGGTTGTGATTGGTTCTTGCACAAATGGCAGAATTGAAGACTTAAGGATTGCAGCAAAGATCTTAAAAGGAAGAAAGGTTAAAAAAGGGCTCAGATGTATTATATTCCCTGCAACACAGAATATATACAAACAGGCATTAAAAGAGGGATTCATTGAGATATTCATAGACGCTGGATGTGTTGTTTCAACACCAACTTGTGGTCCATGCCTTGGTGGACACATGGGAATTTTAGCAGATGGTGAGAAGGCTCTTGCTACAACAAATAGGAACTTTGTTGGCAGAATGGGTCATCCAAATAGTGAGGTTTATCTTTCATCGCCTGCAATTGCAGCAGCATCAGCAGTTTTAGGTTACATTGGCTCACCTGAAGAGCTTGGAATGAAAGGAGATGAAGAATAGATGATTTTCAAAGGTAAAGCTCACAAGTATTATGATAATATCGATACAGATGTTATTATTCCTGCAAGATATCTTAACACATCTGATCCTAATGAACTTGCAAAGCATTGTTTGGAGGATTTAGATAAAGAGTTTGTGAACAAGGTTCAAAAAGGTGACATTTTGGTTGCTGGGAAAAATTTTGGATGTGGATCTTCAAGGGAACATGCACCAATTGCAATAAAGGCATGTGGGGTTTCATGTGTTATTGCAAAGTCGTTTGCAAGGATATTTTACAGAAATGCGATAAACATTGGTCTTCCAATTGTTGAGTGCGAAGAGGCAGTAGATGGTATAGAAGCTGGAGATGAGGTGGAAGTTGACCTTGTAAATGGAATAATTAAAAATCTAACAAAAGGTAAAGAGTTTAAAGCAAAACCCTTTCCTGAGTTTATGCAAAATATCATGAAAGCAGGCGGACTTATAGAGTTTGTAAAAGGAGAGTTGAAAAAAGATGCATAGGATAGCTGTAATTCCTGGAGATGGAATAGGTCCTGAAGTAATTGAACAAGCGCTAATTGTTCTTGATAAGATATCTTCTAAATTTGGAGTTAAATTTGAATATATCTTCATTGACGCTGGCGGATGTGCAATCGACAAGTATGGTGTGCCAATTAGAGAGGAAGATTTAGAACTTGTTAAAAAATGTGAGGCAACATTATTGGGTGCTGTTGGTGGACCAAAGTGGGATAATCTTCCCGGAAATTTGAGACCTGAACAAGCTCTTTTGAAGCTCAGAGGAGGACTAAAAGTTTATGCAAACCTGCGTCCTGCTGTGCTGTATGATGAGTTAAGAGATTCATCACCTCTCAAAAAAGAGATTGTATCAAGAGGCATTGATATTCTGGTTGTAAGAGAGCTAATTGGTGGCATGTACTTTGGTCCAAAGGGAAGAGAAGTAAAAGATGGCGATGAAGTGGCTTATGACACAGAGGTGTATTCAAAAAGTGAAGTTAGAAGAATCGCAAAGGTTGCGTTTGAATCTGCCAGAAAGAGAAGGAAAAAGGTAACCTCTGTTGACAAGGCAAACATATTAGAATCATCAAGGCTCTGGAGAGAAACTGTTGAGGAGGTTGCAAAAGATTATCCGGATGTGGAGCTTTCTCACATGTATGTTGACAATGCATCAATGCAGCTTGTAAAAGACCCATCACAGTTTGATGTTATACTTACTTCCAACATGTTCGGTGACATTTTGTCTGATGAGGCATCAATGATAGTAGGGTCGATTGGTATGCTTGCCTCAGCTTCACTTGGCGAGGGCAGTGTGGGACTTTACGAGCCAATACACGGCACAGCACCTGACATTGCAGGTCAGGATTTGGCAAACCCGATTGCAACAATTTTGTCTGCTGCGATGATGCTGCGCTACAGCTTTGACATGGAAGATGCTGCAAAGGCTATAGAAAATGCTGTGAAGATTGCTCTCAAAGAAGGGTATAGAACAAGAGATATCTACACAGAAAATTGTAAGCTTGTTGGAACAAAGCAAATGGGAAAAATTATTTGTGAAAATATCTAAAAGCTGCAGAAAATTTTCTGCAGCTTTTTTGTGTTTAAATGCTTTTTAAAGTAAGGTAAAATATAAACATAAAGCATTTTTTAAATAAACCATACACTGGAGGGGTTTTTGAAATGAAGTACAGACCCTTTGGGAAAACAGGCTTTATGGTGTCTGCTCTTGGATTTGGTGCAATGAGGTTACCAATCTTGGATGGTGACTATTCGAAGATTGACGAAGAAAAAGCAACCCAAATGCTGCATTTTGCAATCGACAATGGAATCAATTACATTGACACAGCGTATGTGTACCATGGTGGCAACAGCGAAGTTGTTGTAGGTAAAGCTTTGAAAGGAGGATATAGAGAAAAGGTTAAGGTTGCAACAAAACTTCCTGTCTGGCAGGTAAATAGTTTTGATGATGCTGATAGGATTTTGGATGAGCAGCTAAAAAGACTTGATACAAGCTATATTGACTTTTATCTTTTGCATGCTCTTAACAAAGACCACTGGAAGAAGTTAAAAGAGATGAACATCTTCAAGTGGATTGAAAAAGTGCTTCTTGAGGGAAAAATAAAATATATTGGGTTTTCGTTCCATGACGATGTAGCTACATTCAAAGAGATTGTTGATAGTTACAACTGGACGTTCTGCCAGATACAGTACAATATCCTCAACCGAAACTATCAGGCAGGGGAAGAGGGGCTCAAATACGCAGCCGCAAAAGGATTGGCAGTTGTCATCATGGAGCCACTTTTGGGTGGAAGGCTTGCAAAAGAGCCGCCTCAAGAGATAAAACAGCTTTGGGAAAAAGCACCTATCAAAAGAACACCTGTTGAGTGGGCACTTTCGTGGCTGTGGAACCAAAAAGAAGTGTCGGTTGTGCTAAGCGGTATGAGTACGCTCGAGCAGGTAAGAGAAAATATTAAGAGAAAATATTGAATATGCAAGTAAATATGAAGTGGGAAATTTGACTGACGAGGAACTTGAGCTTGTTGAAAAGGTTGCTCAAAAGTATAATGAGCTGAGGAAAGTCAACTGTACAGAGTGCAAATACTGTATGCCATGTCCACAGGGTGTTGATATTCCTTGGAATTTTAGCATTTACAATCAGGCAAGCATGTATAACATGTATCAGGAGATGAAAAATGATTATGCAAAAAAAGAAAAAGAGAGAGCAGAAAATTGTGTTGAGTGTGGTGTCTGCGAGACAAAATGTCCACAGAACCTTCCAATAAGAGAGATCCTAAAAGAGGTTCACGCATATTTTTCAAAGTAAAAATAGGTTATTTACTTTAAAGCGCATTTTATGATAAAATACTGCATGTTGTGGGAAGATAAAAATTCTTTCTTCCCTTGCTCCCAAAAGGTGATTTGGGGGCCTTTAAGTCTAAAAGGGAGGTGAAAGTTGTGGTTGAGAGAAAGTATGAAACAGTATTTATAATAAGCCCCACACTTGACGATGAGGCAAGAGCTAACCTCATCGAAAAGTTCAAAAATCTTATCTCAAGCAATGGACAGCTTTTAAATGTTGAAGAGTGGGGAAAAAGAAGGCTTGCTTACAAGATTGACAAGCACGCAGAAGGGTATTATGTGCTGATGCAATTTACAAGCAAGCCTGAGTTCCCACGCGAGCTTGAGAGGGTTTACAGAATTACAGATGGGGTTATTAGGTTCTTGATTGTAAAGCTTGAAAAATAAGAGGGGGCGGCTTTTTTGAATAAGGTTATTTTGATGGGTCGCTTAACGCGCGACCCTGAGTTTAGGCTTACTGCCAACAATACCCCCGTTGCAAACTTCACGCTTGCTGTCAACAGACGTTTTAAACGCGAAAATGACCAGGATGCCGATTTTATCCCGATTGTTGCGTGGAGCAGGCTTGCCGAGTTTTCAAAAAACTATCTCAAAAAAGGAAGGCAAGTTGTGGTAATAGGAAGACTTCAGCTTCGTACGTGGGATGATGAGGCAAATAGACGTCACTACATCACTGAGGTTGTGGCGGAAGAGATTTATTTTGCAGAACCAAAACCTAAGGATGTACCTGTTGACAGCGAAGCAGAGGTAAAAGAAGACATTATTTTGCCTGACTTAGATGATGAGACAATTGAAAGCGAACTTGAAAACTTTTTTGAAGAGGATGTAAAAATTCCATCAAAAAATAATGATGTTGATGAGGGTATAGAAGATGACCTGCCATTTTAGATAAAGTGGAAATTTAAGAAAAAAGGAGGGAAAAGGTTTGAACAACAATCAAAATCAGCAGCAAGCTCAAGCTACTCAAACAATGGAAAGAGTTAGCTCAAGACAGAAAAAGAAAAAGAGAGTATGTTCATTCTGTGTTGAGAGAATATATGAGATAGATTACAAAGATGTGAACAGGCTCAAGAAATTCCTCACAGAAAGAGGCAAAATAATGCCAAGAAGAACAACTGGCAACTGTGCAAGACATCAAAGACAGCTAACACGAGCTATCAAGCGCGCAAGAATCTTAGCACTTCTTCCGTTTATAGTTGAATAAGATCCTTTTATAAAAAGAATATAAATAAACCTCCTTCTATAGTGATAAAATAGAAGGAGGTTTTATTTTTGTGTGGTTTTATTTAATATTTATTGATATTTGAAATGTTTTTGTATAAAATTTTTATTAAATAAAGCCAAAATCAATCTAATAAATGTGAAAGGGGAAACATACAATGAATGAGAGTATAAAATTGAATTCTCTTTTTGATGAAATCAACAACCCTCCAGCTACTGCCAGTATTATTCATTGGTGGATTTTTTCTGATGAGATGAACGAGAACAGAATAAATGCTGAGCTTGATTATATTTCAAATCTTGGCTTTAAGCAAGTATTAATTGCAGTAGGACACAATGTTTCGCCTAAATATTTGACACATGGTTGGTTTGAAATGGTAAAATTTGCAGTTCTCCAAGCTAAAAAAAGAGGAGTTAAAGTGTGGATTGCCGATGAAGGGACATATCCAAGTGGCTTTGCTGGCGAAACTTTTAATAAGAAGTATCCTCACAAAAGGATGAAGGCTATTATTGTTGAGAAGGAGTTTATTATTGAGGGTAATTTATGTGAAGTTGAACCTCACTCTGGTACAATTGGGATTTTGGCCAAAGACATGAACCAGAATAAATACTTTGCTTTTGAAAAGCTTGAATTTAGTAGCGGATTTTTATACTTGCCCTATCATTCGACTTGGCAAATAAAAGTAATATCTTCAGCTTACAGGACATCTCCAACAAGATACGTTCACCATCCAACAGGTGCAAAAGATACTACATTTTCACTTTGTGATTATCTTGACTATGAAGCTGTCAATCTATTCATAAGTGAGGTATATGAAAAATATAAAGCTTATATGGGAAATGAATTTGGAAAGACAATAATTGGATTTTTCGCTGACGAACCTGATTATTCTATTTCTGGACTACCATATACGGATAATATATTTGATATATTTTACAATGAACAAGGATACGACGTTAAAAAGTACATACCGTATTTCTTTAAAGAGCAATTAGATGAAAAAATAAAAAGAGTAAAAGCAGATTACTGGGATGTATGGAGCAATATTTTTACAAATACTTTCTTTAAGCAGATCTACAAATGGTGTGAGGCAAATGGCCTCAAATTTGTAGTACATCTAAATCATGAAGATATGATAGAACACCTTACCAAATCTGAAGGACAGTTCTTTTCGCATATGAAGTATGTTCATATTCCAGCAATTGATGTAATTTGGAGACAAATCTGGTATGACAAAAAAGCAATATTCCCTAAATACGCTTCTTCTGTTTCTCATATTAAAAATATTGCTCAGACCTTTTCAGAGAGTTTTGCAGTATATGGACAAGGTATATCTGTTGAGCAAATCAAATGGGTAGTTGATTACCAGTTTGCAATGGACATAAATCTATTTTTGACCTCAATCTTCAAGTATCTTTATGACCATCCGCAAAATTATTTCTTTCCAGAGGTAATTAAGTATATTAATACCATTTCATATCTTCTCTATGTAAGCACCCCTTGTACAAAGGTTCTGGTTTACTTTCCTACACCGGATCTGTGGGCAGGTGAAAATATGTCTGCTTCAAAAGCAATGGAAATTGGCAATGCACTTTTAGAGAACCAGATTGATTTTGATTTTTTTGACCATTCTCTTTTAGAATATCTGGAAATTAAAAACCATAGAATATACGCTAACAATAGAAAAGAATACGACATTGTTATTCTTCCGCCTATAAAGTATTTGCCACAAGATCTGTTCAGATTTTTAAAGCTTTTCTCAAGCAAAGGAGGGAAGATTATTTTCTTCGAGAACTCTCCTTTGTTTGTTTATAACAAAACCTTTACATCGTTTTTCCACTTTGTAGATAGAGAAATAGGTGTGGTTGTTGAAAGTATCGAGCAGCTTTCAAAAATGGTTGAAAAAGATGTCACTGTTGTAGACAGCAAAGATGTTAGAGTTCTTCATAAAAGAATAGAAGGCAATAATCTGATTTTTCTCTTCAATGTTTCAGGTACTTCATTTTTGGGTAAGATAATATTAAAATTTTCTAAGAAAAATGTATATATATGGGATCATATACAGAATAAATTTTTAATGGTTTCAAATATCAAAAGTAATAAAAAAAACATACAATTAGAACTCTATATACATCCATATCAGACTTTGGTTTTAATAGCAAGTGATGAGTATGTAGATGGAATTCAAAAAACAACACTGCTTGGAAGCTTACCGAGAACAGTCTTGGAATTAAACGATAACTGGGAAATTCATTTTGATAAAGATTTTGTTTTGTTTTCAGATTTAAAAGATTGGCAAAGCTTGGGCTTTGGTGACTATTCTGGCAGTGTAGTTTATAGAAAAATATTTTCGTTTTCTCATGATGACTTTATTAAAAATAAACATCTTTTCCTCAACTGCCCCAATGTAAAGTACTCTGCAAAGGTTTGGTTAAATAAAAGATATCTTGGTGTAAGAGCTTTTTCGCCTTTTATGTGGGATATAACAGAGGCATTGAAAATTGGTGAGAATGAACTTGTGATTGAAGTTCAAAACACCCCTGCAGCAGCTCTACTTGGAACACAAGAAAAATTGGAAAAATTAAGAAAAGAGGCAGAGAAGAACTTTTATCTTTCTATTTCTCTAAAATTTGACCTGGAAATGGTCCAATCAGGATTGTTGCCTCCAGTTGCTATTGTTTCTTTAGAATGAATATTTTAAAGCTCAATTTTTTGGGCAAATCATTCTTTTTGGAAGAGAGGTGACTGCCTTTGGTTTTGTAAGTCTTTCCTTGTAGCAATATTTAGCTCACTTTCAAAGTAAAAAAATCTTTGTAGCTGTTCAAAAATAAAATAAAAAAATAGGTATTGACACAACAAAAACAAAGTATTAAAATAAAATTAAACCAAAAACAAAATTCAAATCTCAATATTAATACCGACAAAAATAATGGAAATCTGATGAAAAACAATATTATCAAGGGACCAAAAAAGAAGGGAGAGAATGATTTAATGACAGCTACCACTTCTATATGGAAAAGACTGAAAAAAGACAAATGGCTGTATATCTTAGCTCTACCGGGTATTTTGTACTTCATCATTTTTAGGTACATTCCAATGTTTGGTATAGTAGTTGCCTTTCAAGATTTTAATCCGTTTTTAGGGTTCTGGAAAAGTCCGTGGGTAGGTTTTGAGCATTTTAAAACACTTTTCACCGACCCTGATTTTCCGATGCTGTTTAGAAATACACTGTTAATTTCATTTTACAATATACTTTTCTATTTCCCTGTGCCAATTATTTTAGCGCTACTGATCAACGAGGTGCGAAATCAGGTTTATAAGAGAATTGTCCAGACGTGTGTTTATGTTCCTCACTTTGTTTCAATGGTGGTCATAGCAAGTATTACATACGTGCTTCTCTCAAGTGAGGCAGGGGTTATAAATAATATTCTGTATAGCTTAACAGGTAAAAAAATTGAATTTTTGACAGATCCAAGATGGTTCAGACCTCTTATAATAATTCAGAGCATATGGAAAGAAGCAGGATGGGGAACAATAATCTTCTTGGCAGCACTATCAAATGTTGACCCAACATTATATGAGGCTGCTATTGTGGATGGGGCAACGAGGTGGCAGCAGACGTGGCATATCACAATACCCTCAATTATGAGTACGGTAATCATACTTTTCATTTTGCGATTGGGACATCTTCTTGATACTGGCTTTGAACAGATATTTTTGATGAAAAATCCTATTAACAGGTCGGTAGCAGAAGTGTTTGACACATATGTTTATCAAGTAGGGGTTACCCAAGGAGCGTACAGTTACAGTACAGCGGTTGGTCTTTTTAAGTCTGTTGTTGGACTGATTTTGATTCAGGTTTCTAACTATCTGTCCAAGAAATTTACTGAAACTTCATTGTTCTAATCTTTATTCAAGAATTTGAGAGGTGTCAAAAATGAGACAGAATAAGACAGTAGCAAGTACTATTTTTGATGTTTTTAATCATATATTCCTTGGAATATGGGCGATAATAACTGTTTTACCTTTCCTATACGTTTTGGCTGCATCTTTTGCTCCAGATTCAGAAATAAAAACGAGGACATTCTTTATAATTCCTCATAATCCTACTCTTCTCACCTATAAATTTATTTTTGCTTCAAACTATTTTCTTCGTAGTATGCTCAACAGTGTGATTATCACGGTAGGAGGTACCTTGGTAAATCTGTTTTTCACATTTACAATGGCATATGCTCTTTCAAAAAAGCACTTTATAGGCAGAAGTATTGTCTTAAATGGCATAATATTTACAATGCTTTTTGGTGGAGGAATGATTCCTACATATTTGCTGGTAAAAAGCCTGGGTCTCTTAAATTCTTATTGGGCACTATGGTTGCCAGGTGCAATTAGTCCCTTTAACTTCTTTGTTGTCAAAAACTTTTTCCAGGAAATGCCACAGGATTTAGAGGATGCAGCAAGAATTGATGGATGTACAGAAGCTCAAGTGTTGTGGAAGATAATACTTCCTCTTTCAAAGCCTATTATTGCGACATTTGCTTTGTTCTATGGAGTGGGGCATTGGAATTCATGGTTTGGAGCGCTTTTGTATATAAACGATGCTGAGAAATGGCCTGTGCAGCTAATTTTAAGGCAAATAGTAATGTTGTCAACCACGCTTGCTTCGGACCTAACACAATTTGATCCTAATTTCCAACCTCCACAGGAGTCGCTGAAGATGGCAATAATTGTCGTAGCAACTTTACCAATAATGCTTTTGTATCCATGGCTTCAGAAGTACTTCATAAAAGGTATGTTTATTGGTTCATTGAAGGAGTGATGTAAAGATGTAAAATGAGATGTTATAAACAAGAAGATAAATTCAAAATTCAAAAATTTATTTTTCAAAAACAAAAAGCGGGAGGGAGTTAATTTATGAGTAAAGTTAAGAAGATTTTGAGGTTATTTGTAGTTAGTATCTGTATTGCAGGTTTGTTGTTAACATCAATAGGAGTATTGGGTGCATCAAAATCAAAGTATTCGTTTAAACTCACAATCATGGCTCAGTATTTTGGGACAGAGCCTGCGCCATCAAATAGTCCAGTAATTTTAAAAGCAGAACAGTACCTAAAAACTGACCTGGAGTTTACATGGGTACCTGCCGATGGTTACAATGACAAATTAAACATTATGTTAGCAAGTGGAAATCTTCCAATGGTGGTTTATGTACCAGGAAAAACTGCGTCTATAATTGGTGCATGTAAAGCAGGAGCATTCTGGGAACTTGGACCGTATATAAAGCAATATAAGAATTTAAAAGCAATCCCGGATATAGTTCTGTGGAACTCTTCCATTGATGGTAAAATATATGGTATTCCACGTTCAAGGACCTTGGGAAGAAATGGTATTGTTTATAGAAAAGACTGGGCTAAAAATGTTGGTATCACTAAGCTTGAAACTATTGATGATTTGTACAACATGTTAAAGAAGTTTACTTACAATGATCCAGATAAAAATGGAAAAAATGACACATATGGAATGATTGTTTGCAACTACAATGGACCATTCTATATTACTCTCACATGGTTTGGTGGTCCGAATGGATGGGGATTGAACAAAAACGGACAGTTGGTGCCAACTTTCTTGACAAATGCATATATAGAAAATTTAAAATTCTGGCGAAAGATGTATCAAGAAAAGCTGTTTAACCATGACTTCCCGAGTGTTCCAGGTGCAAGATGGGAGGATTATTACTCACAGGGTAAAGGTGGAGTAAAGATTGACGTTATAGACTCTGCAAACAGAATTTACAATGGCCTCAAGAACAACGGTATCATTCCAAAAGATGCAAAGGATACAGATATAATGGACGTTGTTGTGTCTGTGAAAGGTAAATATGGTCTAAGAAATATGCCGACTTCTGGTTATGCGGGGTATCTGATGGTTTCAAAGACAAGTGTAAAAGATATGAATACATTCAAGAAAGTAATGTCGATATTAGATAAGTTTGGCGACAGAACAATGCAGGATCTGTTTGGTTATGGACTACCGAACAGACATTACAAACTTGTAGATGGTAAAATAGATCCTATTCCAAACTTGCCAGCAGATTTGTCAAGAGAAATAAGCGGACTTAACCAGGTTCTACATTTTTATCCTGCAAACGGTGGAACACCAAGATATATGACTCCACTTTTGCAGCTGCAGGCAGATATGCAAGCTTTGAATGAAAAGCTCAATATTCTTGTGCCAAATCCGGCAGAAGCATTGATAGGTATGTCAGATACTTATATCAAACGCGGTGTCACACTTGATAATATGATAGAGGATGCGCGCGTTAAATATATTACTGGTCAGCTCAATGACCAGGGCTTTAAGAAAGTTCTTGATAACTGGAGAAGGCAGGGAGGAGACCAGATTATAAAAGAAGTAAATGCACTGTATCGTAAATATAAAAAGAATATTCCTTACAAAGAAGACATATATAAGATTCTCAATCCTTAGGACCTGTGTCTTAACAATTTTATTAAAAATAGAATCTCGTGCGAAACATTTCTGATATTTCGCACGAGATTTTTTTTAAAACACTTATTGAATTTGGAGGCTTAAAAAATGCAAGAAATAAAGCTAAAATGGCTTGTCAAACCGCAGGTAGGCAATATTGGTGCAACGTTTTGTATTCCATGGAAAAAAGCTCAGCTCTGGAATACAGAAAATGTTATTGTCAGAAACAAGGATGGAAGTATTATTCCTACTCAAAACTGGGCACTTTCATACTGGGGTGATGGGTCGGTAAAGGTGAGTAGCCACGCTGCTTTCTTTGGCACCAATTTACCTGATGAGCTCTTTGCATGTATTGAAGAAGATACCGTAACAAAATTCGAAACAATGGTTGAAGTTTATGAAGACAAGGAGCATATTAGCGTGACAACAGGCAAGCTTGAGTGCAAAATTAGCAAGACCGGAGATAAAATTATTGAATATTTAAAAGTAGGACAAAAGATTATTTGCTCTAATCTCACGCAAATTCTTATTACAGAAAGAATTTCTAATTTTACAGGATATAAGACTAAAGTTGAAGAAGAATACATTCCTCAAATATTAGGTGCAAAAGTAGAGTCTCACGGACCTTTGAGATGTGTTATAAGGGTGTGGGGAAGACACTTGCGGAATACCAAGATGACATTTGATGGCTCTTTACTCAAACAAGGGTGGTTGCCTTTTGAGTTGAGATTATATTTCTATGCAAATTCAGATAAAATTAAGATTGTTCATACATTTATTTACAACGGAAATCCCCATCAAGATTTTATAAAAGGATTGGGCTTAAAATTTGATCTTCCTTTGCACTCTCCTCTGTACAATAGATTTGTAAGATTTGGAGGGGACAGTGGACTTTTTTGTGAGTCACCAAAAAATTTGATAGATGTGTACAGAAAAGAGAGATACAAAATAATGTTTCAAAATCAGGTCAATGGACAACCAGTAGATTTTGATATTGACGAGGACCACCATTATATTAGGGAGATTAACAATACTCCAGAGTGGGATGAATTTATTCTTTTTCAAGATTCTTCCGAGCACTATGTTATTAAAAAACGTACATCTTGCCAGTGCAGTTTTGTAAAAGCAACAGAAGGCAGAAGATCTATGGGGTTTGCATATATTGGTGATGAGAATGGTGGGCTTGGAGTAGCTTTAAAGGATTTTTGGCAAAAATATCCTTCAGGATTTGAGGCAAAAGATTTAACTTCTTCTGAGGCAAATTTAATAGTTTGGCTTTGGCCACCTTATGCTGAAGTTATGGATTTGAGACACTATGATTTTGGTACATACACATCTTCTTCATATGAAGGGTTTGATGAGTATAGAAGTACTCCCTATGGTATAGCTAATACAAATGAGCTGTGGCTGTACTGTTTTGATTATGCTCCAACAAGTGAGCAGCTTTTGGAATATGCAAAAATGCAAGGATTTTCTCCTCTTCTTGTATGTAGCCCTGAAAGGTATAAAGAGACAGAGATATTTGGAGGATTAAATTTACCGGATAATAGCAACTCCAAGAAAGAAAAGATTGAAAGAATACTGACAGCTATTGTTGATTTTTATCTAAAGGAAGTTGAGAGAAGAAAGTGGTACGGTTTTTGGGACTATGGTGATTTTATGCATAGCTATGATATGGTAAGACATATGTGGAAATATGATATTGGTGGATATGCTTGGCAGAACACAGAGCTTGTGCCAAACATTTGGCTTTGGCTTATGTTTTTAAGAACAGGACGTTTTGATATATTTAAAATGGCTGAGGCAATGACAAGACATACATCAGAAGTAGATGTGTATCATCTTGGGGAATACAAGGGACTGGGTTCAAGGCACAATGTTGTTCATTGGGGATGTGGTTGCAAAGAAGTGAGAATTAGCATGGCATACCTTCACAGGTATTACTATTATCTTACTGCCGATGAAAGAATAGGGCAGCTTATGGATGATGTAAAAGATATTGACAAACAAATTATGCACATGGACCCTATGCGTGCGTATTTTACGAATGATCCTGAAAATAGAGTACACATAAGGGTTGGACCGGATGTTATGACCTTTTGCGCCAATTGGTTTGTAAGATGGGAAAGGCACAAGGAAGAAATTTACAAACAAAAGATAATAAAGATACTGGACTTTTTGAAGAAAAATCCAGCAGCATTTATTTCGGGTGGGGTATTTGACTATGATCCTGAAAAAACCCAGTTAAAACCTGTTGAATACACTGGTGGTTCAAATTTTGTATTTTGTTTTGGAAATACACTTGTTTGGCTTGAGATAGCCAAGAATTTTGAAGATAAAGAATTTGAAGAATTGTGTGCTCAGCAGGGCCTTTTTTATACTGAATTTAAAGAAAACAAAAATGAGATTTTAAAAAGCTGGGGTGTTCCAAGCTTTGGATTTAAGTTGAACATGCTCAATATTGGGATGGCTGCCTTTGCTGCAATGAAGAAAAATATTCCTGAATTGAAAAAAGAAATATGGCAGATGTTTTTAGACCATAACAAAAATCCATGGCTAAAATTTATTTGTGATGGAGGTATAAATTTACAATTGGCAACTGTACCTGCGCCTGTTGCTGAGATTCCTTTTATTTCAACGAATATAGCTTCTCAATGGTCATTAAACGCATTGCTTGCGCTAGAATTTATTGGAGATGAGCTATGATAGAAGTAAAAAATACATAATAAGGAGGTTTTGTAAGCTATGCTTTATCCACGTGAGACAAGAACAAGAGAGATAAAAGACTTAAGCGGTATATGGAGGTTTAAAGTTGACAGGGACAATAAAGGCTATGAACAGAGGTGGTTTGAAAAACCCCTTGAAGATGCTATTTTGATGCCTGTGCCGTCAAGCTACAATGACATAACCCAGGATGAGAGCATAAGAGATCACATAGGTGATGTGTGGTATGAAAGGACATTTTACATACCTGAAGGTTGGAAGGACAAAAGAATAGTTTTGAGAGTTGGAAGTGCTACTCATCACGCAAGAGTATTTTTAAATGGTAAGGAAATAGCCCAGAACAAAGGTGGGTTTTTGCCTTTTGTAAATGTCAATATCAAAATGAACAAAAAATCGAAAATAAAAATGTACAAAAAATAAACTTAACTTTGCTGGTTTGTATTGCTAAAATATGCTGTTTTTGACTGTAATCTGTATGAAGGACCTTTTATGAAAATCACGTAAGAATGATGCAGTAGCCTATCTAAAATTGCATTTGCTATTGTCGCTCCACCAAATATCTCTCCCCATTCTGAGAATACAACATTAGTTGTTATTATTGTACTGCTCTTCTCATATCTGCTCGATATCAGCTGGAAAAATAAATTTGCTCCATCATTGTCTATTGGCAAATAACCTATCTCATCTATTATTAAAACTTTGTATTTCGAAAAATGCTTAAGTCTGTACTCTAATCTGTTCTCCAATAATGCTTTCTTTAGCTGGGCTATTAACTCTTGAAAATGTATAAAATATGTTGAATACCTTCGTTTTGCACACTCTATACCTATTGCTGTGGCTAGATGCGTTTTCCCTACCCCTGGTGTTCCGACAAATAGTATATTTTCATTACCCTCTAAAAATCTCAAACTCATTAAGTCCATTATCTGTTGCTTGTTTATACTTGGCTGAAATGAAAAATCAAAATCTTCTATACCTTTTATAAATGGGAAATTTGCCACCCTCACACATCCTAATATCGCCCTTTCTTCTTTGGCTTTTATCTCTAAATTACTAAGTTCATATAATGCATCTGTCATACTTTTTTCTCCGCTTGCCACTAAATCTAAGTATTTGTCAAGGTTATTCTTTATGTTGTGAAGACCTAACTCTTCTAAGTTGTTAAGTAGTTTCACATAGTTGCTCATTTTTAGATTTTCTCCTTTCTTTAGGTTTTCAACAGATTATCAAATTTCTTTAGGTTTTCCTCACATATCTTGTTAAGCTCTTCTCTTTGACCAACTCTCATTAGCATTAGCTGCTTGTAATCTTCATCGTGATAATTGATATTTTTTTCATCAATAACATGTATCCTTAACAGGTTTGTGTTATAATAAATATAAATTTTGTTTTCCACCTCCTTTACTTGGACTGTCTTTCCTATGTATTCGGGTGGAACAGAGTATTTACTTCCCTTGTAGTAAATCAGAGAGTCCTTTTGGACTTTAACTGACTTGTAGGAATTTAGGTAACTGTCTATTAACCTTTTGTCTGGCAAGGGTTGTAAATACTCTTTTTCTTTTTGAAACAGAAGAGCAGGTGGAACTTGAGTTGTTTGATTTGGCTGCATATTGACCTTTGCGTTTATCTCTTTTATTATCCTTACTAAGTCCTCTTCTGTTTCAAATTCACCCTGATATGGCAGTATCCAATCTATAAACTTGTTTGCTGCTTCAACTTTTCCTTTTGTGTACGAATGTCTTGGTTTGCACAGTTTTACTTCAAACCCAAAGTCTTTTGCAAAACTTTTAAATCTTGAATTTACTTTAATTTTCTCACCTGTTATATCAACAACTGCTGCTGTATTGTCAAATAAAATCTCTCTCGGTACTCCGCCTATATCTTTGAATATTCTTATTAGAGTTTCTATTAATTCTTCTTGAGTTTTTGTCCTGTTTATCTCAAAGCAGCAATACCTTGAATAACCTAATTTAAAATCAAGAACATTAATGATAAACTCCTCTCCATTTCTTGAGACAAGCTTTATATTCTCTTTCCAATCAACTTGCGCTTGCTCACCTGGATCTGTCTCAAATCTTGGGTGACCTTTTATTTTCTTCTCTGGCTTTAATCCTTTTTTCTTAACATACTTATTGAAGTTTGAATATGTTCCTATTGTCTCATCTTTTGATTTTAAATACTCATAAACACCCTTGACTGTAACTCCTTTGATAGCAAGCTTTGATTTTATCTCATCATAGTATTTGTCCAATTTACTTGGTTTATTTCTATTCTTAGGTTTTCCTTCATAACCCTCATAATATTTTTTAACTGTTCTTCTATCCATCCCATATATTCTTGCAAGTTCTGAAAAGTTAGGTTTCATTTTCATCGCCCTTATCATGTTTAAATGTGCTGTTAAGTTCTGCATTTGATATCCCTCCTCACTATGAGAAAGGATATCATATCAATGTACAATTTTGTACATCATTATATTCCACTTTCAGTACATTTTTATTTTATCATTAACACCTTTTGAAGTTGAGATTAATAAATTTGCCCAAATTGGCTGTGAGAATAGACTTACAATTGTTGTAAACAACATCTTGGACTGGAGTTGTCTTCCACCAGGGTTTATAAGGGAATACAATGACCCAATGCATCCAGAAGGGTATAAAACTCAGGAATATCTTTTTGACTTTTTCAACTATTCAGGTATTCACAGACCAGTTTTGCTCTACACCACTTCCAAAACATATATTGAGGATATTAAGATTGAAACCCAGATTGAGGGTCAAAAGGGTATAGTTTGCTTTAAGGTGGCTGTAAGTGGCGAAAAAAAGGATGAATGTCAGATAGCAGTAGCTTTGTATGACAAAGATGGAAAGCAAATAGCAAAGGTCGAAGGGCCAGAGGGTATGATAGAGGTTGGAGATGCGATATTTTGGGAGCCTTCAAATCCATATCTTTACAAACTAAATGTAACTTTAATACACGATGAAAAGGTGGTAGATGAATATTATCTTCCTGTGGGAATAAGGACAGTTGAGGTAAAAGGCAAAAGACTTTTCCTAAATGGTAAGCCAGTGTATCTTAAAGGTTTGGCAAAGCATGAAGACAGTGATATAAGGGGCAAGGGATACGACCCTGTGATAGCTGTGAAAGATTTCAACCTCCTAAAATGGATAGGAGCAAACTCATTCAGAACATCACATTATCCTTACGCAGAAGAGATTTTAAACTTGGCAGACGAGTATGGTTTTTTGGTAATTGACGAGGCACCAGCTGTTGGCATGAATTTCTTTAACAAAAACGAAAAAGTGTTTACCGCGGAGAGAGTAAACCAAAAGACATTAGAACATCACTTAGAAGTTATAAGACAACTTATTGCAAGGGATAAAAACCATCCAAGTGTGATTATGTGGAGTGTGGCAAATGAGGCTGCAACATATGAAGATGGGGCATATGAATATTTCAAAAGAGTAATAGATGAGGTGAGAAAGCTTGACCCGACAAGACCGGTGACGCTGGTTGAATCCTCTTTTCCAGATGAGACCAAAGTGGGAAGTCTTGTTGATGTTATATGTGTAAACAGGTACTATTCATGGTATTCTGATCCTGGCAGACTGGATTTGATAGAGTTCCAGCTTGAAAAGGAGCTGAAAAGGTGGTTTGAGCTTTATCAAAAACCAGTGATAATAACAGAGTATGGGGCAGATACAATTGCAGGATTTCATTCAAGTCCTCCAATGATGTTTTCTGAGGAATATCAGTGTGAGATGCTTGAAAGATATCATAGGGTGTTTGACAGGCTGGATTTTGTGATAGGCGAACACATATGGAACTTTGCAGACTTTGCAACAAAACAAGAGGTTCGAAGGATTATGGGCAACAGGAAAGGAATCTTTACAAGGCAAAGACAGCCAAAAGCCGCAGCTTTCTTGCTCAAAAAAAGATGGCAAAATTCAGAGCACAAAAGGCTGGAGGAAAATGTTTCAGAAGATAAAACACGTAATTAACAATAATTCATTGCGCTTAAAATTTTATTAAATCCACAACAAACAAAATAAAAACAAAAGAACAAATTGACTTTATCAAGAATAGGTGATATAATCATCTTAAACACAAATAAATTTATGTCCAAAATAAGAAGGAGTGGCTTCCCCACTCCTTACTTTATTAAAATCAAGTAGAGGAGGTTTTTAATAAAAATGCCAAACCTATCAACGACGTATGCAAAGCTGAATTTAAGAACACCTGTAATTGTTGCATCTGCTGGCATTACTGGAACTGTGGAGAGGCTTCAAAGATGCGAAGAAAACGGTGCTGGGGCAGTTGTGACAAAAAGTCTTTTTCAAAAGGAAATATGCAGAATTGCACCCACTCCACGGTTTAAAATAGTCAAGCATGAAAACACGTTTACGCTTTACTCATATGAACAGGCAAGCGAATTTAACCCTCAAGAGTATGCTGAATTTATATTCAAAGCAAAACAAAAGCTAAGCATTCCAGTTATTGCGAGTATAAACTGCTACACAGATGATGCATGGCTTGAGTATAGCAAGCTTATGGAGCAGGCAGGGGCTGATGCGATAGAGCTAAACCTTTCATGTCCTCACGGTGTGCATATAATGTCTGGTATGGATGTAATTGAAGAGATGGTCAACACAACAAAACTTGTCAAAAGCAATGTTAAGATACCAGTGATACCCAAAATGACTCCTCAATCTACAAATCCGGGATCTGATGCCTTAAGACTCGACAGTGCAGGAGCAGACGGGCTTGTAATGTTCAATAGATTTACAGGGCTTGACATTGATATTGAGAAAGAAGCACCCATTTTGCACGGCGGTTATGCAGGGCATGGTGGTCCGTGGGCAATTATGTATGGTTTGAGGTGGATAAGCGCTGTATCGCCAAAAGTGAAATGTAGTATCAGTGCAAGCGGCGGTGCCATGAATGGAGAAGATGTTGTCAAATACATATTGGCAGGTGCGTCGGCTGTTCAAGTTTGCACAACTGTTATTTTGAATGGCTATGGGGTTATAAAAAAGATAAACAAGTATTTAGAAGAGTACATGGAGAGAAAAGGTTACAACACAATTGATGATTTTAAAGGAAAGGTGTGCAGTAGAATTCTTGACATGGACTCTGTTGACAGAACGCACTGGGCTGTTGCAAGGATTGACAAAGAAAAATGCACATCTTGTGGCAAGTGCTTCACAGTTTGCATATATGATGCAATTGAAAAGGATGATGGAAAGTTTAAAGTAAATCAAAACTGCGATGGCTGCGGACTTTGTGCAGAACTGTGCCCAGCCAAGGCAATCTTAATGGTAAGAAGAGGTGAAGTTTAAAAGTGATATACAAAGCAGATGTGCTGGTAGTAGGTAGTGGCGGAGCAGGTTTGAGAGCTGCAATTGCAGCGTGTGAAAGAGCATATGAGAGCCGAAAAAGAATAAAAGTTTTGCTGGCAAGTAAAGGAAAAATAGGAAGTTGTGGTACTACAGCTCTTGCATACTCTGATAGAATGGCATTCCATGTCACACTTCCCACAACAGAGCCTAAAGGTGAAGATAACTGGAAATATCATGCAAAAGATATCTATGAGATTGGCGGACTTGTTTCTGATTATGACTTGGCTGAGATTTTAGCAAAAAACTCAGCCGATGCTTATTTTTACTTAGATAGTCTCGGTGTTCCGTTTGTAAAAGAAAATGGCGTACCTGCTCAATTTGTGACAGACGGTTCTATATATGCGCGTGCATGTTTTACAGGACCTGATACTGCTGTTCAAATAGAAAAGGCTTTGATTCGAAAGCTTGGTGAGATGAAGGATATTGAAGTTTTAGAAGATGTGATGATAAGTGATTTGATTGTTGTGAATAACAAAGTTTGCGGAGCAATTGCTTTTAAAGGGAATCAAAATATCATAATACTTGCAAAAGCCATTGTTTTAGCAACAGGTGGGGCAGGAAGTATTTATAAAAGCAATGTGTTTCCACCACGCATGACAGGTGATGGGTATGCAATGGCACTTCGTGCAGGGGCTTTGCTTGTGAATATGGAGTTTATTCAAATAGGTCTTTCATCCCCCAAAACAAAACTTGCGTGTTCAGGAAGTATAATGAGATGTGTCCCCAGGTTTGTAAATGAAAAAGGAGAAGAATTTTTATTAAATTATCCTATCGCGTACAATGATGTATTTGAAAAAGGTGCAACGTGGCCAATAAGCTACGAGCACAAGACATGTTTGATAGACATTGCAGTGTTCAGAGAGATTGCCCGTGGGGGTAAAGTGTTTTTAGACTTTACTCAAAATCCAAAAGGTTTTGAATTTAAACACCTAAGAGAAGACTTAAAACAAAGATATTACTCAGAAGTTAAAAATCTTACAAATAAAAGATCTACTCCATACGAAAGACTTTGTGAAATAAATCCTCAGACAGTTGAGTGGTTTTTGAAAAGAGGAATTGACCTTAGAAACCAAATGTTAGAAATTGCGCCATCAATTCAGCATTTCCAGGGTGGTGTAAAAATTAGAGAAAATGCAAATACAGCAATTAGTGGCTTGTATGCCTGTGGCGAGTGTGCAGGCGGACAGCATGGAGCAAACAGACCAGGCGGAAATGCACTTTTGGATACTCAGGTTTTTGGTAAGATAGCAGGGGAAAGTAGCTTTGAATTTGCCTCAAACACTTCGATTGATGAAGAATCTGCAATTTCTGAAGCAAACCGCCTGTTTGAAAGCTATAAAATCTATATAGCTGAAGATGGCATTGATTTGGAGAATGCTATATCAGAACTAAATAGGGTTATGGATTTGTACGCAAGTGTTGTGAGACATCAGGATGGACTTCAAAAAGCACTTATGAAAATTGAGGAGTTGAAAACAAGAAAAATCAAGCCTGTTGAGTATGAATATCTTTTAGAGCTAAAAAACATGCTTTTGTGTGCAGAGGCAGTGGTAAAAAGTTGCATTTTAAGAGATGAAAGCAGAGGACCGCACTTGATGTTCGAAAATTACAGCGATTTGTGGCCAAAGCCAAGAGATGAAAGATACAACATATATCACGTATGCAAGCTAAACAAAGAGACAAATCAAGTTGAAGTCTTTCCTATGGAACCAGTAAAACCCGAAACCTTAGGGGGCAAAGTAAAATGAAAGCTTATGCAATGGTATTAGAAGAATTTAACAAGCCGTTAAAAGCAAAAGAGTTTGAACTAATCAAGCCTTCTGATGGTGAACTTCTTGTTAAAATTGAAGCGGCGGGTGTTTGTGGATCTGATGTGCATATGTTCAGAGGTAATGACCCGCGTACAAAACTTCCCATGATTTTAGGGCATGAAGGTGTTGGACGTGTGTATGCTATTTCAGGTCAGTGGCGTGATATAAATGGCGAGAAAATTCAAGAGGGAGATTTGATAATTTGGGACAGGGGTGTTGTGTGTGGTAGGTGCTACTTTTGTGCTGTCAAAAAAGAAAGCTATCTGTGTCCGCACAGATGGACATATGGGATAAGCGTTAGCTGCGCAGAGCCTCCGCATTTGAGAGGCTGCTATTCGGAGTACATTTATCTTCACAAAGATACGAAAGTGATAAAAATAAAAGAGAATGTTGATCCAGAAATTTTAGTATCTGCCTCATGTTCTGGTGCAACGTGTGCTCATGCTTTTGACATTGTTTCACCTGATTTTGGTGACAGTGTCCTAATTCAAGGGCCAGGTCCTATAGGGCTTTATGCAATCATTTTTGCAAAACTTAGAGGAGCACGAAATATAATTGTGATTGGTGGCACAAAAGAAAGACTTAAAATGTGTGAAGAATTTGGGGCAACGCATGTGCTTGATAGAAATTCAACTACAGCTTGCCAAAGACAGGAAATAATAATGGATATCACAAATGGGCGTGGAGTCGATTTGGCAATTGAAGCTGTGGGACATCCATCAGCAGTAAGTGAGGGAATAAAACTTGTTCGAAATGGTGGAAGCTACTTATCACTTGGTTTTGGTGACCCAAACGGCAGCGTTACACTCGATTGTTACTATGATATTGTGAGAAAAAATTTAAGATATCAAGGGGTATGGGTCAGCGATACAAAACATTTATATATGGCAGTGAATGTTGTGCTCCAGAACAGGGAACTTTTCAAAAAGATGATTACAAATGTTTATAAGTTGACTGATGCGACAAAAGCTCTTGAGGATATGGAAAACAAAAATACAATAAAATCTGTTCTAAAGCCTTGATTATAAATCAAAAGGGGTGGACAGTCTTGAATATTGCAAAGATTGGTCTTATTGGAATTAGTGGTTTTGGGAGTATACACTTGCGGTCAATAGAACAGCTTCAAGGGAAGATGGTTGACTTGAGAGCAATTGTTGCAACAAGCTACGAAAAAAATAAAGAAGTGATTGATAGATTGGCTTCTCGAGGTGTTGAGTATTATCAGGATTATAGATTAATGCTTGAAAATCATAAAGACTTAGATTTTGTTGCCATCTCAACGCCCATTCATTTACATGCTCCAATGGCAATTGATGCAATGGAAAGAGGTTTTAATGTCCTGCTTGAAAAGCCGCCTGCTGTGACAATTCAGGATATTGACGCTATAATTGAGACGAAGAGAAAAACAAAAAGGGTTTGTAGCGTGAACTTTCAAAACACCTCTGGTAAAGCATTTAGAAAACTTCTTGAGTATATAAGAGAAGGCAGGCTTGGCAGGATAAAATCAATTATTGGTGTTGGACGTTGGAAAAGGGATGAAAGCTATTATCAAAGAAATGCGTGGGCTGGGAAGCTAATTGTTGATGGTAACTATGTCTTGGATGGAACAATAAACAATCCTCTTGCACATCTTTTGAACAATGAATTGATTATTGCTGAGACCTCAGAAGAAAATGGAGGTGTACCTCAGAAAGTTACTGCAGAACTTTATCACGGTCATAAAATTGAAGGTGAAGACACAGCGTGTGTGAGAATCATCACAAAAACAGGAATCGAGGTCTATTTTTATTCAACGTTATGTAACAGGGAAGAAGAGTCACCCTATATCATAATAGAAGCTGAAAAAGCAAGAGCTTATTGGACATTTGCAAATAAGTTTAAGATAGAATATTTTGATGGCAATACAGAAGAGTTTGATGGTGGACGCGAAGATTTGTTTGTGAATATGTACATTAATATGGTGGAGCATCTGTTTGAAGGCAAACAACTTTACTGTCCTCTGGAAGTGACTCGCAATTTTGTTTTGGCATCCAACGGGGCTTTCGAATCGTCAGGGTGTATTTATGATATTCCAGACGAATATTTAGAGATTAGCAATGAAAATGGTAAGATATATACCTATATCAAAAATATAAAAGAAATCATAGATGAGGCAGCTGAGAATAGAAAACTATTTTCTGAAATAGGAGTACCGTGGGCGAAACAAACAGAAGAGTTTGATTTAATTGATTACTGTTGTTTTAGTATGTTTAAAAGGTAAAATCTTATATTTTTAAACTGAATAGGCTTAATTTATTTTAAAAAGTACAGAGCTATCTTGAGTTTTATTTTGATAGCTCTTTTATTTTTTAGTGTAATAAAATATTGACAAAATAAAATAGCAGATATAAAATAAACATAGAAATAAAGTCAAATAATCATGCATAAACAAAAAACTATACTTAGAATACTTTATTTGCTCAAAACATACACAGGCAATAATTGTTTTGGATGACTCTATATATTTGTGTAAAAAGGATTGAGCTAAGCCTCTACTTTTTCAATATACTTTTGATTTTTAAAAATATTTTGTGATTTCCTTAAGATTAGTTATCTAATAAACAATTTTGTTTTTATTTTGGTCAATTTTATAATTAAATATGCAATAATTCTTGACAATTTCAAAATAATTAGATATATTAAATACAGAAGTAAATTTAAATCCATAAAACAGCAAATAAAACAGATTCAATTTAAACAAATATAAAATAAAAGCAGAAAGTAAGGAATATTATCTTTTATCCTTGCAACAAGTGAAGGAGGGTATAAATGCTCAATAGAGCATTTAATTTTAAAAAAAAAGGAAGGAGGAAATTTTATGAAAAGAATATTGTGCATTGGAACTATTATAATATTTTTATTTTCAATCCTTATATTTCCTTTTACTAAACCTTCTGAAAAGGCTTTTGGTTCTTCTCAGTCAATCAAACTCAGAGTTGCGTGGTGGGGAAGCCAAACGCGTCATGACAGAACTCAAAAGGTGCTTGAACTATACCGAGCAAAGGTTAATCGAAAAGTAAGTTTTGTAACAGAATTTGGAAGCTGGTCGGGATATTGGGATAAACTTACAACTCAAGCAGCTGCAAAGAATTTGCCTGACATTATTCAAATGGACTATATGTATTTAGCTCAATATGTTCAAAAAGGATTGTTGGCAGATTTAACACCTTACACAAAAAATGGAATATTGAATCTGAAAGATGTAAGTGAAGCAAGTATAAAAAGTGGATCAGTTGGTGGAAGGATTTATGCCATAAGTTTAGGGACTAACGCTTTAGCAATAATTTATGACCCTGCTGTGGCTCAAAAAGCAGGTGTTAAGATACCTGAAGATGGCAACTGGACCTGGAATGACTACAAAGAGATTATCAAAAAAGTTTTTCAAAAAACCAAAATCAGAGCAGACTTGGCATTAACAGCTGACCCAAAATTCTTACTTGAATACTATGTAAGGCAGCAAGGCAAAAGCTTATATAAACACGATGGAACGGGTTTGGGATTTACTCAAGAAAAATTTGTTATTGATGTATTTAATATCAATTTAGAGTTATTGAAAGGCGGATATACAGCAAAACCTGATGAAGTTTCAGCAACCTCCACAATTGAAGACAGCTTATTTGTGAAAGGCAAGACATGGATAGGATGGACATGGAGCAACATGTTTGTTGCAACAGCAAATGCTGCAAAACGCCCACTGGCATTAGCTCTTCCACCCAAGGGGGGTATAAGACCAGGGTTGTATTTAAAACCTTCTCAGTTCTTCTCTATTGCTGCAACCTCCAAATATAAAACTGAAGCAGCTAAAGTTATAAACTTCTTTACAAATAGCATAGAGGCGAATAATATTTTGCTTGCTGAAAGAGGTGTGCCTATTTCAGCAAAAGTAAGAGAAGGTATCAAGAATGCAGTCGAACCTGCAGTGAGACAGACATTTGATTATATAGCCCTCGCTGAAAAGAATTGTTCACCTATTGATCCACCAGATCCACCAGGCGGAACTGAAGTAGGGCAGACGTTTAAAGATCTTTACGACCAAGTCTTGTATGGTCAGATAAAACCTGAAACAGCGGCAAAGATGTTTATGCAAAAAGCAAATCAAATACTTGCCAAAAACAAGAAATAAACTTTGAGTATAGTACTTTTCTTTGGCAAGACAAGCCAGCTGAAAAATATTATCAGCTGGCTTGTTTAACTTGAATTAAAGGAGGAAAAAACATGTCGAATATTAATCGAAAAAAGTCTTTCAGAGAACTTTTGATGAGTTCAGAAAATGTTGCTGGTTATGTTTTTATATCTCCCTGGCTTATTGGCTTTTTTGTGTTCACTTTGATTCCTATTGCAGCAACCTTTTATTTGTCTTTTACTCAATATGATTTATTATCATCTCCTAAATTTGTAGGATTACAAAATTATGTACAAATGTTTAAAGAAGATCCGTTATTTTGGAAATCAATGTCAGTAACTTTTTTCTATGTGTTTGTAACTGTGCCATTAAAGCTGGCTTTTGCATTGCTTCTTGCCCTTTGGCTTTCTTACAAAAGCAGACTAACACCATTTTACAGGGCTGTATACTATGTTCCTTCTATGATGGGTGGCAGTGTGGCTGTGGCAGTGCTTTGGCAAAGACTTTTTACAAGTGATGGTGTTATAAATTCAATATTGAAACTATTTGGAATTCAAAGTGAGACTTCATGGATAGGAAATCCAAGAACTGCTATATGGACGTTGATATTACTTGCGGTTTGGCAATTTGGTTCGCCGATGTTGATATTTTTAGCAGGTTTAAAGCAAATACCAGAAAGCTATTATGAAGCAGCTATTATTGATGGAGCAAATAGCTGGCAAAAGTTTGTTAAAATAACCTTGCCGATGCTCACACCAATAATATTTTTCAACTTGATTATGCAGATGATAGGAAGCTTTATGACTTTTACTCAAGGATTCATTATTACAAATGGCGGCCCTGTGAACAGCACACTCTTTTACGCTATTTACCTCTACAGAAGAGCATTCCAATTTTATGACATGGGCTACAGCTGTGCTATGTCGTGGGTAATGCTTATTATCATTGGAATACTCACAGCTTTTATATTCAAATCATCTACATTTTGGGTATATTATGAGTCCAAGGAAGGTGAATAAAAAGTGAGAAGAACAAAGACAATGAAAGCATTATTGTTTCATCTGCTAACAATTCTATTTGGTTACATAATGCTGTATCCACTTCTTTGGATGTTTTTCAGTTCCTTCAAAGAAAATAGTGAAATTTTTCTAAATGCGCACGAATTGCTACCCAAAAAGTGGCTTTTCAAAAATTATATTGATGGATGGAGAGGTTTTGCGGGATACCCATTTTCAGTTTTTTTTAAAAATTCATTTATTGTTACTATTATTGGTACTGTTGGTGCTGTCATTTCCTCAGCTATTGTAGCTTATGGTTTTGCAAGATGTAAGTTCAAAGGCAAAGGATTTTGGTTTGGTTGTATGATTATAACTATGCTTTTACCATATCAGGTTGTTATGATTCCGCAATACATCATGTTTCAAAAGATGGGATGGGTAAATACGTTCAAGCCTTTACTTGTTCCAGCTTTTTTGGGTCAGCCATTTTTTATCTTTTTAATGATTCAATTTATAAGAGGAATTCCAAACGAATTAGATGAAGCGGCTAAAATTGATGGTTGTAGTAAATATTCAATTTTTACAAGAATTATTTTGCCATTAATTTCTCCGGCTTTAATTACATCAGCAATCTTTTCATTTTTGTGGCGTTGGGATGACTTTTTAGGGCCTCTTTTGTACCTCAGCAAACCTGAGTTGTATACAGTATCTTTAGGGTTGAGAATGTTCTCTGACCCGACAGCAGTTTCTAACTGGGGAGCTGCCTTTGCTATGGCAACATTATCGCTCGTTCCCTCATTTATAATATTTATATTCTTCCAACGCTATCTAGTGGAAGGAATTGTTACTACAGGTTTAAAGGGTTAAATATATAAGAGCATAATATTAAAGGGTTGCATTCCCTTATTGGTAGGGAACAACCCTTGTAATTTTTATAAATATAGGAAATAATTAAAACATTATAGTTTAAAATTCAATTACCTTATCCTCATCAGCAGACTGCCTTGCTAAAAGCGAAGCAAAGGTTACATAAAAGCTATCCTCGCTACTAACTAAGCACTTATCTGTACCTCTTACCTCATTTAAGAAATCTAAAAACACAATAGGTGGTTTTTCTAAAGAGACTTCTGAGATCTCTTTAGTGGTATCATTTAGCAAGAAAACTTTTCCATTTAAAACTTCAAAAATTCCTCTTGTTCCCACAATTCTAATTCTATCATCATCATGAGTAGGGGCAGTAGCAGGACGCAGATAGTCAATGTTCACCGTTGCAAAAATCTCATCTTCCATTACAAAACTACAAAAAGCAGTAGATTCAAGCTCACCATGATCATTATTATAAAGTTTTGAATGTCCTGCAAAGACCGATTTAAATTTCTTGCCACTTAGCCAATAAATCCAATCAATAGCATGAATGCCAACCCAGGGAATTGTTCCGCCATATGTTCTTCTATGTTTATAAAAGTCAGGTCGAGTTCCAAGTTTATAAGATTTTTGGGCATGTATCAGTCTTATTCTACCTATCTTGTTTTCATTTATAAGTTTATAAGCAGTCCAAAAATGGGGTGTATAGCGCAATCCCAGCATTGATGAGAGTTTTACTTTTGTTTGCCTCCACACACTCTTTAGTTCTTCAAGTTTTTCTATTGATAGTGCAACAGGCTTTTCCATATATACGTGGATTCCTCTTTTCATAGCCTCAATTGCAAGCTCAGAATTTTTATAAAAAAATGTATTAATCACAGCAATGTCAGGTTTGAGATCTTCAAACATCCTTATAGGATTGCTATAAACCACAGGTGTGAATCCCATTTCATTTACTTGAGAATGTAACCTTTCAATATTCTCTCCTTCACATCCAGGAGAGATTCCCACAATTTGGGCATGAGGGTCTTCTTTTATTCCTCTTAAAGCATATACATAGTGTCCACTACTGCCTACTATGCAAATTTTCATTTAAAATCTCCCACCTTTTATTTAAATTTTTTTTTAAAACATAATTGTCTCAAATAATGACCATGCAAAGAGCTTATGCATCGGGCGATTGGGGTGATTTATAAAATTTGAAAGAAGATTTGTTGTGTCAACGCCACTGTGATAAAGCTTTTTCCATTTTTCATAACAATCACAAACTACAACCTTTTCCTTTTTGCAAAGCTCCTTAGCTGAATCCATGTAAAGATCTAACGTTCCATTGATTTGACTTTCCATATTTAATTTTGCCATCTCAATCAAAGGCAAGCTCTTTATAGCTGGTGAAATATAAGTATTTTTCATATTGGGAGTTAAAAAAATTACTTCAATATCGTGTTTTTTAAGTTCTATAAATATCCCTGCTAAACCATCTAAATATTCATTCAAATACTCTTTTCCTTTGTTACTATCATTTAATCCATAACAAACTACCACAAGGTCTGGGTTAAATCTTAAAACATCTCTTTCAAGTCTTTGTAAGCCGCCCTGTGCTGTATCACCACTTATGCCTGCATTGACAATATTAATTTGAGCAAATGGAAACATCATTGATAAGATTTTTTTAAATTGATTATGATAGACAGCTTCAAAATCGCACACAACTTCTAATGTTCTTTTTGTTCCTTCAATGACCTCAAAACAACCGTGGGTTATACTGTCACCCAAAAAGGCAATTGTAGGTATTGGACCGGAGTGATAATTTTCATTTTTTTGTCTAATTTTTTCTACAATTCGCATCATCTAAATCCACCCCTAATTTTTATATTGATGAGTTTTATATTGTCTTAATTTTATGTGTTATTGGTTCAATAACTTCACCTTCGAACAGCTGCAGGCTCGAAGTTGATACTTCAAGTGTGAGCTTTACCTTCTTTGAAGAAAGTAAATCAGAATCTACCTTCCATCTATAAGGCTGCCAGCACCTTGTACCTATAAATTCATCATTTATATAAAGACTTACACACTGATTTATGTTATCTTCAATAAAGAATTCCACAAAACCATTTTCAAAAGATGGCATTTGAACTTCTTTTTCGTACTTTATAAAACCAGCATAAAAAGGAATGCCATTTTCAAGGTCTTTACCAAAGCAGCCTTGAGTTGGAAGTTTGTCTATATGCCAGCTATCATCAACTTTGAATACACCTGCCGTGCTGAAGATATAAATGGGTGTAAGAAGTCCATCAAAAGACCTGCTAATCTTTACACATACACAAAGCTGATTTTCCCCCAGTTTAATTAAGTTGCTAATATCATATGCCAAATTAGTATGAGAATAAAATCTTTTAAGTACAAAATCTCTTGGTAAAATAGTATGATTGTTCAAAAGCACAACCCATTCACCTTTTATACCTTCATCTTCAATTACAAGCCAGAATTTTTGGCTTGCTGCATCTATAAAAAATGAAGTAGTGTATATTGCCTCAAAGCTTGGCAATGTTATTTCTTTTGGACATCCAAAGAAACTTTTTGTTTTTAGTGGTATTGGAATTTTTGCCTCTTCTATCTGATCAATTATTGGTTTTGGTGTAACTGGAATTTTTGAAGATATTGAATACTGTTCATTTTCGTTGTTGAAAATCAACTTTAAATTCCATCTGCCGAGCCTTAAAGGATTTAAACTCTCAATTGAAAATTCCCAAACAGTTGCAAGAGGGATTTTGTACTCAAAAACTCTCTTTTCAACATCATTTTTATGGTCGTTTTTCTTAACAAAACTTTTTTCTAATTTAATTAAATACGATTGAAAAGGTTCAAAATTCATGGAAAAAGTTATTTGCTTTTTATCTAAAGAATTTTCGAAATTTATTTCCTTATCAAGTTCTTGCGATGTCAATGGAACCGAATAAATTTTGTTTATTTCATCAGGCCTGTACCGCAAGTATACTTTGCAGATCTTCTTTTCATTAGTTGGGTTAATCATAAATAAAAAGTCGTGTTCTGCGTCCTCAAAGTAAGCACAGAGAATACCACGGTCATTAGAAGATTCATATGATATACTTACAGGCTTTTTACAAATCTTGTCAATTTTTGCTACTAAATCTTCTATATTACCAATGAAGATACAACTGTTAAGAAAAACTGTATTGTTCAATTTAGAACCTGTTTTATATGCTTTTGCGATGTCCATAGAATTTACTCCAAGAAAATTGCTAATATCTTTGGCAACATCAAAATCTTCGATGGTTTGGAATGGCAAACAGCCAATAAATACAACTTTACATCCTTTCAATATTAGATCTTTTATCTTCATGTAAGCCTCTTTTTCTAAATTGGTCACAGGTGGAATGATCAATAATTCAAATTTTTCATTGTCATAATAAATCTTCTGATTCCTGCATTCCAAACTTCCTACTAATGACTGGTCAATCACATAATAGTCTACATTTTCTTCTAAAAGAATTTGCTGAATTCTACAGAAATCCATCGAAATCTTCTCTTTTACTTCTTTGTCGTTAAAACAGGTCCACTGGCTTGTAATTGGATCTACTATAAGTACATCAACTTTTCTTTTACAATTTTTAAGCATTTTAGTTACATTTTCTACATACTCAGACAATATTTTTTGATGTTTCCACCAAGGCATTTGGAAAAAGGCTGAAGGTGGGGCATCGTGTTTTTTGAGTCCATCTGCACTATAATAAAAGGCATGGGGGACAAACATATCTATTCCCTGCAATATTAGCCAGTCAAATATCCATTTCATATCTTGCATTGTCATGCTCCAGCCAATACTGTGAAAGCATTCACACAAAACCCTTTCCTTTTTATAAAAGTGAGCGGCAGATGATGCTATCTTTGGATTTGCTCTGTAGTTTTCAGATACAACCTGTGGAATGTCACCAGCCTTTTGGTGCCCTGCATCTATTCCGGGAATGTCCATAAAAGCTAATTGTGAGCTTCTCAAAATTGGCTTTTCGCCCACATACAAAAGATTGTTCTGATGACACCATTCAAGAATTTGTTTGTCGTAGCTCTCAATAAATGTGTCCACAACAAGTTTCCAAAACTGATACCTAATTTTTGAACCGGCTGTATCAAATATGTCTGTGCAAATAATTTGAGGTAATTTTTCAATAAGATTTTCCCCATATGTTTGCTCAAAAAGCTTAGGAAGCAATTTTGACCAAGGAAGTTTGCCAGCAACTGGAGCTGTTTCATCTGTAAAAATTCCTTTAATTGTTTTTCCAAACTCATGACCCAAGTATTTTTTATATTTTTCATGAGTGGTTTGAATAAACAGTCTTACAGCATCTTTATTTAGAGGATCAATAAATGTCCCGAAATATTTAAAATTTTTTAATGGATACTGATAAAACAAAAATATCTTCCACTTTCCTTTTGGTACTTTCCATTTAAGTGCTTTTGCCCCATCTCCAACAAAGTATCTTTTCCTATTGTAAAACGTAAGCCCACTTTCTTGGTAAATGTGTTCTTTGTAGATTACACCAATATAATCAATCAAATCTATGTATTCATTCCATACTATAATATTGTTCCTTATTCTATAAGCTCTTGCTAATAACACTTCACACATGGGAATTTCAATGCAAATTTCTTCATTATCTTTTGCCTCAAACACTTTATAATCTAATATAAAAGCTTGATATTCAGGATGCTGAACAACTACTTCACCAGCTGAAATTCCACTTGGATAAGGATATTCATCATAAAGCCACACTTCCATGTTATATTTTTTTGCACATTCAATTGCAACAGAAACCTTTTCAAACCACTCGTGAGAAAGATAGGGTATTTCGAGACCTTGCCGTGGATGAATGAAGAATCCACCAATTCCTTTTTCATGCATCTGAGCTATTTGATCTGCTATTTCATCATTTTCCATTTTCCCATTCCAAAACCAGAATGGTTTTATTTTAAAGTTGATGTTCATTTTTTTCACTCCAAATTGTTTTAGTTGTATTTACTTTAAAGTTATTTATTTTAATTATACACAACAAAATAAAAAGAATCAATAAAAACAAATCAAAACCTATGGGTATTTCAAACAATGCTTTCTAAAGGCACGTGGTGAAGACATATTTACCACCTAATTTATTACAGAATAGAGAATAAAAAGTTCCTACTTTCTTTAATAAGTCTTCAAGAAGTAAAGTAGGGAACTGAAACACATGGGAGGAGACCAGAGTTTTAGAATCTATGAATTTTTCAAATGGTGTCCTCCCATTCATACCTTTACCATTATGAGGTCTAAAAAAGTTCCACGTATCCTGCCACCTTTGAGCTCGTTGAATAAAGTCATCTTTGTTTTTACATCTTTCGGCATGAATCATTAAAAAATATTCGTCATCTGCTCTATGTGAATTTTCAATTACCCCCATAAGATGTTTTGCTCTTGGTGGAATAGGATTTAGTTCTACACCCAAAATAGAAAACATCTCATTCCACTCCTTTAGCTTTCTTTCACTTCCTCCGCAAAATTCTTCTCCATTGTCCAATCGGATTTTTATTGGGTTTCTTACATTATGCGTTCTTAGCCATAAAGCCACCAAGGATATAAACATAAAGCCAAAAGCAGATGAAAGTTCATAGGAGTAGGCTGTAAATCTTGCTCTTGTTGCAATGTCTATCATGTTCCACTCATAGCAAGGTAAATTGTGTTTTTTCATATGTTCATATACCTCTTCAGGAAGACTGTCTTTATCTAAAAGATGTTTTGTATCAAGTTGAAATTCAGAAAATGGAATGAGGGCTTCATAATCGTACAAACTTCTTTCACCCTTTTTTGTCTTTCTTGATTTTTTTGGTATAGCATTTCTTTTGAGAATAGACTTTATTGTATTTTCGCTTATTTTAATACCATATTTTCTGAGCAGGTAAAGAGACAAACGTCTGTATCTGAAGCCAGTTCTTTTAGATTCCTCGATAATGAGATTTTCAAGTTCAGTAGAAAGTTTTCTGGGGCAAGTTTTAGGTTTTCTTGATTTATCCTCAAGGGGACCATATATTGCTCTTCTGACAGTATGTCTTGATACACCTAATATTTTAGCAGTTCTTGATACGTTTTTGTTATTATTTTCAAACACTTTTCGGATTAATTCCCTTGCTTTTTCGGGAGATATTTTTCTCATTTCATGATATGATATAATATTCATAGTAGGCTGTCCTCCCATCCTGGTAGTTTTTTGATTTTTCTTTTGAATGGGAGATTACACTTTTTAATTATATCAAACAGGATGGAGGCAGCCTCAATTCTTTTTATGAGTTTCTCCTCACTATTTTCGCACATTCTTTCGCTGTGGTAAATATCTCTACACCTATTCGAGACAATGCTTTCTAAAATTCTTGATTTAAGAGAGTTTAGGATGATAAAATAAACTAATAAAAGGTTATTATACAAAAGAGGGTGATAAAAATTCCAGCCACCATTAAAGACATTGCTCGCTACACAGGCTTGTCAATTGCAACAATTTCAAAATACTTAAATGGAGGAAATGTGCTTGAAAAAAATAGAATATTGATTGAAGAAGCCATAAAAGCTTTGGATTTTGAAGTGAATGAGATTGCAAGAGGCTTGAGGACAAATAAGACTATGACCATTGGTGTGCTTATACCTGTATTTGAGCAATTCTTTAGCACTATTATTTCAAGTTTAGAGACAATCTTGCTTGAAACAGGCTATAGTGTTGTTGTGTGCGACTATAAAGATGATGAGAAATTAGAAAAGGAAAGATTTGATTTTCTTTATAAAAAAAGAGTAGATGCTCTTGTAGTTGTTCCTACTTCTTTGAAAGGTTCTGATATAAGAAAAATTGTAAAAAGAGATATTCCAATAATAGCAATTGATAGACCAATTCCAGATTATGAGTGTGACACAATTGTTGTAAACAATTTTGAAATTTCATACAAAGCGGTGGAAAAACTTATCACTATGGGACATAGAAAAATTGGCATAATATGCGGTCCACAAAATATTTATACAGCAAAGGAAAGACTGAGGGGTTACATTGAAGCACACAAGAATTATAACGTGGAAATAGATGAGGAGTATATAAAATTCAGTGATTATCATAGTATGGAATCAGGATTTAAAAGGATGATGGAGCTTTTAGAGAAAGAGGACCCTCCTACTGCAGTATTCATTACAAATTACGATATGACTGTAGGGAGTATAATTGCTCTGAATGAAAAGGATGTCAAAATTCCTGATGAACTTTCTGTTATTGGATTTGATAGCATTGAAATAGCAAGAATGGTAAAACCACCTTTGTCTTTAGTACTACAACCAACAGAGGAAATTGGAAAGGCTGCGTCTGAACTTATTTTAAAGAGACTAAAAGGTGATAAAAGCGATTTCCCTCTCTTTAAAAAGTTGAATGCACAACTTTTAATAAAAAAGTCTATTAGAGAGATTAAATGTTGATTTTATTGGGTTTGAGATGATTTGAAGTGTTTTGACTTATTTTTTATTAAAATCTATTTCTGATTGACAAGAAATGAGCCAAAGAATATAATAAAATAAAAGTCAAACTTTTAATTTTATCGTATAATGTAAAACGTTTAGCATATAGTGAGAGAATTTTGGTGATAAATTACCTTTCCACTTTTATAGTAAATAGAAAAATATGATACACGATTGTGACTAACTGACAATTATATAAAAGTTTATAGCAAAAAATTAGGCAAATAATTTGACAAGTTTTTAAAAAAAGAGTGTATACTAAAAACAGAATAAATGATATTATAATTATTTTTGCAAAACAAAAGCTAAACGTTTCACAATCTTTCATTCCATTTCACCAATGTAGTTTTGCATCTCAAAAATTGAAAGAAAGGAGAAATAGCAAAAATGTTAAATGAAAGATTGAATGTTTTTATAGGTGAAAAAAGATTTGTTGAAGATTACCCCAAGGTGGGTATAAGACCAACTATAGATGGGAGATATGGTGGTGTTAGAGAATCTCTTGAAGAGCAGACAAAGAGATTAGCAAAAGCTGTTGCTGAGTTTATTGAAAACAATGTGTATCTTCCAAATGGCGAAAAAGTAAAGTGTGTATTACCTCAAATGTGTATTGGTGCTGTTGTAGAGGCAAGAATGGCAGATGAACTTTTCAAAAAAGAAGGAGTAGGAGTTTCCATAACAGTGACACCTTGCTGGTGTTATGGAACAGAGACTATGGATATGACATTGGATATTCCAAAAGCTGTATGGGGATTTAATGGTACAGAAAGACCAGGTGCTGTATATCTTGCTGCAGTGTCTGCTGCTCACAATCAAAAGGGAATTCCTGTTTTTAAAATCTATGGCAAAGATGTTCAAGACAGAGACGACTTTTCAATTCCTCAAGATGTTCAAGAAAAGATTTTAAAGTTTGTAAAAAGTGCTTTGGCAGTTTCTATAATGAAAAATAAGTCTTATCTTTCAATTGGAAGTGTATCGATGGGAATTGCAGGTTCGATTGTTGATCCTGACTTTTTTGAGGACTATCTTGGGATGAGAGTTGAGTATGTTGACATGTCAGAGATAATAAGGCGAATAGAAGAAAAGATATACGACCAAGAAGAATTTGAAAGGGCAATACAGTGGGTGAGGAATAATTGTAAGGAAGGAGAAGATCCTAATCCACCAGAGAAAAGAGTTGACAGAAAAAAGAAGGATGAGGTATGGGAATTTGTAGTCAAGATGGCTATAATAACAAGAGATTTAATGATTAGTAACAAAAAGCTTGAAGCATTAGGTTATCCCGAAGAAGCACTTGGACATAATGCAATTTTAGCAGGATTTCAAGGACAGCGGCATTGGACAGATCATTTCCCAAACGGTGACTTTATGGAAACAATTCTTAACTCCTCATTTGACTGGAATGGACTTAGACAGCCTTACATACTTGCAACTGAAAATGACAGCTTAAACGGTGTATGTATGTTATTTGGGCATTTACTTACAAATACAGCTCAGATTTTTGCAGATGTTAGAACATATTGGAGTCCGGATGCTATTTACAGAGTAACCGGATGGAAACCAGAAGGACTTGCTCAAAATGGGGTTATTCATCTTATAAATTCTGGTTCTGCAGCATTGGATGGAACAGGTCAGCAAGAGATTGACGGCAAGCCTGCTATAAAGCCTTTCTGGGAAATTACCGAGCAAGAAGTTAAAAAATGCTTAGATGCAACAAGATTTTGTTATGCCAATTTGGGATATTTTAGAGGCGGTGGATTTTCGACTAAGTTTGTAACAAGAGGCGGCATGCCTGTTACAATCTCAAGATTAAATATTGTTAAAGGTTTAGGGCCAGTCCTTCAAATTGCAGAAGGCTGGACAGTAGAACTTTCTGCAAATGTTCATGAAATACTTGACAGAAGAACAGACCCAACATGGCCCACTACATGGTTTGTACCAAAACTAACTGGCAAGGGAGCATTTAAGAGTGTATATTCTGTGATGGAAAACTGGGGAGCAAATCACTGTGCAATAACATATGGGCATGTAGGAGATTTATTTATTACACTTGCGTCGATGCTAAGGATTCCAGTTTGTATGCACAATGTTGAAGAAGAGAGGATCTTCAGGCCAAGCGCTTGGAGTGCGTTTGGAACAGAAGACTTAGAAGGTGCTGATTTTAGAGCATGTAAAAATTTTGGCCCACTTTATAAAAAATAATTTTTGTACAAGGAGGTCTCTCTTTAAATGGATGAGTATTTTAAAACTATCCAAAAAGGTCCCTTTGAAGCAACTTGGGAATCTTTAAGACAATTCAAATGTCCTCAGTGGTTTTTAGATGCCAAGTTTGGTATTTGGGCGCACTGGGGACCACAGTCTGTACCAATGTATGGGGACTGGTATGCAAGAAATATCTACAGAGAAGGAGAACCACAGTATTACTACCATTGGCGAAAGTATGGGCATCCTTCAAAGGTTGGTTACAAAGACATTGTTCAAATGTGGAAGGCTGAAAGGTTTAACCCAGAGGAATTAATTGATCTGTATATAAAAGCAGGTGCAAAATATTTTATTGCTCAGGCTGTTCACCACGATAACTTTGATAACTGGAATTCCCGATACCATAGGTGGAATGCAGTAAATATGGGTCCTAAGAAAGATATTGTTGGAATGTGGTGCAGAGCTGCAAGAGAAAGAGGACTTCCATTTGGTGTATCAGAACACTTGGGTGCAAGCTTTTCGTGGTTTGCACCAAGTAAAGGACATGACACAAAAGGACCATATAAGGATGTTCCATATGATGGAAATGACCCTGCCTATGAGGATTTTTATCACCCAAATAGGGACGAGTATGAGCTAGAAAAACAGTATGGAAAGATTGTCAATTGGTACTCGCCAAACCCACAGTGGCATATGAAATGGTTTTTAAGAATAAAAGATTTGATCGACCAGTATGAACCAGACTTTTTGTATTCAGATGGTGGTGTTCCATTTGGTGAGACTGGGTTGAGTATTGTTGCGCATCTTTACAATACAAGTGCCAAAAATCACGGTGGTATAAATCAAGCAGTGTACACTCAAAAAGACACAAATCCAGAAGTCTATAAAATTGGTGTTTTGGACATTGAACGTGGATCAGCCGAAGATATTCTATCTCATCCATGGCAGACAGATACATGTGTAGGTGGCTGGTTTTATGATGTAAGAGCTGTATATAAAACCCCGCAACAGGTAATTGAAATGCTTATTGATATTGTCAGCAAAGGTGGAAACCTTCTTTTAAACATTCCGCAAAAACCAGATGGCACGTTGGATGATGAATGTCTTTATATTCTTGATGAGATTGCAAAATGGATGAAAGTAAACGGAGAAGGTATATATGCAACACGTCCATGGATAAGATATGGAGAAGGTCTGACAAAAGCTCAAGGTGGAGCTTTTCAGGAGAAAAAACTTGAGTGGACGCAAGAGGATTTTAGATTTACACAAAAAGATGGAAAAATTTTTGCCTTTCAAATGAAGTATCCAGAAGATAACAGAGCAATCATCAAAAGTTTGGGACTATCAAGTGGTATTTTTGTGAAAAAGATAAAACTTTTAGGGTTTGAAGGTGAGCTTGAATTTGAACAGTTAGAAAACGCTTTGGTCATCAAATTGCCAGAAAAATGCTATAGCACAGGATATCCACATTGTTTTTGCATAAAGTAAAAACTTTCCTTTTTCAGGGCTATTCCGAAAAAAGACGGAATAGCCCTGATGTGATTTTATATGTTCCTTAAAAATTTTTTGCCCTTAAAATCAAATTCACAATGCTCTTTGTAGTTTCTTTCAAAAGCCGTGGTGCTTCTTTGAGACATCTGTCAAGCGATGATGCCATATCAACAATAGAGAAAATTGAGGTTATTCCTTCTTTTGTGTACTCTTCAAAAGGACAATCAATAGACCCTGAAATAACAATTACCATCTTGCCAAGTTTAACTCCAAGTCTTGCAATTCCAATTGTAGATTTTCCAGATAAGCTTTGCCTGTCAAATCTTCCTTCACCAGTGATTATAATGTCTGCCCATTTAACGTGTTCTTCAGCGTTCGAAGCGCTTAGTATATAATCTATTCCCGATACATACTGAGCGTTCAAAAAAGCCAAAAGTGCAAATCCCAAGCCTCCTGCAGCACCAGCTCCGCTGGATAGCGACATGTCTTTTCCAAGATACTCTTTAGCGACATTTGCAAAATTTCTAAGTCCCATATCAAGAAGCTTTACAGCATTTTCATCTGCCCCTTTTTGAGGTGCAAACACATACGCTGCACCGTTTTCTCCGTATAATGGATTTGTAACATCGCACAGAACTGTAAATTTTACTTTGCGAACATCTTTTAAAAATTCTGAATCATCTATCTTTTTTATTTTTATCAGGTTTTCTCCGATTGGTTTTAATTCCTCTCCATTTTCATCTAAAAATTTCATTCCAAGTGCATTTAGCATTCCTGTGCCTGCATCATTTGTTGAAGAGCCGCCAATGCCTATGAGGATTTCTTTAACTTTCTTTGAAATTGCGTATTTGATGAGCTCACCAACACCATATGTTGTTGTGTAAAGAGGATTTCTTTCTTCATCTTTTAAAATAAGAAGACCTGAACATTCTGCTATTTCAATGATTGCTTTGTCTTCAAAAAATCCTATTCTGCTTTTGATCTTCCTAAAAAGAGGGTCATTTACCTCAACCTCTTCTATTTTGGCACCAAAAATTTTAGATAGAGCTGTCAAGGTTCCTTCTCCACCGTCGGCAAGCGGAAGCTGAAAAACTTCTGCGCTTTTGTCAACCTCAACAATAGCTTCTTTTATTATCTCAGATGCGACTAAAGCGTCAAATGACCCTTTATATTTATCCGGTGCAACCAAATATTTCAATAAGATTTCCCCCTCTCTTTAATGCAGAGTTTACATTTATATTTTACCAAAATTCTTGTCAGATGCTTTGTATTTTTAGATTGAAGATACTCTTGAGTCTATTTTAAAAATACTTGTCCAAGCAATTGACATTGACAATATAATGTATTAGAATATTTAATGTTTTAAAATGAGGCCCCGAGTATGAGTTGATAATATAGATTTTCAGAAAACAAAATTTCAGAAGGAGTGAAGAAGAAAGCGATGAAGACATACCTTGCAAAACCAAACGAGGTTCCAAAGAAGTGGTATGTTATTGATGCAACAGGAAAGCCGCTTGGAAGACTTGCAGCAAAAATTGCTGTGATTTTGAGAGGGAAGCATAAACCCCAGTTTACACCTAATGTTGACACAGGTGACTATGTGATTGTTATAAACGCTGAAAAGGTTGTTTTAACGGGAAAAAAGCTTGATAAGGATGGATACAGATATCACACAAAGTATCCTGGGGGACTTAAGTTCATACCATATCGCAGACTTCTTGAAAAGCATCCGGAGAAGGCAATTGAGATTGCGGTGCGCGGAATGCTTCCTAAAAATAGGCTGAGAGATAGGTTTATGAGAAAGCTCAAAGTTTACAGAGGACCAAATCATCCACATGCAGCGCAAAAGCCAGAAGTGCTGGAAATTTAGTTTTAGTTAGGGGAGGATATGAAAGTGGCACAGATAAAATACTATGCAACTGGTAGAAGGAAAACTTCTGTTGCTAAGGTTTGGCTTTCACCTGGAAATGGCAAAATTATTGTGAACGATAAGAACATGGAAGAGTATTTTCCTCTTGAGACATTGAGAATTATTGTAAAGCAGCCATTGACACTTACTGAAACTCTCGGTAAATATGATGTAATTGCAAAGGTTAAAGGCGGCGGTCTTTCTGGTCAAGCGGGTGCAGTAAGACATGGAATTGCAAGAGCGCTTGTGCTTGCTGACCCAACTTTAAGACCGGTTTTGAAAAAAGCAGGATTTCTTACAAGAGACCCGCGTATGGTGGAGAGAAAGAAATACGGTCTCAAGAAAGCAAGAAGAGCACCCCAGTTCTCGAAAAGATAAAAGAATTTTTGCAGCTCCTTTTTCCAAGGGGCTTTTATTTTTGCAATTTAGAACTTTTTCTCTTTCACCTATTGACAATTTACACTCAAAAGAATATAATAAAATCGTAATTGCCAATGGGGGCATACCAAAAAAGGTATGTCCCCATTTTGCATTTTAGGCGGATATAGACTTTCAAAATAAAATTTGGGGGTGTTTTGGATGAACTATGCAGACATTGTATGGGTTTTAATTTCAACTGCTTTGGTTATGCTGATGACACCAGCAGTAGGTCTTTTTTATGGTGGTATGGTCAGAAGAAAAAACCTTCTTTCTACAATTACCATGTCAGCACTGACTCTGGGCCTTATCAGCATTGAATGGGTTTTGATCGGTTATAGCATGGCTTTTGGACCTGATAAATTTGGTTTTATAGGCACTTTAGATTGGGCAGGACTAAAAAATGTAGGTTATAAGCCAAACCCTGACTATGCGGGTAGCATTCCACACCTTTTGTTTATGGCATTTCAGATGATGTTTGCAGCAATTACTCCTGCACTTATTGTAGGTGCTTATGTTGAGAGAATAAAATTTAGCAGTTATATACTTTTTACATTGCTATGGTCAATATTTGTTTACAATCCAGTTGCGCATTGGGTGTGGGCAAAAGGTGGATGGCTCAAAAACTTAGGAGCTTTAGACTTTGCAGGAGGTACTGTTGTGCATATCACTGCAGGTAGCTCAGCTCTGGCGCTTTCCCTTGTGCTAAGAAAAAGAAAGGACTTTGGCAAAGTTCAGATGGAGCCAAATAATATTCCTTTAACACTTGTTGGTGCGTTTTTACTTTGGTTTGGATGGTTCGGGTTCAATGGAGGTAGCAGCCTTGCTGCAAACGAGATTGGTGTCAACGCATTTGTTGTCACAAATGTTGCGGCAGCCTCTGCTGCAATTTCCTGGATGATTATAAGCTGGCTTTACAAAAAACCAAGCGCAATTGGAATTGCAACAGGTGCAGTTGTTGGGCTTGTTGCAATAACACCTGCATCAGGTTATGTAAACTCCCTTTCAGCAATTGTGATTGCTGCAGTTGCTTCCATAATATCATTTTACTGTATTAGACTCAGAGAAAGATTAGAACTTGATGAGACTTTAGATGTTTGGGCTTGCCACGGAATGGGTGGAACTTGGGGGGCGCTTGCAACAGGAATATTTGCAAGCAAGGCTGTAAATCCGGCAGGAAACGATGGGCTCTTATTTGGTAACTACAAGCTGTTTTTTGTTCAGCTTATCTCGGTGTTAATTGTTTGGGCATTTTCGTTTATTATGACCATAATAATTTCAAAATTGCTTGACAAAAGCATAGGTTTGGCTGTGACATATGAAGAGGAGACTGTTGGTCTTGACATATCTCAGCATGGCGAAGAGGCTTACAGCGGAATTTAATTTTGGGGGTGTTTTGAGATGAAAAAAATAGAAGCTATCATAAGAGAAGAAAAGCTCAACGACCTCAAGGAGTGCCTTGAAAAAGAGGGCATATACGGAATGACAGTTATGAGAGTTAAAGGAAGAGGCATACAGCGCGGTATCACCTTGCAGTGGAGAGCTGGAAGCTATACCGTGGATCTTCTTCCTAAGGTTCTGGTAATGATTGTTGTGAGTGATGAGAAGTTTGAAAAGGTGATCGACATTATTTTGGACTGCTGTTCAACAGGAAATCCAGGGGATGGGAAGATTTTTGTATCAGAGGTAAGTGAAGTTATAAGGATTAGTAGCAAGGAAAGAAACGTAAAGCTGTAGAGTTATTTTAGATTTAAAAATCAAAAGGGCTATCTTGCTAAGAAGTTTAAAAATAAGACTTTTAAAGCAAGTAGCCCTTTTATTTTTTCGAAAGTATGCTTTTATAAATCTCAAATTGCATCCTTGCCATATTTTCTGCAGAAAACTTTTCTTTTGCTTTTTTAGAAAGAAGCTGTCCAAATTCTTTGATAAGGTCTTTATTTTGCAAAAGAATTTCTATCTTTTGAGCAAGCCCTTTATAATCTCCAGCGTCAAATAAAAAACCATTTTTACCATCTTCAATCAAGTCTGGCACTGAACCCACTTTGCTTGATATACAACACTTTTCAAGTGCTGTTGCTTCTAAGATTGAATATGGGAAAGTTTCAGAGTATGAACTTATGACATTTATATCTATGCTATTAAAAAAGTCATATGGATTTTTTATACTGCCAAGTAGAAATACCCTGTCATTTAAATTGTATTCACTTATCATTTGCTTTAAAAATTCCTTTTGAGGACCACTTCCGCCGATTAAAAAAATGACCTCAGGATATTTTTTAGCTATTATATTGGCGGCTTTTATAAATACATCTAAACCTTTTACCTTGTATAACCTGCTCAAGTTTCCTATAACTATTTTGGAGTCAAATACTTTTCTATCAAAAAACTTTGATAAAAATTCATCCTTTTGCACATAATGTATCTCTTTTGAAAAGTCAAAACCATTGTACAAAAGAAAAATTCTATTTTCTTTCACCCCAAGTCCTTTTATTTTGTCAATCAATGCAGATCCCACAGAAATAAAATAGTCAAATCTTTTTAAAGAAAGTTTATTAAGAAATGAAAACACTACTCTTTTATAAAAAACGTCCTGAAAATCTAAATCAAAGTCGCTATGTACTGTTGTGATAAATGGCTTGTTTTTGATTTTTCGTTTTAAAAACATTCCAATAAAATTTGCTCTTGCACCATGACAGTGAATTATATCATAATCTTCAGCTTTAACGATATGCGCAATTCTGTCAGCCACACTCAAGTCAAATCGAGAGGATTGTTGAATAACATCTATATCAATTCCAGCATTTTTTACCTCTTCATAGAATTGCCCGTACATGAAACATATAATTTTAAGACTGACAAGATCTTTTAGTTTTGAACACAGGTTTATTATATGTGTCTTTGCTCCCCCTGTATCACCACCGCTTATAAGGTGCAAAACTTTCATTTTTGAAAAACAGACCTCCTCAACTTAAGTACCTATCGATTAGATTATATCATAACTCTTTATAAAAGGGTGAAAATGTGATAAAAATATATCATGTGGATTTGAAATGATTTTAAGGAGAAACTAAAATGAAAACAAAAAGCATTTATGTTTGCCAGGAGTGCGGCTTTAGAACCTCAAAATGGCTTGGAAGATGTCCAAACTGTTCAAGCTGGGATACCTTTGTGCTTGAAAGAATGGACCAAAACAAAAAAGAAACTATCTCTATTACAAAAGAGAATTCAGCAGTATTAAAACTTTCTAATGTCAGCACAAAAGAAGAAAGATTTTTATCTGGCATAGAAGAGCTGGACAATGTCCTTGGTGGCGGATTTGTAAAGGGAGAGCTCATTTTGCTTGGTGGTGAGCCGGGGATTGGAAAGTCAACTTTGCTTTTGCAGGTTGCAAATATATTAAGCGAAAGAATGAAGGTTTTATATGTATCAGGCGAGGAAGGAGCAAATCAGCTAAAACTTAGGGCTCAAAGGCTCAATATAGATGGGAATTTTGATGTTGTGTGTGAAACCAATTTTGATTTGATAAAAAATATTATCTTGGAAACAAAACCAGAGTTTGTTATAATTGATTCTATACAAACCATGTATATACCAGAAAACCAGTCAGCACCTGGAAGTGTAACCCAGGTCAGAGATGTGACAATGCAGCTTTTGAAAATTGCAAAGACGTATAAAATAACAGCTGTAATTGTGGGGCATGTCACAAAAGATGGTCTTATTGCAGGACCAAGGGTTTTGGAACACATGGTTGACTGTGTTTTGTATTTTGAAGGAGAGAGGTTTAACACTTATAGAGTAATCAGAGCTTACAAAAATAGATTTGGTCCTACAAACCAGCTTGGAATTTTTGAGATGACAGACGGTGGACTTGTTGAGGTAAAAAATCCTTCAAGCATTTTTTTGGAAAGCTCCTACAATGTTGAGGGTGTTGCTATTTACTCAGCAATAGAAGGAACAAGGTCTATTCTTTTAGAGATACAGGCACTTGTAACTCCAACATCTTTTGGCACGCCAAGAAGGACAGTGACTGGAATTGATTATAACAGATGCGTGATGCTCTGTGCTGTGCTTGAAAAGAAGATGGGATTTGCGTTAAATGTTCAGGATATATATGTAAATGTAGCAGGTGGATTTAAGGTTTCAGAGCCCTCAGCAGACCTTGCTATTGTATGTGCCATAGCTTCAAGTTATAAAGGGGTTCCCATTGGAGATACTGTATTAATAGGTGAAGTGGGTTTGACAGGCGAGATTAGAGCTGTGTCTAATATAGAAAAAAGATTGAATGAAGCAAAAAAGCTGGGATTTAAAAGAGCAATAATTCCAAAAAGAAATATGGAAGCGATCCAAAATGATGGTATGATTGAAGTCTTTGGTATGTCAAATATAGAGGAAGTCTTGAATTTTATATTTTAGCTAATAAAGAGAGTTGATTGGAAAATGCTTTTAGAAGAGCTCAAAAAGATGTTAATTTCCGAGGGTGCAAGTGATGTAGGGTTTTCTTTTATAAATCCATACCTTCCAGAAGAGCTAAAGATATTTAAAACATGTATAACAGTGGTTATAAAGCTTTCAGATGCTATTGTCAACGAGATTATAGACTCACCGACGTTTACATACTATCATCACTACAAAACTGTAAACAACCTCATTGACCTTTTGACTTTAAAAGGTGTGCTGTTTTTAGAATCAGAAGGATATTTTGCCATGAGCGTTGCTGCATCACAAAGTGTCCACGGTAAGGACAATGGGTTTTCAGGTGTGCTGTCACACAAGATAGGAGCGGTACTGTCTGGCATGGGGTTTATTGGCAAGAGTAACCTCTTTGTTCATGAAAGATTTGGACCACGCGTGCGACTGGGTACAATTTTAACAACATATAAACCAGAAAATGGAATTAGAAATAATATTATTAAGCCAAAATGTGGAGATTGTAATCTTTGTGTTGTGAGCTGTCCTGCACAGGCAATCTACGGAAGGACATGGTATTTAGGTATTAAGAGAAACGAGATGATAGACCCCCATGCATGCAGCAGTTACATGAAGGAAAAGTTTAAATTCATCGGTCGTGGTCAGGTGTGCGGCATATGCATGAGGGTCTGTCCTTATGGAAGTGAAGTAAAAAGATAGGCACTATCTTCTGAGCTGGTAAGTGTGGCAATTTGTTTTTTCTTTTGTTCCCTGAGCAGAAGACCCGCCGCCATCTACAGAGACTTCGATAGATGGAGCGGTGCATCTTTTGTTATCCCAGTACATGCAGTCTGATACATTGCATGTGATTCTGTCTGGCATTTTCAATACCTCCATTTTGATTTTAATTTGCAACTTTCAAGGTTTATTTTCTGCAATAAAACTTGAGTTTATTCAAAATAATAAATTTGGGTGAGAAAAAAGAATGAAGAATATTGTAATATCAGGATATTATGGACAATTGAATACTGGTGATGAAGCCATACTAAGGGTTTTGATAGATAGGCTGAGAGAATATGAAAGACAAGAAAATGAAGATTTAAATGTTGTTGTTCTTTCATCAAGACCACAACTGACAAGCAAGATTTACAGTGTAGACTCTGTCAATAGAAAAAAGATTTGGGAAGTTGTAAAAACCATAAAAAGATGTGATATATTTATTTCCGGTGGAGGAAGTCTTTTTCAAAATGAGACAAGCAACAGAAGTCTTTATTATTACCTCTTTCAAATTTTTCTTGCCAAGCTATTTGGCAAGAAGGTGTTTATTTTTTCTCAAGGGATAGGACCAATAAAAAAGTGGTATAATATTTTGATTTTCAAGCATATAATCAAACTTGCTGATTATATTACAGTGAGAGACTACGATTCTTTTGACCTTTTACACAGACTGAAGCTTAAAAACAAAATAGACTTGTCAGCAGACCCTGCATTTTTACTGAATCCTTGCTGTGAAAAAAGAGTAGAAAAATTATTGCAAACTTATAACATAGATTTGAGCAAAAAGACGATAGGAATAGTAGTAAGGAAATGGAAAAAGGAAAAGGATATGACCGACAAAATTGCACAGATTGCGGACATTCTTATAGAAAATGAAGGATATAATGTAGTTTTTATTCCTTTTCAGGGTAAGTGGGACATAATAAAGATAAATGAGATCATTTCAAAAATGAAGAATAAACCATATATTCTTTCTGAGAGTTTTCAGCCTCATGAACTTTTAGGTATTTTTAGATGTTTCGACCTAATAGTTGGTATGCGTCTTCATAGTCTCATATTTGCATCTAAAATGAACAAGAGGTTTGTTGGAATATCGTACGATCCCAAAATTGACAGTTTTCTTAAAATGTATGGTTTAAAACCGGCGGGATATGTTGATAGTTTTGATGTAAACAATGTTCTTTTAAATATCCAGTATATGCTCAATGAGTCAAAAATTCAAAAGAAAATTGAACAGATAACAATCAATATGATTCAAAGAGCGGAAAAGTCTTTTGAGATTTTAAAAGAGGCTTTATCAACAACTAGAAAAAGAAAAAACATTAATATTTTGGGTGTGAGAATTGATTGTATTAATTTTAATAAGGCAAAGAAAAAATGTATTGACTTTTTATCTTCATCTTCACCCAAAGTAGTATTTACACCCAATGTAGAGATGATAATGCTATCTCAAAGGGACGAGAAATTTAAAAAAATTTTGAATTCGAGTGATTTAAATGTACCTGACGGAATTGGGGTTGTTTGGGCATCTAAATATTTTGGAGAAAAACTGTATGAAAGGGTCACAGGTTTTGACCTGATGATGTCTTTGATGCCAGAGCTTGAGAAAAAAAGAGCAAGAGTATTCTTACTTGGTGCAAAACCAGGGATTGCTGAAAAAGCGAAAGAAAATCTTTTAAAACAGTTTAAAAATTTAGAAATTTGTGGGATTTATCATGGATATTTTAGTGAAGAAGAGAATAACACGGTTGTGGAGATTATAAATTCCTCAAAAGCAGATGTTTTGTTTGTTGCAATGGGCATGAAAAAACAGGAAGAATGGATTTACAAAAATAAAAAGAAACTCAAATGTAAGCTTATTATGGGTGTTGGTGGCAGCCTTGATGTTTTGTCAGGTGAGGTAAAAAGAGCACCCAAAATGTTCCAAAGACTTGGACTTGAATGGTTTTATAGACTGATAACCCAGCCATGGAGGTTCAAAAGGATGCTTGCACTTCCTAAATTTGTATTTGTTGTTTTGAAAAACAGAATATTTGGGGGAAGATAAATGCTAAAAAAAATTTTCAGAGTTCTATATGAATATATTGCAATAACTTTTGGTTCGCTTTTGGTTGCACTGTCGTTAAATCTTTTTCTTGTTCCAAATAAGATTGCAGCTGGTGGTTTTTCGGGTATTGCAACAGTTGTGTATTATGTTTCTCACTACAAGCTTCCTGTTGGTATGACCATGCTTGCATTAAATATTCCTGCCTTTATTCTTGGTGTTAAAACAATTGGCGTGGACTTTGGTGTAAAAAGCATTTATGGGACAGTAATACTTTCAGTGCTCACAGACACTACAACATTTGTGCCATGCATTACATATGATAAGCTTTTGGCGTCGGTGTTTGGTGGAGCGCTAATGGGGATAGGTCTTGCCATTGTTTTACTTTTTGGTGCAACAACTGGTGGCACAGAGATGTTGGCAAAGATTATTCACAAATATATTTCGTTTATTTCTGTTGGTCAGATTCTTTTAGGGCTTGATGTAGCTGTTATTGTACTTGCATCGGTTGTGTTTAAAAGCTATGAACTTGGACTTTGGGCAATTTTAACTCTCTTTGCATGTTCAAAACTGATTGATGCAATACTTGAAGGTGTTAACTTTGCAAAGGCGCTTATAATAATATCAGATAAATCTGACATAATTGCTGAAAAGATTTTAAAAGAGCTTGACAGAGGTGTGACAGGTCTTCATGGCATTGGCATGTGGACAAAAACAGAGAAAAATGTTCTGCTGTGCGTTGTAAAAAGACATGAAGTTAGTCGTGTGAAAAACCTTGTAAAAAGTGTGGATAAGCGTGCATTTGTAATTCTGACAGATGTTCGTGAAGTCTTAGGTGAAGGTTTTTCTGTTTGAGTTAAAAATGATCAATATGATATAATGTCAATATGATATAATATAAAGGAAAAAGATAGTTTGAAAAAATCATTTTAAAGGGAAAGTCCAAACCAAATATTGTATTTTTGCAAAGGAGGTTTAAGAAAGACAATGGATAGAGCAAAAGAACTTGAACTTAAAAAAATAGCAACTGAGATAAGAAAGAGCATAATTATTCAAACTGCATCTGCAGGCTCTGGTCACCCTGGCGGTTCACTTTCTGGTGTTGAAATTTTGACATATCTTTACTTTGTTGAAATGAACATTGATCCTAAAAATCCAAAGGACCCTAACAGAGACAGGTTTGTTCTTTCTAAAGGACATGCATCGCCACTTTTATACGCAGTTTTGGCTGAAAAGGGTTTCATCAGCAAAGATGAGCTTACAGGTTTTAGACAGATATATTCAAATCTCCAAGGCCATCCTGACATGAAAAAGATACCTGGTGTTGAGATGTCAACAGGGTCATTAGGTCAAGGGCTTTCTGTTGCAAATGGTATGGCATTGGCTGCAAAGCTGGATGGGAAAAACTACAGAGTTTATGTTTTGCTTGGTGATGGTGAGATTCAAGAAGGTCAAATTTGGGAAGCTGCGATGACTGCTGCACATTACAAGCTTGACAATCTGACAGCCTTTTTAGACCACAATGGGCTTCAGATAGATGGAAAAATCACAGAGGTTATGTCACCCGAGCCTGTTGATGAGAAGTTTAAGGCATTTGGCTGGCATGTTATAAAAATTGATGGGCATGATTTTAACCAGATTGAAAAAGCTGTAAATGAGGCAAAAACAATAAAAGAAAAGCCAACAATCATAATTGCTGAAACAGTGAAGGGCAAAGGCGTATCATTTATGGAAAATGAAGCTGGCTGGCATGGAACAGCACCAAATAAAGAGCAGGCACAAAAAGCTTTAGAGGAGCTACAAAAGCAGCTAGAAAGTTTGGAGGTGCAAGGATAAGATGGCAAAGATAGCGACAAGAGAAGCATATGGTCAGGCATTGGCTGAGTTTGGTGAAGTATACAAAGACATTGTTGTACTTGATGCTGACCTTTCAAAATCAACAAGGACAGAGATTTTCAAAAAGAAATTTCCTGAAAGGTTTTTCAATATAGGAATTGCAGAACAGGACCTTATGGCAACAGCAGCAGGACTTGCAACATGTGGCAAGATTCCGTTTGCAAGCACATTTGCAATCTTTGCCGCTGGAAGAGCTTATGACCAGGTGAGAAACTCAATAGGTTATCCACATCTAAATGTCAAGATTGGAGCATCACATGCTGGTGTGTCCATAGGTGAAGATGGTGCATCTCATCAGATGCTTGAAGATATAGCATTGATGAGAGTAATCCCTGGGATGGTTGTGCTTTCTCCTTCTGATGCCGCATCCACTTATGAGTGTGTAAGACTTGCAATCGAGCATGAAGGACCTGTTTATATTCGCTTGGGAAGACTTGGGGTTGAGGAAATTTACAAGAAAGGTGAACTAAAACTTGAGCTTGGCAAAGGCATTGTTCTTCAAAAAGGGACAGATGTTGGAATTTTAGCAACAGGGTTAATGGTTCATGAAGCAATAAAGGCTGCAAAAATGCTGCAGGATGAGGGATTTTCAGTATATCTTGTTGACATGCCGTGCATAAAACCAATTGACATTGATTTAATTTTAGATGTTGCAAAAGTCACTGGCTGTATTGTTACAGCAGAAGAGCACAATATCTTAGGTGGTTTTGGAAGTGCTGTTTCTGAGGTTTTAATTCAAAACTATCCTGTACCAGTAAAAATGGTTGGTGTAAATGATGAGTTTGGAAGATCAGGTAAGCCTGAAGATGTTTTGAAATATTATAAACTCACTGCTGATGAGATAGTAAGTAAAGCAAAAGAGGTTATGAAGATGAAAAAGTAAAATATTATTAATAGATAAAAAGCTTAGATAAAAAGCTGCCGCAAGTTTTGGATTGCGGCAGCTTTTTATTTTGTTGTGGTTGTGGTAAAATTTATTTGATATTACCCTATTGTTTTTATTGAAAACATACAATAAAGTGAGGAAATCACAATGGATGAAAGGTTGAGGCTCAAAGAAAAGGTTCAACATGGCAGTGCGGTGTTTCCTATAAATGTATATGAAAAAATATTTGTTCACGAAAACAATACTCTTCTACCTCACTGGCATGATGAATTTGAAATAGTATATCTTGAAAAAGGAACAGCAAGTTTTAGAGTTGATGGCAAAGAGTATTTTTTGGGTCCAAAACAGTTTTTATTTGTCAACAGTGGTTCAATTCACGGTGGAAAAGCAGAGGATAATCCCGAGCCTTATGCAATTGTATTTAGCTTAAGCATGCTCTTTTCCGAAGGTCCGGATATATGCAAAAGCAAATATTTGCAATCTATTTTAGAAAGGAAACTGCTTGTTCAAAATAGTTTTGAGGACCATTATGTCGGAGAACTAATTTCGAGCATAATAACAGTGTGGAAAGAAAAGCCAAAAGGTTATGAACTTTTGGTAAAAGGTTACTTGTTTGTTATATTTTATCATCTTTTTAATAAGGGATATATAACAGCCGATAGTACAGTCAGAGAGCTTGATTTGAGACTTGAAAAGATAAAATCCGCACTTGATTATATCAATTCTAACTATTCATCTGATCTCAATATTGACTTGCTTGCAAAGCTTACAAACCTGAGCAAATTCTATTTTTGTCGTCTTTTTAAGGAGATTACCCATCTCACACCTGTTGATTACATAAACAAGTTCAGGGTTGAAAAAGCAATAGAGCTTATCAAAAACACAAACATGAGTATTTCTGAAATTGCCTTTGAAGTGGGCTTTAATAATGTGAGCTATTTTATAAAAGTGTTTAAAGAGTATGTGGGTGTTACTCCATTCAGATACAAGAAAAATATATTGTGTTGATATAATTTTCATTTCGCTCTTCATATCGGCAGTTACATTTCTTTTATAGAAGCAATCATTTTTATTAGATTAGTTTTCTGAGTATTGAAAAATTTGATTTTTGTATTGATTATAGCAAAGTTTTTATACTTTTTTGCAAAAACGTATGAGAAGTAAGGAAGGAGGTTTTATATAATAAATTTGAGTGTTTTAGACCTCTTTAAAATTTCTACGAATAAACAATTGGTTAAAAACAAGTAGGGGGAATTAACAAAATGAAATTTACAGACGGTTTTTGGCGTGTAAAAGATGGAATAAGATTATATCATCCAGCCCATATATATGATTACGAAATTTCGAAAGACTCAACCACAATTATTGCGCCAGCTCAATTTATTACAAACAGAGGACAAACCTTACAAGGTCCTGTTTTCACTATACGTTTTTCTTCACCTTTTGAAGATGTTATAAGAGTGCAAATTTGGCACTACAAGGGTCAAAAAGATAAAAAGCCATATTTTGAATTTTATAAAGAAGAAGGATATTGCCCTTTGATAGAAGTTTTTTCGGAGAGTATAGTAATAACAAGTGGAAAGCTAAAAGCTGTTATTAATAGAAAAGGTGAATGGAAAGTAGCATATTACTACGAAGATAAATATCTAACAAGAAATGGTTATAAATATCTTGGTTACGCAATCATGCCTGATAATACTACTTACATGAGGGAACAGCTTTCTTTGAGTGTTGGAGAGTGTGTTTACGGGTTGGGCGAGAGGTTTACTCCTTTTGTTAAAAACGGACAAATGATTGATATGTGGAACGAAGATGGTGGTACGAACTCTGATCTTGCATACAAAAACATTCCTTTTTACATTACAAACCGTGGATATGGTGTTTTTGTAAATGACCCAGGACGAGTGTCATTTGAAGTAGCCACAGAGAATGTCGAGAGAGTTCAGTTTTCTGTGGAAGGTGAATATTTGGAATATTTCATAATTGGCGGTAGCAACATGAAAAATGTTTTAGAAAATTACACAAAACTCACAGGTCGGCCACAGCTTCCTCCAGCATGGTCTTTTGGACTTTGGCTTACAACCTCTTTTACAACAAGCTATGATGAAAAGACTGTTACAAACTTTATAGATGGAATGATTGAAAGGGATATTCCACTTCATGTGTTTCATTTTGACTGTTTCTGGATGAAAGATATGCACTGGGTTGATTTTGAGTGGGACAGAAGGGTTTTTCTTGAACCATCACAGATGCTAAAGCGTCTAAAAGAAAAGGGAGTAAAAATATGTGTTTGGATAAATCCCTATATATCTCAGCTTTCTAAACTGTTTGACGAAGGCAAAGAAAAAGGGTATTTTTTGAAAAAGCCAAATGGTGATGTATGGCAGACAGATGATTGGCAGCCTGGTATGGCAATTGTTGATTTTACAAACCCTGAGGCGTGCAGGTGGTATTCAGAAAAGCTCAAAGAGCTAATTAAAATGGGAGTTGACTGTTTTAAGACAGATTTTGGTGAAAGAATTCCAACAGATGTTGTTTATTTTGATGGTTCAGACCCTCAAAAGATGCACAATTACTACACCTATCTTTACAACAAGACAGTATATGAGACGCTTCAAGAAACGTTTGGCAAGGGAAATGCAGTTGTTTTTGCAAGGTCAGCGACAGTAGGAAGCCAGAAATTTCCTGTGCACTGGGGCGGAGACTGTTTAGCTTCATATGAGTCCATGGCAGAGACACTCAGGGGTGGCCTTTCACTTTCACTTTGCGGGTTTGGTTTTTGGAGTCATGACATAGGGGGGTTTGAGAGTACAGCAACACCAGATCTTTACAAGAGATGGGTAGCATTTGGACTTTTATCTTCTCACAGCAGACTTCATGGAAATTCTGCCTATAAAGTTCCATGGCTTTATGACGAAGAGGCGGTTGACGTACTTAGGTTCTTTACAAAATTAAAATGTAAACTTATGCCATACATCTTTTCAGCGGCTGTAGAGGCAACAGAAAGAGGGATTCCAGTCTTGAGGCCAATGGTCTTAGAGTTTCCGGACGATCCTGCTTGTCTTTATCTTGACAGGCAATATATGCTTGGAGACAGTCTTTTGGTTGCACCAATCTTTTCAGAAGATGGATATGTTGAGTATTATGTGCCAGAAGGGATTTGGACAAATATCCTGACAGGTGAAAAAGTTGAGGGTGGCAAGTGGAGAAAAGAAAAGCACGGCTATTTTAGCCTTCCACTTTTAGCAAGGCCAAATACTGTAATCCCAATGGGAAGTGTAGACACAAAGCCCGATTATGATTATGCTGATAATGTGGCGATGAATATTTATCATATTGATAGTGGGGAGACATTGAAATCTCAGATAAGAAATGTAGAAGGTAAGGCAGAAATTGAAATTGAAGTGAGAAGACACGGAGATGTTATTTATGTCACAAATATAAGAGATTCAAAAAAAACATGGAGTCTATATTTTGATTCTCTAAGGATAGAAGTTATATCTGGAGCAAGTGTAAAGGTCGACAGTAATGGTAGTAAGATAAATGTATATTCTGACACAGCTGTGTTAAAAGTGATTTAATTTTTTATTGCTTATGTAAAAATATTTAAGTTAAAATAAAAGTATAGTTAACTCCCATGTGGTGAAAAAATGAAAATATGGCTGACAAACCTTAAAATGCGTAAGAAGTTCATATTAGCATTTATCATATCAGCTTTTATTCCCCAAATTGTTTTGGGGATTATTCTTTTTTTAAATCTTCATGCTATAGCACTGGAAAATGCTATAAACAATACAAAAAGAAATGTTCAGGACGTGAAGAAAAACCTTTTAGATGTTTTGCAAAATGCTGTAGATATTTCAAATAAGCTTTATCTTGACAAAAAGCTTTTAGACATCCTTTCTACTGAATACAGTGATGTTTCAAAATTATATGAAGATTATACATCGTATAAAGAGTTTTCGAACTTGCTTTCTATTTATAATAAGAATATTCATCTCATAAAAGTCTATACTTTCAATCCAACATTACTTGACACTGGGGAATTTGTAAAGGTAGATAACTATATTAAGAAACAAAGATGGTTTATCCACGCTTTAAAAGAGGACGGTAAAATATTATGGGAGCTTATATTTGACAACAGCCCATTCAGACCTCAGTATTATTTTAGTTTGGTGAGGTTACTTAAAAATTCTTATGGCGAAAAAGTCGGAGTGATGGTAATTTACATAAAAAAAGAGAAAATTGATGAGATTCTTTCTCAAAATGAAAATACAATTGTTGTTACAGATAAAGGAACTGTAGTTGCAGCAAAAGATGAAAGTTTGATTGGTAAAACAATAGATATCAAAGCTTTTGAGGATGGCGATAGATTAATAGAAAATGTGAAAATAAATCAGAGAAATCTTATGGCTCTTGTTGGAACTATTGCACCAAATGAGACGGGAGGGAATTATCTAAAGGTTATTTCTTTCTTCTCTAAGAAGGAGATTTTTAAAGTACCAAATAAGGTTTCATTTTTTGCTTTTGTGGTGATTACAGTAAATTTATTAATTTCGTTATTTCTGATGCTTCTTTTTTCAAAGTTAATTACTGATAGACTAACTATATTAAACGAAAAGGTAAATCAAATTTCTCACGGAAAACTTGATACCAGCATAGAGATTTTGGGGAAAGACGAAATCGGACAGCTTGCAGAAAATGTCAAAGAAATGGCAAAAAATATCAAAAATCTTATTGAACAGGTTTATTTAGCCGAGATTCAAAAGCAGCAAATGATCACCAAACAACGAGAGATTCAGTTTGAGATGCTCTGCAGCCAAATAAATCCCCACTTTATATTCAATACTCTTGAGGCTATTAGGATGAAAGCATTTTGTAGTGGGCAAGAGGAAATTTCGCACATTGTATATCTTCTAAGTAACTTATTAAGAAAAAGCATAACAGTAAGTTCAGAGCTGATTTCACTAAAAGAGGAAATTGAATTTGTTCAACAGTTTTTGGAGATTCAAAAATTCAGGTTTGGTGATAGGATAGATTTTGATATTCAGATAGATGAAGACCTTTTCAATCAAAAGATACTACCTTTTATAATTCAGCCTCTTGTAGAGAATTCAATAAAACACGGAATCGAACCGAAAGTTGGAAAGGGTTATATTAGTATCAGAATTTTCAAAAGAGATGAAAAAATTGTTATTAGAGTTGAGGATAATGGAATCGGAATGAAAAAAGAGGAATGTGATAACTTAATAACCTTACTCAAGTCAGACCAAAAAGATGCTCATGTAGGTCTTAGAAATGTATACACAAGATTGAAATTGTTTTATGGTAATGAATTTGAGTTTTTAATCAAGAGTGAGTATGGAAGTGGAACAGTGGTTGAAATAACTGTTCCAAGCAAGGGTGGTGAATAGAATTTGTTTAAGGTGGTTCTAATTGATGATGAGCCGATAATAATTGAAGGACTTAAAAAGATATTGGACTGGCATGCGCTTGGGTTTGAAATAGTTGCAGTTGCATATGATGGAGTAGATGGTTTTTCCAAATTGCTTGAACTAAATCCTGATGTTGCTCTTATTGACATACGTATACCTGGAATTGATGGGCTTTTGTTAATCCAAAGATTGAGAGAAAAAAATATTTCAACAAAAATTATTATTCTTTCAGGTTACTCTGAGTTTGAATATGCCCGAAAAGCTGTGGAACTTGGAGTGGAGAGTTATCTTCTAAAACCTATTGACAAACAACTTCTTGAAGAGAAACTTATGGCAATCAGGGAAAAACTGGAGGAAGAATTTAAAATAAACCGGGCATTTTCAGCTGCTAAGAAACTCACAAGGGAAAAAGTAGTTGAAAAATTAGTATTGGGTACTTTGAAAGATACGGAGATAGAGTATATGAATAAATTCTTTGAACTTCAACTTCCCTGGAAAAAGTATCAGGTTGCCATAATTCAGCTGCTAAATGAAAATAGGAATTCTTGTGAGATAAATCAAACAGTCTTGCAATTAAAAGAAAAGGTGGATTTGTTTTTGAATAAAAACTCTTGCGGTTTTTCGACAATTATAAACAACAATATCTGCATACTTTTCAAAGACTTTTGGTATCCCTTCAATAGTAGAAGCATTAATATTTTAAAGGATATGCTCATGAAATATACGGACGGTCAGATTATTATTTCAATTGGAAGTGAAGTAGAAGACTATAGAAATATTAAAAAATCGTTTGAAGAAGCCAATGAACTTTTAAAAAAGAGATTTTTATTGGGCTACAAAGGTTTAATCTTTATAAAAGAAGCTATTTTTCGATATGATAAAACTGAGAAAGAGTTTGATGATAAGGAGAATGCTTATGCATTAGCAGTAGCAATTGAGTTTGAGAATTTTGAAAGGATTAACAATATATTGGAAAATAAGGCAGATAACTTGATAAAGAAAAATGCATCTGAAGATGAAGCAAAAAGCAGTTTTTACAATTTCTTTGTTGATGTTTTGTATAAACTTTCTCAGAATCAAGAATACAAACAAATTGTCGAAAAGTATCTTACACAAGAAATTTTTAAAAACTTATTTACCCAGAAGACTTTAACTGAGTTAAAAGGACTTATAAAGTATTATTTTACTTTAATTGCAGAACAAATAAAAAAACTTCATTCAGACAATTTCAAAGTTCAGGTTGAAGAGTTTATAAAAAGAAATTATTTTATTGACTTAAAGCTTGAAACATTGGCAGAAATATTTGGCTACAATTCATCCTATTTTAGTAAACTTTTCAAAAAAACATTTGGTGAGAACTTTTCATCTTTTATCGAAAAAGTCAGAATTGAGAAAGCAAAAGAGCTATTAGAAAATGGGAAGAAAGTTTCAGAAGTTGCCAAAAAGGTTGGATATGAAGATATGGACTACTTTTGTTTAAAATTTAAAAAGTATGTTGGATGTTCGCCTAAGAGCTATAAAGAAAGTTTAAAAAGAAAATAAAAGAATTTATTAAATTTATCTATAAGCCCGATTAATGGGCTTTTTATTTTTTAAAAAACATGGACAAAAGTATAGGGTATAACATGTCAAAATATTAGGGTATAAATTTTATAATTTTGACTTTAAAATTATCATTGAAAATCAAGCTCAAAAAAAAATACCGTGGAGGTTTATAATGAATAAATCAAAATTGACCAAAACATTGTGGAAACAAAGATATCTAATCTTAATGATATTTCCATTTATTGTTTGGTTAATAATATTTAGATACATACCCCTTTGGGGATGGATAATGGCATTTCAAGATTACAGACCTGGAAAACCAATTTGGCAACAAGAGTGGGTAGGTATAAGATGGTTTGCTGAGATGTTCCAGGATCCTGATTTTTATAAGGCTATGCGAAATACACTGATAATGAGCTTTATGGGATTAGTATTTGGCTTTCCGCTGCCAATAATGTTAGCTTTACTTCTAAATGAAATAAAGAATATGGCATTTAAGAGGACTGTCCAAACAATTTCATATCTTCCCCACTTTGTTTCGTGGGTTGTTGTTGCAAGTTTGGTAAGTGAGATTTTGTCCCCAAGCGGTGTTATAAATCAAGTCTTGCAAAAACTCCATTTGACAAATTACCCGATTATGTTTATGGCAGAACCACGTTATTTTTGGTGGATAGTTACATTTTCTGACATTTGGAAAGAACTTGGTTGGAACACGATAATTTATTTAGCAGCGATAACTTCAATAAATCCTGAACTTTACGAAGCTGCAACTGTTGATGGTGCAGGAAGATTCAGAAAAATGATAAATATTACCCTTCCCGGAATAATGCCAACCGTTATTGTTCTTCTTATTTTAAGCATAGGAAATATAATCAATATAGGTTTTGAAAGACAGTTTCTTTTAAGAACAGCAGCAACAAGAGAAGTTGCGGATGTCATTGACCTTTACATTCTTTCGTATGGAATTGGCACAGGTAGATATTCTTTTGGCACAGCTGCAGGTGTTTTCAAATCAGTAGTAAGCCTTACACTTTTGGTTTTTGCAAACTGGCTTTCCAAAAAGACAACTGGCTATAGGATGATGTGACAGAGTTTAAAGATTTTTTGAGGAGGATCTTTTGAAATGGGAAAGAAGACAGCAGGTGATATAGTATTTGAAGTTTTTAACTACACAATAATGATAATTTTGGCAATTATAACTTTGTACCCATTTTTGCATGTCCTTGCTGTATCATTAAATGACCCTTACGATGCAATAAAAGGTGGGATAACTATCTTTCCCAGAAAATTTACATTAGTAAATTACATAGAGACTTTAAATTATCCTCAAATTCCATGGGCTGTATTTATAACTGTATTAAGAACAGTGGTTGGAACAGCATTAGGAGTACTTTCGTCAGCTATGGTTGCCTATGTTATAAATCGAAAAGATTTTATTGCAAGAAAACCTGTTTCGATAATGTTTATTATTACTATGTACATTGGTGGGGGACTTATACCTGAATATATGCTCATGCGAGGTCTTGGACTTATGAACAATTTCCTTGTTTACATTCTGCCGGGGCTTATAAGTCCGTTTAATGTGATTGTCATAAAATCTTATATGGAGGGTATTCCTTCCGATGTTGAAGAGTCTGCAATGATAGACGGTGCTAATGATTTTTTGATATTCTGGAAGATAATATTGCCACTTTGTGCACCTGTAATTGCAACTATAAGCTTGTTTATTGCTGTGGGACATTGGAACTCATGGTTTGATACATACCTTTATTGCTCAAGTGAACCAAAGCTTACAACCCTGCAATATGAACTTCAAAAGATTTTATCAAATGCAGCAGCTTCATCTCAGGTAGATTACTACAGTAACCTTGACCCAAACAGAACAATGAAAGTAACTCCTCATTCTCTCAGAATGGCAATGACCATAATTGTAACTATGCCAATATTGTTCGTTTATCCTTTTGTTCAAAGATATTTTATTCATGGGATGACAATTGGTGCTGTAAAGAGCTAAGAAAAATTTGCGGCTTTTAGCTGGAAAAAACCAGCTTTTAGCATAAAACAAAAATAAGGAGGGTTAAAAGAACTATGAGGAGTTCAAAAAGGTTACTTTCGATTTTATCAATTGTAGTGGTTATAAGTTTTATATTAGGAATTGGCATTATTGGAAATGCTGGAAGTTCAAAGCTTGTGAAGCCACTCAAACCAACACCCGAAGCAAAAAAGCCAATTACTCTCACTATGTACAGTGCTGAAACAAACCCAAATGACGATGGATTTAAGTCACCAGTTGCACAAAAGATAAAAGAACTTACAGGTGTTACATTAAAGATTGAGTATGCCATAGCTCAAGGTGCTGGTCAACAAAAAATTCAGCTAATGGCTGCAAGTGGTGATTATCCAGACCTTGTGTATGCAAAAGGAGACTTACAACTTCTTAAAAATGCTGGTGGTATTGTACAGTTAGATAGTTTAATAGAAAAGTATGGTCCCAACATTAAAAAAGCATATGGAAAAAATCTCAAGAGGCTTAGATGGAGTCCTCAGGATCCGCATATATACTGTTTGGGGATAACAACAGATAATGATGCAACACTTGATGTAAATGGTGGATTTATGGTTCAGCACAGAGTAGTAATAGAACAAAATTATCCCAAGATTAGAACAATAAAAGATTTTGAAAATGTAATAGTAAATTACTGGAAAAAACATCCTACAACAGACGGACTTCCAACCATTCCTTTGACACTTAGTGCTGACGATTGGCGAACGGTTATTTCTGTTACAAATCCAGCTTTTCAGGCAACAGGTGCACCTGACGATGGAGAGTTTTATGTTGACCCAAAAACTTTGAAAGTGATAAGACATTATAAACGTCCAATTGAAAAAGAATATTTCAAATGGTTAAATCACTTATGGAACGCAGGAATTCTTGATAGAGAGACATTTGTCCAGAAAGACGACCAGTATAAAGCTAAAATAGCATCTGGAAGAGTTCTTGCTTTAATTGACGCAGGTTGGGCAGTGGGTGAACCAATCACTGCTCTCAAAAAAGCAGGCAAATACGAATACACATACGGCTATTATCCTGTTACAGTTAATGAAAAGATAAAACAATGTCCGCCTGATGTAAAAGTTGGATACACAGGTGGCTGGGGTGTTGCTATAACAGTAAAGTGCAAAGATAAGGTGAGAGCAATTAAGTTCCTTGACTGGATGTGCACCGAAGATGCTAATATCTTAAGACAATGGGGTATTGAAGGTGTTCATCACACATATATAAATGGTAAGAGAGTATTTACACCAAAATATGACCAGATGAGAAAAACTGATCCTACATTTGGAAAAAAGACTGGGATAGGTCCTTACATTTACCCGTTCCCGAGACTGCCTAATACGTATATTGATTCAACAGGAAATCCAATTGCACCTGACACGAGAAAAGAAGATATAAGAAAGAACTATAGCGATGTTGAGAAGAAAGTATTGTCTGCATATAAAGCAGAGATTTGGAAAGACTTATTCCCAAAATCAAATGAGTATCCAGAAAAAACATGGGGTTATCTCTGGATGATTTCAATTGATGATCCTAATATCAAAACAATTAACGATAAAATCTGGAATTATACACTTTCGACCATTCCAAAAGTTGTAATGGCAAAAGAAAAAGACTTTGATAAGGTATGGAACGAATTTTTGGATGGTTTTGAGAAGCTTGGAAACAGCAAGGTTGAAGAATATTATACAAAAAGAATCAAGCAAAACATTGAATTGTGGACAAAATAATAAAATTTGCCACAGGAGGCTGCTTTTTCTAAAGTCAAAAAATGAGAAAGCAGCCTCTTTAATTTTTTTACGTTATGTATTATAAAATATAATTATAATCTCACATTCTAAAGAGGGAATTTTTAATGCTGCAGGATATATTAAAAATCATATTTGCAATCTTAGCAGGTGGAATTATTGGTATTGAACGTGAAAACGTCCACAGACCGGCAGGGTTCAGAACACACATTTTAGTCTGTGTTGGTTCAACACTTGTTATGATGACGTCTGAGTATATCTATGATATTTATTACAAAGGGCATGCAAACATAGATGTTGCAAGGCTTGGCGCTCAGGTCATCTCAGGAATTGGCTTTCTTGGTGCAGGTACAATAATAAAAGATGGCGCAACAGTAAAAGGTTTGACAACTGCAGCAACTCTGTGGGCTGTTGCTTGTATTGGGCTTGCAATTGGAATTGGTTATTATAAGGGTGCATTTTTAGCAACAGCAGCAGTGTATCTTACTTTGATTCTATTGAAAAAATTTGAAGTAAGATTTGTATCAAAAGGAATTTTAAGGACAATTACTGTTGAGGGACAAAACTTGAAAAGTTCTATTCAAAAGATAGACTCAATTTTGACTGCACATTCAGTTACAATTAAAGATATTAAATTTATGCATGAAGAGACTGAAAAGGTTTGTTATAAGGCTTTAGTTTTACCGGATACCAGCGTCAATCAGCTTATAACAGACCTATATCTGATTGAAGGTGTGAGCCGCGTAACTTTTGAGTAAAAAATACTTTTAAAAAAATTGTAGTGTGGTATAATTATCAATCAGAAAATTAAAAAGTATAAAGAAAAGAAATGGAGGCAGGGCAGAATAAGGTGACAAAGGAGGACCAGAGCAAAACACCCTTATTTGATGCTGTAAAAAGACATATTGAAAAGAACATAATACCGTTCCACGTTCCAGGGCACAAATATGGAAGAGGTCTTAAAGAGTTTACCGATTTTGTTGGACAAAACGTCATGCTAATGGACTTAAACGGTATGGAAGACTTAGACAACGCAAATAACCCAATAGGAGTCATCTATGAAGCCGAAAAACTTTTTGCAAGCGCGTTTGGTGCCCAGTATGCATATTTTTTGGTAAACGGTACAACATCGGGTGTTCAAACAATGATAATGTCGGCGTGCGAACCTGGAGATGAGATAATACTGCCTCGAAACGCACACAAAAGTGCATTTGGCGGGATAATTCTAAGCGGGGCTATACCTGTGTATGTGCAACCAGAGGTCAATGAAGAGCTTGGGATTACAATGGGTGTTACAATTGAGAATGTAAAAAAGGCAATCCTGAAACACCCTCATGCCAAAGCAGTTTTTGTTATAAACCCCACATATTATGGAATTGCAAGTGATTTGAAGTCCATAACAAGGACAGCGCACAAGTTTGGAATGGCTGTTTTGGTAGATGAAGCGCATGGTGCACATATGGGATTTCATAACGATTTTCCGCTCACTGCAATGGAAGTTGGAGCAGATATGAGCGCAGTTTCAACACACAAAACAGGTGGGTCGCTAACGCAAAGTTCAGTACTTCTTCTTAGAGGGCACAGGATTCAACCAGAAACTGTAAAGCAGGTACTAAATCTTACTATGACAACAAGTTCATCTTACATTTTGATGTGTTCTATAGACGTTGCGAGAAAACAGCTTGCAATGTATGGTGAAGAGATGTTAGAAGAAACTTTGCGACTTGCCAGAATGGCAAGAGAAGAGATTAACAAGATTGAAGGGCTTTATGCATTTGGTAAAGAGTTGATTGGAACACCGGGAGTTTATGATTTTGATGAGACAAAACTTGGGATAAATGTCAGAAGACTTGGTATAACTGGATATGAAGCTGAAAGAATTTTGAGAGATGAATATAACATCCAAGTGGAGATGTCTGACCTTTACAATATACTGGCTATAATCTCTTTGGGAGATACACAGGAGAGTGTGGAAAAGCTAATTGAAGCTCTTCGCGATATGGCTAAAAAACTTGGTGTCAAGGATGTAAAGACACCAACAATAGTTTTGCACTCACCACAGGTGATTGTGTCGCCAAGAGATGCCTTTTACAGCTCTAAAAAGGTTGTTGATCTTGACAATGCAGTTGGTGAAATTTCGGGTGAGATGGTCATGGCGTATCCGCCTGGAATACCACTTATTTTGCCGGGTGAGAGAATTACAAAGGACCTTGTTGATTATATAAAACTTTTGAAAGAAGAGGACTGCCAGCTTCAGGGCACAGCCGACCCTTATGTCAATACAATAAGGGTACTTGGAACAGCTGATTAATAAAGAGAGCACTTTTTGGATATTTTAAAAACATATTTGGAAGAGAGTGAGGACAGGTTGCTCAGTCCTTTAGTATATGCTTATATTGGAGATGCAGTATATGAGTTGTTTGTAAGAAACAAAATAGTAGCTGAAAATCCAGATTTGACCCCTTATCTATACTATCTTAGAACTACCATGTATGTGAAAGCTTCGAGTCAAGCAATGGCTATAAAAAAAATATATGAAGAGCTTGATGAAGATGAAAAAAGAATTGTAAAGAGAGGAAGAAATGCAAAACCAAAAACGATTCCTAAAAATGCTAAATTGAGTGATTATAAATATGCTACAGCCCTTGAAGCTTTAATCGGTTATCTCTATCTAGAAAATAACATTGAGAGATTGAATTATATCCTTTCACAAACGTATAATATAATAACTGAAGAATGCAGCAATGCTAAAAATAATTATTGACAGTACAAGAAAGGAGTTTTTCAAATGATTGCAGGATTAATAATTCTGCTATTGGTTATTTTATTTATACCTTTTTTAGTAAAAGCAGTTGAACACAATTTAGAATATTTCTTATTTGTAATGGGTATTATTGGTGTTATTATTTCTAAACAGATGAATTTAAAGTTATTTGAACACATACTTCAAAATAAATTACTCTACTATATAACTTTTGCAGTTTTAATAGCAGGAATGTTGTTTTTCTTCTTTAGAAATAAAATTAACAGATTAATAGATGTGCTGACTAATAAAATTTCAATTCAAATATTTACTTTTATTATAATTGTTATCTTGGGTTTAAGTTCAAGTTTTATTACTGCGATAATTGCTTCATTATTATTAACCGAAATTATGCATCATACACCGCTTGAGAGAAATACCAAATTAAAAGTTATTGTATTAGCATGTTTTGCAATAGGATTTGGAGCAGCATTAACGCCAGTGGGTGAACCATTGGCGACTATTACTATTTCAAAGCTCAAAGCTGATTTTTTCTATTTAGCAAGGGCAATTGGATTTGAAATTATTATCACAATATTACTTATGGCATTTTTGGCAGCCTTGATTGTTAAAAAGGCAAATAAAGTTGATAAAGATGAATATATAGAAAATACAGAAGGTATTAAAGATGTTTTTTTGAGGGCATTTAAGGTTTTTGTATTTGTGTTTGCACTTGAGCTTTTAGGAACAGCTTTCAAACCATTGATAGATTTGTACATTATAAAGTTGGATGCAAAAATTCTTTACTGGGTAAATATGATTTCTGCTATAGTGGACAACGCAACCTTGGCAGCAGCTGAAGTTTCTAAAGAAATGACGAATGAACAGGTGAGGGCGATTATTCTTGGAATGATTATAAGCGGAGGAATGTTAATACCTGGTAATATCCCAAACATAATATCAGCAGGGAAATTTAAAATAAAAAGCAAAGAGTGGGCGAAAATTGGAGTTCCAATGGGTTTGATTTTAATGGTCATTTATTTTATTATGGTGTTTATAGTTAAGGTGTAAGAATTTGAGTTTTTAGGATTTAATATTAGAAAGGAAGATTTAGTTATGTATAACATTGATAAAATACTGGAAATTATTCCTCATAGATACCCTTTTTTGCTTGTGGACAGAATCATAGAAGTTGAAGAAGGAAAGAGAGCAAAGGGAATTAAAAACGTTACAATTAACGAACCGTTTTTTCAAGGACATTTTCCTTCAAATCCTGTGATGCCGGGTGTTTTGATTGTTGAGGCAATGGCCCAGGTTGGAGCTGTTGCAATGCTTTTAAAAGAAGAGTTTAAAGGGAAAACTCCATTTTTTGCAGGTATTGACAAGGTTAGATTCAAAAAAGTTGTAAAGCCCGGTGATGTTCTTGTGATTGAGACAGAGCTAATATCTCTCAAAGGTTCAATTGGCAAGGCAAAAGCAGTAGCAATGGTTGACGGCGAGGTTGTATGTGAGGGTGAGCTGCTTTTTGCCATAAAATAAAAAGGTAACCAGCCTGATTTAAGGCTGGTTACCTTTATCTTTTTATTATGTTTCAGAAGTTTTCTTTTCAAGATGAAGTTTTGCTTTTATTACCCTCACATCTTCTCCAAACAGATGCAAAAACATAAAATATTCCTGAAGTCTACCCATTATGAACTGAGAATAAACTGTGACAAGTCCGTCAAGGCTATAGTTTGTGGTTATGATCATTTTTTTGCCTGACAAAAATCTTTTGTCCAGCAAACTTTGAAAGACGCCATGACAAAATTCAGCGTTTTTCCCTTCATTTCCAAGGTCATCAATAATCAAAAGGTCTACCTCTTCAAGGCTTTTGTATTCTTCGTCACTTACCTCTTCATAGAGACGAAGCATTTTTGAATATTTATCTTTTAATATCTCAAAGAAAGAAATACTATCTAAAAATATTACTGTTTTACCTTTGTCAATTACCTCTTTTGCAATACAGTGAGCGAGAAAAGTCTTACCAAGGCCTGTTGGACCATAAAACAACAGATTCTTCTGGTTTGGTTTATCAAAATTTTCTACAAACTCCTTCACCTTTTCAATTATCTTGACCATATTCTTATAAGGTGACAATCCTTCTTTCAAATCAACTTCTTTTGAGTAATAGTCCAAGTTAAATTTGCTAAAGTTATGGTCTTTTAAGATTTCCTTTAGCTTACTTTGTTCATACAGAAGTTCAATGAAAAGCTGGGTTCTGCATTTGCAAACTTCAACTCTGTCTTCTAAAACTACAAAACCTGTGTCCTGACAAGTTTTACATAAATAGTCTGGCTCTAAATAGTCGCTCGGGTATCCCATCTCAATTAAAAGTTTTGTCCTTTTTGAAATAAGCGTATCTAAAATTTTGGAGTATTTAGCTATTTGCTCTTTATTTTGCATAAGCGACGCTTTTGACAGCTTCAAGCCAGCTAATTTTATCTTGTCACATATATCGGCAAACTCTTTTGATTTTGTATAAAGTTCATGGATTTTTCTTTCTTTTGAAAGTTCTGCATTATAGCGTCTTTGCTTGTATATTCTATCTATTGTCTCCAATATCTCTTTTTTATTGGTCATCATCTGCATTACCTCTCAAAGCTTTTTTGTAAAGTTCTTCTAACGCAGTGTATGTAGATGGATCTCTTTCTTCACGTAGGCTTTTCTTATTTGAGGACTGTTTTTTGCTCTTTTCTTTCTTTTGAGCATTTTCAAGTTCAAACTTTTTGATTGATTCTAAATCTTTCAGACCTGCCTCATACCACCTTTTTATTATACCATTTACATAGCTTACTGTAGGATTGTTTACATTTTTCACAAGACTCAAAGCATACATAATAACATCTTCTGGCACTTTCCAGTCGTTTATCCATACATTCATAATTTCATCTTCCACCTTGGTCGGAGCTCTGTTGTATATTCCAAGGTACTGAAGAACAAGCCTTTTTATTCTGCTTGTATCTTCTTGTGACCTTATATATTCTTCAGCCTTTTCAATGCTATCAATGTTAAGTTCTTTCCATTTGATTGCCATTTGCTCAAGAAATTTCAGATTTTTGTTGTTCTTATTTATTGTAACATAGTTTATTAAAAGGTATATGACCTCAATAGGCAGTTTTAGCCAGTCATAAATTTCAAGCAAAACATCAATATCACTTTTGTTAAATGTCCTGCAGTACTGTTTTTGAGCAAATTCAAGGAGATTTCTAAACTTTTCGTCTGTCTCAAAAAATCTGGACAAATCCTCTGTTGTGTAAACTGGAGGTGAAATAGAGTTTTCGACCTTTTCATGTGCAAACATATCATCCAAAAAGTCAATAGAGAGATTTCCGTCAACGTCTTTAGAAAGCCTAATTAAGTTTCTCTGTGCCCAAAATTCAAGTGCTTTTACAACATCACTCTCAAGAAGATTTAGTTCCTTTGCAATCCTATCTATTTCAACTGCTTCAATTTTGTTCTGAAAAAGATATTTAAGGTATATGTATACTTTCACAAATTCCCCGTCTGAAAAAGGCATGTGATTTTTAATAAAATCAAAGCCTATTAAAACAAAGTTTTGCTGTTTAGGCATAATAAATAGCATTCCCATATATAAAATTGCCCCCTTTTTGTGATACAATAATTTTATCACAAAACTTCATTTATTTTTATACCAGCAAAATGCAATTATTGTATATGGAGGAATTGGTTATGAAGTTTAAGGTTGTTCTTTTATCCCACACACCAGAGCCTGAAAAGGTTGTTGCAACTGCTGCAAAACTTTGTTATTCTAATGCAACCATTGAGAATATCTTCGAAAGATTAGATAATGAGACAGTTAAAAACTTTCTGAATTTTTTGGTAGAGGTGGGGCATCAGTCACCCTTAGAACATGTAAGCTTTACATTTGGGATAGAAGGAGTTTCAAGGTGCTTTACACACCAGCTTGTCCGTCACAGGATTGCTTCATATTCACAGCAGTCTCAGCGGTATGTCAAGATGGATGGATTTGATTATGTCATTCCGCCAAGCATAGAAGAAGATGAAGAGCTTAAAAATATTTTTATAGATACTATGAATCAGATTGCCCAGGCTTATGCTGTTTTGTCCGAAAAACTCAAAAGAAAGCACACTGAAAAATTTAAGATATATGGGATTTCAGAGAAAGAGGCTTTAAAGAAAGCAGAGAAAATGGCAATTGAGGACGCCAGATATGTTCTTCCGAATGCCTGTGAAACAAAGATTATCATGACAATGAACGCAAGAGAGCTTTTACATTTTTTTAGCGAAAGGTGCTGCAACAGAGCTCAGTGGGAGATAAGGGCAGTTGCTGACAAGATTTTAGAGCTTGTCAAAAACGTTGCGCCAAACATATTCAAATTTGCAGGACCTAAATGCATAAGACTTGGCTATTGCCCGGAGGGGAAGTTCTCTTGTGGAGGGTTTGAAAAGGTGAGAGAAAAATATCTTGGGAAAATGAGGGAGGAACATGAGAACTATTGAAGGCAAAAATCCTGTGAAAGAGGCGCTCAAAAGCGGAGCTAAGATAACAGAGGTGTATATCTCAAATTCGGCAAAAGACAAGGAAACTGCTCAGATAATAGACCTTTGTAGACAAAATGGAGTTGTAGTAAAATTTGTTGACAAGCACAAGATATACAAAATGGCGCAGACAAAAAATCCACAAGGTGTCATTGCCATTGCACACGAGTTTGAATATTGCGACATAGATGACATCTTATTTGAAGCAAAGAAGAGTGGTGAGGAGCCTTTTTTAGTTTTACTTGATGGCATAACCGACCCACAGAACTTTGGGTCTATTATAAGGTCTGCACATTTGTGTGGTGTACATGGAATTGTAATTGAAACAAGAAATTCATGTCCTGTAACACCAGCTGTGGAAAAGGCTTCTGCAGGTGCTGTTGAGTATATGAAGATTGCACGGGTTGTTAACCTAAGAAGGACTATTGAAGAGCTGAAAGAGAAGGGTATATGGGTGTTTGCCGCAGATGCAAATGGTTCAAAACCTGTTTATGAGTGTGATTTTACTATTCCAACATGTGTTGTGATAGGTTCTGAAGGAAAGGGCATCACCAGACTTGTAAAAGAAGGTGCTGACTTTTTGATAAAAATCCCACAAAAAGGATATGTCAATTCGTTTAATGCATCTGTTGCGGCCGGTATCATATTTTTTGAGGTTTTGAAACAAAGACTTAAAGAAGGAGAAATCAAAGGTGCACTTGATGGTTGATGGATACAACTTTATAAACGCATGGGATTACTTAAGGAAAATTGCTGAAGATGATTTGGACAGCGCACGAAAAAAGTTAATCGACATTTTGGCAGATTTTTCTGGTTATAAAGGGTATAAAATTACAATTGTGTTTGATTCGCACTTGGTTAAAGGGGCTATGCGTAAAAAAGAAACTTTTAGCAATGTGGAAATAGTATTTACAAAAGAGGGAGAAACAGCTGACAACTACATAGAACAGTATGTTTACAAGAATAGCAAAAACGAAAAGATTGGGGTTGTAACCTCAGACTATTTAGAACAGCTCATAATCCTTGGAGATGGTGCTTTGAGAATACCTCCAAGAGAACTTATATACGAGATTGAACATTACAGAAAAGAAATTGAGAAAAAGGAAAAAGAAAAGATGCATAAAAGTAGCAAGTTAGAAGATACTTTAGAGGACGATATTATTCGCAAACTTGAGAAATTCAAAAAAAACCTGAAATGAGCTTGAAAGAAGCTTTAGCGATAATATATAATTATTGTGATAGGTTTTTCTTTGAATTCTTAACAAGGCTTAAAAACTTAAGGAGGCATATTGCCTTGACATTACAAAAATGGCTTTTGAATTTTAAAGAATGTTCAGATGAGGAATTGGTTAAATATTCAAGAGAAGGCGTGAAAGAAGCTCTTGAGGAGCTTCTTTCAAGGTATCAAAACTTTGTGAAGGCAAAGTGCAGAATGTACTTTTTGATTGGAGCTGATAAGGAGGATATTTATCAAGAGGGTATGATAGGTCTTTTTAAAGCTGTGCGTGATTTTGATGAAACAAAATATCCTTCATTTAGATTGTTTGCAGAGATGTGCATTACACGTCAGATGATAACTGCAATCAAAACTGCCAGCAGGCAAAAACATATTCCTCTTAACACCTACATATCACTTAACAAGCCTGTGTACGAAGAAAATGACGAAAGGACGCTTATTGATACGTTAGCGGACGCGTTCATTTCTGACCCGGAAGAGGTTATGATTACAAAGGAGGAGCTTGAAAACGCTATAAATGTTATTACTGAATGTCTTTCTCCTTTTGAGTTCAAGGTTTTAAGCCTTTACCTTGAAGGAAGGAGTTATCAAGAGATTGCTGATATGATTCACAAAGATGTAAAGTCAATTGACAATGCTCTTCAAAGGGTTAAAAAGAAGATTGAAAAGTACTTGGCTCCAGCTGATAAATGAACAAAGAAGGATGGCCGGCAGTCTATTTATTGCCCGGTCATCTTTTTTGTTTATTGTAAAAATTTCGAACTATATTATAATATATTTGTCTAATTTTTTTGAAGGAGGGCAAAAGAATGAAAAAAATCTCATTTGGGACAGATGGTTGGAGAGGAATTATAGCAGATGATTTTACTTTTGAGAATGTAAGAATTGTGGCTCAGGCTATATCTGAATATGTTTTAGAAACCTATGAAAACCCGACAATAATAGTTGGCTATGACTATAGATTTCACTCAGAAAATTTTGCAAAGGTATGTGCTGAGGTTCTAAGTAGCAATGCAATACACGTTCTTCTTTCAAAACAGCCGATTCCAACACCGGCTGTTGCACATGCTGTTGTTAAAAAAGGTGTAAGCGGAGCAATAATGATAACAGCTAGCCACAATCCGTATTACTACAATGGAATAAAATTTATTCCACACTATGGAGGTCCTGCCAACACACAGATTACAGATAAGATAGTGAAAAATGTGGAAAGGATTCAAAAAGAAGGCCTTGGCAGTTTAAATCCTGATGAAAAGCTCATTGACTACTTTGACCACAAGGAAGAGTATATAAATGATGTTTTGAACTTGATAGACAAAAAGGCATTTGAAGGGAAAACTTTAAAAGTTCTTGTAAATCCTATGCATGGGTGTGGAATAGGGTATGTTGATGAAGCGCTCAAGAGACTTGGGTGTGAGGTTAAGGTAATTAATAACTGGCGCGACCCACTTTTTGGAGGACATCTGCCAGAACCTAATTTGGAGAATATGAAAGACCTTTTAGAGGTTATAAAGAGCGAAAAGTTTGACTTAGGCCTTGCAACAGATGGGGATGCAGACAGGTTTGGTGTTGTAAATCCGGACGGGGAATATATTTCGGCAAATGAAGTAATCTTTATGCTTGCAGACTATTTGATAAAAACGCGTGGGAAAGCATCGTCAATTGCAAGGACAGTTGCAACAACTTCTATGCTCGACAAAATTGCAGAGAAGCACAATATGCGTTGCATTGAAACACCTGTTGGGTTTAAATATATTGCAGAGTGTTTGATGAAAGAAGATAGCCTAATCGGTGGAGAGGAATCTGGAGGGCTTTCCATAAAAGGGCATGTGCCTGAAAAGGATGGGATTTTGGCTGACCTTTTGGTTGCAGAGGCAGTTGCAAAGCTTCAAAAATCTCCAAAAGAAATTTTAAGGAGCATTGAATCTGAGTATGGAAAGCTTTATAATAAAAGAATTGATGTTAGAACAACTCATCAGAAAAAAGAAGAGGCCTTGGAAAGAATAAAAAATTTCGGCAAAAGTGAAGTGGCAGGCTTGAGGTGCTTGGAATACAGGACACGAGATGGTCTAAAGGTTATCCTTGAAAATAGTTCGTGGTTTTTGGTAAGACCATCTGGCACAGAAGACCTTATAAGAATTTATGGTGAAAGCCCAGATGAGCAGAAATTAGAGGAAATTTTGCTTGATGTGAGAGGCTATCTTGGATTGTAGAAAATGCAACTTGAAATGTAATAAAGTTGTCTGCTTGATGAATATATAAATTTACAAAAAGCATATTTTTGGAGGTAATTCTGATAATGACCAAGTTAAAAGTTGCTGTTTTATTTGGAGGAGTTTCAACAGAACACGAAATATCCATAGTTTCGGCAAAATCAATTATGCAAAATATGGACAAAGAAAAATACGAAGTAATTCCAATAGGTATAACAAAAGAAGGAAAATGGCTCTTGTACACAGGCAAAATTGAAGATTTGGATAGCAAGTGGACTCAGTTTTCTATAGAATGTTTTGTCTCTCCTGATAGAACCAAAAAGGCACTTGTAAAAGTAAAAGATAACGAGGCTACTTTCATCGACATTGATGTGGTATTCCCGGTTTTGCATGGACTGAATGGTGAGGACGGGACAGTTCAGGGACTTTTAGAGCTCTCTGGCATACCATATGTAGGATGCGGTGTTCTTTCGTCGGCTATATGCATGGACAAAGCGTTTGCTAAAAAGCTTGCGCTTTTAGAAGGAATACCACAGGGGCATTTTTTGGTTGTATACAAAAACGAATATTCAGCTAAAAAAGATTATTTCATAAGAAGAATAGAGAGTGAGTTTTCGTATCCTGTTTTTGTAAAGCCTGCAAACTCAGGCTCGTCTGTGGGTATATCAAAAGCGAAAGATAGAGAAGACCTTGTTTTGGCAATACATGAGGCTTTTTTGTATGATACAAAGATTTTGATTGAACAGGCTATAAACGCTCGGGAGATAGAATGTGCAGTTTTGGGAAATGATGAGGTATTTGTGTCTGAGCCGGGAGAAATAATTCCGTCAAGAGAGTTTTATTCGTATGAGGCAAAATATATTGATAATTCATCAGAGCTCATCATCCCGGCAAGACTTCCAAAGGAAGTTACTGAAGAAATAAAAGATTTGGCAGGAAGGATTTACAAGATTTTTGAGTGCTGTGGAATGGCAAGAGTGGACTTTTTTGTTGATAAAGATACGAACAAAGTGTATTTCAACGAGGTAAACACAATACCTGGTTTTACAAGTATTTCGATGTATCCAAAACTTATGGAGTTCAGTGGCATTCCATATTCTCAACTCATTGATAAACTAATTTCTCTTGCCATTGAGAAAAATAGACAGAAAAAAAGCATAAAATACAGCAAAGAGGGCTGAAATAGCTATGGATTTGCGACCGATCGGTATATTTGATTCTGGTTTGGGCGGACTTACTGTCTTCAAAGAGATTGTAAGTCTTATGCCAAATGAGAGCATTGTGTATTTTGGCGACACGGCAAGAATTCCATACGGTTCTAAGTCTAAAGAGACAGTTACAAAGTTTGCAATGCAAAACACAAGGTTTTTGCTATCAAAAAACGTCAAAATTGTTGTTGTGGCATGTAACACTGCATCTGCATATGCATATGAAGCTTTAAAAGCAAAATTTGACGTTCCCATTGTTGCAGTAATTGAACCTGGAGCTGAGGCAGCAGTAAGATCAACAAAAAATAAAAAAATAGGAGTAATAGGAACAGAAGGAACAATATCAAGCGGTGCTTTCGAAAAAAAGATATTAGAGCTTGATAATAGCATAAAGGTTTTTTCAAAGCCGTGTCCTCTTTTTGTTCCGCTTGTAGAAGAAGGATGGACAGATAAAGAGGTAACTTATCTTGTTGCGAAAGAGTATTTAGAAGAGTTTAATGAAAAAGCAATAGATACTCTTGTTCTGGGATGCACACACTACCCTTTTTTACAGGATGTTATAAGAAAGGTATTGCCTAACGTTATGCTAATAAATCCTGCACTTGAGACAGCCAAGCAAGTGTTTGAACTATTAAAAATGAATGATATGTTAAACAATTCCAGCGAAGAGCCAACATATTATTTTTATGCAAGTGACAATCTAAAAAAATTTGAGTCTGTAGCTTCAATATTTTTGAATGAAAAAATAAAATGTGAAGAGAAAATAGACATAGAGAGATACTAAAAATAGCCATTTTTGGGGTGTGGAAGTATGAAAAAAGACGTCCTGATTTACGTAAAAGGCACGCAGGAATACCCCGTAAACAGCTTTGAAAATAGCATAGAGTTTTTCACAGAAGGAAAGTTTTATAAAAAAGGTGAAAGTTATTTTGTGACATATAAGGAAAGTGAACTGACTGGGCTTGAAGGTACCACAACAACTTTTAAGATTCAACCCGACCTTATAACTTTAGTCCGCTGGGGTGATGTTACATCAACCTTTATATTTGAACCTGGTAAAAGACACATCTCCACATATATAACCGACCAGGGAGTTATAATGATTGGGATTTATACAAAAAGAATGAAAGTTGACTTGGACGATAGCGGTGGAGAGGTTTTGGTTGAGTATGCCATAGATTTAGATTCGCATATGATGTCTGAAAATGACTTTTTACTTAAAATCAAAGAGGCAGGTGTAAAAAATTGAATTTAGTAAAACTTGCAAAACAGCAGATTCAAGATGTAGTTCAAAATGCCATAAAAAACTGTATTGATAAAGGAATATTTGAGCTTGACAGCATTCCAGATATAATGATTGAAAAGCCGAAGGAGAAATCTCACGGCGATTTTGCAACAAACATAGCAATGGAGCTTACAAGAAAACTTAAGAAAAATCCAAGAGAGATTGCAAATGGCATTGTTAACGCAATTGATTTATCAAATACTTTCATTGAAAAGGTTGAAGTTGCGGGCCCAGGGTTTATAAATTTCTTTTTCAAAAAAGACTGGCTTTACAAAGTTGTGGATGTGATTTTGTCTGAAGGTGACGACTATGGAAAAGTAAATATTGGAAATGGCAAAAAAGTGATGGTTGAGTTTGTCTCGGCAAATCCGACTGGCCCTATGCACATGGGGAATGCCCGCGGAGGCGCGCTGGGGGACTGTCTTGCAAACCTTTTAAAATGGGCTGGATACAATGTTACAAAGGAGTTTTATGTCAATGATGCTGGAAACCAGATAGAAAAGTTTGGACAGAGCCTTGAGATTAGATACAGACAGCTGAAGGGTGAAAATGTAGATCTTCCTGAAGATTGCTATCATGGTGAGGATATAATCGAAAGGGTAAAAGAATATTTAGATGAGCACGGGGATGATTTGGAGAATTTGTCTTCGGATGAGAGAAGAAAAAAGCTTGTTGACTTTGCCCTAAAGAGAAATATTTTGCTTATGAAAGAGCACTTGAGAAAATATGGCATAGAATATGATGTATGGTTTCATGAAAGTAGCCTTTATGAGAGTGGAGAAGTTTTTGAGACAATTGAGGATTTAAAATCAAGAGGATACACGTACGAAAAAGATGGGGCGCTGTGGTTTGCAGCATCAAAAATAGATGAGAGCTTGAAAGATGAGGTTTTGATAAGAGCAAATGGGATTCCAACCTATTTTGCAGCTGATATTGCTTATCACAGAAACAAGTTTGAAAAAAGAGGCTTTGACATTGTGATAGACATTTGGGGTGCTGACCATCACGGGCATGTTGCAAGAATGAAAGCTGCAATGAAAGCGCTTGGGATTGACCCAGAAAAGCTTATAGTTATCCTTATGCAACTTGTAAGACTTGTAAGAGGTAAAGAAGTTGTTAGAATGTCTAAAAGGACAGGTAAAGCAATAACTCTAATTGACCTAATTGATGAAATTGGTAAAGATGCAGCAAGGTTTATGTTCAATACAAAATCAGCAGATACTCACATTGAGATAGATTTAGACCTTGTGACACAACAGACACTTGACAACCCTGTATTTTATGTCCAGTATGCTCATGCAAGAACATGCGGAATCATTAGAGCTTTGTCAGAAGAGGGAATAGTGTTAGATAAAAGTAGAATAAAAGTAGAGCTTTTGCAGCAAGAGGAAGAGCTTGAACTTTTGAAAAAGCTTTTAGAGCTTCCTGAAGAAATAGAAATGGCGGCAAAGAACTTAGACGTTAGCAGAGTGACAAAGTATCTTTTAGACTTAGCATCTATGTTCCATGCTTTTTATAACGCGTGCAGAGTTAAAAATGAAAATGAAGAACTGATGTTTACAAGGCTTTCTCTTGTTGAGTGTGTAAGAATTGTCATAAATAACATGCTAAGACTGCTTGGAGTTGACGCTCCAGAGAAAATGTAATTGCTTTCGATGTCTCTTGCCCATTTTTTACAAAGGGGTAAGAGACTTTTTTATTATTTTTTACGAAAATCTGATTAAAATTATTTAATCTATTGTTTGTTTTTTAAAGTGTGTGATATAATTTGAATAGTAAATTAAAAAAAGTTCGATTGGGATTTTAGGATATGGATTTTATTGGATTGCTTATAAGAAACGTATTTTTCTCTTTAATGGAAATTTTTAAAGGAAACACAATAAGAAAGAAACTAAGAATTTTGTCACAAAATAGCAGAGATTCTCAAGAAAAAATTGAAGATGTTCAAAGAGAAGAGCTCAAAAAGCTGTTGTTGTATTGTATTGAACATGTCCCAGCATATAAAAGGTACGACTATCTCAAAAAAGAGATAGAATCTTGTCCGGAAAAGGCTTTAAAAGAATTTCCCATCTTGGAGAAAAAAGAGTTTTCAGAAAACAGAGATTTTTTCTTGTCAGAAAAAGCAGATCTTTCAAAGTGCATCTTAAATAGAACAGGCGGGTCTACAGGTGAGCCTGTTAAGTTTTACATGGATAGAGAAACTGTTGAGTGGTATGAAGCAGCAAGGTATTTAGGGCTTTCGTGGTGGGGAATAAATATTGGTGACAGGTGTCTGATGCTTTGGGCATCAAGAAATGACATTGGTAGTGTTAGGAATTTAAAAAGTAGGATTAAAGAACGAATTCTAAAAAATAGACTTATTATTTCTTCATGGGATATAAACGAAAAGACTGTCAATGAAATTGCAAAAAGAATCAAGAGATTCAAACCTTTGTATATATATGCATATCCTTCTGCAGTATATAAGCTTGCATACCTTTTAAAAGAAAATGGTATAGATTTGAATTTGAAACTCAAAGGGGTTGTAACTACAGCTGAAAATTTATATGAATATCAAAGAGATTTAATTCAAGAAGTTTTTAAGTGTCCTGTAATAAACGAATATGGGGCAAGGGATGGCGGAATAATAGCGTATGAGTGTCCAAAAGGTAAGATGCATTTGATGACCTTGACAGGATTTTATGAGTTTGTGGATATCGAAGGATTAGAGAATGAAAAGAGGAAATCAATCTTGGTAACAGATCTTCACAATTATGTAATGCCAAGGCTAAGATATAGACTTGGCGATGTAATAACACTTGATGATGAAGACTGCACCTGCGGAGTAGGATTTCCAACTATTAAGGAGATAGATGGTAGGATTGATGAGATATTTGTCACAAAGAATGGAGATGTTTATGACAGTCACTTTTTCAATATATTAGCAAGAGAGATGGAAGGTGTTCTGCAGTATCAACTTGTTCAGCATGATTTAGATAATATGACGCTGAAGATTGTAAAAGGTAATGGATTTAGTGAGAGAGAGGTTGAGAAGTTTATAAAAAATATTAAAGGCAAGTTTGGAGATATTTCGATAAAAGTAGATTATGTAAATGAAATTGAATGTGGTCCTTCTGGAAAGGTTAGATATATAGTGAGAGAATACAAAATTCCAGCAAAGAAGGTTTTGATTTAATTTTTAAAAATAGTAGTTTCTGTAATTACCACATTTACTTTTGATTTGTAATTGAGCCACTAAATTTTAATTTTCAATAAAAAATTTTGTAGAAAGGGAGGACGGTTGTAAGATGAATCTAAGAAGGCCAAATGCAAATGAAGCAACAGGTACGTTTAACCGCTCAAAAGATGTTGTGCCAATGTCAGGAATTTGTACAAGATGCGTGGATGGGTGTCAGGGAAACTGTGAAATCTTTTTGGCCTCTTTTAGAGGAAGAGAGGTTTTATACCCGGGACCTTTTGGAGAAGTGACTGCTGGTGCAGACAAAAATTATCCTGTTGATTATTCGCATCTCAATATTCAGGGATATGCTGTTGGAGCAAAAGGGCTTCCTGAAGGAGTTGAACCTAATCCAGATACAGCTATTTTCCCTAATGTTGATACGACAACTGAATATGGTTGGGAAAAGAAAGTTAAAATGAAGGTTCCTATATTCACTGGAGCTCTTGGTTCTACAGAAATTGCACGCAAGAATTGGGAACATTTTGCTGTAGGTGCTGCAATTTCAGGTATCACACTTGTTTGCGGAGAAAATGTTTGTGGAGTTGACCCTGAACTTGAACTCACATCAGATGGAAAAGTTAAAAAGTCCCCTGAAATGGATAGAAGGATAAATACTTATAAAAGATTTCATGAGGGCTGGGGCGAAATATTAGTTCAAATGAACGTTGAAGATACTCGCCTTGGTGTTGCAGAATATGTTATTGAAAAACACGGGCTTGATACAATTGAGCTCAAGTGGGGTCAGGGTGCAAAGTGTATAGGCGGTGAGATAAAGGTAAAGAGCTTAGAAAGAGCTTTAGAACTCAAAAAGAGAGGATACGTTGTTTTGCCCGACCCAACTCAAAAAGATGTTCAGGAAGCATTTAAAAGAGGTGCTATAAGAGAATTTGAAAGACATTCCAGACTTGGATTTGTTGAAAAAGAAAGCTTTTTGAAAGAGATTGAACGGCTCAGAAGACTTGGATTTAAGAGAATAACACTCAAAACAGGAGCATATTCAGCTGTTGAACTTGCAATGGCACTAAGGTTTGGTGCTGAGGCAAAACTTGATTTAATAACAATTGATGGTGCACCAGGTGGCACAGGCATGAGCCCGTGGCCAATGATGAATGAATGGGGTATCCCAACATTCTATTTGGAAGCTCTGGCATATCAGTTTGCTGAAAAGCTTGCAAAGAAAGGTTTTAGGGTTCCAGACCTTGCAATCGCAGGTGGTTTTTCAACAGAAGATGGTGTGTTCAAAGCAATTGCAATGGGTGCACCATATGTAAAAGCTGTTTGTATGGGAAGAGCTTTGATGATACCAGGTATGGTGGGCAAGAATATTGAAAAGTGGTTAAAAGAAGGTAATCTACCAAAAACAGTATCCAAGTATGGTTCAACACCCGAAGAAATATTCATAACATATGAAGAGCTGCGTGAAAAGTATGGTGATGAGATAAAGAATATACCTCTTGGTGCAATTGGTATCTATACATTTGTTCAAAAGTTCAAAACAGGTTTGCAGCAACTTATGGCAGGGTCAAGAAACTTCAGAATTTCTACAATCTCAAGAAAAGACCTCATCGCTCTTACCGAAGATGCTGCTAAAATATCAGGCATTCCGTATGTGATGGATGCATACAGGGAAGAGGCAGAAAGGATACTTGAAGAATAAGGCTTTTTTACTCATTGTTAGGATGACACAGGATGAAAGGCTGCGGGAATAAAGACAATCCTGCAGCCTTTTATTACATTTAATACCAGTAGACACAACAGTAAAAAGTATTTATTTAATTTATAGCCTAAAGAGAAACAAAATAGTCATGTTTAACAAAACAAAAAATAAATATATAAAAATATTTATTGAACTGAAAAGTATTCTATAACCCCATTGATAGTGTTAGGACGCACATGTAGCAGTCTATTTGATGTTCAATATGCATTTTTAGATGCTAAAGAATTATTAGAAAATATTTCACTGAAGTATGAAGAGATAGAAAACAATATAATCTGTGCTGATGAGTGGCAAAAATCAGATGTAATATACTATCCGTTAGAAATAGAAGAAAAAATTATTTCACTTACTCTTGCAGGGCGTGTCGGTGAGATAAAATCTATACTTGATATGCTTTTTGAGAAAAACTTTAGAGAAAATAATCTCAGTAAAAATCTGAAGATTATTTTTCTAAATGAGCTTTTGGCTACATTCATTAAAGTACTCAACAGGTGTGATAGTTCGATTGCTTCGACTTTGGAACTAAAACAGCTATTTGTTACAAAAGAAAAACAAGACTTAGAAGCAGTTTTTGAAGAGATTGCTAAAAAGTTTTTTGAAATTTCTAAAATAATGGACCAGAATAAAAAAAGTCACAATGAAAAGCTGTTAGAAAAAATATTAGATTTTATACATTCAAATTTATATAACTCTCAGATGAGTATATCTTTTGTGGCTTCACAATTTGACCTTTCGAACTCTTATTTTTCATTCTTTTTCAAAGAACAGACAGGTATGAAGTTTAGCGATTACATCGAAAAACTGCGAATTGAAAAGGCCTGTGAACTTTTAAGAAAGGGTAAATATAACATTGATGAGGTTGCAAAAATGGTAGGATACACTAATGCACATACATTCAGAAGAGCTTTCAAAAAAGTAATAGGAATCTTGCCGAGTGAGTTTTGTGAAAGACTAAGAGAAGTTTAAACTAAAAAGAGTTTATTGAGAAGCTGAGGCTGTCTAAAAACAAAATTTTAAAATTCTTATTTCGCAATATATAGGTAAAACTAAATAAATCAAAAACTATATATTTTAAGAAAGGGGCTATCCAATTATCTTTTTGGACAGCCCCTTGTTTTTTCTATAAAACTGTACCTTGATTTTAAAAAGTGAATGCACCTTAAACTAAGAAATTGTTGCCCTTTCTAAATAGTTGAAAGTTGATAAAACATAGCTCTTACTGTAACTTAGGAATCAAAAAAAATAAACAAAAAAAGAGGAGGCTAAGTTTGATGTTTGGTAAAAAGAATTTAAAAGTCTTGAGGTTCTTAATTATTTTTGTAGTGTTTGTCCTTGTGGTTGGTTCGTTAGCAATAAATCCTAAAGAGAGCTTGGCAGCTACAAAACCCACTATCACATATTTTGTCCAGATGGATGCAAAAGTTGCAGTTTCGTATGATAACTATAGTAAGATTGCGGCATATCAACTTCTTATGAAAAAGCTAAATGTGAATATTCAATTTATCCATCCTCCAATGGGAGGTACTGCTGCCCAAGACCAGCTGAATTTAATGATTGCATCCAAAAAACTTCCTGATATCATTTATTGGAATTGGGTGGATAGTTATCCAGGCGGTCCTGTAAAAGCTTTACAAGACAAGGTAATTATAAGACTTAATGAATATGTGGACAAATATGCTCCAAATTTTAAATCATATTTGTCAAAACATCCTGATGTGAAAAAGATGATAGTGACAGACGATGGTGATTTGTATTGTTTTCCCTATTTAAGAGAGGACCCTGAGATTCAAGGTACTTTTTATGGACCAATTGTAAGAAAAGATTGGTTGAACAAATTAAAAATTAATCCACCTGAAACTGTGGATGAATGGTACAAGATGTTAAAAGCTTTTAAAGTTAACGACCTCAATGGGAATGGTAAAAATGATGAAAGGCCGTTTTCTATTAGTTTAGGCGGTGCAACAAGTCCAAGACGAGCTTTTGATTATTGCAGCTTTTTAGTAGGTGCGTGGGGTATCAAAACTGATTTCTTTGTCGAGAATAATAAGATTCAATACGGTCCTTTAAAGCCTCAATATACAGATTTTATAAAGACACTTCAAAAGTGGTGGAAGGAAGGGTTAATTGACCCAGATGTACTTACTATGAACAGAGATATAATCAGAGCAAATATTCAGAACGATTTAATAGGTTCATTTTTAGGTTTAATTGGTGGAGACTTAGCTTTCTTTGTAAATCTAAAGAAAGATTTAATGGGTGTTAAGTATCCTGTTCTTAAGAAAGGGCAAAAACCAGAGTTTAGCCATCGTGAACCCCAGTTTGCAAAAAGTGGAGCTGCTATTACCACGTCCTGTAAAAATATTCCGCTTGCAATGAAGGTTCTTGATTGGGGATGGAGTAAGGAAGGATTTATGGCACTCAATTTTGGCGTGTTAGGAAAAAGTTATGTTATAAAAGATGGACGTCCGGTGTACACTGATGAGGTTATGAACAACCCACAGCTTGATAGGCCTTCTGCACTTGCAAGATATGCATGTGCTTCGTTTGGGGGGCCATTTATTCAGGCAAAAGAAAATGCTCTTCAGATAGGCTTAGGGCTCCCACAACAAAAAGAAGCAAGTGAGAACTGGAGATATGCATCTAACAAAAAACTTTTGCCTATTCTTTCATTTACATCTGATGAAGCAAAGAAACTGGCAGATATTATGAATGTTATTAATACTTATTATGATGAGATGTTTGTAAGACTTATGACAGGTAAACTCAACGATGTTGAACAGCTGAGAAAAGGATTGAAAAGAATGAGGATAGACGAAGCAATAAAGATATATCAGCAAGCTTACAACCGTTACATCAACAGAAAGTAACGGTATTGGGACTGTCTTTACTTAAAAGAAGACAGTCCCTTCTGGAAAAATTTAATATTTATAGTATGTTTGAAGTATTTCAAAAAGAGAGAGGTGAACATAGTGGAAGTTACATTCTCAAAAAAAGAAACTTTTCAGACTCGCTTTAAAACTTTTTGGAAATCAATGAAAAAGACTAAGTATCTTCATCTATTGGCTTTACCAGGTGTTCTTTATTACATAATTTTTCATTATATTCCGATGTATGGAGTAATTATTGCATTTAAAGATTATAACTTTAGAAAAGGTATTTTGGGTAGTGAATGGATAGGGTTAAAACATTTTATAAGATTTTTCGAAAATCCGTTCTTTTGGAGATTAATAAGAAATACAGTTCTCATTAATGTTTATCAAATAATATTTGTATTTCCTCTGCCAATATTATTTGCTCTTTTTCTAAACGAACTTCGCGACGGCTTTTATAAGAGATTTGTCCAAACAGTTAGCTATTTACCTCACTTTATTTCTCTTCCTGCAATAATCGGTATGATGGTAATGTTTTTATCACCAACTGATGGTGTTGTAAATATGATACTTCAGAAGATGGGGCTGCCAACAATATATTTTATGGCTGACCCAAGATGGTTTAGACCTCTTTATATTATAAGCGATATATGGCAACATTTGGGATGGGGAGCAATAATTTATATAGCAGCGCTTAGTAATGTAAATCCGGAACTTTATGAGGGCGCTGTAATAGATGGAGCAACAAGAGTACAAATGATGAGGTATATCTCAATACCATCAATAATGCCTACCATTGTTATTATGCTTCTTTTGAGAATTGGTCACATTATGTCGCTGGGTGCAGAAAAGGTTTTACTTATGCAAAGTCCTCTTAATTATGAAACCTCAGATGTTATAAGTACATATGTCTACAGAAGGGGTCTTGTATATGGTGAGTATAGCTATACAACTGCAATAGGATTTTTTAACTCATTGATAAATCTCACAATTCTCATTATAGCAAATAAGATTACAAAAAGAGTTACAGAAACAGGACTCTTTTAGTGGAGGCGAAATTCTATGGTGAAAGATAATTCGCTATCAACCAAAATTTTGACGTTAATTGTCCATATTACTATGATATTTGTGTTAATCGTAACTTTATATCCTGTGCTAAATGTGTTTGCTTCATCTTTAGGTAGTGCAGATGCAAACAACAGAGGAATAGTTACTATTTTTCCAATTGGTTTTACGTTAGATTCATACAAGATGATATTTACAGCGGGGGCAGTACCTCGAGCATTTAAAAACTCAGTTATTTATACTGTTGTAGGGACTTTGATAAATCTTATTTTGACTACTTCATTTGCTTATCCACTATCAAGAAAAAGTTTGCCGCTGAAGTCCTTTTATACTTGGCTTGTTATCATAACTATGTATTTTTCAGGTGGCTTAATTCCCCTTTTTATATTAGTAAAAAATTTAGGATTATATGACACAATGTGGGCATTGATATTGCCTGGAGCAATTAACACAACAAACCTTATCATAATGCGAACATTTTTCCAAAATATTCCACATGAATTAGAAGAGTCTGCTTATCTTGATGGAGCAAATGAATTTATTATTTTTACAAGGATAGTCTTACCACTTTCAAAAGCAGCACTTGCAACTGTAGGTCTTTATTATGCTGTGGGGCATTGGAATTCTTGGTTTAATGCAATGATATTTTTAAGTGACCAAAAAAAATTTCCTTTGCAGCTTGTTTTAAGAGATATTATAATGCTTGCACAGACACTTCAGCAAGCAGCTGAAGCAGGTGATTTGAGTGCAAGGCAAGAGTTGGGTTTGATCAACGCAAAGGGGGTGAAATATGCAACACTTTTTGTTTCAATGATTCCAATGTTGGCTGTTTATCCATTTGTACAGAAATATTTTGTTAAAGGTGTTATGATAGGTTCATTAAAAGATTAATTAAAAGATTAAAATCTGCAAAGAGGGAGGATGGAAAGATGAAAGGTAAAAAAATATTTGCGATTTTTCTGACAATTACTTTTTTAGTATCTATTGTAACTCTGGGATTTTCATTTGGAAAAGCAGCTACATCTAAAAAGCTAATTACAATTACTACTCATACAACTTCGAGCCAACCACCAGCAGTTACAGATTTGTATAAAAAGAAATTGAGAGAAAAATTTGGCATTGATTTAAAAACAATATATATTCCTCAAAGTGACTATGTTACAAAAATGTCTTTGCTTTTTGCAAGTAATATGGCACCAGACTGGATACGTGCTTTAAGGCCTGAGTATAATTTAAATGAATGGATTGCAGCAGGATATTTGATTGGTTTTACCACGGATGAAATAAAAAAGAAATGGCCTAATTACCTAAAAATATGGACAAAGGAAGAATGGGATTACCTCTATAAAATAGTACGTTACAGTGATGGCAAGGTTTATTCTTTCCATGGTAGGCGCATAGCACCAGTGGATATGGCTTTCTTGTACAGAAAAGAGATATTTGATAGATATAATTTAAAGTTTCCAACCACAGTTGATGAGTTTTATAAAACATGTATATTCTTAAGACAGAAAACAGGTAAAGTTGTTTATCTGCACGCAAATGCAGTTTCTGGTAATTTAAGTCTTTGGGCTTTTACTGGGATATTCTTAATGTATGGTTTGCCTGAACTTGCACCAAGACAGATTTCTTATGTAGACCCACTTACCAAGAAATTTGTACCTTTTGCGTTCAATCAAAATAATTACCGTCAAGCTTTAATTTTAATAAATAAACTTTATAAAGCAGGTTGTATATGGAAGGAATATGCAACAGCAACTCGTGATCAGTTAGATAAGTTCAGAACCCAAGGGCAAGGAATAATTATGTGGGCATATCCTGCAAATATAGGAACTTACAACAATCTGTATAGAAATACAGATAAGGATACAAACTGGGTATGGTCTAAGGATACACCAACAGCATATCCTGGAAAAGCGTACTTTTTCAAGAGAAATCCTTTGCACTTTGCAGATGGTCATGGGTTTAATTCAAGCATCAGCAAAGAAAAGTTAGATAGACTTCTCCAATATTTGAACTGGGCTCTTAGTGAAGAAGGTCAGATATTCCATACTTATGGTGAATATGGTGTTACTTATAAAAAGGAAGGAAACAAATACGTATATATGGACCATATTCAAACTCCAACCAATCCATCGGGTAAATATAGCTTACAAGACTATGGATTTCCATTTGCAGCACCGAACGGGTTTATGGTGGCATATCCTCAGGCTGTAGAAACATATGCTCCTATATATGCAGAACTTGCAAAAACGTTTATGAATAGGCCAAAGTATTACTACATCAGGGAAGAACCTATGATGTATACAAAAGAAGAAATGGCAGAAAGAGCTGAGTTAGAATCAAATATTATGGCAGTTGTGGATGAATATTGCATGAAGTTTGTAACAGGTCAGTTAGACCCAAGTAATAACAAAGATTGGCAACAATATCTGAATGTTCTCAATAAAGTTGGTCTACAACGCTTGATAACAATTAGGATAAATGCATACAATAGAGCTAAGAAGTAAGAGATACAAAAACAAATAAAGGGGCTGTTGTTTAAATACAGCCCCTTATTTTCTCATTATCAAAAGTATTAAAAATGGCAGGGGCGGAGGGACTCGAACCCCCAGCCAACGGTTTTGGAGACCGCTACTCTACCAATTGAGCTACGCCCCTACACTTATTTTATTATAAGGGAAGAGATGTAGAATTGTCAATATCTTTTTAGGATGCACTTTTGAAAAGTCAAAGAAAAAACCAGATATAATAGGAATAAATAGAAGTTAAAGATAATAATGGTTTGGTTTTAAGTGAGATTTGTGATATAATTTATTTGAAATTCACAATTATTATAGGAGGGAGTAATATTGAATACCACATCAGAACAACAGAAACAAATCAATATAGCATACATTGGTGGGGGCTCACGCGGCTGGGCTTGGAGGTTGATGACTGATTTAGCTTTAGAGAAGGATTTGAGTGGTACGGTGAGACTTTACGACATTGATTTTGAAGCTGCTAAGACAAATGAAGTGATAGGCAATAAGCTTTCAAACAAGCCTGAGGTAGTAGGGAAATGGCAATATGTTGCTGTAAAAAGTTTGGATGAAGCATTATATGGTGCAGATTTTGTTATCATTTCAATTTTGCCTGGGACATTTGAAGAGATGTATTCGGATGTCCATGCTCCTGAGAAATATGGTATATACCAGTCTGTAGGTGACACAACAGGACCAGGTGGTCTTATCAGAGGACTTAGGACTGTTCCTATGTATGTTGAATTTGCAGAAGCTATAAAGAGAAATTGTCCAGATGCTTGGGTTATTAATTACACAAATCCAATGGCTATATGCTTAAAAGCTCTATATGAGGTATTTCCTAAAATAAAAGCTTTTGGCTGCTGTCATGAAGTTTTTGGTACACAGAAGCTTTTGACAGAGGTTGTAAAAGAATTTTTGGGAGAAGAAAGAGAAATCTCAAGAAGAGAAATTAAGGTGAATGTTCTTGGTATAAATCATTTTACGTGGTTTGACAAAGCATCATACAAAACTCATGATTTATTCCCTCTTTACAAAGAATTTGTGAACAAGTACTATGAAGAAGGTTTTGAAAAAACAAAAGGATTGTGGGAAAAAGATTATTTTGCTTCTGCAAATAGAGTAAAGTTTGACTTATTTAAACGCTTTGGACTTATCGCTGCAGCAGGTGATAGACACTTGGCTGAATTTGTTCCTTACATTTATCTTACAGACAAAGAGACAGTTTATAAATGGAAATTTAACTTGACGCCTGTGGAATGGAGAATTAAGCACAGAGAAGAGTTGATTAAACTTAGCAAAGAATACGCATCAGACCAAAAAGAAGTTCCATTGAATCCTTCAGGTGAAGAAGGAGTTATGCAAATGAAAGCTATTTTAGGTTTAGATACGCTGGTGACAAACGTGAATTTGCCAAATATGGGTCAAATACCAAACCTTCCAATAGGAGCTATAGTTGAGACGAATGCAGTATTTACTCATGATGATGTCAGACCTGTTTATGCAGGAAAGCTGCCTTCAGATTTGGCAAGTATAATGATTAGGCACATCAGCAATCAGGAACTTATAGTTAAAGCAGCTTTAGAAAAGGATTTGAACCTTGCAAAAAGAGCATTCTTAAATGACCCTGCAGTTGAAAGACTACCGCAGAGCAAAGCTGAGCAGCTTTTTGATGAGATGATAAATAACACTAAAAAGTATTTGGCATATTTAGGCTTGTAAAGATTACATCAATTTCAGAAATAACCATCAGGGGCTTGTAAGATGTCTCATAACAAGCCCCTTTATTGTCATATTTGAAGTTTGAGATTCTAAATTAATAACTCTTCAAATCTGACAAAATCAAAAAAGAGTTTTGCTTATATTTATTTAATGGTATAATATGCAAAAGAAAGCGTTATTAATATTAACTGGAATTCATTTATGGCTTATAAAGTTTATTACATAACACCTACATAATACAACAAAGAAGGTGATTCAGATGGAAGCAAGGATACCTAAGGTTTACACATATGCAGATTACCTTGAACTACCACAAGACGCAAGAGTAGAGCTTATTGATGGTATTATCTATGATATGAGCCCTGCACCTTCAAGAGTGCACCAAGAAATTGTAATAGAGCTTGCAACATTGATATAGAATTATCTCAAATCTTCTAATAAGTCCTGCAAGTTATACACAGCTCCATTTGATGTAGTTCTAATAGAGGAAGGGCAGGACGAAAAGCAAGCAACAAACGTTGTTCAGCCTGATATCTCAGTCATATGCGATAAGAAAAAACTTACCAAAAGAGGCTGTGTTGGAGCTCCTGAGATGATAATTGAGGTTGTGTCAGAATATAATCCATCTCACGACTATATATGAAAGCTAAACCTGTATAATAAGTTTAAAGTTAAAGTTAAAGAATATTGGATTGTGAACCCTAATAATCAAACAATACTTGTATACAGGCTTAAAGACAATGAAGATTACCTGCCACCAGAAGCTTACACCTTCAATGACAAGGTCAAGGTTGGTATTTTTGAAAACCTTATAATAGACTTTTCGCAAATCAAAGAGGTGTTGTAAGTAAAGGAAGCTGCAGCAATGAAATTGAACAATTTGTTTGAGAATATAAACATAAAGGGTAACCACTCCTAAGATAGTGGAGTAGTTACCCTAAATTTTTACAGTTTCTCAGGTAGCTGTAAAAAATGAATTTGCAATATTATTCCAAATCTCAAAACCCTTGAAAACAACTGGCGCGCCCAGGAGGACTCGAACCCCCAACCCTCAGATCCGTAGTATGAAGAATTACAATTTACCAAATAGCACCAAATAGCATATTGCTTGATAACACTGAATTTTATGACTTGTAAATTGTATCCAACTCCCTCGGATGATATTAAATTTTATCTGTATAGGTGTCAAATAGGTGTCAAAATTAAAAAAAGAAAAAACGAGCTTTATATTGCATATTTATAACATTCATTCATTGGTAAGATTTTTCATTAAATCATTAATTTCCCCAATAGCTTTCTGTTTTGTGTCAAACAATACATGCGAATAAATATTCAATGTGGTTGATATATCACTGTGTCCCAGCAGCTCTTGAACAACTTTAGGGTTAGTGTTTGCTTCTAAAAGTCTTGTTGCAAATGTGTGTCTTAGAGCATGGAAGTTAATATTAAGTCCTGCTTTTTCTGTAATACGGTAAAATGTCCGCAGGAAGTTTCTTGGCTCAATAGGTGTTCCAACTTTGGTTGTAAAGACAAAACCACTATCTACGTAGCTACTACCTGCTTGTCTTTTTTCTTCTTCCTGCAATAGTTTGAAATTAACAAGTTCTTGATAGGCAACATCTGGCAGTGGAATTATTCTTCCAGAATTTTCGGTTTTAGGTTCTTTAAGAACAAGAACAGTTTTAGTTTTAATTTCTGACTGCTCATTCCTGTTTTTTATCCTGCGGACAGAATTTCTAATAGTAATTCTTTTGTTTTCTAAATCGACATCTTGCCACTTCAAAGCCAAAATTTCTCCCAGTCGCATTCCAGTACTCAAGGCAAGAACAAAGGCAGGTTTCAATCTTTCACCTTCAAGTACCTGCAGAAATCTTTTCTGTTCTTCTATTGTCAAAACTTTCATTTCCTTTTCTCTGGTGTTTTTTGGTAAGGTGGTTGCTTCACTGACATTTCGTACAATGAGTCCGTTTTTAATTGCTTGATTTAAAGCTGAATGTAGGATGACATGAATATCCTTGATTCTTTTTGTCGAAAGACCTGCTTTATGTTTTTCATTGTAAAGCATTTGTAGATGTTCTGGACGCAAATCTTTGAGGTTATATTTTTCAAGTACAGGATTTATGTGATTTTTTATTATGCTTTCATAATCATCAAAAGTTGATTCACTAATTTGATTTTTTTTGTACTGATGCAGCCAGATGTTAAGCCAATTTTCAAGTGTAATATTATTGTCAGTTATTAAAATTCCTTGTTTAATTTCATTTAGTGCTTGATTTATTTTTTCAGCAACTTCCTGCCTTGTTTTGCCGTAAAAGAATTTCTTTTTTTGATTTCCTTTTTCATCATAGCCAACAGTAATAAAGCCACACCATCTTCCATCTTTTCTTTTGAAAATACTACCTTCACCTTTACCGCGCCTTCCCATTCTTACATCTCTCCCGGTGAAAAAGGTTTTACAATTTAAAATTTCTTACAAAAAATGATATCAGAAATAATGTTCCTGTCAACCCCTCTTTCATCAACCAGAAATAAAAGAGTTTGTCTATAGCTTATTAAGGCAGAGGACTGATTTCCTCTGCTTTTTTTATTTTGAACCAAATTTTTTTGAGGAGGGTTAAGGGAATGGTAAAGAATTATTTGATTACATTAACTTTGAATAACAAATATTTAGATAAAATAGAATCATACAAAAAGTTAGCAAAAAATTTTTTAAATTTGCTTAGAACTTTTTGTAAAAAAGAGAAAGTAAATTATGCGGTATATTTTTCTTTTTCAAAATCAAAGATTGAAAATGGGGTTAAAAAAACTTCAAGACCCCATTTTCATCTAATTTTGACAACAAATAAAATAAACAAGATAAAAAATTTTATAACAAGGTATTGGAAATATGGATTTGTACATTTCAAAAATGTATTCCATTGTTTATTTGAAGCTATGCGATACACTATTGCCCAAGAAGAATGGGCTTTTATTCAAGGCGACAACTGCGCATACAAAATGGAAATATTAAACATTATTGAGAATAATTATAATTCATCTGAAAAGGAGATTGCATCTGTTGTTGAAACTCAAAAAGGTGGGAAACTTGAATTGAAATTTAATAATATTAGGGATACTGGTAATGTTGATAATCCTGGAGTATTATACGAAGTAGTTATTGCGTATGGTATTCTTGTGCCGCATAGGAAGTGGTATTATGACACAAGTTGATTTGTTTTAAGGGATAATTAGGTGTTTTAGCTGGTTGTTAATCAAAATTGTGATTTACAAAAAAACAGGATTAGCTGGCAAGAACAGCAGGCTTTTCATGTGGTTAAGATTGTGCTAAAATAAAACCGAAAGCTTCAGCAGGAGGCTTTTCGTTATTACTCCTGACAAGGGAGAGGTTTTTCGTTACTGCCTGCTGAGGCTGTTTTTTTTAATTTTCAATTGGGGCAGTATTTCAGTTGATTTGGTGATTGAATTTTAGCTTCTGTTTGGTTGCTTAAAAAAGTTGTATCGGTGGCATGGGAACTACTCGACTATTGGAGAAGGTATGATGGAGAAAGTTTTAAAAGTTTAAAGAAACTTTCGGAGCAACTTAATCAACCAATGCAGAAAATAATTCAAGAAGCTCTTGAGGAATACAAAAAGAAGGTCATACTTTCAGCAACTGCGGAAGCTTTTATAGTTCTCAAAGGAAACAGTAAGCTGTGGCAGGAAGAAATTGAAGAAAGGCAGCTGTGGGAAAATACATTGGGAGATGGGATTGAAAAATGAACCCGGCAAGAGGCTAAATATGGCTCATAGATTTAAATCCTAGTCTCTTTTGCAGAACCAGGAGATATCAGGTCAATTTCCAAAGAAAAGCTCGTAAAGAAGATGGAGTAATTACTAAAAAAATGAAAGAACAAAAAAAAATCCTCTTTAGCTGTAAAGATAGGCCACGGCAAGGGAGTGTTTTGAACATGAATTCAGTGAAGAAAACATATCGAAATGATGTCAACTCATCACCAGAAGCACAAGGTAAGATACAGCATTTTGTAAAAGAGCTAATCCAAGAAACTGAAAGCAAGGAAATAGATAAAACAGTTGAAAGATTTATAAGGAAACACAAAAATATTCTGTTAGAGCTTGCTAAAGGGTAAAGATTAGTTATAGTTAACTGGTGTTCGTTATTAGAAATAGTCAAATCCAATTGCAAAGGGTTTTGCAAATGTGCCCATTAAACAAGGCTGGATAAAAAGTTCAAATCAGATACAGGGCATACTACAAAACTATTGTGATGCCTTGGTTTGCAGGTAATAGGCAAACCCGCAAATGGCTTTTTAGGCGGACACAGAGTACAGAAAATATCAAAAAGATGGGAATAAGCATTGCAAACGATTACATTAGGCTTATAAAAACCAAAAGCTACTAGGTGAGAAAGAAGCCAGCCAAAAAGCCCAGCTGAACTTTGCCCGGTAGTCGAAAACCTTGAGAGCACTGGCTTTAAAACTATTGCAAAAGTCTGAAATTGGGCGTATAAAAAAGTGGTGAGGAAAACTGGACTTAAAATATGTCTACAAAAAGTAAAAATAGCAAATTATAGCTAAAAATGTAATTCTTATTTTTGTGTGGGATAATAAAGTCAAGAGCCCACCACCTCCAGGGTCTTAAGCTCATAGGGTATTACAAGGGGAATATTGTACATTCATCACCATCTTGTAGGAGGGGTAGTGTTTTCTGAGTATAAAAGTGACGAAAATGCCATCTACAAAAATGTAAAAAACATTCGAATATGCTCAAAAGTAGCCCTGGGAGTTGAATTTCCTAGGCTTTTTTGGTTTTCAGCTGATAACTTCTAACCGGCGGAATCTGGTGTTCCAATGTCTAAAACGGAAAGGAATAAAGAAAGAGTAAAAGAGAAGTACAGACATATTGTACTGGTGTTCGCTGTTGAAAATGTTTCAACCTAATTGAAAAGAAAAGACAAACATTCTTGCGCTAATTAGCAGACAATGATAAAATATAGGTAACATGATAAAGATAGGTGAAAAAAATGGGCATTGAAAGAAAAAACCTTTTATACAAAAGTGCTGTTGAATATGCTGACTACACAATCAACCATGTTTTAGGGTGTTCTCACGGCTGTAGATATCCCTGTTATACCTATTTAATGAATAAGAGATTTGGGAAAATTAAGAGCTACAGCGAATGGATTCAACCCAGAGTGGTAACTAATACATTGGAACTTTTAAACAAAGAGCTTCCAAAGATTCATGATAAGATTGACCATGTGAACTTGTGCTTTTCAACTGACCCATTTATGTTTGGACAGCCACATATATCAAAACTCTCTTTAGAAATAATTGAAATTTTAAATGATTAGAATATCCCAGTAGAAACATTAATAGCTGCTTGCAAAATGGGTGGTGATTGAAGGTAACAGATGCCAATACTAACATGAAATACAATTAAGATATAAAAAGAAAATCGAAATAATAACCAAATATTATCAATAACAACAAAAATAATCAGCAATAAACATATGACAAAAATTAACAATCTCAAAAAAGACAATAGTATCCTAAACTTTCTAAACTCTAAGCTTTAGAAGGTTAAGGAAAAACTATAAATTTTTTGTAGGTCAATGATTAAAAAGCTGTAATTTAAAGCAATAAGTTTTTTGAGTTTGTTAAACTTTTTGATAGTTAATTTAGAACAATAAAGCTTAATATTGTGAGCAAGGATAAACAAAAAGCGAATAAGTAATAGCAGAGAGCAAGAAATCAGAGAAAATAGAAATATTGGTCATAAATGCAGATGGTATCAGAGCCTATGTAGGATTTTAGATGGTAAATAATTTGCTCCACAGCGACACGTTTATTGTAGAGGTCCAAAAACTCTTGAGAATTTCTGCTCAGGCCTGAGAAAGACCGAAAACCATCTGGATAAGTATAAAACATTCTGCCTGATTTAGAGTTAGTACAAGGCTGGGGGGCAAGAACAGGTGCGTTTGTCATCTTTGTAAGAAGACATAGGGCAGACCCATTTAAAACGCAGGGAGCGATTTTTACCCTGACATTTGCCTTCAGGTGTAAAAGGTTCATCGACCTTTTTGCAGATAGGGACACCATCTTCAGATATAACGATGTTGGGGGCTGAAGTAGGTATAGTATTTTTAGAGGCTCTTGTAGGCAGAATAATAACGATTTTGGAGAAGTTGAAGGTATTTTTTAAAGTTAAGAGATGTTGTGTGAATCCAGGGCACTGTCAGCGATGAAAGTGGAAAAATTTTTGGGAATATAAGAGAATAAAGTTTCGAGCGAAGGGATTAAAGCTTTAGAGTCGCAGATACTTTTATGCTCTATAGGGTCAGAAGAAGTAGAATCAGAGTTAAACAGAGGTACTAAAGCTAAAGGGATACCGAGAGCGTTGGTTATGACAGCAAATTTTAAAGCCCAGCAGAAATGACCATTTACGAACATAAGACGGATATTAGAATTAGCGTTAGCAGTTTTAGGCAAGGAAGAATAAACAAAAGAGTAGATTTTGTCAGAGGACAGGTCAGGGTTAGCTTTTGAGGTATTTTTCAAGAGTGATTGAATGAATTTAGGGTTATTTTCACGAACCTTTGGGACGATACCGGTTGTATCGAAGATTAAGATTGAAGCAAGTTTAGGGCATTGTTGAAGAGAAATACTGTGTGCGTGGATAGAGATATTTTGGAAAAGTTTATGGATTTCGCTGTTAAAGATTTTTCTGAAGCGAGAGAAAGTGGAAAGAGAGGGGACATTGCCATTTAGGTTACAGAAAGAACGAAGTTCATAGGAGCTAAGAAGAACTGCGCAAAGCTGAGTAAGGGTATTGGAGTTTGAAAAATTTTTGGGACAAAAAAACAGAGAAGCATAGATTCTAAGGAGAAGCATCTATGCTTGCCAAAGTGTTTATAGTTAGCATTGTAGAAAGAAGAAGGTATGTAGTTAGATAAGTCGATGAATTTATTAAATAAGCCAAAGAGGCTTTCAGGCTTGTAGAGAGCCGAAGCCTTTAGGTGGGAGAATAGATCTAGGAAAGAAGGTTGTTTAGGTTTGTTGTTGAACATTTTGGGCCCATCCTCATAGTAGAAAATTTGTTTTATATAATCATATTTTACTACAACTATGAGGAGGGTGACCAGACTTTTTTGAATCTTTATAAAGCTTGATAACGCTCATATTGAGCGTTTCTAAAAAAGGCTAAATAAATGATAAATTTTAAGGAGGTACTAAAAAATCATGGACATGAGAAAAGTAATAAATGAAATAAGTAAGGAAAGCGAAGTGGTAAAACAACTTCTTAACATTGTTCAAAATGCTAGGTTTATTGGTTATGCTATTGATGTTTCTTACTCCTTCATGACTGTTCTTACAAATGATGCATGGAAAGAAAGAGCAAATGGTTTGCCACACAATAGCTTTTTATTTGCCGCTTCACCAAGATGGTTGATTTATGACAAGGACACAAATGATTTTAACATTGATCCCACCAAAGAAATACCAGAGATTATATTACTCCGTGTGACAGAAGAATATGAATTACCGAATGAGGATGTTTGGTTAATGGCTAAAATTGATAAATTTAAGAACGTAGGAACTCGTGAATTAAAAGAGGATTTGAGTTTTGATGATTTTTCTCGAAATGAAATACAATATGCTGGCTTAAAATGCCGAATTCTTGGTACATTCTATCCTTCTGAGAATAATTCATTGGAATTTGGCTCTGATTTGGAAAATTACTATGGTGCAAAAATTTTATTTGTTTTTAAACCTTCAAATGAAGGTTTAGAAAGCATTATAAATTTTGCTGTTATGAAAAAACAAAATGAAGTTCTCCAAAATGCGTCTTTAGTTCCAATTGGTTATGTTCGATATACTTCTACATGTCGTTTACAAAATCAAGAACCTTCTAAAGCACGAGTATACATCAATCTTGATGACTTTATTAAAAGGAGAACAGCATTATTCGGTATGACTCGAACGGGAAAATCAAATACTGCTAAAATTTTAATTAAAGCTATTCGCGAAGCTGCTCAGAAGTCTGGACTAAAAGTATCCCAAATAATTTTTGATATTAATGGTGAATATATATATCCTAACAAACAAGATGAAAATAAGTCAATTTCTGTCGAGATAGAAAATTGTTTTGTTTTAACTCTAAATCCGAGAGCTCTAAGTAGTGAAAATCAAGAAATTCAACCGTTAAAGTTTGATATGTTAAAGAATTTAAGTCTTGCCCATGAACTTATTCGGGCATTAGCAGAAAAAGAAGGAGCATTAAGTTATTCAACAGACGCACAAGCATTCCTTAACGTTGATATTAGCGCATACGAATATGATTTAAAAAATGGACAGCCTGAAGAAAAGAAAAGGGCTAAAAGAATACTTGAAGTTTACAAATTAATTTTGGCAAAAAGTTTAGATGAACCAAATGTTGAATTTGATAAAAATGTTTTTGGTCAGACAGTATATTCCGAGATGGAAAATATTCTTAGTAGTACAGATGATAACCAAGATGAAAAAGGTAGAATAAAACAGGACCTAAAAGAAAGGTTGGAACGTTTGCAACGTCTAAGAGATATAACAAGAAAGAGCAGTTTCACAATAGATGAATTTGACTTTATTTTGGACACAATCCATTTCATTTGTACCAAGTTAGGTAAAAACATAAAAACCTCTAGCGGAAACAATCTTTACCGAGGTGATTTTGAAACACTTGTAAATTTCGCTGTAAGACGAAATTCTTCAGGACAAACTATTCTTGGTTATTCTTTACTGCGAAAAATTCAAATAAAAGATTATCACCAGAAAGATAAAAGCAATTATATTCAAACGATAATTGAAAAAGTTAGGAATGGAGATGTTGTTCTAATAGATATGGTTTACGGTAACGAACGAATGAGAAAAATTATAAGTTCTAAGATTGCTTACGAAATATTTAACTACAATCAGCAAATTTTCACAAGAGCAGAAGAACCACCATACGTCATTTTTTACATTGAGGAAGCCCATAATTTAATTGGCAAAGACATGGATGTTACAGATATATGGCCAAGAATTGCAAAAGAAGGTGCTAAATATAACATAGGTCTTGTCTATTCAACACAAGAACCATCAACTATAAACAAGAATATTCTTGCAAATACTGAAAACTGGTTTGTTACACATTTAAATAATGAAGAGGAAATTAAAACTGTTGCCAAATATTATGATTTTGCTGACTTTAAAGAATCTATTTTGTTAGCGAAGGATGTGGGTTTTTGTAGAATGAAAACTTTATCTTCTCCTTTTGTTTGTCCTGTTCAAATTTATAAATTTTCAGATTTTACATTAAATAGATAGTATTTGCACAAAAGAGAGGTGATGAACTTATGCCTTATAAAGGTGAATTTTCGAACAAAATAATGCATGAGCGCTTGATTAAAAATCCTGAATTTCAAAAGAGACTTAAAGAGTTAAGAGTGGCTTATGATACTCCAAATAGAGACATAACCTCGGAAATTAGACAAATGTTTAGAATAATCGATACTGAAGATGCTTCAAAAAACGTGAAAATCGTTTTTGCGGTAGATGGATCATATACTGACATTCCCATAAACAACAATATTCCTTCTGCAAGAATAGGTATTGCTAACTTTTGTGCATCAGTTGTTAAGTTAGATGAATTAAAAAAAAGTGCTCAATATGAATTTCTAGATCCCCACGAATTCAATGACACTTACACTACTGGTTTACTTACTTTTGTTGGTCCTCTTGCTAATATAATTGAAGAGGGTAAAACTACAACATCTCAATCTATTCGCTATGCAATTTATAAATTCATGTGCAACAAACCATTCGATGAAACATTACCTTTAATTAACACACTCTATACAATTTTAAAAGAAGGTAATGACAAAACTGTTGAATCATTTAATTGTCCAAATCCAGAGTGTAACGAACACATTGAATGGGACTTAGAAAAAGACAATATTAATCCAAAAAAATGTCCTGGGTGTGGGGAAGAGGTGTATTTAACTGATTGGTTACGACTGCATGAAGCAGTTGAAGAAGATTTTGAAAGCACCTCAATACTTTCGCGCTTAACGCAAGTTGTGGAACATTTACTCGTATTTAATCTTATTCAGACTTGTTTAAGTAACCAAACATTAGTTTCTCTACCTTTTTCAATGGCCTTTATTTTAGATCGTCCATTGGCAATATACGGCGAACCAGCAAAGTTACATAGATATATTTTGAAATATTACCATAAGCTGATGCAAAACAAAAATACTCCTTTAATAATTTTTGGATTAGCTAAAAGCGGCAGACTAAAAGACCACTTTGAACTGCTTGAAAGGAGAATGAAAGAAATAGGAGAAGAGATTCCTAAAAATGCAGTTATGTTAGTAAGTGATGCATATAGATTTAAATATATTCAGCAAAGACCTAAGCGAAATGAATATTTTGGTCAAGAAATTAGCTGGGGACAGGATTTTTTGTTCTATTCTAAGGAAGCCAAAAAATTTGTGGTTTCTCTACCTTATTCCGTCGATGAGAAAAAGAAAGAATACTATGAAAAAATGATTTTCAATATTGATTCATACTCAACACTTCCCACTGTTTTGGATTTGATTAATAAGATAACTACTGACTTATACGAAGATGCAATATTGCCTGTTGCGTTAGCCCATCGTTATGCTTCTATTAGCTTAAAACCGAGCAAACAAATATTGGAGATGTTTGCCAGAGAGCTTATAAAATAGCAAGAGGTCTGCTTGATACCTAAGCAGACCTTTTATTGTTTGTTGGCAAGACAATATTATTATAAAACAATAATTCTATAGCCTCTCGATTTTTGTTTGCACTATATCGAACATTAATTAATTCAAATGGTACCTTATTTTTATACATTTCCATAATTTGTGGAGAATTGTCATAAGTTAATATCCATTTATAGTCTCTAAGTTCTGTAATTAAAAATTCGCACAAAAATTGATGATCTTCATGTTTATAAAAATTCATATAAAGTTCGTTGCCTTTTTGATAATACGGGGGGTCTAAAAAAATAAAAATTTCCTCTGGAGAAAAATTTTGTTTTATCTCTTTTAAAAAATGTAAAGCGTCAAGATTAAAAATCTCTATTTTCTCTCTTTGTTCAGCTATTTTAAGAATACTCTGAATAATTTTTTCTTTATTAAAACGGCAATCAATTTTGTACTTTCCCTCTTGCTTGTAACCACCGATAGGTCCTGCTTTCAATATACCAGAACGATTGACCCGATTCAAAAACAACGTGGCAAATCCTAACTCCAGGACATTATGTGTTGTTTTAAATTTCTTTTTTACATCAATGTATGTGTTAATGTCTACTTTACATTTTCTTATTTTACCGCATAGTTGTTCAGTAAAATAAAGCATTGAATACCAAAGTGAGAAAATTGCGGGGTCTATGTCGTTTAACAAAATCTTTTTCACCATCCTCTCGTACAGAAGAGAAAGAGCAAGACCACCGCCACCTGCATATGGTTCAGCATATATACAATTTGTAAGGTTGTTTTGCATCAATACTTTTTTCATAAAATCACTTAAAAAAGTTTTTCCGCCAGGGTATCGTAAAGGTGAACATGTTTTTCGCATAAATATTGCCCCTTTCACAATTATTATAACTCATATTTCAAAATTTGGCCATAGTAAAGTCCTCTCTATACAACAAATAAAGCAGAGGTGCCCCTTGCCTGACTACTTTGAAACAGACTCTTTTAACAACTTACCTGCTTTTAAACCCTGGTACTTTTACTGGGGGATGATTTATTTCCCAGTTCCAAACACAATTTGTGTACTTCTTCGAAATTAATATGTTAGGAGCTCCTTGTTGTACGAAACTTTTTATCAGCTTTGCACACAGCTTTTTACCCTTAAGGAACTTAAAACCTCACCAATACTTTCTAAACCTTTAGCTTTTCTTAAAGACTCTTTGGAGAATCTTCTCATCTCAAGGTATACCTTGCTGTCCCTCTCTTCATGAGCAACTTTTTCGGTTTTCTTGGCTGCTGGCATGGAAAGAGGGTTCAAGTTTTTAAGCTTGTTCACAATCTTTGTAAAGACAAGCTTTTTTGTCTTTCGCAAAAGCGTTATTAAATAAGCAGTCTTGTCTTTTACTTTGAACTTAAAGTAGGGCAAAGACAAAAGCTCAATTACAGCTTTTATCTGGTATGTTTTTATAGCAATGTTAGTTAATGCATTCTTCAAATCAATATCTTATCTTCTGCAAACTCCAAAAATTCTTCCACCTCTAAAAGTTTACTTTTCCTGCCACACCTTGCCCTATTTCTCTCATATACAACTTTACCCCTTTGAGCAAAGTATTTTTCAAATGTACTCAGGTCAGTTTTCATTTGTTGTTTTGTTCCTCGTTTTACTTCTCGTGAAAATTGTGCTTGCATTTCTACCCAATCTCCTTGCTATCTCTCTTGTCGTAAAGCCTCCCTCTAATAGCTTTTCTATTGCTCCTCTTTCTGCTTCACTTAGGTGTTTAAATCTTCTTCTCTTTGTGGTATTATTATCACAGGCCATAGCTTCAAACCTCCTGTGTATGGTTTTGACTTTTCAACTAATATCATACACAGTTTGAAGCTATGGCTTCAATATTTTATTCACCTGTTGCATTTAATTTTACAACAAACAGGCAAAAGTCTTAGAAAGTACTTCAAGAAAAGCAGAAAATTGATTCTTAAAAGATATGAGAAACTTAAAGCTCAGCAGAGAGAAGAATTAGAAGTAATGTTTTTATATGCACCGAAATTAAGGACAGCTCACAGATTTGAAAGAAGAATTTAACGAAGTATTGGAAAGTAAGACATGTGATGAAGCAAAGGAGAAGCTCAAGAAATGGATAGAGATGGCAGAGTCAAGTAATGTAGAAGAATTCCAAAGGTGTTTACAGGTATTTAGAAATTGGTTTTCAGAGATAGTGTGTTAGCACGAAAATAGATTGCATTCAAAAATGATTTTGAACATAAACAATAGAAGATTCTCAATCATTTAATAAGAAAAAAAGACAATAACAAACTAACCGATGCTAAAAAGGCATCAGCTGGAATTATTATAAATTTAATCAGAGACTATAAATAATTTTGTGTAAAGTATAAGAACCTCCTTCTTGGTAAGAATCAGAATATAACAAAAATATCCAAGAAGGAGGTTTTTTGTTATGGAGAATGTTTTAACAAAAGAGCAGCTCTTAGAGTTTATAAGAAAAAATAATATTCAGAGTGTAAGTGATATTTACGAAAGTTTAAAAGACCTGTTCAAAGATGTACTTCAAAGCTTTTTAGAAGCAGAAATTGAAGAAACTCTGGGTTATGAAAAATATGATGTTAAAAACAAACAAACTACTAACTCTCGAAACGGATATACTCAGAAAACCGTAAAAACAAAATTTGGAGAGATGGAAATTGATATTCCAAGAGACAGAGAAGGTGAATTTGAACCCAAGATAATTCCTAAGTATAAAAGAGATATCTCTGAAATTGAAGATAAAATAATAGCTTTATATTCCAGAGGGATGACAACAAGAGATATTCATGAACAAATAAAAGATATCTATGGCATTGAAGTATCTGCTGAGATGGTAAGCAAAATTACAGAGAAAATTATTCCTGAGATAAGAGAATGGCAAAACAGACCATTGGAAAAGATATATCCGTTTATTTTTATGGATGCAATTCATTATAAGATAAAAGATGAAGGCAAGATTGTAAATAAGGCTGCTTACGTTGTTTTAGGGATTAACATTGAAGGATATAAGGATGTTTTAGGAATATGGATAGGAGAAAGTGAAAGTTCTAAATTCTGGCTTGGAGTTTTGAATGATTTAAAGACAAGAGGAGTAGAAGAAGTCCTGCTGTTTTGTGTTGATGGCCTTACTGGTTTAAAAGAGGCAATAGAAGCAGTGTTTCCAAAGAGTGATATTCAAAGATGTATAATCCACCAGTTGAGAAATTCATTTAAGTATGTTTCGTATAAACACATAAAAGAATTTTCAAAAGATTTCAAGAGAGTATACCAGGCAACAAATGAAGAAGAGGCATTTGAGAATTTTTGTCAAATAAAAGAGAAATGGGGGAAACAATATCCTTATGCATTTAGAAGCTGGGAAAGCAACTGGGAAATGCTGACCTCGTTTTTTAAGTTTCCCCCAGAGATTAGAAGAATAATTTATACAACAAACATTATAGAAGGTGTTCACAGACAGTTTAGGAAAGTTACAAAGTCAAAATCAGTATTTCCAAATGATATAGCTTTAGAAAAGATGCTTTATCTTGCGACTAAAAATGTTGTAAGAAAATGGACGCAAAGATACAGAAACTGGGATATGATATTAAACCAGCTTTTAATAATGTATCCTGAGCGGTTGAGAGAATATATAAAGTAGAAGCAATCATTTGTTCGTGTTTTTTTTAACTGCTTCTATAGAAGCAGTTAAAAAAACAAATAAAAAAAAAGATAATATAACCCAGTATTAAATTTTCTCCATGAAGTTAAAAATTTATGCATAAAAAATATTAAAATGGAAATACTAAAAAATAGAAAGTTGGCAATTAAATTTTGAATGATTACTTACCAAGAAGGACGGCTTATCTTAAATACACAAAATTATTTACACACCCTTTAATCAAGATTTAAACTGATTGGGGGCTTATAACTTCTAAACCAAACTTTTTAGCTTCGCTGATAAGTCGATTAACACGAATTATCTCTTGTTTCTTTCGAACTTCACTAAAAACTTTTTCATCATAGTCAGTGTCATTCTTAAGCATATTATAGATTATAACCAGTAATTTTCTAGCAAGAGCTACTATTGCTTTCTTTGCCCCTCGGCGCTGCTTTACTTTCCAATACCACGTAGCAAGGTATGAATCTCTTACGCGAGTTAGACTCCATGCAACTTCACACAGTATCCTCTTGATGTAGGTATTACCCTTTGTTACTCGAGTGGACTTTTTTTCCTGCACTTTCATTATTGCCAGGACTTAATCCTGCCCAGGAACAAATATGTTCTGCAGTTTTAAATTTGCTCATATCTATGCCAATTTCAGCAATTATTGCAGCAGCCGCCGTTTTATCTATACCTGGTATGCTATCCAATTGCTCAATCTGCCTTTTAAATTTTTCAAGTTCAGAATTAATATTTCCTTCTATTTCACTAAGATGTTCATATGTCTCATCTAAATGCTTAAGCAGAAGCCTTAAAAATTCACGCTGATGTCTGTTCATCCTGCCATTTACCGACAGTTTTATCTCTTGCAATTTATTACGTGCTCTTGTTTTTACATAACTTTCAACTTCTTCTGCGGTTATACTGCTGTGTTCTGCTATGTGGTTTATTATTGCTCTTCCAGATACACCAAATATATCTGTGAGAAAATTTGAAAGTTTAAAACCACAGCTTTGAAGATGCTTTTCAATGCGGTTTTTCTGTGATGATAGTTCTTCTATTATGCTTTTACGATATCTTGTAAGGTCTCTTAATTCTCTTACTGTTTGCGGTGGAATAAAACTCCCATTTAAAAGTCCTGCCCTCAAAAGAGTTGCAATTTATTTTGCATCTTTCATATCAGTCTTTTTGCCAGGAACATTTTTCATATGCCTTGCATTGGTAACTATAACTACCATAGTGCCGTCCAAAGCACTTTCCAAAATATTATAAACAGGTTGCCAGTAGACTCCTGTGCTTTCCATTGCAACATGACGGCAGTTTTCTGATTCAAGCCATGCTTTTAATTCTTCAAGCCCTGGCAGTAAAGTGGAAAATGTTCTTATTGTTTTTTGGGGTTTATCGTCATGGACAGAGCCTTTAAGCAAGCAGGCTACAACAGTTTCTTTGTGAACATCCAATCCACAACAAATCTCAAGTAAATCTTGCATATTATTATCTCCTATTCTGAATTTATTACAGGGATGATTACCTGAGAAAATAAGAAGTTTAGCACCCGTGCTGTTCCCATATCAGGATAATATGGGGCGACAATTGGCTGTGCTCAAAGGTAATCAGGTTAGGTTAATGATCGAGGTATTATATCCATCAACAATAAATCAACCTTTGCCCTGTTAACTTTAGTTTAACAAAAAACAAATCTTTTGCAACCTTTTCTTAAGTCTATTTTCATCAATGGTTGTGCTTTCCTAAGCATGAATGGTTAATGATAAAATAAAATCATCAGAAATGACACTAAAAATTCCCCACCTGCCACTTAAAAAGAAGCCTTCTGTAGTGTAGAATGGAAAGTATGGGAAAACTACAGAAGGAGAAGATAACAAGAAAATGTTGGGGGTTGCAATGCACACAACAATCTACACACTTTTCAAACGGGGATACAACAAAAGTCGAATAGCAAAATTGTTAAACGTGGATAGAAAAACTGTTAGAAAAGTAATTCATGACATTGAACAGAGAGGAGAAGTCGAGAGAAAATCAAAAGGTTCTGTATTAGATAATTACAGGGAGTTCATTGAGGCAAAGGTTAATAAAGGACTTTCAGCAAAGAAAATATATCAAGATCTACAAGCGGAATTTGGTTTTGAAGGAAGCTACTCGAATGTAAGAAGATATGTCCAAAAGGTAAAACAAAAGATAGCAAATTCAAAGGTGTACATGGTTTTAACAACACTGCCTGCAGAAGAAGCTCAAGTTGATTTTGGATATATAGGTAAGATAAAAGTTGATGGTAAATTCAAAAAAGCATGGGTATTTACAATGGTTTTAAGTTATTCAAGATATATGTATGCAGAGATAGTATTTGACCAGACAGTTGAAACATTTATACAGTGTCATAAGAACACATTTAAGTATTTTGGTGGAGTAGTAGAAGTTGTGAAGATAGACAATTTAAAAGCAGGGGTATTGAACGTTGATTTTTATTGATGTGCAGATACAAAAGGACTATGCAAGTTTTGCAAGCCACTATGGATTTTTACCTCAGCCATGCAGGGTATACACACCGACTGATAAAGGCAAGGTAGAATCGGCAGTTAAGTATGTTAAGCAAAACTGTTTTTCTGGGGAAGAATTTAAGGATATTGATGAGGCGAGGGAGCATTTAAAAAACTGGCTTGACGATGTAGCAAATGTGAGAGTACATGGCACAACTAAGAAAGTTCCCAAAGAAGTTTTCATCTCAGAAGAGAAAGAAAAGTTAATAGCTCTTCCTATTGAGGAATACCACATATCAAGGAGTTCAATTCATAAAGTAGCTACTAACAGTCATCTCATATACAAAGGGAACTATTATTCAGTGCCATATGAGTATGCAGGATATGAAGTAGAGGTAGTTGAGATGGGCAGTTTTTTGAGGGTGTTCTTTGAAGGTAAAGAAATAGCCCTTCATCAAATTGTCAAAAACAATGAGAAGGGCAAATACGTAACCAACAAAGAACACTATCCCTCGTCTAAGAATATAACAATTGAGGATATATTGTCAAGACAGAGGGGTAAAATGTCAGAAATTGGCAATTGGGCGCTGAAGTTTTTTGAGGAATTTATTAAGCAAGAAGGATTTAAAAAGTATGATTACAGGAGCATAAGTGGGATAATAGCACTAAAAGAAAGATATGGAGCTGAGGCAGTAGACAATGCGTGTAAGAGGGCTTTAAAATTTGGAGGGTTGAGCTACAAGGTTGTTAAGAATATATGCGAAAAAGGGATAAGCGATTTGCCCGAGTATGAAGATGAGAGCTATATTAATGAGGAAAGTACAGAGCTTTACAGGGATATCAGGGAATACGACAAATTGCTTGAGATGGGAGAATTGCAAAGATGAATGATCTTTTGTTGGGGAAGCTAAAGGATTTGAAATTATCTGGGGTAATAAAGAGTTTTGATTTAAGGGTAGAGGAAGCTATTAAGAATAACTTTTCGTATCAAGAGTTTTTTGAGATATTGATAAATGATGAAGTGAGTAACAGGAGAATAAACAGTAATCAAAAGAGGATAAGCAAAGCGAGGTTTCCATGGCACAAGACATTAGAAGAATACAATTTTAGTTATCAGCCTTCAATTAATAAGAGGTTTATATACAATTTGGCGACCTGTGAATTTGTCCGCAAGAAAGAAAATGTGGCCTTCATAGGACCGCCAGGAACGGGAAAAACACATCTTGCAATAGCGATAGGACTTAAAGCCGTAGCACTTGGATATAGAGTTTTGTTTACCACAGCAAATGAGATGTTAGAAGAGTTGTATATTTCAAGAGCGGATAATTCGTATCAACAAAAGTTAAAAAACTATGTTAATGTGGATTTGTTAATAATAGATGAGCTGGGCTTAAGGAAATTTAATCAAAGCAATGTAGATGATTTTTATGAGATAATTAGGTTGTTGAATAAAAGAGATTAACATAAAAGATAATAAATAGATATATAAAAAGCCATCCTCCTTGAGGTAAAATTATAGGAAGAGAAGACAAAAAACACATAACAAAGGAGGATGGCAATGACTAATTTTATTAAAACACAAAATCAAAAATTATTAAAGATACTTATGACAGTTGAGAAAGTAATAAAAGCTCTGGGATTAAAGATAAAAAGCAGCAGAAGTAAAAGACCAAAGAAGTTTAAGTTAAGCCATATAATAGCTTGTTTTGTTTACAAAGTCAAAAACAAGATAAACAGCTTCAGGAAATTAGAATACAAAATAAACGAAGATGAAGAATTTAAAAAAGCTATAGGGAGATAGAGAAGAGCTTTTGACATTTCATATTTTTCGAAATGGGCAAAGGTAATTGAAGAAGAATATATAGAAGAAATAGCAAGAATTTTAGCAAGAAGAATAGAACCGCAGACAAAAGTTTGTGCTATAGATTCCACACCTTTGAGAAGCTCGAGAGGTGACAAAGAGGCAGAAGTAGGAGTATGTATTAGTTTAGGTTTTTACAATGGATATAAATTACATGTGTTAGCAACAGTTGAAGATGAGGTTATACCAATAGTATGGTGGTTGACACGTGCAAATGTCCATGACAGTAAAGTAGTAGAACTTTTGTATTGATCTAAGATATTTGGACCTGATGTGATATTAGCGGATGCAGGTTATGATTGTGTAAAGTGCTTTGAGGTGGCAGATAGACTTGGGATAAAGTTTGTAGCGGCGGTAAATAAGAGAAATAGTAAGGGTTTCGGTAATGTAAAAAATATTTTGAGGATAAAAAATATGGAATTTTTAAGAAGTGAAGAAGGACAAAGGTTATATAAGCAAAGGACAAAAATTGAAAGATTATTTGGGAAATTAGAAGGAGAATACAATTTAGAACAAGTAAGGTTAAGAGGTTTTAGAACATATAAGAGGCATGTGGACTGGATAATGATTACTTATTTGATAGAGGTCTATATTCAAAAAATTGGAAACTGTTAATTTTCTTTTAAATATACGTGGAATAATTTGTAATCCTATATAGTAACATTAATGGTATAATTATTTATTCAACAACTTGAGATAATATCAAAGAGGTATGAGAGAGGATCGATAATAATAACTACAAACAAGGTATTTGAAGAGTGGCTGAGGATATTTTATGATCCAGTTTTAGCGACAGCGATTTTAGATAGATTTGTACATCACTGTCATTTTGTAGTTATCAAAGGTGAAAGTTATAGGATGAAGCAAAGGGAGGGTGCTATAAAAACTTTAACAGATGATTCCAAGAATGAGTCAAATCAGTTAAATAATGATAATTAAATTTTTTTGAAAACAGGTGGGGAAAAAATGTTATCAAAAGTGGGGAAAAGGTATTGACAATAACAATTATCAAAAAACTTTTTTATGGGGCTGAAAATTTAAAAATTCGCGATGTGATTGATGTTGCAGTTGTCTGCAGAGAGAAGGGCAATGAGTTAAAGCAGTATTATCCACTAATTTGTTCTAAGATTAACCTTCTCGAACACCGGTGGGGGAAACTAAGGTTAAAGTATTTTGAGGAAGTCAATCAACTTAAAGTATTCGAAAGAACTTTAGTGGAACAAGCACCTATATTGTTTGAACAATTCTTGAGGGATTTAAACAAAGCAAAATTATTTAACCAGTTCAATTCTAGAGAGTCAACTACCAGCCGCCTATAGAGGCGGTGGCTTGCCGGCAGGGGTGAACTGCCGGTGAGTTTGCCTTCTGCCAGGTAGTTGAACGTGGGTCATGTTGCTGCAGCGGGCCCTGACGTTCCGGGACGACACTCCCAGTCCCGGGAGACAGCGGTGCAATCCCGTAGCCTTACACAGGGTGCTGCAGTACGCCTCAGGGAGACCTACCAAACTAAACCAGCGGCCCGGATCATAGGGCCCACAAAAAACCAGACAGCGCATTCAACCCCGGCATAAAGAAGATGGAGCCTTCTGTGCTGAAAAGTGATAAAAATTACCACAGCCAAAACTGTGGTTTTTGTTTTTTGTGTGGTATAATAAAAGTGTAAGTGAAAAACTTTCAAATGTGAAAGGTGATTCTGCTATGTTGTTTACAGTAGTAGTGAGTAAAGAAGACAATTGGTACGTAGCTAAATGCGTGGAGAACAGTGTAGCTTCACAAGGAAAAACTATCGAAGAGGCAATAGCCAACTTAAAAGAAGCTCTTGAACTTTACTATGAAGGGGAAGAAATACAAAAGCCACAGATGCCACCGCTGATAACTACCATAGAGGTGGCTGTGTAAATGTCTTCCAAGTATCCAGTACTAAAGCCACAGGAAATAATAAGAGCACTCAAAAAATTGGGTTTTGAGGAAGTATCACAAAGAGGCAGTCATCTCAAGCTAAAGAGGGAAAATCCTACAAGGATTGTGATTGTTCCAATACATGAAGAAGTTGCAAGGGGAACGCTAAAAAGTATTCTGGAACAAGCAGGAATAAGTTTGGAAGAGTTTTTACAACTCCTGTAGGGAGTGAAGACATGGCCCAGAAGATGCGAATTCAACAAACAAAAAAGAAGTTAGCCACAGATAGTTTGCATGAAAGTTATCTGTGGCTTTTCGTTTTTTCAGGGGACGGAAAAAGTAAAAGCTACTGACAGGAGAAGGTGTTTGTCAAAACAGGCTAGCATGTGGATGTCCAGGTAGTTACACACTAACATGGGTCTGTTTTAAAAATTCCAGAAAAAGGGCTTGACAGGAAAAGTAAAGGTGTGGTATGTATAATAATAAGCCGTACTATGCCTAAAAGGTTGTTAATACAAAAAGTTCATTTTTGTTCGGTATTTTTGTTCGGTGGAAGAAAGCAAAGCCCCAGGTTGTCAAAAGCCTGTGGCTTTAATTTTTTTGTGGAAAAAATTTTTTGTCAAAATAGGTCACTTTTTTGGGAGTTGATGCTATAAATTATATTGAGGAGCAAAAAATCAAGTTAAGGGGGCGATAGATTATGAACATGAGAAAATCTATAGCGATTGTGGTAATGGTTGCGTTTGTAATGAGTTTGGTGTTAACGGGAAGTGGTAGTTTAATGCAGCAGGCAACTGCAACGGCTACTTCTACTACTACGAAGGCTGCTACTGTTCAAACAGGTGCAACAGGCTCCATCAAGGCAGGGGATTTTGTAACACAACTTTTGCAGGGTGCTAAGATTTCTGTGGACAATGGAGACTACTGGGGAAAAGCTGTCAAGATGGGTATAATTCCATCGGAGGTTAAGAAGGACAGGACATTGACGAGGGCACAGGCAGCATACATTGTATGGAAGTTCATAAATGCTGTCCCAGAGCTCAAGGACAAGAACATACCGGTAAAAGTTGAATATCTCTCACCAGTAGATTACACATTCTGGTCCAAAGGTGAAGTTGGTGCAAACTTCAGAGGTGCGTAGGTACCTTGGTACAGAAACCCCTATCATGGTGATAAGCCAATTTACACGAATGCTTACAGGGTAATAAGAACATATAACATTGTAGTGATTGACAAATACTACAAGGATGGTACAGTCAAAACAGTACATGTGTGGAACAGACTCAGAGATTATGACCCTGCAAAGGACTGGGTAAAACTGTTGCAAAGATTCATGAAAGAACAGCCAAACAAGGTTAAGTTTGATTTTCCACAGGAGAGAACAAAGGCTTTAGTGTGGGACATAATGCCAGTTATCTTTTTCAATCTTGATCCAAACAAACAACTGCCTGCAGGTAAAAAAACATATACCCTATACAGAGTAGTTCCAGGAGATGTTCTGTATCCTGCTTATGGTAAGGAATATCCTGGTGCGTACTATTTCTATTATCCTTATCAGTGGGAAGGAAAAACAGAGTATGCAATAGCTAGTTTTGCATTTCTACAATTTGGCAAGTATAAGAGCAAAAATCCGGAAGATTGGAACTTAACGGCAGAGCTTAACCCGATATTTAATGAATCGTTGAACCGCTGGTTGATGAGCTTGCCAAGACAGTATCCGCTTGACTATACAAGGTTCAAATACATTTGTGTAGACTTCAAGTCTGTACCGAAACTTTACCAGGAACCAATGCTCAGACTTGCAGACCTTGGTATAATCACACCTGATGTGAATATTGATAAGAATGTGTTCAAGACAAAGTTTGTGGAGGGTTCATTGTATTTTAGTGGTAAAGTAAAACAACCCAAACTTCCAGCACCAGATATCAGATTTAATGCGGGCAGGGTACTAACACAGAAAGAAGCAACTGAGATGATAGCAAGGGTATTTGATGAGTCCAGAAGAAAAGTAGTTGATGAAATGACATTTGATTACAGCAAGGAAAAGAATCCTGAGGTAGTAACAAGATATGGTCAAAGCTTGTATGATTCTGCAGGGAATCCCGACGATATGACAAAAATTTTGATGTTCCAGCATACTGGTACATCAATAACACTCAGGGTTGATGAATTATGGCAATTGTTCTACGCACAATACTTGATGGAGAAGTATCCTGATGCACCAATGCTCTTCACAAATGTGTATTGGAGAAATGTACGTTATAAGACACCGGATAAGATGTGGTATAAATTGCATATTGGATTTGTTTATACACGAGATGAACCAACTCCATGGTTTGGAGCAGTTGGACTGAATAGTGGTGTAAGTGTTCCAATAGCATTGGTAAATGGTGTAAGAGTATCACAAAAAGCAGAAGAAGAATATTTAATCAAAAAGAGAGATATAATTGGTTACTACAGTCAAAACAGTAGCAAGAGGTGATGGAGAAGTGATTAAAAATAGAATATTATCAGGGGGCAAGAGACTGAAAAAGTCTCTTGCTCTCTTTTTATCTCTTGTTTTTATACTGGAGCTTATATTGCAGGTAGTACCTGTTCAGAAAGTTTTTGCAATAAACTATAGTGCTATTGGCAACAATTACTATGAAGGTGGCTTTGACAGTTATACAGGGTACGACAGAGTCGCAAAAAAAGAGGTTACTGTATATCATTATGATATTGAGAGAGATATGGGATTTAAAGCTTACATTGATACTGGTTATGGTAGCTATGATCTCAACGTAGAATTAGCGGTAGACTACAGGAAGGCGGTTTATGGGTTGCCGACAGACGTTATTGGACCAAAAAATGACCCACAGGAATGGAAAGCATCATCGGTCGGCTACTGGTTTATAGATTCATCGGGGAAAATAGTACCAGTAAAAGACATTAGCAATCCACCAGCAGGAACTAAACGTGTTGTTTTCAAATACATGGGCTACGGCCCGGACGGTAAGCCTGTAAGAGACCCATACTGGCCAGACGAAAGTATTGAAGACCTCAGCTGGAATGACCTGACTGCAAACACTATCCTGCTTGTAAGTGATCCAAGAGTTAAATCAAAATATGTACAGTTGCTTAATCAAAATACTCTCGCAGGTTTGAAGGATTCAAAAACTCTGGAGGCTATATTTACTGAAATTATCAACGGTACTATAATGCGTTCAGATGGTACTATTGTTGGTAAGTTGAGAAACTACAGTACAAGCCAAACAATTAATGGCAGATACTCATATGAACTCATTAGTAAACTTGGCGGTAAAGTAAATAAGTGGAACTACAAAGACTATGTTGTGTTATTGGGTTCTCCAAAAGAACTTTACGTCACTGCGTATTTCTTCTTTTTGAAAAACGGAAATGTGTACGCTGTAGGTTTCTCAGGAGCAATAGGAAAGTTTTTACCAAGACAATACAAAGACGCTCCTGAACTGAGTGACGTTCAAACAACTGCAGCTACTGTAAAAGAAGTTAAAGGAATAGATCAGAATGGAAATGAAATAAATCTCCCAATAAAAAACGGTAAATACTGGGTAGATACCAGTATAGTCTAACAAATAAAAGTTACATTTACTTTGCATGGCAAGTTTTATGATGCTTACCAAATCTTAAAAGAAAATAATGCATTAGACTGGTGGTATACACGAAAAGATGTAAAAGATTGGATGACTGTTGCGAACTATTTAAAGTTATCGTATTCTCAAAATGGGCAAACTGTAACAAAAGATTTGACGGACGAATATCTCTACTTTGGCGGAATCTATACAGGTGATGATAGATATAAAGGAGCGCCAGAACAGAATATTGACCTAAGTGATTTAAACACAGCTTACTGGTGGGATGATTGGTTAGACCATGACAATAGAGACATATATCTTCCTACAACCGAGTTAAAGCCTGGTACTAACACATTATCATTTGCTGGGAAAGTAAGGGTATTTTTCAATGCTGGTTACCATACAGATGCTGTTAATTCCAAGAGCGTGAGTATACAGTTTTTAGTAACCGGTCTGCCAAAACCAACAGTACAGGCGAAAGTTGAACCTGCAGATACTAAAATCGCTTATTACAATGGGCAGTACTATTTAGATGGCGAAGTACTCAACCGGGCAACTTTGGACGAGAAGGTAGGAGCAACAGCGAGCGTTGACACCAGCCAGCTCTTCGCAGGAGTAAAAATAAAACTGTGGGAGTTCAAAGTATATAAAAAGCGATATGACCCTGTGCAGGGAAGTTATGTCCCGGTTGAAGTTAAGAACTTCACAATAGATACAGCTAACAATCCGAACATAACGCTTTCTGAGGACAAAGGTACATGCACTTTTGCTCCTGCTTCCAACATGGCAGTGTTCACTGAAAACATCAAGAATGTACGAGTTGGTACAACGTACACACCGGCGTACTATGTAGAAGCAAGATATCAGACAGAAGATGGTAGATGGTCTAAATGGGCAAGCACGTACACACAGGCAAAAATAACTGTTACAGAACCACTTACAATTACCAAAACAGCTGACCCAGCCAATATTGCAATAGGCGATGTTGCAACATATACAATCACAGTCAAAAACCTTATTGATAAACCACTGCCAAATGTGAGAGTGTATGATGCACTAACTTTCAGGACCAGCAGTGGTAAACCGACAACAATGGCAGTTGTTAAAGTACTTTCGCATAGTGGAAATTATACACCCACAGATGCATGGTCAGGTATATGGAATATCGGAACAATCAATGGTGGCGAAGAAGTAACACTCACAATGGAAGTAAAAGGTAATATAACAGGACAGGCAATCAATACAGCTAGCTTCTTATTTTTTTACCATTTGTATTGAATGTAAACATCTTTCAGATATTGATACTACTGATTTTAGGCTTACTTTAAACGATTTTTTGTAATACACACAATTGTTCGGTATTTACAAAAATGTTGTATAATTAACCTGCAGGGCTTGAGACAACAAGGATAGAAGTGTAATACAAAAAAGTGTAAACACAATAAAAACCTTGATGCTGCTGATTTCATTCAATTTCAAAAAGGCAAATTGTAATACAGATTGTTTTACTGAACAACTAATTGTGTATTACAAAAATACAAAATAAATAGGCTTAAAGCCTTGAAACTACTGGGCTGAAGTGTGTAAACACATTTTTGTAAACACCATCAAGCCCTTGATACACCTGTAATACAGCCTGTTTAAATGGCATAATTGTAATACACATGCAATTTTAAAAAGACATTAAAGATGCTATACAATTGGCAATCAGCCATGGAAAATCAACGTTTTTAAAGTCTTTTAGTTTGAGTGTAAACATGGACAAAGCCTTGATAGTTCAAGACTGTATAGCATCTTGTTGAGGGAATTGTAATACAACAAAAAGATATGGTGTATACAAAAAGGGTTGCAAAAAGCTATCAAAGCCTTGATAGTTCTATGTTAGACCTGTATTACAAAGATGTTAAGGGAGGAGATTTATTGTGTTTGATGAAAAGTTCATAAGGGAAAACATAATAGCGGATGATGTAAAAAAATTATCGGATGCGGCAGCACATCTTGAAAGTGCAATATACGACCATCAGAGCATTCCTCTATGGAGTGCAAGGTAGATATAATCGCTACGCAGAACTTTTAAAGCTGCCCAAAATGGAACTCCAAATAGATAGGTTCGAATGCTCTTTCGAAAACAACATACTCACACTCACCATATATGACATTCCACCACTTTACAAAAAACTGCCCAAATCAGCATACACCGATAAATGGTACTCGGTTGTGCACAGAGCAATAAGGTCCTTACCAAACCCACCAAGATTCGAAAAAGCTTTCATCTTCTTTGAGTTTTACATTCCCGCACCTGCTCTGAAAACAGACAGCGATAACAGAATGCTCAAAACCATCATCGACGCCCTGGTACGCGAAAATGTCATCCCAGACGACGATATACATCACATGGCTTTCGGTGCTTGCGGTAAAATCAGCAACGAACAAAAAACTGTCATCACCGTCTTCCCAGTCAAAGACTTCGATGAACTCAAAAATACCCTGCTAAAAACTTTTTAACACCCTTTAGTTTTGCCAGTTACAAAATGCCTACCCAACCTGTAATTAGCAATAAAATTTCCAGTAAAATTATGGCATTCAGGAATAAAGCAAGGCTGTTAAATAATTAACAAGGAATTCCATATGGAGGATTCCACGAACGAAAATTTTGGTTGAATCAAAATGGAAAGTCAACATGGGATTCCATAAAACTTGAAAACCGCTTGTACCAAGACTTTTAACCCCCTCCACGAAACAGTTTTTAGCGGGAATGAGGGAACTTCCCGCAAATTTCGGCGGGAAATTTTGTGGTTTTCAGGGGGTATGTTTAAGGCTTATTGTCCAGTAGAAAAACCAGAGATTGGCTGGAAATTTCAAATGGCAGTAGAATGGTAATACAAGCATAAAATGGTGGTCAAATTACCAGACGTCCAAACATGTGATTTAGTTGTCGCCTGCGAAGTAGTTTATGCAGTAGCCAATACAATGCAGTGAGGTAATGAACAGGCGGTGATGCGATGAAAGCACAAATTGGGTAAGGTATGCAGTAGCTGTAGCAGGGGACGTGGATATAGCAGGTAAGTGGATAGTAGCAGTTTTGTGGATGAGAGAAAGTGCGCAGTAACAAAGTATGCAGTAGCAAAGGTAGGAACATGGATGTGGCAGGTTCAATGAATGATGGCAGTTTTGTAATGATGGGAAAGTACGCAGTAGCAAAAGTGGCAGTAGCAATTGCAGTAGCACAGGGTAATGGATGTGATTTAGCAATGCAGAGTGATACACTGCCAAAATTTGCAGTAGAAACACGCAGTAGCAATGAGCAGTAGCAATGTCATGAAGACAGGCTGCTGCTGGACAATAAAAATACTGGCAGGGTTCAAAATTGCAGTAGCTACTGAATGGGACAACTACTGGCGATAAAAGTGGACTACTGAGACTGTTACTGAGTGTGAGAAAAATGCAGTAGGAGTTACTACTGGTTGGTTTTCTACTGAGCAGTTTTGGAGACTACTGGGCTTTTGTACGATAAAAAGTGCAGTAGAGAATGTCCAGCAGTAAAATGCGCAGTAGCAAATTTGGCAGTAGAATATGCAGTAGCTGCCCGTCGGTTTGCGGGCCTGCTGCTACGTTGTAACTGTTGTACAAAACAATTGCTTGGAAAACAAATGTGGCATGCAATGTAGAACTGCCACTTGGAATAGAATGTGGAGGAGGGGGGATATATGTAGTTACAATAAAGGGCACAGCGAACGTGCGGGCAAAACTGAACTTGAGCACGCTAAGGTAATCTGCAACATTGCAAGCAAACAGTACGTACCCTGTGATACTGCTACGTTTAGGCACAACTAAAAAATGAACTACTGGACAGGCACTTCTGAACAATGAGCATGTCGCGAAGCAACTGAAACGCCTGGCTTTTCGAAAACAAGAAAAACTGAAAAGGGCTTTTGAGCGGGGTTAAAGAATCCACAACTGCAAATGGTATATAGAAACAAGTTGTAAACGCTTTCACAAAGAAAAGTAAACAAGTAACAACTTACAGTACACTAAGACTGCGTTCAAAGCTCATTGCGGACTCGGACATGTCTTATAAACCTTAAAAATACTGCACTTGCAAGGCTACCCTGAACCTGAAAAAGGCTTTGACTGCGAGTGTTTGTTGCAGAAACGGACATGAGGAAGAAAATAACGGATGTAAACGGTTTTCGCGGGGTGTGTAAATAATTTTGTGTATTTAAGATAAACCGTCCTTCTTGGTAAGCAATCATTCAGAATTTAATTGCCAACTTTCTATTTTTTAGTATTACCATTTTAATATTTTTTATGCATAAATTTTTAACTTCATGAAGAAAATTTAATACTGGGTTATAATATTCTCTTTTTTATTTGATTTTTAAACTGCTTCTATAGAAGCAGTTTAAAAACACGAACTGATGATTGCTACTTACTTTATATAGTCTCTCAAACGTTCAGGATACATTATCAAAAGCTGATTCAATATCATATCCCAGTTTCTGTATCTTTGCGTCCACTTTCTTACAACATTTTTGGTCGCAAGATAAAGCATCTTTTCTAAAGCTATATCATTTGGAAACACTGACTTTGACTTTGTAACTTTCCTAAACTGTCTGTGGACACCTTCTATAATGTTTGTCGTATAGATTATTCTTCTAATCTCTGGGGGAAACTTAAAAAACGAGGTTAGTAAATCCCAATTGCTTTCCCAGCTTCTAAATGCATAGGGATATTGTTTCCCCCATTTCTCTTTTATCTGACAAAAATTTTCAAAAGCTTCTTCTTCATTTGTCGCTTGGTATACTTTCTTGAAATCTCGTGAAAATTCTTTTATGTGCTTGTACGAAACATACTTAAAGGAGTTTCTCAACTGGTGAATAATGCATCTTTGAATATCACTCTTTGGAAATACTGCTTCTATTGCCTCTTTTAATCCTGCAAGTCCGTCAACACAAAACAACAATACTTCTTCTACTCCTCTTGTCTTTAAATCATTCAAAACTCCAAGCCAAAACTTTGAACTTTCACTTTCTCCTATCCATATTCCTAAAACATCTTTGTACCCTTCAATATTAATTCCTAAAACAACATAAGCAGCTTTGTTTACAATCTTGCCTTTATCTTTTATCTTGTAATGAATTGCATCCATAAAGATAAACGGATATATCTTTTCTAACGGTCTGTTTTGCCATTCTCTTATCTCTGGTATTATTTTTTCTGTAATTTTGCTTACCATCTCAGCAGATACTTCAATTCCATAGATATCTTTTATTTGTTCATGAATATCTCTTGTTGTCATTCCTCTGGAATATAAAGCTATTATTTTATCTTCAATTTCAGAGATATCTCTCTTATATTTGGGAATTATCTTGGATTCAAATTCACCTTCTCTGTCTCTTGGTATATCAATTTCCATCTCTCCAAATTTTGTTTTTACAGTTTTTTGAGTATATCCATTTCGAAAATTTGTGGTCTGTTTGTTTTTAACATCATATTTTTCATAACCCAACGTTTCTTCAATCTCAGCTTCTAAAAAGCTTTGCAGTAGGTCTTTAAATAAGTCTTTTAAACTTTCGTAAATGTTACTTACACTCTGGATGTTATTTTTCCTTATGAACTCAAACAATTGTTCTTTTGTTAAAACATTTTCCATAACAAAAAACCTCCCTCTTGGATATTTTTGTTTATATTCTGATTCTTACCAAGAAGGAGGTCCTTATACTTTACCCAAAATTATTTAAACTCTCAAATTACCAGCCAACTCTTTTCTTTTTTTTAGTGGATGGTTCAATATTGACATTTAATGATATCAAGTGCTTGATTTTGACCCGTAAAAATTATTGTTTTTGGGCAACCTCAGAATGAAAGTGGGTTATTAGTAATTTCCCTTAAATGTGGTATTTATATTATTAAATGCACGCCAGATGAAACTAAAAAGATAGACATCATAATACCTTCACCTATTGGGCCATAAAATATCTCTTTAAAAACTTACTACGAATGTCCTCTTACCCTTTTAAAGATTCTGCAAAAGTGCTATATACTTGATAGCTATTAAGTGCGTGATACAGTAAATTTTTGCGCCTTAGCAGTTTTTCGTATAAGTAAACATTTTCTTTATTTGGTTCAAATATCTTTTCTACTTTTCCTGCCATGTGCTCAAAGGCTTCCCTGTGCGTTTTGTAATATCCCATACAAACAGCTGCACTCATTGCTGCTCCCAAGGAAGTTGCTTCAACATTTTGATACTTGACTATCCGTTTATTAAAAGCATCTGCTTGCATTTGGTTGAACAAATCAAACGTTGTCATACCGCCTGCTACACTAATATTCTGGATGCTACCTATGTTTTCTTCAATGATTTTCATATTATCCATCAATTCCAAGCATATACCTTCTAATATTGCTCTTGCAATTTCACTCCTTTTTGTCCCAAGGGTAAGATTAAATATTACACCTTTCGCAAAAGGATTCCAATATGGAGCTGCACTTCCCTCAAAATGTGGCAAAATCAAAACTCCATTAGCTCCCACCGGCACATTCTCTATCTCTTTGTCCATCACTTCAAAGGCCTTTTCACCTGCCCAACTATAAAACTGCTCTTTGAACCATCTGTAAATAGACCCTGTTGTAAACATTCCTGCTTCACAAATCCACTTTCCAGCAACTGCGGAAGCACTACAAAGCGTTCTAATCTCTTTATCGAAAACAGGATTATCAGAATATGCAATTATAAAAGATCCCGTTCCCGTATTTACTTCAGCATGCCCCGGCTCAAGAACATTAAGTGCCAAAGCGGCACATTGTTGGTCTCCACCAGCTATGATTACCGGCGTACCGGTTTTCAAATTACTAATTTCAGCGATGTCTTGAGACAATGCTCCCGCAACCGTACCAGGCGGAATCAACTCACAGAGAAGAGATTTGCTAATTCCTGTTTCTTGCAATATTTCCTCATCCCATTTAAATTCTTTAATATTCATAATCATAAGACGAGAAGCTTGTGTCCAATCTGTCACAAATTTCTTTGTAAGTTGATAGACGATATAATCCTGCACTCCTATCAATTTGTATGCTTTTTCAAAAACCTCTGGAACATTTTCCTTCAACCATAACATCTTAGGAAGAGAAAAATAAGGATCTATTCGCAAACCTGTCTTTTTGTATATCACTTCCTTACCAATTGCTTTTTCAATTTTCTCGCACTGTTTTACACTTCTTTTATCTTGCCACATGATAGCTTTATAAAGGGGCTCACATCTTTCATCTACTGGAATAACAGAGGCTCTTTGAGATGTGACTGATACGCTAAAAATCTCTAAGTTGTTATCCTTCAGAAAATCTTTGGTTTTTTTAAAACATTTTAACAAGGCTTCCTTCCAAGTATTAGGGTCTTGTTCAACACGTGAGTCGTAAAACTCCATACTATACTCTTCCTGTGCCTTAAACTTTATTTCACCCTGAAGGTCATAGATGATAATTCTTAAACTCGAAGTTCCTACATCAATTGTTAGAATGCCTTCCAATTTCAGTTACCCCCCTGCTTCAATCTGATGCTTTTTATTTTTATAAAAAGAAAGAAAAAGGTAAAAATAGAGTACAACCACCCCCCTTTGGGGCACTATTTATAAAAACTAATTAAAGTAAACTTCTCTTAATGTAGACCAGGCAATTTGCTTGCGAATATGTTAAGTATTAACACCATAATAAACGCTATTACCCCTGCAATAGTGCCACCTACTGTCCATGCTTCCATAGTTTTCTTTATATCGAACTTAGAAAATCTGTTAACGACCCAGAACCCAGAGTCATTTGGTAATGATAAACCTATTCCTCCTGCGCAAATTGCAAGACCAACTAAAACTGGCGAGACACCCAATTTAGCAGCTAGAGGACCAAGTATAGAGGATGTGGTTACCAATGCAACTGTAGTAGACCCTTGGGCAGCCCTTAACAATTGACTCAAAACAAATGCTAAAACGACCATCGGAATATTCATGCGTGAGAATGTTTCAACAACATAATTTCCTATACCACTTTCATTTATAATTTTGCCAAAAGAACCACCAGCACCTGTTATTAACAAAATCATCCCTGCGGATGTTGCCGCACGTGAAATAACATTTTCTATAGAATCTTTGAGATATGGTTTCATTGCCAATATTGCTACTATCACACCAATTAAAAGTGCAATATTCTTATCGCCAAGAAACGAAAAGAACACTGACATAGCCGAATTCTTCGGAAGAAGGACTGACAAAACAGTACCTAAAAGGATCAATACAATAGGTAAGAGGAGAACAAAGAGCGAGAGAAATAATGATGGCTGTTTTCCGTTTGAAGTAATTTGTTCCTCATTTCTGAAATCCCCTTTGACTTCATCTTCAGTGAAAGGATACTTTTTGCCAAGGTACAGCCCATACAGCCACCCTCCGATCAGTGCTGCAGGAAGAGCAACTATGATACTGTAAAATGTAAATACACCCATATTAACACCCATATTGCTTGCAACAGTTACTGGTCCTGGAGTTGGAATAACAGTTGCATGAGTAACTATCAAACCTACTGCTAAAGCTGTTACAAAAGTAATAAAGGAAATTTTTGTTTTTCTTGAGATTTGCTTGATGAGTGATATCAAAATAACAAACGCTGCATCAAAGAAAACAGGGATAGAAACCAGAAAACCTGTTATATTGACTGCCAATGGAGAATTCTTTGAGCCTACTTTTTTGATGAGTCCATTTGCAATTTGTTCAGTGGCTCCTGCTTCCGCAAGAATCTGTCCTAAAATTATACCTAGACCTATTACAATGCCTATTCCTTTTAGAGTACTCCCAAAACCTTCTGCAATGTTTGAAGCTGTTTGTGATAAAGGCATTCCCACCAACCACGCTGTTATAATACCGGTAATAATTAAGGATAAAAACGGGTTTAACTTAAATTTAATAATTGAGACGAGCACAAATGCCATCGCAAGAACGAAGATGACTAAAAGCATAGGTCCAGTTACCATTTTCCATTCCTCCTTTACTCTTTATTTTTTTTTAGCCTTTTGCATAAACACTCGAGGTGAGTGTTATCAAACTCTTCAGAACTTCAAAAAAGTCTTCCTTCCTCCTCATGGATAGAGTATAATTAAATTCGTACATCTCCCTTCTGTCTACAAGCTTAGTAATAAGTCGAGGTGGAGAGACTCGTTGAAAAATCATAATCTCCAAGTATTCAGCCGCTTAGGCAATACAACAATCCTTTTTGTCACTCCACCTCGCCTTTTTTTAAAGCAAAATTTACTTTCTGATGAATTCTATGTTTCATAAAACAACTTTATATGTTTCTTTGTCACTTCTTTTACACATTCAATAACTTTTAAGGAAATATTCGAAAAATGAACTTTATTTTTGTTTTCGTTGAGTATCTCAGCTATTTTATCCAATGTGTAAATCGAAATCTCAGTATTAATATTGATTTTGGCAATACCATTTCTTATACATTCTTTCAATATCTCTTCTGGCGTGCCAGAACCACCGTGCAATACCAATGGTATTTGTACTCTTGATGCAATCTCTTTTAAGATATCAATGTTTATTTTTGGTTCTCCCGTGTACAACCCATGAACAGTACCAATAGACACTGCTAAAGCATCAACTTGAGTCAACTCTACGAACTCTTCAGCTTCTTTAGGGTCAGTATATATTGTTGTTTCTTCATTATCACTTTCACTACTTCCTTCTCCTCCTGCTATGCTACCTAACTCAGCTTCCACACTTACTCCTACCGCATGGGCAATTTTAACAACTTCTTTTGTTTTTTCAACATTTTCTTTGAATGGGAGGCTAGAACCATCAAACATCACTGAAGTGAATCCTGCTCTTATAGCTTTTACTATATTTTCAAAAGTCTTGCAATGATCAAGGTGCAAAACTACAGGCACTTCTACATTTTTGCTCATTACCTTAACTAACGAATAGACTTCATCAAATGACATATTGGCAAGATAACGTTCTCCGAATGCAACAACTACAGGAACTCTTAGCTCTGCAGCAGCATCAATTACACCTTTTATCGTTTCATAATTATACACGTTGAAAGCACCTATTGCGTATTTGCCTTTTCGAGCCTGGGGAAGAATAGAATTAAGATTAACCATCATTTCTTCACACCCTCCAGCCATTTCTTGAACTCTTGGTTTTCCAAAACCTCTGGATTCACAATAAATCTTGCTTTCTGCCCTTCAATAAACTTCTTGACATCCTCCATTAAAAGCTCAGGTGATCTTGTAAGTGCTTCTTTGGTTGTTCCTGCTAAATGACTTGTAAGAGTAACATTGTCCAATTCTAACAACTCACTGTCCGAAGGAATAGGTTCTTCCCAGAACACATCCAGTGCTGCTCCTGCTATTCTCTTTGTCTTTAGAGCCTCTATTAATGCTTCTTTATCAATTAGACCTGCCCGTGCAGTGTTAATAATGTATGCTGTTGGTTTCATCAATGAAATCTCATATTTGCCAACCAAATTTTTATTCTCTTCTGTGAGGCGTGCATGGAGAGTAATAAAATCACTTTCTTTGAACAAAGTCTCTTTGTCTACTGGTATACATCCGCATTCTCTAATTTCCTCTTCACTTACATAAGGATCGTACACAAGTCTTCTAACTTCAAATCCAGAGAGTTTTTTTGCTACCAGTCTACCAATATATCCAAAACCAATAATACCAACTGTTTTGCCTTTTAGTTCCGGAATCCAATCAGAATTAGAAAATTCTTTCCGCCACTGGCCATTCTTTATTGCATAGTGGGCTCTCGCAATGTTTCTACATTCTGCCAAAAGCAAACCTATTGCAAAGTCAGAAACAGCTTCTGCATTTCTTCCCTGGACATTGAACACTAAAACTCCTCGTTGGGTTGCTTCTTTTACGTTTACATTTTCTAAGCCTGCTCGCGAAACCCCAATAATCTTTACCTTTGGCAAGTAATTGAATGTTTCTTTGGAAATGGGAACAAATAAACCAAACAACATTGAAACATCTTGCCCTTTTTCCTTTATTAAAGGAACTACTTCCTCAATCTCGGGCCCTTTCTTTTCTACTTCCAATCTTCTTCTTTGTAAATTGTCCCAATTATTTTCCCAATCTCCTGTAATTATTTCTTCCACATAATCAGATAAATATTTTTTAGCTGCTGATTCAAAATCTTTACCCGGTATCATTGCGTCTCCAATTACCATTATTTTCATTTTTTTACTCATTTGAAAATACCTCCTTTGCTATGATTATTTTTTATATAAAGTTTCCATACGGAAACGCCGATGGAAACTCTACTTTCTCTTATTTTTTCTTTTTTGCGACTGCTAATCTTGATTTATTCACATTTACAATTGCTTCACTTCCTAACTTTAAAACTAGAGAAACATAGAGAATGTCTATAATCACACATTGCACAATTCTTGAAACCATCGCGTCAGATCTGAATTTAGTCTCTTTGGTAGCACTTAGAAAAACCACATCTGAAAGTTTTGCCAAGGTAGAATTCGGGTAACTTGTAAACGAAATTACTTTTGCTTTGTTTTCTTTTGCAAGTTCTATTGCATCAATTATTTCTCGACTTTCTCCTGAGTGTGAAATCGCCAAAACGGCATCTTTTTCTGTCATATGGCTACACATTATGCTCATAATATGAGAATCACTACAATATATGGTATTTATGCCTAATCTTAAAAACTTGTGAAATGCGTCCTTTGCTATTGCTCCTGATGCTCCCACTCCAAAGAAAAAGATTCTTTTTGCATTAGCCATTATCTCTATAGCTTTTTCTATTGTGCTATCTTCAATTAACTTATCTATATCTCTGATAGCATCAATTGTAGATTGAATTACTTTCTGTTTTATCTCATTAACACTATCTTCACTACTTACATCCTCATAAACGGCTCGGGGAGTCACATCAACAATATCTTGAGCCACTTTTACCTTAAAGAGCTGATATGAATCAAAACCAAGTTTTCTTAAAAATCTCATTACAGTAGCTTCACTTGTTGAACACTTTGCTGCGATTTCGCCTATTGACATTAAAATAATTTCATTTCCATGTTCTAAAATCCAATCTGCAATTTTCTTTTGAGTTTGAGATAAAGTATTATATTTTGTTCTTATTAAGGTAAATATATCCATCGTAAATTTACTACTCCTTTGTTAGCATAGTAGTAATATTTCTTCTCTTTATAATAATTCGACACTTTTTCAAAAAATCCTTCTTGAAATAAAAAATTTTTAGCAAGTAATAATCACTAAGTAAAAAAGTAAGTTATACAACCAAACAAGAATTGCATCAAAAAAACATAAAGGGGACTGTAACTAGAATTGAGAATATCGGAAAAACTAGCAACCCCTAAATAACTCTTTACTCGTCTGTATCCATAAAAACATTGTAATTTGCAATTAAAAAATGATATAGCCTGTCGAATAGAATAAATTAACAGAATAAACAATAAATAGAGTATAGATAAAAAGCTATCCTCCTTGCGTTAAAAATTATGATGAACACTCCAAAAGAAGACATAAGGAAAATGACAAGTACCATTTTTATTAAACCACAAAAGCAAAATTTTTGAAGATTTTGATGATAATTGAGAGAAAGCAATCAAGACATCAGGGATAAAACTAAAAAATAGTAAGAGAGGAAAACCCAAAAATACAAGCTACATCAAATAATAGTTTGCTTTGTTTCCAAAGGGAAGAACCGGATAACCAGTTTCAGGGAATTAGAATGCAAGATAAATGAGGATAAAGAATTTAAACAAGCGATAGTGATAGAGAAAAGTACAGATCATTCATTTTTTCGAAATATGCAAAGATAATTGAAGATAAATACATAAAAGGCATAGAAAGGATTTTAGTGAGAGAAATGGATCCTGAGACGAAGGTTTGTGCTACAGATTCAACACCTTTGAGGAGCTGCAGGAATGCTAAAGAGGCAAAAGTAAGAGTATGTATTAGTTTAGGTGAGACTTGTCAAGAATTTTCTGTTTCCATTTCATAGCGCATATTGTATAGCTGTAATATATTGTAACTACATTTTTTAACTCACCCCGTTGTGCTTATTTGTCTGATGGTTGCATAATGACATCATTTTATAGCCTTTGCTTATGACTATAGCATGATATTATTTTGTAGTCAACTATATTTTAATGTCATATTGCAACTATTTTATGTTGTTGGCATTTTGATATAATTTTGATATCAGAATAGATATGAGGTGATAAAATGGCTGACTATAAGAAAGCATATACATTACGAATAGATGAAACTTTGCTTGATAAGATTAGAGTAATCGCCGAGAAAAATAAACGCTCAATTAATGCTCAAATTGAATATTTGATTCAACAGTGTGTCGAAGAATTTGAAGCTGAGCACGGTGAGATAAAAATTGAAGAAGAAAATACTGAATGACTTTTATCTTCCGGATAATGCATACCAGAAAAATAATTCAAAATCATAGTTTGCAAGTAACGAAAGGAGTTGGCAGGATGATAAATACAATTGCAAAAGATGAGATGAAAAGAATACTGCTGGCATACCAGAAACTTGAATTGTTGCAGCCTGCTCCTATTCCCAATGGAGTTTTTATAAACGACTTTACTGAAATCTGGAGTCCTAACTATTTCACAGATTGCAGAGTCTATCTTGGAATTTATGATTACCAGGAAGTAAAAGAGGCTTTTGAAAAAATTTATAACCAGCAATATGACCATCCCGAAAAAGAAGATGAAAAACAAAACAGAAAACAAAAACTTTACTGGTTCTATTTCGATATTGATGAGAACGGGAAATATAAAGATGACAGTTTAAAAATTTCTTCAACTTTGTGGGCTCTTAAACAACTGGAACTGGAAAATACAAACAAAAGAAGGCTGTCAGAAACTGCGGAGAAAAAAGATGAAGAAAAGCAAACTGAAGATTATGATCTTGGTAAAAATTTACAGAGTTTGCTCAAAACTTGAAAGATACTTTTGAACAGTTAATTAAAAATCAGAAAAATATTAGAGAAATCTATATGAATTTACTCCAGAAATTTTGTTACGATATTTATCCAGTCAGGAACAAAGAATTTACAAATTCATTCGGTGTTACATGGCTTAATTCCAAAAAAGGCAAACAACACGAACAAAGAAGAAAAGTCGAGATAGAAAACGAAATAGAGGAAGAAATTGAAACGCCACTGCAAGACCTTTTTGCCAGTTTTTATCTAAAAGACATTGAAGAAGCACTTAAACGCCTTGAGAATGATAATCTAAACCCTGTCTTGTTTCGCTTCTTTACTGAGTAACAGCAAAAAGAAGACCTTACAGAACTATCAAACCTTAAAAAATACACCGCTGCCAGATATATAACCCCTGCCAGATGGATACATCCTGAAAAGATAAATTTGAACCTTATGCAACAAATAGCTGTTAACCTCATTTTCAGCACAATCGAAACTGAGAAAATATTTTCAGTTAACGGTCCACCGGGTACCGGTAAAACTACTCTTCTAAAAGATATCATAGCCAATATCATTACACTCAGAGCGCTTGAACTTGCTAAGTTTCGCTCGCCAGAAGAATTATTTTAAGGGCTCGTGGGTGATGTAAATTCTGTCAATTCCGCTTTAAAAAACTTCAATATTGTAGTTGCTTCTGCCAACAACAAAGCTGTGGAAAATGTCACCAAAGAAATACCAGTTCTAAATTCAGTTGACCAATCCTGTCTTGAAAAATATGAACTCCATTATTTCAAAGATGGAGCCGAACTGGTATACGACTACAGAGGGGAAAACAATGAAAGCAGTGAGAAAACTGAATCTTTAGTATCAGTTGAAAATGGGCAGCAATGCTGGGCATTGATTTCAGCAGTTTTGGGTAAAAAAGAAAACAGAGAAAAGTTTTTCAGTGCTCTGGAAAAGTATATTAATGAATTATTTTCTTCTATACCGCCAGTCAAGTGGGAACAGTGTAAAAGAAGTTTCAATCATGTCTTCAAGAAGTTTAGACATGTCCAGAAACTTTACAGGACTATGGAACTTTTTCTGAAACTCGAAGAAAACAGGTTTAAATTTACCCGTATGATAGCTGCTGCGGGGAAGATTTGCCTAAAAAAATTTTTTGCCAGATATTTTCCCGATGACATGAAACTTCCTTCCTCAGAGTTCTGGTCCCAAAATGAGCACGAAATTCACAAATCATCTCCATGGATGAGCAGGTATCTCAATGATATACGCAATGAAGTTTTTGCAAGAGCTCTTCAGTTACATCAGGCAGCTATTGCTGCAAACAAAGAGAAGTTCGGGGAGAATTTAGAAAAATTCATTAAATATATGAGAAAAAACGAATCACTGCCTGCAGAAAAGGCAAAAGAACTGTGGCATACTTTCTTTATGATTGTTCCAGTTGTCTCAACAACATTTGCGTCGCTGAGCAATATGTTTAAAGATGTTGACGACGAAATCATTGACTGGCTGATTGTTGATGAGGCTGGGCAGGCACTACCCCAGCATTTTATCGGCGCACTCCTCAGAAGTAAAAGAGCAATAATAGTGGGAGACCCTCTACAAATTCCACCTGTTGTTAAAATACCACCATTTGTTATTAATGATGTGTTCAAAGCATATGGGATTTTCAAATGGAGACAGGAAGACAGTAATTCCAGTACACCACGTATAACTGAAACTGATTCCGTACAAATTGTAGCCGATAGAGCCAACAAATTCGGTGCAAAGATTGGCGATATGTGGGTTGGGTGTCCTCTGAGAGTACATAAGCGTTGTACGGAACCAATGTTTACAGTAGCGAATAGAATTGCTTATAAAAACCTTATGATTTTTGATGTGAATAAACCTGAAGGATTGCAAACTGTTTTTAAAGATAGCTTCTGGGTAGATGTAAAGGGTAAGTGTGTTTACAAGCATTATGTAAGAGAACAGGGAAAAGTAGTGAAAGCTATCGTACAAGAATTTTTGCAGCGAACCTTGACAACTCAAAATGAGGTTAAATTAACAGAAGAGCTTTTTATCATTTCGCCTTTTAAAGCAGTCAAAAGTAGTATATCTTCTATACTGAAAAGAATGCCTCTGTATAACACAAATTTAAAGAAAGAAGAATGGGAGAATATAGTTAATGAAATAGTTGGCACAATTCACAGTTTTCAGGGCAAGCAAGCCAACAATGTAATCATATGCCTTGGTGCCGATGAAAGTAATGAAGGAGCTGTAAGATGGGCATCTTCAGAACCGAATATTTTAAATGTGGCGCTGACCAGAGCTAAATATAGAGTCATAGTAATAGGTGATAAAGACCTGTGGGGAAAGCATAAATATTTTGATACACTCTTAGAAGAACTAGGTGAAAAAGTGATTGAGTATACCACAGAAAAAGATCTGGTCAACAAGATTTTTGCTTAGGAAACATGTATGATGATTTGCCACCAGAAGCTGTCGAATTGTTCTCAATTGTGAAGACTCTCGATGGCGATAAAATTAAAATGTTGCTCAATATCGCTAAGACATTTGTCCGGCAGGAGAACTAAAATTCTTTTTCCTGTAGTTATTAATTTTTTCAGTATTCACTGAATAATGTATCTACTCATTGAAATTTTAAACTTCATGAATTATAATATGATTAGAGTAATTGGCGAAGAGGTGTTTTAGATGATACAGGCAACGTCAAAGATTACTGGAAGGGGTCAGGTACAACTACCAGCTGAGATAAGGAAAGTTATTGGTGGGGAGATAGGGGACACCGTACTTTTCACGATGCAGGACGATGGCAAAGTTGTAATTGAAGTGATAAAGAGGCGAAAACTATCAGAGTTGGGCGGTTCTCTGAAGTCATCAGTTGCATTCACGGACTTGGAACATGAAGCAAATAGCACAAAAGAAATGTGGGTAAACAAAAGAGTAAAGGGGACGCAGTAATGAAAAAAGTTTGGATTGATGCAAATATTATTTTGAGATATCTTCTGAAGGACCACGAGGAGTTTTTTCGAAAAGCTCAGAAGATTATGCTTGAAGCGGAGCAGGGGAAGTTAAAACTGCTTGTTGCCCCAATCACGATTGCAGAGGTTGTATGGACTCTTGAGTCGTTTTATAAGACACCAAGGAGGGAGATAGCTGATGTTCTAAGTGCTTTCATATGCTCTGATAGTATTGAAGCAGAGGAAGGGGATGTTGTTCTTTTTGCACTCAAAAGTTACAGAGAAAGCAATGTTGATTTCATTGATGCATATCTTTCTCATCACATGGCAAAGTTGGGGAACAACAAGATATTCACTTTTGATAAGAAACATTTTTCACGACTTGACGTAGAAATTTTGAGTACAGATCAAGAATAGTGAGAAATGTTTTCCATAGAATTAACTCCTTTAGTACTTGTTTGATAGCCTTATTTTTAATGGTTTCAAAAATTTCGTTTTTCTTTAAAATCGTGAGCCCATTTTGGTGATTTTTCAATACTGATTATATAGTGGACACTAATTTATTTTAACTCCTGAGATAGATAATAGAATTACAAAAGGATCTGGTGAAGAAAGGCATGTGAGCCATGTATTAGCTGATAAGATGAGTTCAAGACCAGGAGGATGGAGCGAAGAAGGAGCAGAGGTAATGATAAAGTTATTGAGCTTGAAGTATAATGGTGTAAACTTAAGAGAGGAATATTTAAATGAGATTTGTCAGAAAGCAGAAAAGAGAGACAAAAGGGAAAGAGTGGTGAAAGAGATTATGAAAAAAAATATTAAGAGGGTATAGAAGCAGGTTGAGGAGACAAGGAGTAATATACCAATTCTGGAGAGAGGAAAAATTGATTTGTTGTTTAGAGTATTAAAAACCTTAAGTTCTGGAGATCTCTTAAATGCAATCGTATTTTAAAAAAATTTCCCTACAAACTCTTGACACTATCCAACGACTAACGATACTTGACAGGGAGGATTAAGATGTGCTATATTATTAACAAGCCTTATTGTGCCCATCTGATTGTTAATACAAAAAGTTCATTTTTGTTCGGTATTTTGTGAAGTAAATTAGGGCAAAGCAGCATAGAAGCTCCAAAGGAAAACAATCCTTTGGGGCTCTTTATTTTTTTGACAGATTTATTTTAGGTGCAAGCAAATTATGTGCTCTATTCAAATATACCGGAAGATATTAAGTTCCAGGTATAAACGGATGAAAAGGTTGCAGAACAGTTTAAACGAAGTAAAACTTTTTTAAAGATAACAGGGTGGTTTAATGATGCTTTACCCAATTTTTTGCTTGATTATTGAAAAGATTTAGTAAATGAATAAAAAACGCATAAGTAACAAGAACTCCAGGTGGGAAAGAAGGTCTGTACGAATCGAGAAGAGAAGCTCCTTTTGAAGAGACTTCTCTTTTTTTATTTTTAGAAACTGTATTTCCTACTGGAGGTAGAGAAGTAATGGAAATGAGAGATATTCAACATCAAAAAGAAGAAATTGAAAGAGTAACTTACACCATACACCATAAAGGAAATTGCTGAAATATTAGGAATAAGTTGCAAATTGGCAGCAAGATTAGTTCATACGAAAACTTTTCCAAAAATCCAAATTGGACGTCGTATGGTTATTCCAAAACAATCATTTTGGGACTGGCTAAAAAACAATCCAGAAGTAAAAATATAAAGTGCAATTGCTCCAGAAGCTTTTGAATCAAGGGAATGGGAGGGAAAACTCTCCCATTTATTTTTTTTAGGAAAAAACACAAATTAAGTTGAGAATAATCTGCTGGTACATATTGATAAATGAATTTATTCTCATTTTTAGTGTTTCAAAGTTATTGTAAAAAAATCATCTCAAAAGCAAAGGTCTGTATTCTGAGAGAGACACCCACCCAAATTAACTTTTTCTCATCACACTTCTTGAGGAATTCCAAAAAATTCAAAATCAATTTTCAAATAAATTTGTAAGTGATGTTACAGGAGAGAAGATTTTCAGAAGCAACTAGTTTAGGAAGCTTTTCATGGTTGTCGTACTTGCCAAACTGGCGTTTTTATATGGTTACAGGCTTAACAAGTGGGTTCGCGGACTATTTACTTTTTTGTGTCTGAATGAATGAAGCATATTGCACTTTTAGCGGGTTTGTCTCAGATTTTAAATAAAATCTTCAAAGGAGGGATATTTATGGAAATAATAAATCTTCAGAAACAAAGAGAAAAAATCAAAAGAGCTACTTATAGCATAGAAGAAGTTGCAAAACTGCTGGGAGTGAGTTATAAGTTGGCTTCAAAACTTGTTCATTCCAAAGGATTCCCAAAAATCCAGATAGGCCGTAGAATCCTTATTCCAAAGGACTTGTTCTGGGAGTGGTTAAAAAACAATCCTGAGATAAAAATTTAAGGGAAGGCTTATTGTAACCTTCCCTTTTTGTTTATGCATGATTAATTCCATACACATTCGGCTATCTTCATGCTAGTTTTAGTTAATCCAAAACTTATTTCGTGTAGGTGTCAAATAGGTGTCAAAATGCTATTTGTAAATTTTTCTCAAGTCTCAGAACCTTTGATTTATCTGGCGCGCCCAGGAGGACTCGAACCCCCAACCCTCAGATCCGTAGTCTGATGCTCTATCCAATTGAGCTATGGGCGCGCATCTGCTTTTCAATTGTTAAATAAAAAATAAAGCCCTTTTTTACAGGGCCTTATTTGCTTTTTAACTGGTGCCGAGAGCGAGACTCGAACTCGCACGGGCATAACGCCCACTACCCCCTCAAAGTAGCGTGTCTGCCAATTCCACCATCTCGGCACCTCATTGACTTTGCAATATATATTATAAAGAGCTCTTTTGAGTTTGTCAATAACATTTTTCAAATTTGCTCTGTACTTTACTCAGCCGCTTTGCAGAGTTGGGATGTATCTTTAACTTCCACAACAACCTCTTGAGCCTGAACAGGTGCTACAACTGCTACTTTTTGCACCGCTTCCTGCGGATAGCCCAATGTTTATTTTTGAATAATCTCTTGTGACATCATTTGACGCACATTTTGGACAACTGATTTTAAGACCATTAGAGATTTCTGAAATGGACGCTCTTATTTCAAAAACTTCTTGGCAGCTGTTGCAAACGAATGTGTAAAACATCTCTTTGGTCACCTTCATTCAAAAATTTTTATCATCTAATATAGTATAGTGCAAAAGTGCTCTAAAATCAATAGGACTAAAAACTGGATGCTCGAATAGGTGTAGAGATATTTACCACAGCGAAAGAATGTGCGAAAATAGTGAGGAGAAACTCATAAAAAGAATTGAGGCTGCCTCCATCCTGACATGAATATTAATTAAAAAGTGTAATCTCCCATTCAAAAGAAAAATCAAAAAACTACCAGGATGGGAGGACAGCCTACTATGAATATTATATCATATCATGAAATGAGAAAAATATCTCCCGAAAAAGCAAGGGAATTAATCCGAAAAGTGTTTGAAAATAATAACAAAAACGTATCAAGAACTGCTAAAATATTAGGTGTATCAAGACATACTGTCAGAAGAGCAATATATGGTCCCCTTGAGGATAAATCAAGAAAACCTAAAACTTGCCCCAGAAAACTTTCTACTGAACTTGAAAATCTCATTATCGAGGAATCTAAAAGAACTGGCTTCAGATACAGACGTTTGTCTCTTTACCTGCTCAGAAAATATGGTATTAAAATAAGCGAAAATACAATAAAGTCTATTCTCAAAAGAAATGCTATACCAAGAAAATCAAGAAAGACAAAAAAGGGTGAAAGAAGTTTGTACGATTATGAAGCCCTCATTCCATTTTCTGAATTTCAACTTGATACAAAACATCTTTTAGATAAAGACAGTCTTCCTGAAGAGGTATATGAACATATGAAAAAACACAATTTACCTTGCTATGAGTGGAACATGATAGACATTGCAACAAGAGCAAGATTTACAGCCTACTCCTATGAACTTTCATCTGCTTTTGGCTTTATGTTTATATCCTTGGTGGCTTTATGGCTAAGAACGCATAATGTAAGAAACCCAATAAAAATCCGATTGGACAATGGAGAAGAATTTTGCGGAGGAAGTGAAAGAAAGCTAAAGGAGTGGAATGAGATGTTTTCTATTTTGGGTGTAGAACTAAATCCTATTCCACCAAGAGCAAAACATCTTATGGGGGTAATTGAAAATTCACATAGAGCAGATGACGAATATTTTTTAATGATTCATGCCGAAAGATGTAAAAACAAAGATGACTTTATTCAACGAGCTCAAAGGTGGCAGGATACGTGGAACTTTTTTAGACCTCATAATGGTAAAGGTATGAATGGGAGGACACCATTTGAAAAATTCATAGATTCTAAAACTCTGGTCTCCTCCCATGTGTTTCAGTTCCCTACTTTACTTCTTGAAGACTTATTAAAGAAAGTAGGAACTTTTTATTCTCTATTCTGTAATAAATTAGGTGGTAAATATGTCTTCACCACGTGCCACTAAAAACTGGATGTATTTTAATTTTCCTGCATAATAGATGGCGGTGTATACACTCTTGTTGAAAGTTCTTTGTCCAAAAACAGAAGTCCGCTTGGGTCTTCTTTTATGAATTTTAGCTTTCTTAAAATCTTGTCCATTGTTTCTTCTTCCTCAGCTTGTTCGTTTATAAACCATTGCAAAAAATTGTGGGTGGTTAGGTCTTTTTCATCCAAAGCTGCCTTTGCAATCTCATGAATGGAAGAGGTTATAAACCGTTCATGTGAAAGTGCAAGTTCAAAAACTTCTGTAGGTGATGAATAGTCTATCTTTGGTTGCTTGAGTTCTTTTAAAATTACTCTTCCACCTATTTTGTTTATATAGTTAAATATCAATCTTGCATGGTCAAGCTCTTCTTTTGTTTGGACCATGAAAAAGTGAGCAAAACCGTCTAAATTTTGTGAAGCAAAATATGCTTCCATTGCTGTATAAAAGTATGCTGAGAATAGTTCTCTGTTTAACTGTTCATTTAACATCTCAAGGATTTTTTCACTTCTCATCTGGACTGCACCTCTCATATTTTAAATTTTGATTTACAGTCATATTAATACCCTTTCAAATATAAAAAATAACACTATATTTTTCGCTAACATGTGGTATAATTAATATAAAAAGATGGCATCGACAAAATAGTCGAGCCATACTTTTAAGATTCTTAAAATTTAAAAGTTTAAAACTGAAAAAATTAAAAAGCTGCCCTGATTTTTAAAGAACAGGGACTGCATATGAGCTTGGGAAACAAAATTTTTTTCAAGCAAAGAAAAGGCAGACTCTGTTCTGCCTTTTTTAGTTTTATGTGGAGGTATTTTGAAGTGAAAATAGGTTTTTATGGGGCATCTAAAGCTGGAATTTCTCTTGCGCTTTATTTCAAAGAGCATGGGCTTGAGATTACAGGGTTTTATAACAGAACATATGAAAAAGCCTCAAAAGCTTCTTCCATGACAAAAACGCAGGTATTTGAAAGTCCTGAAGATCTTGTAGAGGCTTCTGATGTGATTTTTATAGCCATTTCTGATACATTCATAGAAGAAGTTTCTAAAAACCTTTATTCACCGCATTTGTCACAAAAGGTGATTGGTCACTTGTCAGGTGCACTGACCTCAGATGCTATTAAAGCCAAGTGCAGAGGGAAATTTTCTCTTCATCCTATTCAGACTCTAAGAGGGCAGCCTGAAGATGTTCAGCTCTTAAAAAAAGCAGTATTTTCTTTAGAAGGGGATGATGAAGGCGAAAAGATTGCCAAGATAATTTTGCAGAAAATAGGGAATAAATATATAGAGCTCAAAAAAGAGGACAAAGTAGTTTATCATCTTGCAGCAACAGTTGCTTCAAATTACCTTATAGCTCTTTTGAACTTTTCGTATTTGCTTTATAAAAAAATTGGACTTGAAGATGAGGTCATTTTTTCTATAATAAAGCCTCTTTCTTCTGCATCACTTGAAAATTTTTTAAAGGATAGACTTAACTGTTTGACAGGACCTGCCGCAAGAGGCGATATTTTGACACTTCAAAAACACTACAATGCTTTGCCAGATGAAAAGAAAACTACTTTTTTAGAACTTTTAAAGCTTGCGGCAGATCTGATATTTGAAAAGGGAGATAAAAGTGTCTGCGAAAAACTTCAACAATTTATAAATGTAAAAGGTGGTGAAAAAAAATGAATAAGGTGACAACCAAGACGCTTTTTGAAAAAAAGCAAAAGGGCGAAAAGATCACCATGATTACTGCTTATGACTATACATTTGCCAAAATATTTGATAGCTGCTCTGTAGATATCCTACTTGTTGGTGACTCTCTCGGTATGGTGATCCTTGGCTATGACTCTACAATTCCTGTTACTATGGATGATATGGAGCATCATGTAAGAGCGGTTAGCAGAGGTGCAAAATATTCTATGGTTGTTGCTGACATGCCGTTTTTGTCATACCACACGACAATTGAAGAAGCTGTGAAAAATGCAGGAAGGTTAATTCGTGCAGGGGCATATGCAGTCAAGATGGAAGGCTGCGACGATGTATATGATAAGATAGAAGCTGTCATAAAGGCCCAGATACCTGTTATGGGACATTTGGGGCTGACACCTCAGTCTGTGAACATCTTTGGAGGCTATGACCTTCGAGCAAAGGAAGAAGCTGAAGCCAAAAAACTTGTGGAAGATGCTAAAAAGCTTGAGAAAGCTGGGGTATTTGCAATTGTGCTTGAAAAGGTACCATCTCATGTTGCAAAAGAGGTTCAAAGAAGCTTAAACGTCCCTGTAATTGGGATAGGGGCAGGACCATACTGTGATGGTCAGGTGCTTGTGTGCTATGACATGCTTGGCATGTATGAAGATTTCAAGCCAAAGTTTGTAAAAAGATATGCTGAAGTGGGGAATATGATCAAAGATGCTGTGACAAGGTACATTGAAGAGGTTAAAAAAGGAGAATTTCCAGGAAAGGAGCACAGTTACTGATGGTTGTTGTGCAAAAAATTCAGGAGATGAAAGAGATTGCAAAAAAACTCAAAAAAGAAGGCAAATCAATAGGTTTTGTTCCAACAATGGGGTATCTGCACGAAGGACATTTGAGCTTAGTAAGGCTTTCTAAACAGCAAAACGATATTACCATTATGAGCATATTTGTAAATCCTATTCAATTTGGACCCAATGAGGATTATGACAGATACCCGCGCGACTTTGAAAGAGATAAAAGCCTTGCCGAAAAAGAGGGTGTTGACTATATATTTTATCCGTCGGTAGAAGAGATGTATCCAGAAGATTTTAAGACAGTTGTGTCAGTGAAAAAAATAACAGAAATAATGTGCGGAAAATCAAGGCCGGGTCATTTTGACGGTGTTGCAACAGTCGTATTAAAGCTGTTTAACATTGTAAATCCAGACAGAGCATACTTTGGTCAAAAGGATGCTCAGCAGCTTGCAGTCATAAAGCAGATGGTAAAAGACTTAAATCTTGACGTTGAGATAGTTCCATGTCCGATTGTGCGTGAACAAGATGGTCTTGCAATGAGCTCAAGAAATGTATATCTTTCTGAAGAGGAGAGAAAATCTGCAACCGTTTTGTACAGAGCTTTGAATTTGGCAAAAGAGATGATTGAAAAAGGCCAAAAGGATGTATCAAGCATAAAAAGGGCTATGGAAGAGATGATTTTAAAGGAGAAATACACAAAGATTGATTACATTGAGTTTGTAAACAATGATACGTTTGAGATAATCTCAAAAGTTGAGGGAAAGGTTTTGATAGCTCTTGCAGTCTTTGTTGGAAAGGCAAGACTTATAGACAACATTGTGGTGGAGGCGAAATAGAAAAGATGTTCATTGAAGTTTTAAAGTCTAAGATTCACAGAGCAACCGTTACAGAGGCAAATCTAAACTATGTGGGTAGTATCACAATTGATGAGGAATTGATGAAAGCAGCTGGAATATATGAAAATGAAAAAGTGCAGGTTGTGAATATAAACAACGGTGAAAGATTTGAAACTTATGTGATAAAAGGGGAAAAAGGTAGCGGAACCATTTGCCTAAATGGAGCAGCAGCACGTCTTGTGCAGGTGGGCGATAAGATAATTATAATGGCATACTGTCTTCTTACCATGGAAGAGTATTATAATCACAAACCAAGGATTGTGTTTGTAGATGATGAAAACAAAATTGTAAGACTTTCGGATAAAGAAGAGCACTCTGAATGTATTTGTTAATTAATTTTAAATTGCAGAGGTGGGGGGAAAAACAAATTTTTCAATCCCCACCTTTATTTTTTAATAAAATTTCTGTTTTTTGCATAAACTATATCTATTGAAGTGCTAAAATTGAAAATGTAAGAATGAAAAGAAGAAATCCACTCAAGGTTATAGTCTCAATTTTTGTTATTCTGATGCCTTTAATAACCATTTCAGGTATATCAAACCACAATAAAAATCCTTATCTTATATATGTTTCAATTGATGACAGCAGACTGTATGTCTTTAAAAATGGAATTTTATACAAATCATATCCAGTTTCACCTGGAAAACCTTCAACTCCCACTCCAATTGGTACATTTAAAATAGTATCAAAAGACTATTGGGGAGAGGGATTTGGAGGAAGGTGGATGGGGCTAAATGTTCCCTATGGCAAATATGGAATTCATGGAACAATATATGAAAGTTACATAGGAGCTCATGTAAGCAAAGGCTGTATCAGAATGCTGAATAAGGATGTAAAGGAACTCTTTTTATATATTCCTATTGGAACAACAGTAGTAATTTCAGAAGGTATATATGGAGAGTTTAGAAACGGTTTTAGAACAATTTACCCTGGTGATACTGGCGTGGATGTTATGGCAGTTCAAAGAAGGCTTAAAGAACTTGGTATTTACTATGGCGATATTGATGGCAAATACGGACCTACACTGGAGTATGCAATTAATTTATTTCAGAAGAAAAACAAGCTTCCTGTGACTAACAAAATTACACCTTATTTGCTAAGAAAAATGGGTTTTTATTTATTTGAATAAAAGGGGCTTAAAAATAAAAAAATAATCTGTGTAGATTTTAAAACACAAAGATGTAAAACTTAAAAAAAAGGGAGGTTTAAAGAAAATGGCTAATATTACCTCAAAAGAGCTCATGTTTTTAGAAGACAATATTAAGATGATGCAAAATTCTATCAACTTTATTGCAGGAGTTTCTGATCAGATTACAGATGTATCTTTAAAGAACCTGTGCCAGCAATGTGTAAACCACTACAAAAGTGACATAAACATATTGTCAAGATTTATTGAAAATCCAAACATTCAATAACAAAAAAGGGAGTGATAGTCATGAAGACACTTTCAGACAGAGATATTGCTTTTTCGCTTTTGAACTCTTTAAAGCTTCAGGCAACAGCTTTAACAAACTTAGTTTTGGAGAGCACAAACAATGCCCTCAGAAGAGAAGCTATGTCAGTTTTGACCAGAGTATTTGACCATCAAAAACAGATTTTTGACTTTCTCTCGCAAAAGGGCTGGTACCCTGTTGAGATGGCAAAGCAAGAGGATATTACAAAGGCTCAAAGGGATGTTCAAACAATTCAGAACAATATCCAAATGGTCTCGATGTAAAAAAACTCGTTTAAAGGGCAGACCTGCAAGTATTTTCCAAAGTCTGCCCTTTTTGAATTTTTAAAAACTTTTTTTCATGACAATCCATTTACCTTGAGGGTCTTGTGACATTCCAATTTGATAGAATCCAAATTTTTTATAAAGTTTTATCGCAGGTAGATTATCTGGTCTGACTTCTAATTTTACTTCTTTTACTCCTTTTGATTTTAAAAATTCAAGTCCTGCTTCAACAAGTTTTTTCCCTATACTTTTTCCTCTATAGCTTTTTAATGTTCCAATAGAAAGAATTTGTGCAGAGATTTCACTTGCATATCTTGTTTGAAATCTGAAAAAGTCAAGCTTGTTAGAAAGAATTTTCCATATAGGTCTTATGCCAAAACCATACAGTCCTAAAAGCCATTTGATGGTCCACTTTAAAAACGAAAGGGTTAAGATTGCAGCTATCCACACCCTTTTGATGTCTCTGACAACACATATATACCCTGCAATCTTTTTATTTTCTTCATCTTCATAGACCAAAAAACCATGAGGCTCTGCAATGAGCACCACTTTGAATATGTCTTCTATAGCAGAGTTTTTGATTTTGTTCTCAAAATAGAATTCAATGCTGTCAGAAAAAGCTTCTCTGAAAATTTGTGCGATTTGAGGAAGGTCAGAAAGCTTTGCACATCTTATCATATGACTCACCTTGCTGAAAATAATAAATCTTTTTAATAATGATTTGCTGCGTTGTTATATAAATTATACCCGTTTTTAAAGAAGAAAGAAAGAAAAATAAGAGTTTTGTAGGGGTTGCTTTCCAAAATATTACAGAAAAAATTTTTTAAAAAGGGCACGTGGTGAAGACATATTTACCACCTAATTTATTACAGAATAGAGAATAAAAAGTTCCTACTTTCTTTAATAAGTCTTCAAGAAGTAAAGTAGGGAACTGAAACACATGGGAGGAGACCAGAGTTTTAGAATCTATGAATTTTTCAAATGGTGTCCTCCCATTCATACCTTTACCATTATGAGGTCTAAAAAAGTTCCACGTATCCTGCCACCTTTGAGCTCGTTGAATAAAGTCATCTTTGTTTTTACATCTTTCGGCATGAATCATTAAAAAATATTCGTCATCTGCTCTATGTGAATTTTCAATTACCCCCATAAGATGTTTTGCTCTTGGTGGAATAGGATTTAGTTCTACACCCAAAATAGAAAACATCTCATTCCACTCCTTTAGCTTTCTTTCACTTCCTCCGCAAAATTCTTCTCCATTGTCCAATCGGATTTTTATTGGGTTTCTTACATTATGCGTTCTTAGCCATAAAGCCACCAAGGATATAAACATAAAGCCAAAAGCAGATGAAAGTTCATAGGAGTAGGCTGTAAATCTTGCTCTTGTTGCAATGTCTATCATGTTCCACTCATAGCAAGGTAAATTGTGTTTTTTCATATGTTCATATACCTCTTCAGGAAGACTGTCTTTATCTAAAAGATGTTTTGTATCAAGTTGAAATTCAGAAAATGGAATGAGGGCTTCATAATCGTACAAACTTCTTTCACCCTTTTTTGTCTTTCTTGATTTTTTTGGTATAGCATTTCTTTTGAGAATAGACTTTATTGTATTTTCGCTTATTTTAATACCATATTTTCTGAGCAGGTAAAGAGACAAACGTCTGTATCTGAAGCCAGTTCTTTTAGATTCCTCGATAATGAGATTTTCAAGTTCAGTAGAAAGTTTTCTGGGGCAAGTTTTAGGTTTTCTTGATTTATCCTCAAGGGGACCATATATTGCTCTTCTGACAGTATGTCTTGATACACCTAATATTTTAGCAGTTCTTGATACGTTTTTGTTATTATTTTCAAACACTTTTCGGATTAATTCCCTTGCTTTTTCGGGAGATATTTTTCTCATTTCATGATATGATATAATATTCATAGTAGGCTGTCCTCCCATCCTGGTAGTTTTTTGATTTTTCTTTTGAATGGGAGATTACACTTTTTAATTAATATTCATGTCAGGATGGAGGCAGCCTCAATTCTTTTTATGAGTTTCTCCTCACTATTTTCGCACATTCTTTCGCTGTGGTAAATATCTCTACACCTATTCGAGAAATTTTTTAAAAAGGATATTGACAAAAAATCTTTTATAAGTATAATAAATAATGTCGACGGCGGGAGACAGAAGATGCCGAAGACAAAAAGAAAGAGAGGTTCCTCGGTAGCTCAGCGGTGGAGCATCCGGCTGTTAACCGGAGGGTCGTAGGTTCGAATCCTACCCGGGGAGCCAATTTTATTAAGGGCCTTTAGCTCAGCTGGTAGAGCGGCCGGCTCATAACCGGTTGGTCTGGGGTTCGAATCCCTAAGGGCCCACCAATTTCAAAAATAAAAAGCAAGTCTTTTAAAGACTTGCTTTTTTTGTTTTATTCTTGATTTTTTTCATGCTCTTCATGATTTCGAGCTAAGTTTTCAAAAAGCAGTCTGTATACCGTCTCAGCATTTTTACTCCAATTTTTACAGATCCTCTTTGCAATTTCAACATGTGGTACATTTACTTTTATTTCGAACAAAATACTATTTCCTTCACGCAGAGAGCATATAACTATGTATTCGGTAGAGCTAAGTATTTTGTAATCAGAATAGATTTCTGTATTAAGTTTGATCTTTCTATAATTCTTCTTTATGTATTCTTCTACTTCTTCGGCTGTAGCTTTTGGAAGCAAATCTAAAAGAATGTTTAAAACATCTCTGCCAGTTTGTGATATCTCGATGTAAGTTCTAATCTCGTCATCGTATTTATGAATTAGCTTTTGAGCCTCAAGTTCTTTAAGATACTGTTGGTATTCAAAAAAGTTCATGTATTTTGTTGAAATGACAAACTCGTCAAGCTGCTGGACAGGAATGGGGATGTTTATCTTGCTCAAAAAAAGTAAAAGTATGAGCTTATTTTGGGCAAGGGTATGTATTTCGTTAAATTCATCAGACATCTTTTTCCACTCCTTTTTTACTTTTAAAGCCGCCATATTGTGTTTGAAAATATGGCGGCTTGTATATTTTTGTTCTTTTTAAAAACTGGCATCTTACCTTAAATTAAATTCTCCCAGTGTTTTCATTCTCTCAATTTCTTTGATTATGATATCATACAGGTTCAAATCTAAAGTGTTGCAGATTGAGGCTAAATAAAACAATGTGCTTCCAATTTCTTTTTCAATCAAATCTCTACAGTTTTCACAAAGCTGTCCTTCAACATGTGTTTTGAGGTACTTTTTTGCTTCTTTCAAGCTCACATCTATAGGAATTTCCTGTTTTTTAGCATTTATTCTTATGCATCCACAGTTTGTGACCGATTTTATTATGCTTCTATTGACACGTGCTGCTGATTCGGAAAACTTTGTGAGGCTGTCAAGTATACTTTTGTTTCGTATCAAAAGTTCATCAACCACATATTGGAAATCGTCTATGAAGATATCCTTCAACATTTTTCACTCCTAAAAAAACAACTTTAGTTTAATTATAAATTTCTTCAAAATCAAATGTCAATAGAATTTTAAAGATGGCTTTTCATAACAAAAACAAAGTAGTAAAATATTAAAAACAGCATTTTTGCGAAGGAGGAAATACCATTTAATGAAGATTAGCTTTTCAACAGTAGGATGTCCTAACTTTACCTGGGATGAGATCTTAGCTGCTGCCAAAGATTTTGGATATGACGGTATTGAACTGAGAGGACTTGGAGATGAACTTGAAATATATAGGGCAGAACCTTTTGCTCTTGAAAACTTGCAACTGACAAAAAAGAGGTTAAAAGAACTGAATTTGGAGATTTCATGTTTGGCAACATCATGTTATATATTCGATAAATCTTACCAGGAAAATACCTTAAAGTCTGCAAAAGCGCACATAAAACTTGCAAAGGAGCTTTCTTGCAAATACATAAGAGTTCTGGGAGATAGATGGATAACACCTGGGGAGGATGTCGATAGAGAATTTGTAAAAGACATGCTTTGTACATTGTGCGACATGGCAAAGGAGTATGATGTTGACATTTTAATTGAGACAAATGGCGTTTGGGCAGAGTCAAAAAGGCTTGCTGATTTGCTTGAAAAGGTGCCATATCAAAATGTTGGTGTTGTGTGGGACATTCACCATCCTTATAGGTTTTTTAATGAGGATGTTGAGAAAACCGTTAACAACTTGAAAGATTTTATAAAGCATGTTCACGTGAAAGACTCAAAAGTTGAAAATGGCAAGCTTGTGTTTAAGATGATAGGCGAGGGTGATGTGCCTATTGAAAAGGCGATAAATCTTCTTTTGCGACATGGCTATAGCGGTTATCTTTCTTTTGAGTGGGTGAAAAGATGGTTTTCTGACCTTGAAGAGCCAGGAATTGTATTTTTGGAGTTTATAGATAAGATAAGAAAATAGTAAAATAAAAAATAAAAGCCTCCTTACAAAAGCCCAAAAATAAAGGCTTTAAGAAGGAGGTTTTTGTTTTAGGTTAATTTCTGAAGTGTATTTTCCTTTTGAAAAAGAAACCAGGTTTTAAATAAAGTGTTAGAAGATTTAACAAAACAAAATTGCAAAAATTACTTAAATTTTAGTAAATTATCAGGAAGATTGTGCTTACGTCTTTTTGCATAGAAAGTTACTTTAAAAATTTAAGAAAATTAAAGAAAGATTAAGATATTAAGAGAAAAAACAAGTTTATTTTCAAAAATCAACAATTATTGAGTAAAGAAAAAAAAAAAAGACTTTGACACGAGAATAAAAAAAAAATAAAATAAGGCTAAACTGAGTTGAAAAAATAGAAATTTACATATTTACAGTATTGAATTACAATAAATAGAACTTCGCTACGCTTGGAGGCGATAAAATGTAAATTAATGAAAGAGAGCTTCTATTATTTAGAATAGCACAGTGAGGGAGATTTGAGAAGAGCTTTATATTTCTTTTCGTAACGAAAATAATAAAATTGAAAAATTCAATGATTGAGTATTATCGCAAATTACCCCATTTTTATTTTCAATTTCTAATTCTTCTATTTCCATATAAGCATTCATTGATTGCAGTAAAGCAACCACCTAAATAATTTTTTTGTCAGTAATAAAAATCTTAACAACAATTCTCATGTTGAGAAAATATATTTTTTTATCGACTATCCATTTTTACTCTTACTTTCTTCTCATGTGATTCTTTTACTGATAGTTGAATGAATGTGTTCAAATAAAGATTAATGGTCAGAAGGAGGATTTGCAATTTTAGCAGCTTTAAAATTCTACATTTTTTTTCACAAATATAACCAGCATTTAAAGTAAATATTTTTATTTAGAGTATTTTGGAGTTTTGGCAAATTAACTTTATTTTTATTGAGAAAGGCAAAAAATAAAGAAATCTGTTTTCTTTCTGTGAAATAGGGAAAGTTAATCTGGGTCGTTATTATTTATACTTCTAAGTACTTTAAGTTTATCACCAAATAATTATTTGGTGAGGAAAGGAGAGATTTTTGTGAATTGTAATGTACCTAAACCGTTAATAATGTCAATCGATGTTACCTACAAGTGTACGATGAGGTGTTTACATTGTTTCAACGGAAGTAATGAAAATGAATTAGAACCAGAATTAACAGATGAAGAATTACTTTATTTAGCAGATCAAATTGTTGATATAATGCCCAATGTCATTTGTTTTTGTGGTGGTGAACCACTTATTAGAAGAGAAATTCTCTATTTGTGTTGTGAAAAAATAGTCAAGAGAACAAATGGATATACAAAAGTGAATGTAGTTACAAATGGTGAATTAGTAAATAATGAGGTAGCAAGAAATTTACGGAAAGCCGGATTTAATCTTGTTCAGGTTAGCCTTGATGGTGCAAAACCTGAAACACATGATTGGCTTCGAAATAAGATAGGAAGTTTTAACAAGGCTGTCAATGCTATAAAAAGTCTTGTGGAAGCTGGGTTATACGTTGGTGTTGCTTATACACCAACTTTAAAAAATATTCCAGAAATTGATGAAGCGATAAAATTATGCGAGCAATTAGGTGTTTGTGAATTTCGCGTTCAGCCTCTAATGGTAATGGGAAGAGCGAAGAGAAATTTAAATGGGTATATTCCAACCTATAGAGATTATCAAATTCTTGCAACAAAGCTAAAACAGTTACAAATGCAACAAATAGCAAAGAAAGGAATGAATGTAGAATGGGGAGATCCGGTAGATCACCTTATAAGATCGAACTATAGAGAAAGTGGTTATAATCCATTTATAGGAATAGATGCATATGGATATTTGAGAATATCTCCTTATTTACCATTGACTTTTGGAAATATAAGAAGACATACAATTTTAGAGTATTGGAATAGTGGTTTGTCAAATGTTTGGAGTTTACCAATTGTTAAGTGGATTTCGAAGCAAATTAGAGCTACAGAAGATTTGGATCTTTCTTCCAAAGGATTTAAAGAGGTTTATTGGGAAAAGAGTGTAGATATTGACCTTATTGAAGATTATATTTCAGAAGTTAAGCCAGAACAATTTTTCGCAAAAAATTAGTAATTTTTGGAGGGACAAAATAAAGATGAAAATTCAAGAAAGAATTCTTACTGATTCTGATATCAATGAAATAATTGAGATTCTCAGGAGAGTAAACTTTGAAGAGAATTTTAATTATTTGAATCCTTTCATAAGCAAACACACATTTAATGAACTCATATTAAGAGAAAGTTTTTTCAATTGTACAATTTTTGTATATGGTGAGTTTATTGACGAAAAACTGAGTAAAATTGCATATTATCAATTACCTGATGTAGCAACTTTGTCAAAGAGTGCGACATTGTATTTGTTAGGATGTGAGAATACAAGCACACCAATAAATATGTTTTTATATAATTCAATCTTGAACTTGACAAAGGTATTTCCTGATATAAGTAAAATTAAAATCAATATAAAAAGTAATATGTCAAATTTAAAATCGTTGTTAAAATTGATGAATGATATTGGATTTAAGAAAGAAATTGAATTAAAAGAAGAGTTCGATGATGCGGACTTATTAATATATTCGTATTTTATAAATTGAAGGTGACAAGTATGGATGGAAAAATACAAATTACAAATATCAGATGGGAAATAGAACCAAAATGTAATCTAAATTGTCGTCATTGTTTTGTAGGATCAAAGTTAGATAAATATAAGGAAATGGATTTTGAGACAGCTAAAGTTGTTGTTGATATATTAAGTGATTGCGGAATAAAAGAAATAATTTTTTCATCGAAAGAACCTTTAATGTATAAAGATATTGATAAGCTTATTTTTTATTGTAATGTGAAAGGAATACATACGGAATTGGTCACTAATGGAACATTATTACAAAATACTTTGTTTGCTGAAAAAATTGTATCTAGTGGTGTTGGGACTATCAGTATTAGCATAGAAGGTATTACGAAAGATTCAAACGATTACATTAGGGGTGAAGGAAACTTAGATCAGGTATTAAGAGCATTAGGTAATCTGAAAAATATAATGGAATATAAAAGGCAAATTATCATTGGAATTCAAATGTCACTAAATAGAAAGAATAAAAATGAAGCTGCTCACGTACCTGAATTTTTTAATCGTCTGCCAATTGATATTCTTGTGATTGGTGGACTTTCTTTAGATGGGAATGCAAAAAACAATAGTGATTTATTACTATCTTCGGATGAATTCATACAGATATGGGATGTAATATTAGAAAATTATTTAAAATTAAAAGATAAAAAATATTATCTTACATCTAAATCGTTATTTCCAACTGAGGCAGTGTACTATAATTGCTTGTTTGGCTCTGACTTTTGTCCAGTAATACCAAAATGCGGTATATTAAAAGAACACTACTCTCTTTTGCCAAATGGCGATATAGTTCCTTGTGTAGCTCTTTTAGACAAGATAAATGATGTTGGAGAATTTCCACGTATAAATATTCTTGATAAAATTTTGAATGAAGAGAAAATCAACAAGTTGGAAAACTTTAAAATTCAGTTAGAAAATTTGATAAAAGAAAATAGGCCTCATGTTTGTCGTGAATGTTATTACAAAGAGGATTGTAGGCCTTGTCCAGTAAACATTATACAACAGCAATTTAAGGAAGAAATCTCAATAAGGTGTTCAAGAGCTAAGGGAAAAATAAAAGAAATATTTAATTTGATTAGAAGACATTTTGATGAGTATTATCTTTCAATTAGAGATAATACATTGTTGACGATTCAAAATCAAAAAGTATCTTTAGCAAGGTATTATGAACAAGGTGGAGTATACAGAAAAGAATATGAACTTGAGCCATTGCAGATTAATGCTTTGCAGAAAATTTTTAATTTTAAAGAGATAAGCTTAAAGGAATTGTTATATGATTTTAAAAATTACGAGATGTTACTAAATTTTATTGAGCCGTTAGTGTTTGATAATTTTATTATGGTAAGGAGGAGCTAAAGATGATAGATATTATGAAAAGTATTCCGAAGTTTGATGAGCAGAATCTTCTTTATAAAAGGTTAGAACAAGATGGTAGTCTTACATTTTTGAGCAAAAAGCATCCAGAAACTCAGCAAATGAAGCTAAATGAAACAGCAAGATTTATTTTAGACAAATGTGATGGTTATCATACTATAGGTGAAATTGTGAACGAAATATTAAAAGAATATAAAGGTGCAACCAAAGAAAGAGTGATAGAAGATGTTATTAACATATTGCACAGTTTATGGAGATTTGGTCTAATAAGATGGCTCAATGAAAACCCTCTACTTAATCTTTTTTATCAAGAAAGATGTGAAAATTGTGTTTTTAAAATGTTATATGAAGATGAAGTAATAGATGTATTGCAAAGATTAAGAGAGTCACCACACTTTGTTAATCCTTATATTGACGAAAATGTATATTATGCTGAGATGTTACTACGACAGAGAGTGTTTATGTTTATGGAAATGTTTTTTTCGTTAACTGTGGATGGAAAGAATGTTTTAACTATTTCATTTTCTCCTCTTTTAAAAGTAGAAGTTAATTCAGCTACAGTTGGATATTTTTATTGTGAAGATTATTCCGTTGAATTAGAAATAATTATGAAATTTCTTCAATGGTGTGTTAAAAAAATGAGTGAAATTAATTATCTCCTGCGTGATATTAGAAGATTGTTCTTTTGCTTAAAAAATGACAATGAAATATTATTTGAAAAACTTGAAAAATGGAATTTCAGATATGCTGGTATCTTAAAAGAAGAACTCGGCCGACATACTCCTGATATTATAATTTTTCACTTTGATATCAAAAAGTAAGAGAGGGGGGTAAAAATCATGAATAAAGTATATGAATCACCTACAATTTCGCCAGCCTCAGATGTTCAACCTACAATGACTTGTGTAGTAACTGCACCTATTTTAGCAGTAGCTGCCGGATTTGTGGCAGTTTATTTTACTGCTGTTTTTGTACAAAATAATGCAGGATTGGCTGTAAATGCAGCTGCCGTAGTAAATGCGGCTGCCGTAGTAAATGCGGCTTACTATGTTAATGTTTCACACAAATGTTGATATTACAAAAGAAGCAAAAGGAGTATGTCGGCCATTTAATTTTTTATACGAAGAAAATCTTTGTTTGAAGTACTTTTAGAATTTTTCTTTTAAAAATTCAAAGTAGCAGTTTCTGTAATTAATAAAAATAAAAAGTATAGGAGGATAATTGGAACAATGAATTATATAAAAATGAAACCTTCATATTCATGGGGATGGTTATTCCCTTTCCATATTTTCATGTTGACATTTTTTGTGTTTTTATTATGCGTATACCTACTTATAGTAAAGGGACTACCTCAAAAGACTTATATTTTTGTGTCAGTATTAATCACATCTATATTAAGTTGTTTGATTGCAGTCTTAGGAATATTATATACTATTTTTTTCTTCACTATGAATTATAAATTAAATCCAGACCAGTTAATATTAAAATGTGGATGGCACAAAAAAACAATTTATTATAACCAAATAGAAAAAGTAACTATTGAAAATTTAAAAGCCAATTTTCTTGCAGATACTCAAAGTGTTTTTAAAGTGCCAGGCTATGCAATAGGTAAAGTGTATTATTTTGGTATGGGTTATATATATATGTGTGCAACAAGAGTAAACAAAAATATTTTGGTAATCTATTTAAAAAACGGTGAGAAGGTAGGGATTACTCCCAAGAATTTGGAAGAATTTAAAAATATTTTAATTGAAAAGGCAGGTTTGAATTAGGGAGGAATAGGAGTGTATTCCATTTATATTGCAGCTTTTATCTCTACATTAATGGCTTTTGTATTTTGGGGTGGGTTTATTTACTATTACTTTTTTGAAAAACTTGATAAATATATTTTTTTAGGTGTAATAAGTGCTTTGAGTTGTCCAATTGTAAATTTATTAGTGAAAGCTCCATTACTTAAGATTTTAAAAGAGGTTTTTAATGTTCATGGAAATACAACTTTAAAAGCTCCCGTTGGATATCTAATAATTTTCCTATTTCTCCCAAGTATAACAGAAGAAATAATAAAAATTCTACCTTCTTTTTTTCTAAAACTTTATAATGTTGATTCAAAAACTTTACTAAGGATTGCCTATATTTTAGGTTTTGGATTTGGTATTGGTGAGATATGGTATATTGCCTTTGGTATTTCAAAAAATCCTTCTATGGCAGGATATTCGTTTTATTATTTTGGTGGTTTTGCAACTGAGATGTTTCTTTGTGTTATAATTCATACTGGACTCACAGTTGTAGCACTAACTGGCTTGAAGAAAGATATAAAAAGTTTTTCTTTTTTAAATTTAGTTTTTGCTATTTTGTTACATACAGCAGTGAACATAAGTGCTTTTTTGTATCAGCTGAAGATTCGCATAATAAATGAGAAAATGGATGAATTTTTATTAATGTTTTGGCCTGCAATATTTGTAATTTTATTTGTAAATATTATACTTAATAAAATACGAACTTTGGGGTGATACTTTTGAGAAATGTAAGTTACAATTATATAATCTATAATCAAGGACATAAAATTGGTAGACAATTTATTAACCTCAAGTTTCAAAATGATCAACATATATTTTTTGATTCAAAGATTGAAACTCTTTTAGGTATCGAAGAAACAAGGTTAATTATAAATGGGAATAATTATTTGCCTCTTTCAGCTCATACTAAAAAAGAATATGGACAGGATAAAAAAATAATTAATATTACTTATACGACGCCAGGCAAGATTTTAGTAGAAGAGAATTATTATAAAGAAAAGTGTTTGTGGTTTACAGGTAAGGTATATGATAAGCTTCAGATCTTATTTTTATTAAAGAATTTATACGAAAATTTAACTTCATGTAATATGAAAAGATTGTATATATTTATTCCAGAAATGTTTACTATTGGTCAAATTATAGTCAAAACATCGAGTGCAAATAATTGCAAATTTTTAAAATATTATCTCTGGCAACCTTATTACACAATTTGCGAATATAGTAAAGATGATTACTCTTTAATTTACTATACTGATGGGAAAACAGTTATAGAAAGAGTGAGTTGAATATGAGATGTATTGGAGAAAAATTAGCTAAAAAAGTTTTTGTTGAATATTTAAAAACTATGTTTCCTTATGTTAAGGGATATAAGTTTCAGATCTTTTTAGTATTGTTGTTTTCATCTTTATTAGCAATATCGAATCTAATATCTCCAACAATAAGTAAAATGCTTGTTGATAGAATATTTGCTGCTCACGACAAGAATTTATTAATAAGATTGTTAATTTTAATGAGCTTAGCATTTGTTATAATTGCAACTATAAACCTTTTAAATAGCTATTTAATGGCAAGATTAACTGCTTTTTTAAATTACAGAATCAAAATGGATTTTTTTAATAAACTTCAACACACATCATTGGTATTTCATATGTCTAAAAAAAGTGGTGAAATCCAGTACAGAATGTTTTATGATACCGAATTTATGGTAGATTATTTTTTGAAATTGATTATTAATATGCCAATGTATACAATTTGGGTAGTATTGATTTTGTATTTAATGTATAAGTGGTCACCTATTTTAATGTCATTAGTAGTAATAGTATTTATGTTCCAGGTCATACTTATAGTGAGGTTTAGAGAACCAGTAAAGAAAGCAGTATTTAATAAAAAAAATATAGAACAAAATACTGTTTCAGAAATTAACGAGCATTTCAATGCAATAGAGTTAATTAAAACTTTAAGTTTAGAAAAAATAGCTTTTGAAAGGGTAAGCCACAATATGAAGAATCTTATTTATGCTATCGTTAAATTAGTATTTATTCAATCAATGTATCAAACAGGAACCAGTTTGTTGAACCAATTGTGGTCATTTGGTACTTTATGGTTTGGGGCAAATCTTGTATTTTCAGGTAAGATAACTGTTGGAACCTTTATGGGATTTTATATACTTGCAGGACTTTTATATCAACCAATCGTCTCAATGACCGGTATTGTGTTAAGCTGCCAAGAATTGAAAGTTGCTTATCTAAGATTTGAAGAGTATTATAAAAGTCCGTTTGTTTTAATAGAAAAAGGTGGTAATAAGCCATTTAGATTTGAGGAAACTTTAGAAATGCGAAATGTTTTTTTTGCTTATGAAAACAATTATCCAGTTCTTAATAATGTAAATCTAATTCTTAAACCAGGATGTATTGTTGCATTAACAGGAAAGAGTGGTTCAGGTAAAAGCACATTTGCAAGAATTGTTTCAAGATTACTCAAACCTCAAGTGGGGGAAATTTTGATAGATGGAGTTAATATCGAAGAAATTAACATAGAAGACTTCAGAAAAAATGTTGGATTTTTACTACAAAATGCATTTATAATTAATGGTACATTATATGAAAATGTAACCCTTGGAAATGACAATTACTCATTAGATGATGTAAAAAAAGTTATTGCTGAAGCTGGACTTACTGATTTAATTGCTAGAGATCCAAAGGGGCTAAATATTGATATTGGTATTCGCGGAGCACAAATATCCTTAGGTGAGGCTCAACGTATAGCACTTGCAAGAATATTACTAAGAAAACCTAAAATTGTAATACTAGATGAGCCGACATCTTTCCTTGATCCTGAGACAGAAGAAATAATTCTGAACTCAATCGTTAAATTAAAACAGAAAAATTCATTAATTCTTGTAATAACTCATAAAGCTTCTACGTTATCAATAGCAGATAAAATTTTAAGGTTTCAGAATGGAAGTATTGTAGAAATTTGAAGATGTAACTAATCAAGGGGCTATCCATAACTTTTTTGGACAGCCCCTCTTGCTTATTTTATTTACCATTACTGTTCAAAAGATGAAGTTTGAACTTGTCATGTATAGCTCTGACTGCTTTTTCAGCATCCTTTTCGTCAATCAAGACTGATATCTTTATCTCGGATGTCGAAATCATCTCGATGTTGATACCTGCATCATAAAGAGCTTCAAACATCATTGCAGCAACGCCTGGATTGTTGACCATTCCAGCACCAACTATAGAGACCTTTGCAACATTGTCAGCATATGTTATATCCTTTGCGCCAATTATGTGCAGATTCTTTGTCAAAACATCAAGTGTCTGCTTCAAGTTGCTCTTTGATACTGTAAACGATATATCCTTTGTTTTTTCTCTTCCAATTGACTGCAAAATTATATCAACATTTATATTTTCTTTTGCCAAAAGTGAAAATATCTGAAATGCCTTGCCCGGAATATTTTCAACTCCAATCACTGCAACCCTTGCAATATCCTTGTCACACGCAACACCGGATACTAAAAGCTTTTCCACCGAATTTACCTCCTTTACAATTGTTCCTTCATTGTCGTTGAAAGATGACCTAACAACAAGGGGAATATTGTATTTTTTTGCAAGCTCAACAGACCTGTTATGAAGTACCTTTGCACCAAGTGTGGCAAGCTCTAACATCTCATCATAAGAAATTTCTTTGAGCTTTGATGCGTTTGGAACAATTCTTGGGTCTGCTGTATAAACACCGTCAACATCTGTATATATTTCGCACTTATCAGCTTTCAAAGCTGCAGCCAAAGCTACAGCTGTTGTATCAGATCCTCCACGCCCCAGCGTGGTTATATCATCATACTTATTTATTCCCTGAAAACCTGCAACAACAACTATGTTCCTTTTATCAAGCTCTCTTTGGAGCCTTTCTGTGTCAATTTCAATGATTCTTGCATTTGAATAATGGCTATCTGTCTTTATTCCTGCCTGCCAACCAGTCAGCGAAATGACAGGATACCCAAGCTTTTCAATTGCCATTGCCATAAGTGCAATCGAAATCTGTTCACCGGTAGAAAGGAGCACATCCATCTCTCTTTTTGAAGGATTTTCGTTTATCTCTTTTGCCTTTTCAATAAGCTCATCTGTTGTATCGCCTTGAGCTGAGACAACAACCACAACCTTGTTTCCTTTTTCATACTCGCTAATTGCCCGCTTTGCTGCTCTAAATATTCTTTCTTTGTCTGCAACAGATGTTCCACCATACTTTTGGACAACTATTCCCAAGATATTTCCCTCCCTTGTGAAATCAATGGTTTAAAATGAAACTTATCAATACCATTTTGATACTATTATATTACACTTTTGAGTAGTTTGCTTTATCTTTTTAAGCTTGTGCTCTGAACAGAAAAAACTGTTGCACCGCTATTGTCAGCTTCCAAAATCATAAAGTCCCAGTTAGCCACAAGATCCATGCTGGCAAGTGCATTTTTGACGTTCTGTTCAAAGATTTCATAATTCTCATCAACAAGAGCGATTATAGAAGGTCCTGCGCCAGACAAGAACGCTCCTTTTGCGCCAGCTTCTAAAGACAGGTTAACAATTTTATCAAAGTCAGGAATGAGCTTTTTTCTGTACGGCTGGTGAAGCCTATCCTGTGTTGCAGCCGGTAAAAGCTCATAGTTTCCTGTTGTGATTGCACTTGCAAAAAGCGTTGCTCTGCCAATGTTAAACACGGCATCTTTGAACTCAATGTATTTTGGCAGAATATTTCTTGCATATTCTGTTGATAGCTGAAAATCAGGAATAAACACTGCAAACTTGAGTCTTGCTGGCACAACAAACTTGATATAGTTTACCTTTTTATCTTCCAGTACTGCAAACACAAGTCCACCAATCATTGCTGGTGTTGAGTTGTCCGGATGCCCCTCCATCTTTGCAGCCAAATAAATCATCTCTTCTTCAGAAAGTTTTCCGCCGCACAGTAAATTTGCAGCATAGATTCCGCCTGAGATACAAGCGGCAGAAGAACCAAGTCCGCGCGTTAGTGGAATTTCGTTTATAAGGTTTATCCTAAGCCCTCTGGGATACCAACCAACCTCATCAAACACTGTCTTCATAGCTCTGAACACAAGGTTGTTTTCATCCTTTGCAATTGATGGGTCATCCGGTGATGAAGTAATTATAAGTCCTTTTTCAATCTCTTCAACTTCAATGATGTTGTAAAGCTTGAGAGCAACACCCATACAGTCAAATCCGGCACCAAGGTTTGCCGACGATGCCGGAACCTTTACAGAAATCATTTTTTCAACTTACCTCCAGACATTTTAGCTTATATGTTTTCATCATATCTAATAATAGACAAGACCTTTTCTACAACAGAAATCTTTTCAAGCTGAGAAATCTTTTCTTTGAACTCACTTTCTTTCATCTCATGTGTTACAAACGCAAATTCGTTTGTGCCTATCGGTCTATGTGTGTTTACTATCATGCAGTCATTGAATATGAGAGAAACAGCATCTTTTGCCTTGGTGTAGTCTTTGTATTTGACTCTTACAAAGAATCTGCAGGATGTATTTTCAATGTCCACAACTTCAATATCCCCAGAGATTGCCCATGTGTAGACATAAGACTTATCAATGTGTTTTACAATGTCTATGATGTCGCCAACAACAGCACTCGCTGTTGGAAGCTTTCCGGCGCCTTGGCCGTAAAACATCACATCACCAATTGCATCGCCTTTTACTAAAATTGCATTGAACACATCATCCACATTTGCAAACGGGCTTTTGTAAGATATCATAAGGGGCGAAACTCTTGCAAATACTTTTTTGTCGTCAATCTTTTTACTCATTGCAATGAGCTTTATTGTACATCCAAGCTCTTCAGCATACTCCATATCCTCTTTTGTTATCTTGGATATCCCTTCTGTATAAATGTTTTCATAGTTTACATAATGGGAGTATGCAATAGATGATAGAATTGCAATCTTTCTACATGCATCATGACCTTCTATATCGTTGCTCGGATTTCTTTCTGCGTATCCTTTTTCCTGAGCTTCTTTTAGAGTATCTTCAAACGAAAGTGAATACTTTTTCATCTGAGTGAGAATATAGTTTGTTGTACCGTTTAAAATTCCTGCAATTTCTGTAATTTGATTTCCTGCTAAACAGTTTTGAAGAGGTCTTATAATGGGAATTCCTCCACCAACACTTGCTTCAAAAAAGTAGTTTATATTGTTCTCTTTTGCAATCTTCAAAAGTTCTGGACCGTACTTTGCAACAAGTTCTTTGTTAGATGTTACAACGTGTTTACCATTCAAAAGTAGCTTTTTTGTATAAGTGTATGCAGGTTCAAGCCCGCCTATTGTCTCAACAACAATTGAAACTTCGGGGTCGTTCAATATGATGTCAAAATCTTTTATCATCAAATCTTTTGCAGGGTGGTCAGGGAAATCACGAATGTCAAGAATGTATTTTACCGATATTTCTTCTCCTGCCCTTTTTGCAATTGATGATGCATTTTTTGTTAAAACTTCCCAAACACCTGATCCAACAACGCCAAATCCCATTATTGCAACCTTTGCCAACTCTTTTTCCCTCCTTTTTCAAAACCTTTTAATACTCTTCTCTTCCCAAAATCTCAATTTTTTTAACACCATCAACCTTTTCAATCTCAAGGATCAAATCTTTAACAGACTTTGTCATCCCAGATGTTCTGATAGAAATTGAGACAGTTGCAATCCCGCCAAGAGGGATGTTTTGATTGATTGTAAGAATGTTTGCATTCGTCTCAGAAATAATGTTTAATATCTTAGACAAAATCCCAGGGATGTCTTTTAAAACAAGAGCAAGAGTTATAATTTTGCCACGTGAGCTTTCAAAAAATGGAAATATACAGTCTTTATATTTGTAAAAAGCACTTCTTGAAATACCAACCATTTTTACAGCTTCATTTACAGCCTTCACTTCACCCTTTTCTAATAATTCTTTTGCCTTGACAACTTTCAAAAAAACTTCTGGCAGAACACTTTCTTCAACTATATAATACGTGGCATCTTTCTTTAACATAATTGTTGTTCACCTATAAAAGACAAATGTTTTTATGGAATGGATTTTAACATATGCTTTTAAAAAATTCAAGTATAAAAATAAAATTTATTTTGCATATTAACTTTTAGAAAGGAGAATATGGATAAGATGATAAAGCTTTCAGATATAATAACGAAATATAGCATTTTGATGTTTGTGCTCAGTGGTATCTTAATATTTGTACTTGACTTAAAAGAGTTAAAATCAAAAAATTTACAAAGAGAAGTCAAGCTTGCTAAAACAACAGCAGTAATTTTGATAACTATAGGAATTTTGATGTTTATAGTAAGAGTTTTTATCTGAAAGTGGTGAGAGTAATGGGGTTTATTGAGATAATAAAACGAAGAAAGGAAAGGGTTAGAAATAGCCAAAAGAAAGAGACAAAGGAATATATTTGCGCGCAGGAAAAAATTTATATATCTATTGATGATAACCTAAATTATTTAAGAGAGGTACTCATTGATAATGATGATATTGTTATAAGAGAATTTTTTGCAGGTGATATAAAATGTGCAACTGTGTTTATCGATGGGCTTGTTAAAAGGGAAATTATAGACAGAGATGTGATAAAGCATCTTATGGTAGAGGTACAATTATTTGATAAAAATATTTCTCAGAATGAAGCCTACAGTAAGATACTAAATACCCTTCTTGCTACATCTGATATTAAAGAGGTAACAAGTTTTAAAGATGCTATTTTAGACCTTTTATGTGGAGAGACGCTACTGTTTATTGACAAATCTGACAAAATAATTAGAATTTCAACACGTAATTTTCCAAATAGAGGAATTCAACAACCAATATCTGAAAATGCAGTAAGAGGACCTCGAGATAGTTTTAATGAGGTTGTGAGATTTTCGACAGCTCTTATCCGAAGAAGAGTAAGAGATACAAGGCTTAGGGTAAAGAATTTAAAACTGGGGAGAAGGTCGAAAACTGATGTGTATCTTATATATGTAGATGACATTGTGGACAGGGAAATTTTAAATGAGGTAAACCAAAGACTTTCAAAAATTGATATTGATGCAATAATGGAGTCTGGGATGATAGAACAACTTATAGAAGACGACATATTTTGCTTATTCCCAACAATTCAACACACAGAAAGAGTTGATACAGCAGTTGCTGCTCTTTATGAAGGAAGGATTGTAATTTTAACTGACAATACAAACTTAGCACTTATTGTTCCCGCGACATTTGCTACATTTATACAACATTCTGAGGATTACTATGAAAGATGGCATATTGCAACAGTTATACGAATTTTAAGGGTTTTTGCAGCAGTCTTAGCCATGACATTACAAGGGTTTTATATATCGATATCCTCATTTACCCCAAGTATGATACCACCTGACTTAGGTCTGTTTATTGCAGCCACAAGAGAAGGTGTGCCAATACCAGTATTTTTAGAGGCACTTTTTTTGGAGTTTATGCTTGAACTTCTAAGAGAAGCAGGCTTGAGACTTCCAGGACCAATAGGACAGACAATAGGCATTGTAGGTGGGCTTATAATAGGACAAGCTGCTGTGCAAGCAGGAATTATTTCGCCTATAATGGTTATACTTGTTGCAACAACTGCAATTGCATCGTTTGCTATCCCGGCATATAATTTTTCTATTTCCCTAAGGCTTTTTAAATTTGTTTATATTCTTGTCTGCGCCGCTTTGGGACTTTATGGATTCATACTATTGAGCTTAATAATTATTGGTAATTTAGTAAAAACAAAAAGTTTTGGAATTCCATATTTATCACCTTTTGTCTCATTTGAGATTATGGATTACAAGGACGCTATTGTAAGACTTCCAACAAGATATCTTTGGTCAAGACCAATATTTGCCTCAACTCAGCAAAAAATAAGGATGCTTTATGAAAGAACCCCAGATTATGCATCGGCAGGTGAAGATAAAAGATGATAATAAACGACAATGACAAAATTTCCAGTTTCCAGTGTTTTGTGTTGTTGGTATCTGTCATGATAGGAATTGGTATAATGTTTATGCCTGCGTCTGTTGCAAAAGCATCAGAACAAAATGGATGGTTTGTTGTGATGCTTGGTGGAATATTATCTTTTTTAGTTTTTCTTCTAATATTTAGAGTTACTATGATAAACCCTGATTTGACTATTATTGAACTTTTAAATAAAGCGTTTGGGAAGATTTTGGGAACTGTACTTTCATTTATATATGTAGTTTACTTTGTAATATTTTCTGCTTTTGAAACAAGGCTTATTGCAGAGACAGCCAAGGAATTTTTATTTACACTCACACCGAATGAAGTTTTGATTATTTCATTTCTTTTTACTTGTGCTTATATTTCAAGATATGGAATAGAAGTAATTGCACGCATGTGTGAAGTTTTAATGCCGGGGATTGTGCTTATAATTATTGTTTTGAGCTTTTTTGTATACCAAAGGCTTGACTTTTCAAATCTTCTTCCTGTTTTAAACATTCCTTTTACAAAACTTATTAAGGGTATTGGTACAACAATTTTTAGCTTTCTTGGTTTTGAAGTATTTTTATTTTTTATGCCATATGTGAGGCGAAAGGACAAGCTAATCAAGAGTGCTTTTTTTGGATTTCTTGTTACGATTTTGCTCTACGAGGTTATAGTAATCTTTGCGACAGCTGATTTTGGTTCAAAAGTAGTACAAACCATGGTATGGCCGACACTGAATCTTTTTAGAGATGTGACAGTTTTGGAAATAGTTATTGAAAGACCTGAAAGTATTGTTGTTTCCCTATGGATGATTACAACCTACACCACAGAGATTATATTTTTAATGACAACAGGGTTGATTTTGGCAAGGATTTTTAACACGAAAGAACATAATTTCTTTGTATTCATTCAGCTGCCATTTATTTATATATTATCATTGATACCACAAAATATAGTAGAGACACAAAGATTTATGGATTATTTTAGCTACTTTTTTGCGTCTTTTACTGTATTGTTATTACCTTTAATAACTTTCGTTACTCTCTCAATCAAAAAGAAGGTGAAAAAATATGAAACATAGCAAAAAAGCGGTATTAGGTACTTTAATAATATTTTCAATACTTTTTTTGTCAGGTTGCTGGGATAGGGTTGAGATAGAAGACAGAGGTTATATTCTTGCACTTGGTGTTGACAAATATGACCCAAGTGATTTGAACAAGTACGAAACAAGTGAATATATTAATCTTGACAGAAACACTCAAAAATTTTCTCCAGAACAAAAAAAGCCAGATATAAAAACTAACCAGAAGGGTATTGACCCACAAACAAAAAGAAAGGTAAAACCCCCTCTTCCAAGTAGTAAAAATCAATACAAGTTTGCAGTGACAGTACTTTTCCCAAACCTCAGAACTATAGGAAAGGATTCAAAGCAAGATGAACAAATGAGATTTTTATTTGTAAGACCTACAAATAATGTTGTTGGAATTAGAAACTATCTTGAGAGAGAGATAAACAAAAGGCTATATTATGGATATTTAAAAGTAGTTGTTTTTGGAAAAGACCTTGCTAAAGACCCTGCACTTGTAAGAGAGGCTTTAGATGGACTTAATAGAGAAAGTGATATTCCACAGAACACATTTTTACTTGTTTCTGAAACAACAGCAAGGGATATCCTTAATACCATGCCACTTGTCCAACCTGTAACTGGTATTCATCTTTTTGAGATATCAAAAAGCGCTTCAATTTATGGTAGGGTTATTGATACCCCATTGAGTCAAGTTGTAAATAGTTTTATAAATTCAAACTGTGCAGTTATCTCAAGAGTAGAGCCTGGAATTGAAACATTGAAAATAGCTGGTGCCGCTGTATTTAAAAACTTTAAATTTGTAGGGTGGATGAATGAAAAGCAGCTTCAAGTCTATAAGCTTCTGATGGGAAAAGCTAAGCATACATTTATTGACGATTTAAAATACAAATCTTCCTATATTCCGTTTGTGACAACAGAGATACAGGTAAAGAAAAAAATAAAGGAAGATAAAGGCAAATTAAGGGTTATATACAACTTACGAATAGAAGGTGAGGTTCCTGAATTTGTTTTCAAAAGTGATTATAAAGTTTTGGATGATCCTATGAGAAGGTATATACAAACTGAACTGAATAGAATAATAAAACAAAGGTCACAACAACTATGTTATATGTTAAATGTAAAATACAATGCAGATGTATTGGCAATAGGTGATTTCATATCTAAACACAGACCAAAAGAATGGGAAAAGCTAAAGAAAAACTGGGATACTGAGCTAAAGAAAATTAAAATAGAAGTCATACCGGATGTGAGACTTAGAAGAAGTGGAACAGTATTTTAATTTTTGTGTATAAAAAGTGTTTTTAGAGTAAATGCTAAAAATAGAAATAAAACTGAGAGAGGTAAGAATATATGTCAAAAAGAATTTTCTTTTCTAAACATTATATTTTGCCTATAATTTTTTCAATAATAATATTTACAATAATTTATGGATATTTGAGCTTTGAACAAATTGATGGTTTACAAAGAAATCTATCAAAATCAGTTTTAAGACTTCATATCTTAGCAAACAGTAACTCAAAAGAAGACCAGAAACTAAAGATTTATGTGCGGGATAAACTTGTAGAATTTTTGTCAAGAAATATTGATTTTTCAAAGAGTAAATATGAGGTTATAAAACAAATCAGTAATAAAAAGTTGCAGATTGAAGATTACCTTGATAAGACTATAAAGGAAAGAGGGAAAAATTATGATGTGAAGGTAAGTATTCAAAGAGATCTGTTTCCAAATAGGGTTTATAGCAATTTTCTTTTCCCCTCTGGCATATATGACTGTGTTAGAGTTTTTATAGGCAACGGTAAAGGAAAGAACTGGTGGTGTGTTATATTTCCGCCTCTTTGCATAGTAGACGAGGCAAAGTTAGAGTTTCCAACTGAGGCTAAAAAAGAGCTCAAAAGTTCACTTTCCAGAAAAGAGTATTTGATTGCAACAAGTTATGGAAGCATAGATAAGATGCCTGTAAAGCTGAGACTCAAAATATATGAGATTTTAAAAACAAAATTTTACAAAGAGGCATGGTTTAAACGAATCTTTAGAAGTATATAGAATTCAGATTACAGTATTATATAGTATTTCGGAAAGCTCTTTTGGCAAAGCTTTTTGAAAGCTTGCTGAAGGAGCTTTTTATTTTTTGACATTTAGAGTATTTAAAAAATATAGTCTTTTTTGATATACTTAATAACGTAATAATCAAAAATCTCAAAGTAATAGGAGGAAGATTTAATGAACCTGAAAGAGAAATTCAGACATGTTTTGAACTTTCCCAAAGAGGGTATAGATTTTATTGACATAACAACAGTTTTGCAGGACAAGGACGCGTTCAAATACGCTATAGACTCTTTAGTAAATTTGGTCAAAGACCTTGACTTTGAACTTATTGTTGGACCTGAATCAAGAGGGTTTATATTTGGTGCGCCTGTTGCGTATGTGCTGAACAAAGGGCTTGTTCTTGTTAGAAAAAAAGGTAAACTTCCTTACAAAACAGTCTCTGTTGAATATGAGCTTGAATATGGAAAAGATGTACTTGAGATGCACATTGATGCTATAAAACCTGGTCAGAAGGTTGTGATAATTGACGACCTTTTGGCAACAGGTGGTACAACACTTTCAAACATAAAGCTTGTTGAGAAACTTGGTGGTGAGGTTGTGGGTATTGCATACCTTGTTGAACTCACATACTTGGGTGGAAGAGAGAATTTAAAAGGATACGATGTCAGGTCTGTTGTACAGTTTGAATCTTCTTTGATATAAAACAAGTGGACCTAAATAGAGGTCCATCGAGGTGAATTTAGATTTGAGCGACAAGTTAAATGAGCTTATAGAAAGGGTAAAAAAGTATGCATCAGAAGAAGATATAAATCTTATTAAAAAAGCATTTGAATTTGCACAAAAGCATCATGATGGACAGTCAAGAAACTCTGGCGAGCCATATATAGTGCATCCTCTTGAGGTTGCACTGATTTTGGCAGATTTAGAGCTTGACATTGCATCAATTGTTGCTGGACTATTGCATGATGTGGTGGAGGATACTTCTGCGTCTTTAGAAGATGTAGAGAGAGAGTTTGGAAAGGAAATAGCTGAGCTTGTGGATGGTGTCACAAAACTTGGCAAGCTTGAATTTACCAGTAAGCTTGAAAGACAGGCAGAAAACTACCGCAAGATGCTTATTGCAATGGCAAAGGATATAAGGGTCATTTTGATAAAACTTGCAGACAGGCTCCACAATATGCGAACCCTCAAGTACCTTCCTCCTGAAAAACAGAGACAAAAAGCTCAGGAAACAATTGACATATATGCTCCGCTTGCCCACAGACTTGGAATTTCAAAGATAAAGTGGGAGCTTGAAGATTTGTCCCTGCGCTATCTTGACCCTGAAGGCTATTATGATCTTGTTGAAAAGATTGCAAAAAAGAGGGTAGAAAGGGAAGAGTATATAAAGAAAATTATTTCGCTTATTTCAGAAAAACTCAAAGAGGCAAACATTGAGGTTGGTCAGATAGACGGAAGACCAAAACATTTTTACAGCATCTATCGTAAAATGAAAGAGCAAGGTAAAACTTTAGAAGAGATTTATGACCTTTTTGCTATTAGAATCATTGTAAATTCAGTAAAAGATTGTTATGGAGTTCTGGGAATAATTCATACATTGTTCAAACCCATGCCTGGCAGGTTTAAAGACTACATTGCAATGCCAAAACCGAACATGTACCAGTCACTTCACACAACCGTGATAGGACCTGAAGGTGAGCCTTTTGAAGTACAGATAAGAACATTTGATATGCATAGGACAGCCGAGTATGGTATTGCTGCTCACTGGAAGTACAAAGAAGGAAGAATTAAATCAACTGATGAAGATGAGAAGTTTGCTTGGCTTAGAGAACTTCTGGAGTGGCAGAAAGAGCTCAAAGATGCAAAAGAGTTTATGGAGTCGTTAAAAATAAACCTGTTTTCTGATGAGGTTTTTGTATTTACTCCGAAAGGCGATGTTATAAGTCTACCACAGGGTTCAACGCCGATAGACTTTGCATATGCAATTCACAGTGAGATAGGCAACAAAATGGCAGGAGCAAAAGTAAACGGCAAGCTTGTCCCCATTGATTATGAGCTCAAAAATGGTGATATTGTTGAGATTATTACATCACCCAATGTCCATGGTCCAAGCCAGGACTGGCTCAAGATTGTCAAAAGTCCTCAGGCAAAAAGCAAAATAAACGCATGGTTTAAAAAAGAGAGAAAAGAAGAGAATATTCAAAAAGGCAAAGATATATTGGAAAAGGAACTCAAAAAACTCAACCTTCCTTTACAATTTGCTCTAAAAGAGGATGTGCTGCAGGCGGTTTCGCAAAGATATGGCTATAGAACCCCTGAGGACATGTTTGCTGCACTTGGGTATGGTGGTATTACAGCTACTAAAATAGCACTGAGGATAAAAGAGGAGATAAAAAAATACATTAAAGAAGATGAGCAAAAAGAATTTCAGATTGAAAAGCCAAAACCTGCGAAGGCTTCTTCAAATAACGGAATACTTGTAAAAGGTGTTGAAAATGTTCTTGTGAGGTTTGCAAAATGTTGCAACCCGGTACCTGGCGATAAAGTTATAGGATACATCACAAGGGGAAGAGGCGTTTCAATCCACAGGCGTGACTGTCCAAATGTTGAACAGTATTTAAAAGAGCCAGAGAGGATTGTTGAGGCTGAGTGGAACGTTACGAAAGATGCAAAGTTTGACGCTACAATAAACGTTCTTGCAAACGACAGGACAGGAATACTGATGGACATAACAAACTTGCTTGGTGAGAACAAGATTTCGGTTAAGGCTATTCAGGGAAGGACCACACGAGACAGGATTGCCAATATCAATCTTACTGTTGAAATAAGTTCAACAGAGCAGCTTGAGAAGATTATTAGAAAGCTGAGGAAAATTGACAGTGTATTTGAGGTCCAGCGTGTAAAAGGAGGCTAAAGAATTTGAGAGCTGTTGTTCAAAGAGTAAAAGAAGCTTTTGTAATAGTTGACGGCAAAGAGGTTGGAAGAATTCAAAGAGGTCTTTGTTTGCTTGTTGGGGTTGCACAGGATGATACAGAAGAGGATGCTGATTATCTTTGTGAAAAGGTTGCAAACCTTAGAATATTTGAGGATGAAACCTCGAAGTTTAACCTTTCTTTGATGGACGTAGGCGGTGAAGTTTTGGTTATCTCAAACTTTACAGTAATGGGCGATGCAAGAAAGGGAAGAAGACCAAATTTCATGTTTGCAGCAGAAAAAGAAAAGGCAGAGAGGTTGTATAACTATTTTGTTGAAAAGCTCAAACAGAAAGTACGAAAGGTTGAATGTGGAGTTTTTCAAGCACACATGGAGGTAAGTATATTAAATGACGGGCCTGTGACAGTTTTACTCGACAGTAAGAAGATTTTCTGAGCAGGTTTTTTCGAGAAAGTAGAGGGGGTAAAGAACTTGATGTTTTTAAAATGTATTGAAGTTGGGGATGTGGTGACAAACTGTTATGTATTTGGAAAAAAAGAGGTTGTCATTATTGACCCAGGAGATGATGCAACAAAAATTGAAAACATTATTGTTGAAAATGACCTTATTCCACGAGCTATACTTTTGACGCATGGACATTTTGACCATTTTTTGGGCTGCAGCTATCTAAAACAGAGGTTTAAACTGCCAATTTACGCGCACAGGGTCGAAAAGGAGATCCTATCAAATCCAGCATATAACCTGTCGTATCTAATTGGTTCAGAAGTAAAGATAAACTGTGATGGGTACTTTGAGGATGGAGATGTACTTGAGTTTGCCGATTTTTCATTGAAAGTGTTACACACCCCTGGCCACACACCTGGTTCGAGCTGTTTTTTGTATGATAACATTTTGTTTTCTGGTGACACGCTATTTAAAGACTCTTTTGGCAGGTGTGACCTTCCACTTGGGGATGAAAGACAGATCTTTGAGTCTATAAAAGAAAAGCTTTTGGTGCTTCCAAGGAACACAAAGGTTTATCCTGGGCACGGTGTGCCAACTACCATTGGTGATGAGCTTAAGAATTTTTAAATACATATGCTGACTTATAGCACAAAATAATGCTATAAGTTTTTTATTTTTATTGCACAAAAAATCATTTTTTGCTAAAGGGGTAGAACACAATTTGAGAATAACATATTTTTCAAACAGCCAAAAGTTTTTGTATGATTTTCAACACATAATAAGAGCATTCTATCCTAGTGCTGAAGTAAAGTTTGGACATGGTGGGGATATTCATTTTGAGGCATATTTTGAGGAAATGAAAGTCTTTCTGAAGCTTCAAAAAGGGAATAAGACTATTCAAAAAGATTTTCTGCTCGTTGATGATGAACATGAGTCAAAAAAAATATTTGGGAGAAACATTTATGACCTTTTAAAGGATGAGACAAAAAGAGAGCTTCCCTGGGGGATTTTAACAGGAATAAGACCTACAAAGATTGTGTACCCCTTGTTGGAGCAGGGTCTGAAAGAGGAAGAGATATACAAGTTCTTGCAAGAAGGATATTATATTTCTGAGAAAAAATCAAAACTTCTTTTAAAGGTTGCAAAGAATGAAATGAGCGTTTTAAACAGGCTTGATCCTTTTTCGGCTTGTTTGTACATAGGTATTCCAATATGCCCGACTAAGTGTCTTTACTGTTCTTTTTCATGCCACGAGATGACAAGGCAGGTAAAAAGTTTATTAGGAATGTATACAGATAGCCTCATTTGTGAACTTGAAAAAACATATCAAAAGATAGAGGAAAACAGAAATAAGATTGTTGCAATTTATTTTGGCGGTGGAAGTCCTGCAGTGCTGGGCATAGAGAATATAAAAAAGATTTTCACAAATCTATTTGAGAATCTTGAAAAAGACCATATTCGAGAAATCACATTTGAGGCAGGAAGGCCGGACACAATTGATGTATCACTGCTTGAACTTTTAGCAGATCAAAGCAAAGAGCTAAATATCAGGCTTTGCATAAATCCTCAAAGTTCAAATGACAACACTTTGAAAATAATAGGCAGGAACCACACATTTGAGGATATAAAAAGGGCATTTGCGTTGGCTAAAGAATATGGATTTAAAAATATAAACAGTGATGTGATATTAGGGCTTCCTGGTGAAGATGAGAATGATTATAAAAAGACAATTGAGGATGTTTTAAAGCTTTCTCCTGCTTCAATTACCGTTCACACACTTTCCATAAAAAGGGCAAGCCTTTTAAGATTCAAATGGAATGAATATGAGTTTATGGATGAGGAGACTGTAAATAACCTTCTTAATTGGACACAATATATCTTGGAGGAGCACGGCTACATTCCATACTACATGTACAGGCAGAAGAATATGATAGGAAACTTTGAAAACGTTGGATACTGCAAAAGGGGATTTGAAGGGCTTTACAATGTGATGATAATGCAGGAAAAGCACAATATCTATGCATGTGGTGCAAAAGCTGTGTCAAAATTTGTGTATGAAGACGACAGGATTGAAAGGATTTTTAATCCTGCTGACATAAAGCTCTACATTTCAAGGATTCTGAATGTTGATGTTTGAAAAGGGGGAGTGGCTTTTTGCTTTCCCAACAGCTTTTAAAAAGCTGCAGAATATGTCCGCGAGAGTGCGGGGTAAATCGGATTGAGGGCGAGACTGGTTTTTGCAAAATTGTAGGTGGTATAAAGGTGTCAAAAGCCTTTTTGCATTTCTGGGAAGAGCCATGTATCTCCGGCAAAAACGGGTCTGGCACAGTATTTTTTTCTGGGTGCAATATGGGCTGTATATTTTGCCAGAATTATGAGATAAGCCAGATGAGGTTTGGAGCATTCATAGATGTAAATAAACTTGCTACTATCTTTTTGAACCTTCAGTCAAAAGGTGCTCACAATATAAATCTTGTGACGCCAACCATTTACGTTCCATATATAATTGAGGCAATTGACATTGCAAGGGGAAAGGGTCTTAGAATTCCCATTGTGTACAACACATCTTCATATGAAAAACCAGAAACCATAGAGCTTTTGAGAGGATATGTGGACATATTCTTGCCAGACCTTAAATATTTTGATGATGAGATTGCAAAAAAGTATTCCAATGCTCCTCGGTATTTTGAATTTGCATCAAAGTCAATATTAAAAATGTTTGAGCTTGTTGGAGATGTTGTAATAGAAAATGGTATAATGAAAAGAGGTGTTATAATTCGCCATTTGGTACTTCCAATGCACACAAATGATTCTATAATGATTTTGAGCTGGATTAAAGACAACTTGAAAGGCAAAGTTATGATAAGCCTTATGAGCCAGTATTATCCTATGTATAGGGCTAAAGAGTTTAAAGAAATTTCAAGAAGGATTACAAAAAAAGAATATCAAGAGGTTGTAAACTTTGTGCTGGAAAATGGTCTTGACTATGGATACATTCAGGATTAAGAAACGGCAACAGACAAGTATACACCTGATTTTGACTTGGAAGGCACATGAAAATTACAAGAGAGGATGGGCTTCTAAATGATAAAGACACTCATTGTATTTGGAACAAGACCTGAGGCAATAAAGATGGCACCACTTGTAAAAGAATTACAGGAAGATTCTAATTTTGATGTTAAAGTATGTGTCACAGCACAGCACAGACAGATGCTTGACCAGGTACTTGAGATTTTTGATATAAAGCCTGGTTATGACCTTGACATAATGAAATACAACCAAAGCTTATTTTCTATAACTTCTGATGTGCTTTTGAGATTTGAAAAGGTTTTGGAGAAAGAAAGACCAGACATTGTGCTTGTCCATGGCGACACAACAACCACATTTGCATCAGCACTTGCAAGTTTTTATTTTAAAACAAAGGTAGGACATGTTGAGGCGGGTTTGAGAACATATAATAAATATTCACCTTTTCCAGAAGAGATGAACAGAAAGCTTACGGCAGCGCTGAGCGACCTTCATTTTGCCCCCACAAAAAAGGCGAAGTTAAATTTGATGGCAGAAGGAGTAAAAGAAGAAAGCATCTTTGTGACTGGTAACACTGTGATTGATACACTTAAATTTACTGTGAAAGAAGACTATGTGTTCAAGGAAGATAGTCTAAACAATATAAATTTTTCAAAGAGAGTAATTCTTCTCACTGCCCACAGGAGAGAAAATTTTGGAAAACCGCTTGAGAATATTTTTGAGGCTGTCCTGAAGATTGCAAATGAGTTTGACGATGTAGTTTTTGTATATCCTGTACATCTAAATCCGAATGTCAAGAATGTTGCGTACAGGATTTTAAAAGACCATCCAAGGATAAAACTGATAAATCCAATTGACGTTGATGATATGCACAACCTCATTGCAAGAAGCTATTTGGTTTTAACAGACTCTGGTGGGCTTCAGGAAGAAGCACCGTCTTTGGGGAAACCTGTTGTTGTTCTGCGCGACACAACAGAAAGACCAGAAGCTGTTTTAGCAAAGACAGTTGTAGTTGCAGGGACACAGAAAGAAAGGATAATTCAGATTGTTACAAAACTCTTAACAGATGAAGAAGAGTATCTTAAGATGGCAAAAGCTATAAACCCTTATGGTGATGGAAATGCCTCAAAAAGAATAAAAGAAGCACTTTTATTTTATTTTGGGAAAAGCAGTAAAAAACCTGAGGAATTTTGTGGAAGCGATATGTTTGTGTAAGAAATGTGCTTTAAAAATGGCAATTTGTTGCCGATTATATCTTTGAAAAACACAAATTCTAAGCGCGTTTTAAGGTGGGATAAAAAATGTTTAAAAACATAAAAAGAGTGGTTTCTATTTTAATTTTGATTTCATTTTTATTTTCCAACTTTAACATTCAATCATTTTCACAAACCCTTTCAACATCTTTAAATATAACTGTGCAAAGAGATAATAGTGGAGTTTATAAAATAACAAGAAATTCTATTTCTATAATATGGAATCCCATTGAAGATGCAGTATTATATGAAGTTTACGCTGCATCTTCAAATTCCCAGGTAGATTTTCAAACGGTAACCCAGAATACATACTGCGATATAACAGGGCTCAAAAGCGCCACAGTGTATAAAATAACTGTAGTTGCCAAAAATGAAGATGAACAGATTATAACTTCGCAATCAATTTATGTTATAACAGAGTTTAAACTTTATGCTCAGCCAGAACCAGACCCAGAAAAAGAAGAGGATATACCTCTTGGCTCAGGCGGTGAACATCCAAAACTTTTAATAACCTTTAACAAAATCAATGTATCGGATGATTTTCAACCAGACATTGGATTTAGGGGTTACAACGTTTTTGTAGGAAAAAGCCAAACAGCATCAGATGCTAATCAGTATTATGTTGATAATAATACAAATGAAATTTACAAGTATCAAAAGGAAAACAATATTACAATTCCTATAAAGCTTTATAAAGAAGGTGTTCAGCAGTTTGCGCAGGAAATCAACCAAACAGTAAATATGACTGTTTATGACAAGTATGATGGAATTGACACATATGAACTTGTGCCAGGTACAATATATTACATTCTTATGAATCCGAAAATGGATAGTACAAAAGTGATTTACAAGCCTCTTACAAACATTGCATGTCCTACGCTTATGCAAGTCAGTGCTGCAAAGATAGGTGAGATAGAAAAAGATGGGAAGACTTTAGCTTTAGTAAGAGTTCAGTGGCGAGGTGTTGACCCTGGAAACTACAAACAAGATGAGATAAGATATCGTGCATATTATGCGACAAGCGCGAATGAGCTTCCGAGGGACAACCTTCCACCACAAAACATATTTGCAACAACCTCATATAACCAGAACGAAGCATACATTCCTGGTCTTTCTATGACCACAAAATACTATTTCATAAGAGTAGAAGCCATTTTTGCAGATGGTACAAGAATTCCTTCTGCTCTCATAAAAGTTTCTGTTACAGAGCTTGGTGATATTCCACCAACACCTAAAAACTGCAGAGCTGAAACTATTTCACAGACAGAGATTGAGGTTTCGTTTGATAAACCCGTTTCAGACGACTCAAGTTATGTATATCAGATTTGGATTTCAACAGAATATAAAGATGTTCTTGATGCAAATGGAAATCCTACTGTGTACAAGCTTGTTTATAGTTCTTCTACATATAATCCAAACACAGATGGTCTTTTGCCAAGTGATTTAATTTTAGATGGCACAAGGTATAGATATAAAATATCAAATCTTCTACCAAATACAGTTTACTATTTCAAGATTAGAATAATAAACACTACTAATCAGAAAAAATCTGACTTTTCGCTTGTATTTGTTGGGACAACAAAACCTATTGCCATTTTAAATGTGCCACCTGTTGATGACAATTTTGTAAGACAGATTGTACCTTCTGAGACAGGTATAAGGATTTACGTGTATCAGGACGATCTACTCTCAAAGATTCATCAAGCGATAGTAGATTATGTATCGCAATCAGCTTACTTTTCTGGGAGCTTGACAGTTTCTGAAAAGGTATACTATCAGGTATATGTTTGTGAGTCCTCTTGGGATGAAAAGAATGTAAAGGTTTACTTTGAACTTCCATCAGAGAATATTTCGAATTATATTGATATATCAAATCTTAAAAGCAATACTCCTTATTATATCAGGTTTAAAGTAAGAGTTTATCTTGACAAAGACTATCTTTCAGAATTTAGTAAGGCATATGTTGCTTTAACAAAACCTCAACAGGTGCCACCTACTATTTCACAGCCAGAGATTCCTAAAAATTTCATGATTGCACCTGAGGATGATGCAGTGACCCAGACCTCTGTGAAGCTCAGATGGGATACAAAACCAGGTCAGTCATATGTCATTTTGCAAACTTCAAGAACGTTAGAGAGCAATAAACTCAGCGTAGATGAGGTCAAGGATCACTTTGTCAAAACACTCAGACAAAAGGTTGAAATCTACAGGCAGGTATCTGATTCAACTTTTGTAGTCGAAGAGGTTGTATATGACGTGTATTCGCAAAACTCTCCTGTTGGTGCAAGGATATATATTGATGTCACATCTCCTGTGACATTTAAAAACCTTGCTCCAAACACACTATACTATTTTTCTATAAAAGCTATAGAAAATGGCAGAGAGTCGCTTTGGGGAAGCATTGCCGTGACAACATCATCAATTGAAAAGCCTGAAAATTTGATAGTAATATCAAGAGATTCGAGCGGACACGGACTTACAATCCAGTGGAACGGCAATCCAAATTACGGATATCAGATTTTTGTAAGGCAAGAAAATAGTACTGTGTATACCTTGGTATATTCTGGTTCAATTTCGCCTGCTTCTGTAGTGTCGTCAAAAGTTGCTGTATATAAATATTACATTGGGAATTTAAGTTCAAATACCCTGTATTACGTCAGGGTGAGAAGCATTCATATTCCGACTGGAAAGGTTTCAATTTTTGCAGAGGTTTTAGCGCGAACAGTTTTTAACCAAAGCGACTTTGAAAATCAGCAGCAAAAGCTCAAAGAAGAAGAACAAAACAGAATAAGGGATATTCAAAATCAGAAACAGGTTACTATTGTACTTGAAAATAGTTCTGATAAGTACTATCTTTATATCAATGACCAAAATGCTTTGGATGAAATTCAGCGAATCAATTCGAACGAGTTTGTTATAGACTTTACAAAAGCTATTTACTCTACTGCTAAAGGACAGGTTTTATTTTCTTACAAGGTGGCAGATGCACTTGAGAAGTTACAGAAAAGTTTTGTTTTGAAATACAAAAGTAGTATGTTAAAACTTCCACCGGGTGCTTTGAATGTTTCTGAGGTTGAGAATATTTCAAAAAGATATGGAATTGACAAAGGATTGGTGATGATTTTAATAGAACTTTCTTCAGTTTCTGCTTTGCCACCTTCATATGGGTATGACATTGACTCTGATGTGATAACATTTAAGGTAACTGCCAGATTTTACCAAAATGATGAACAAGTTGTATCAAGCTTTGCAAAACCTGTAAATATTACATTGAAGCTTGCAAGTTTGTCTGGTCAAGCAAACCAAACAAGGGCTATATATGACTTTTCGAATAGCAGCTTTGTAACCAGTTTTTCAATTGACAGTCTTTCAAACAGTATAACCTTTAATGTTGAAAAGCCTGGCACATTTGGAGTGCTGAAAACTCAGACTGTGTCAAGTTACACTCTCAGCAAGTACAAAGATGATATAGCATATGTTGTTCAAAAATACAACTTAAATGAGCTTTACAGTGACTTTAATAAGAACCTTTCACAGGATTATGCAACCAAACTCATAACAAGAGTATTTGGTATTGATATTGAAAAAGTCAGAAACGGGAATCTGACAAGGCAAGAAGCGATATATATCCTGGCGAGGGTGTATGAACAGAAGACATCATCTTCGATTGACAACGTTGTTATTACAAAGTCAACAAGCTTTGTGCCCGATGGGAGGTACAAAAAGTTTATCCTTGCTATAATGTCGCTTGGGATTGTAGATAACGATTTGGACCCTTATGAGACAATAAAGCTTGATGAGTTTGTTCACTATATAGTTAATCTTGAAAAGATTTTGAAATATTAAAAAACGGGTGAGTGAAAAGATGAAATCCATCGCAATTAAAATAGTTTCGATTTTCCTTTTAATATCTTTTTTGATTGCTTTGGTTCCCCAAAATCTAATAGCACAGCCTGCAATTGTTCTTCCTGCACCTCAGGGTTTGAATATAGCAGTTGTAAATAATCTTCCGAGGATGGAAGTAGCTCAGGATGGAACTATAACACTTTATTTTTCTTGGCAATACAGTTATTCTGACTTTGATTACTTTGAGCTGTATCTTGGTGATGACCCCACAAGATTTCCTTATGGATATACCATATACAAAAATGACCCAAACCTCACAGTTTCAAATGGCAATTATACTTATAAAGTTCAGAGTCTTCCGAATGGGCAAAAGATTCCAAGCGGAACAATTTTTTATGCCAAGGTAAGAAGTGTGAGAGTTTTACAGGAACAGACAGGAAATGTTGTTTATTACTCTTCGTATTCAAATACAATTGTGTTTTTGACACCTATTTTTGTTGAATGTTATACAAATGCTGAAGATGCCATTGATATAGTGTGGGATGATGTTTACTATTCTGGCAAAAGAATAGATTATGACATATATGTGTCAAAAGACATAAGCTTTACAACTCCAACGAAGTATCAGATAGATGGTGACAGGATAACCTTACTTCAGAGCCAAAAACCGGGTGGAAGAGTTGAAATTCTGCCAGGCAGGAAACTCAAATATACAGCAGCAGGACTTTCGCCAAGTAGCCTTTACTATGTAAAAGTTTTGCCGAGAAATTTGCCTCAAGAAGTTATCTGGCGTGACCCACAGACATACACACCACCAAATATTAAGGTAATCGGTGAGGCGGCAACATACATTCAGGCGGAGGCTCAGAGAATTGCTGACAATGTTGTGTGGTTAAGGTGGGCAAAGGTATCAATTGCCGAAAACGAATATGAAATTTACAAAGGTAGTAAAGATCAGATACCTACTTTAATTGGTACAGTTTCGGCGAACGAGTTTTTTGCTGTTGTTAGTATCACAGATGATGTGTTTTTCAGAATACAGGTTGATGTTTTTGATAGTTTTGGCAGAAAGGTGTCTATCAGATCAAAAGACTTGTATGTTCATCCATATACACTGCCTTTTGCACCACCTGCGGCAGAAAATTTGACTGCTTTTCCGAAGTCTCAAGATACAATCTCTTTAAGATTTAAAATACCAACAGATAAAGATGTTGTGTATGATTTTTATTACAAAAAATATTCGGATAGCAATGTTGATTTTACTCTTTTTGTATCCAATTATCAGATGAAAAGTTCTGATGAGGAAAAGGACGAGAACAATCTTCCCACAGGATATTATAGGTTTGACATCACAGGTCTTGAAAAAAACACTGTTTATGTTTTAAAGGTTGTGGTGAAGAAGAGGTTTTATGATTATGAACAGGGGACATACATTTACAAGGAATCAACCCCTGCTTTGACAATTTCATATACTACTTCTGGCGACATAACTCCGCCAACCACTCCAACACTTTTGTCTGTTGTATATACAACTTACGATTCTGTAGTTTTGTCATGGCAGCCTGTAACTATTGCAGGTATCCAGCCGCCGACTGTAGACAGGAGCATCTTCTATGAGGTCAACTTTGCAGTGTACCAGGTTGGAATGGATATAACTAATCCAGAAAATCTTGATATAGCAAGTTTCCAAAAGATATCACTTTCTGACTATCAGGTAGATCAATCAGGCAAGATAGTTTTCAGGGTAAGCAGTCTCTTGCCAAACACAAGGTATGTATTTTTTATAAGAGCTGTGAGAAAGATTGACAGTAGTGTATACTATTCATTACCATCCAATGTTGTAATGGCAACAACGCTGATAAAATATGAGGTGCCGCTACCTTCTTCTGTTCCAGTTGTTGAAAATTTGAGCGTTGTGACAACAACGTATAATTCTGCTCTGCTTTCATGGAGCTATATAGAGAATGTATATTTTGAAGTTCAGTTATCAGAAGACATTAAAAACTCAAATGCATGGCAGATTGCATCTGACAGTTTTAAACCTTCTTTAAAAGAGATTGATTATACCACCGGCCTTTGTTATTTCACAGTTCAAAACTTAAAACCTGATACGCTCTACTATTTTAGGGTTAGGGCATATATCATCAAAGACAATCAGAAAGTGTATTCAGAGTTTAGCAGTCCTGTTTTTGGCAGAACACAAAAGGTTCCTCCACCGAAAACTCCAGTAGCTTTTGGTATAAAAGACTACGGGAAAGACTACGCCATTTTTGTTTGGGAGATTGCCGAGACGGGAAGAAGATATGTTATTGAGGTAGCTGACAATATTTCATTTTCAAACTCCCAGAAGTACACAACCGGCCCAGATACAACTGAATATAAAGTAATCGGCTTGAAACCCAATACAAGGTATTGGGCAAGACTTTTTGCTATAGCTTCTGATGGTCAGCTATCTCAGTCGACAGAGATTATCTCTTTTGTTACTAAAAAGGATATAAGCGAGTATACAGGTGTGTTCGATTCTGTTCAGGATACAACTCTGCCTTTTATAACTGTAGAAGACCCTGCAAGTGGCAGGATGATAATAGAGATTACCTATAGATATGTCAATGAGTCTTTGGACTCAAAGCCTGTTTTAATTGATTTTACAAAGAGAACAAGTTCATCTATTTTTCAGTTTGTGATAAAAATAAGATACGATGTTTTAAAAGCGCTGGTTAAGCTCAATAAAGATTGCATTGTCACATTAGATGGAGCAACTTCGCAGTTCAATTTTGCTGCCATCGACAGTAGCGACATAGATAAACTGACAGTGTTTGGCGTATCACCATCAAGTATTTATACTGAACTGACATTTATAAGAGCATCTGACAAATATAATGTAAAAGATGCTATCTCTGAAGTGTATGATATCAGGTGCACAGCTTCAAGCTTTACAAAGCAAGTAGGAATATCATATTTTCAAACGCCAGTTAAAATTTCGCTAATAAACAGAGAACCGTGGTCAGTCGCAATACCATATGTTTTTGATTTGACCTCTCTTTCTTGGAAAGAACCAGAAAACGCTGTGTTTGCAAGTGACAATAAAAGTGTAACTTTTAATTTGCAAACACCTCAGGCAGTTGTGATTGTAAGAAAAGGCTTTTACAAAGATATAATTTCAAGCAGCTATGCAACAAAACTTTACAATCTTTTTAAGACTATTGCCAGCGATGATACAAGCGATACAATAGGAATAAAAAACGCTGTCTCAAAACAGGAACTTGCCTCTTTTTTGGTATATTTTGCAGAGAAGAAGAGACTCTACAGGTTTGAGATAATTGATGAGTATATTAAAAAAGCGTACAAGGCAGGACTAATTGAAAATACTCAGGACAATTCTGTTCTTACAAAAGAAGCCGCTGTAGATATGATGGTAAAGTTTTATGAGATTTACACTGGCAATGAAATCTCAGTAGACGATGTTGCATGGACAAAACTTTCTGCTGATGACAGATACTTGTTGTCTTTGAAAAAAGCATACAAGATGGGTTGGCTTTTTGATTATGTTACGTTCAATCCCAAAGAGACAGCAACAAGAGAATATGTTTTAGCATTCTTCTATCATGTTGTTTCGAATATATGATAAGAAATTTTGTGGATAAGAAGGTGAAGAGATCAAGATGAAAGGTTTTCGAAAAGCTCTTATTTGTTTGATTTTAGCAGTGGTCATTTTATGGCAACAAAAAGTGTTTGCAGCAGATGTATTTTGTAAGGTTGAATACTACGTTAATGGAACGAACAATATGCAAGTTGTGCTATATTCAAAGACAAACAAGAGCTACTATGTAAAGGGATTTACAAGAGATTCAGACAGACAGCTAACAGTTTATTTTTCTGACAAAAAAACTTTTTCGTCTGAGTCAAATTCGGTTTTGATTCCGCAGAGCATGTTTATCCTGCCGGTTAGAGTAATTCTTATGCCTTCTGATGGTTCTTTGCTGTTTAGTGACATTAAAAATTCACCGTACAAAGACCACATTCTTTTTCTTGCAAGCATTGGAAAGATTGATGGATATAAAGATGGCACTTTCAAACCGAAAAATATTGTTACCCGTCAGGAGTTTGTAAAGTTTTTTGTAAATGTATTTGATATAAAAATAGAAAAGAACATCAGAAAGTATTCTTTTTCAGATATTCAAAACTGCTGGGCAAAATCTGAGATAGAAACTCTTTATAAGATGGGAATTATCACAGGGATAAAAGATAAACAAAATAGGCTCGTTTTCAAGCCGAACGATGGGGTCACTTATGAGCAGGCATTTGCAATTTTGGCAAGGTATCTTAAACTTAAATCTACCTCAAAAAATGATTATAAGTCGTGGGCAAATCAGTATATAAATGCTTTTGTGGACAATCGACTTATAAATGCCGACGAGATAAAAGGTTTAAAATTAAATAGTTTTGCAACAAGAGAGTGGGTTGCATACATTTTGAGCAAGGCTGTATTTAAGTAGAAACAGTAACTTTGCATAATTTTGATATTGATAAAATTCAAAATGGGTGTATAATTATTAAGGTATGTTTATAAATTAAACCAACGAAAGGGGATATTTATATGTATAAAAAGGTTATAGCTTTGGTTTTGCTAATAGCACTTTTTATCCCGTTTTTAAGCGGATGTACTTCAAATGACCAAAACATGACAACCTTAGAAAAGATAAAAAAGACAAAAGAGTTTGTTGTTGGTATGGACAACACATTTCCACCAATGGAATTTACTGATGATAACAACAACACAGTGGGATTTGATGTGGACTTAGCAAACGAAATAGCAAAAAAGCTTGGTGCAAAGCTAAAGATTGTTGCTGTTGACTGGAGTGGAATCCAGAGCGCTTTAAAGTCCAAAAAGTTTGATGCTATTATTTCATGCTTTAGTATAACAGATGAGAGAAAGAAAGCTTTCAATTTAGCGGGGCCATATCTTTACATTCGTCAGGTTATTGCTGTGAAAAAGGGCGACAGCTCAATCAAAAGTTTTGAAGATTTAAAAGGGATTAAGATAGGCGTTCAAGCAAACACAACAGGTGACAATGCTGTTCAAAAGATGAAATTTATAAACTATGAAAAGGATGTCACACGATACGAAAGAATAACTGATGCTTTCAACGACCTTGACATTGGGAGAATAAAAGCAGTTGTGATAGACAGTGTTGTTGCTTACTATTATAAAAAACAAAATCCTGAAAAGTTTGACATAGCACCTGCACAGCTTGAAAGAGAACCTGTGGGAATAGCTCTCAGAAAAGAGGACAAGGACCTGTACAACGAAATTCAAAAGATTTTAGACCAGTTAAAAAAGGACGGGACTATTGCGAAAATATCTGAAAAATGGTTTGGAGAAGACATTACAAAGTAAAATAGAGGTGGCATGAGTTGACAGAAGTAGTCATAATAAAATACTTTCCTGTTCTTTTGAAAGCAAGTGTTGTTACAATTGAACTTACTGCGATTGCAGTTACAATTGGGCTTGTGTTTGGACTGGTTGCAGCTCTTTTTAGAATTTCTAAAATAAAGCTTTTGAATTATATTGGCAGCTTTTATGTATGGCTTTTCAGAGGCACACCACTGCTTTTGCAGATATTCTTTATTTACTATGGTCTTCCCAAAATTATACCTGCTCTGACACTGCCGGCGTTTTTGGCAGGTGCAATTGCTCTTATTATCAACTCAGGTGCTTACACTGCAGAAATAATAAGGGCAGCAATTTTGTCAATTGACAGAGGCCAGTACGAAGCGGCAAAGGCTCTTGGCATGACTTACCTTCAGACCATGAGATATGTAATTGTTCCTCAAACGTACAAAAGGTTAATACCGCCAATTGGCAATGAGTTTATTGCGCTTTTGAAAGACTCTTCACTTGTGTCAACAATAGGAATGGTTGAGCTTATGCGCGCTGCACAGCTAAAAGCGTCTGCAACAGGAAGGGATGCAGAGATTTATATAGCTGCGCTTGTGATATATTTGGCTCTTACCACAGTTTTTTCTACAATATTTAATTGGCTTGAAAAGAGGCTGGGAAAGTATGAACAACGGTAATGCAGTAAATAACAATAGTAAAAAGATAATAATTGCAAAAGAGATTGTTAAATATTTCGGGCACAATCTTGTGCTGGACAAGGTGTCCTTGGAGGTAAACAGAGGAGAAGTTGTGGTTATAATAGGACCATCGGGGTCTGGCAAGAGCACTTTCTTGCGCTGTCTTAACCATTTAGAGAGAATCAATTCAGGGTATATTGAAATTGACGGGTTTGTCATCGAAGACAAGGGGCTGCATGAAAAACACAAAAAACATAGCTCAAAAGAGATAGCAAGATTTTGTTCACAAATAGGTATGGTATTTCAAAGATTTAACCTGTTTCCTCACATGACAGCACTTGAGAACGTGATAGTTGGACCTGTTGTTGTAAATAAAATGAAAAAAGAAGAGGCAGTGGAGCTTGGGCTTGAGCTTCTTGAAAAGGTGGGGCTCAAGGACAAGGCAAATTCATACCCTTCGCAGCTTTCTGGTGGACAGCAGCAAAGAGTTGCAATTGCCAGAGCTTTAGCTATGAAGCCAAAAGTAATGCTGTTTGATGAACCGACATCTGCACTTGACCCTGAACTTGTGGGTGAGGTTTTGAATGTTATGAAAGAGCTAGCAAGGGAAGGTATGACAATGCTTGTTGTGACTCATGAGATGGGATTTGCAAGAGAGGTTGCAGATCGAGTTGTTTTTATGGATAAAGGGAAGATTGTGGAAGAAGGATTGCCTGAAGAAATTTTCACAAATCCAAAACAAGAGAGGACAAAACAGTTTTTACAAAAGATACTGTAATTGTGGTTTGGTTAAAATGTTTTAAATTTGATAGAAATAATAAGAGGGCTGTCTTTTGTGTTTTAGTGGCAGCCCTTTTTAGCTTGATAGAAAAGATTTTTATACAGAAAGGAAGAAAAAACTTGAGTGGGAAACGAAAGATTTTAGCAGATGCCATTTTGCTTTTTGTTACAATGGTATGGGGAAGTTCGTTTGTACTCATGAAAAACACAGTTTTAGATATGAACCCAGTGGCATTTTTGGCTATAAGATTTACACTTGCCTGGCTGATAGTTTTAGCAATATTCTGGAAAAATCTAAGAGAGTTGAAATTAAGGGAAGTTCTTTATGGTAGTATCATTGGATTTTTTCTATTTGCTGGGATGTTATTGCAGGTTATAGGCTTAAAGTTTACATATGCGTCAAAATCAGCTTTTGTAACTGGGCTGACTGTCATCTTGGTTCCTGTATTTGTAGCTCTGATTGAGAAAAAGATACCCAAAATTAACGTAACAGTTGGTGTAATATTGGCTTTTGCTGGACTTTGGCTTTTAAGCGGTGCAAAGTTTTCAAATTTTAATTTTGGTGATTTTCTTACCCTTCTTGCTGACCTTGGGTTTGTGTTTCAAATTATCTTTATTGACATATTCACCGCAAAAGATAATATAAATACAATAAACATTGCAATTTTTCAGCTGATGAGCGCAGCTTTTTTATATATAATATTTTCAATGATATTTGGTCTCAACCTTACAAATATTAAAATAAATCTAATAGCTATTGTTACTATTTTGATAACAGGTATTTTAGGGACAGCGTTGGCGTTTACTGCTCAAGTGTTTGTCCAGAAATACACAACACCCACTCATACAGCACTCATTTTTTCTGCTGAGCCTGTTTTTGGTGCAATTTTTTCTGCCATAATACCGTCTGGACCAAACAACACAACTGAGATTTTACCTTTGATTTCTTATGTAGGATGTGGTTTAATCTTAATTGGGATGGTTGTAGCTGAACTGAACTTTGACAAAAATCTTGATATGGAGTTGAGTTAAAAAATGGAGATAGTTTTCTTAGGTGGTGCTAAAGAGGTTGGTGCGTCTTGTGTTTTAATAAAAGCTGGTGGCAAGAACATCTTAATTGACTCTGGTATAAGAATGAAAGAAGACAAGCTCCCAAACTTGCAACTTCTTCGCGAGCTTGGCGGTGTTGATGTTTGTCTTATTTCGCATGCTCACCTTGACCATATAGGAAGCCTTCCTCTAATTGCAAGAGAGTATCCTCATATTTTCTTTTATGCAAATCAGCCAACAAAAGATTTGATAAAGGTACTTTTGTATGATAGCTTGAGGATAATGGAGATTGCAGAGGATGAAATACCTATTTATGCTGAGAAAAATGTAGAAGATTTGCTTGATAGAACCCTTACCTATGGATTTAACTATACATTTGAACCCATTGAAGGGATTAAGGTAACATTTTTCCCGGCAGGCCATATCCTTGGTGCTTCCATGATATTTATTCAGACTCAAGAAGGCAGCATACTTTACACAGGCGACTTTTCAGCAGACAGACAGTTGACTGTTGACAAAGCTTCAGTTCCCAAAATTAGACCTGATGTTGTCATATGTGAATCAACCTATGGTGACAGGCTTCACACAAACAGAAATTTTGAAGAAGAAAGGCTTTTTAACACAGTAGCAGAGGTTATATCTCAAGGTGGAAAGGTTTTAATTCCTGCTTTTGCGATTGGAAGAGCTCAGGAGATTATTCTTATCCTCAGAAACTATATGAAAAAAAGAAAGGTCAGTTTTAATGTTTTCATTGATGGAATGGTAAGGGAAGTTATAAGAGTTTATAGAAATAACCCTACTTATTTGTCTTCGCGATATTACAAGAGAGTGTTAAAAGGAGAAGAAATATTTTTCGCAGATAATATAAATGTTGTATCTGACAAAAAACAAAGAGAGGAAATAATTTCTTCTTCAGACCCATGTGTTATAATCTCAAGCTCGGGTATGCTCACAGGAGGACCTTCTGTTTTTTATGCTGAAAAGATTGTACAGAGTCAAAATGCGCTGATTGCAATAACAGGGTATCAAGACGAAGAAGCGCCTGGAAGAAAACTTCTTGAACTTGCCGAACTTCCGGAGAATGAGAGAAAGATTGAGCTAAATGGCAAAGAATATGAAGTAAAGTGCAGGGTTGAAAAGTATGGGCTTTCAGCACATAGCGACAGAGATAGAATACTTGGATTTTTGGCAACGCTCAGACCAAGGACGGTCATTTTTGCACATGGCAGTGAAGATGCAATTTTGCAGATTTCGGATATGGCAGTAAAGGAGCTTGAAGCAAATATAATTGTTCCGCAAAATGGTGAGATAAATTCAATTTCAATTGAAAAGCCAAGAAAGCAGCTATCATTTTTCAATGTTAAGAAACTGAACAATCAAGAACTTTTAAATGAAGAGAACTTGAAACTTTTGTGGCAGTACCTTGTAGAGAATAAACAAGAGTCAAATCACATAACTGCTGAACATGCCATTTTGATTTGGAATGGAAAAGAATTTTTAGAAAAAGATGAAGTAAATAGGGTATTTGAACTCTTAAAGAAGTCGGTTTATTTTGAACAAAACCCCAGAAAACCCTACCTATTTAGAATTTTATCTGCCCAAGAGGTAGAAGAAAGGTTAAAGCCAAAGCCTATGGAGCAGAACAAAATGCGAGAGCTTGCATTTGGAATGTTTTCAGAATATGGACTGTATAAGGTTGGTATGGATATTGAAAACAAAGTGGTTACATTTTACTTTCACTTTCCAGCAGTTTCAAAAAAGATTGAAGAAAAAATAAAAGAATTTGAAAACTTGACACTCTGGAAGGTTGATATAAATCCTAATGTCAATCTCACGTATGCTTCAGAATATATTAAAAATGTTCTAAAAGGTTATAATGTAAATTTGTTGAAATTTTCATATAATCCAGTTATAAACGCTATTGTGGCAAGAATAAAAGAAGATTTTGAAGAAATGAAGACAGTATCTGAGAAATTTTTAGAAGAAACTGGAGTTAGCCTGATATTTGATGTGGAGGGCAAAAAACAAGAAGAAAAGATAGATTTGCAAAAGCCAAGGATGGAGCAAAACAAAGCACTTCTTTTGATTGACCTCTATTTTGAAAATGAAAAAGATAAAATTTACAAAAAAAGTATTAAAGAAGGTGGAAAATATATAGAACTTTCGTTTGTGACACCTTTTGTGGGTGAGAGGTATAAAGACAAGATTGAGGAACTCTCAGAGAAAACCGGCTGGGATATAAAAGTGTCTCAGTCAATAAATCAGGTTGAGATGATAAATATACTAAAAGAGATATTGTCGAAATACAGTATAGAGATTCAAAAAAATCCCAGCATTTATCCTTCAACAAGAGAGGTAAAGATAAAACTAAGTGAAGGGGTACAGGAAGAAATTTTAAAAAAAATATCAGATGAATTTTTTGAAAGGACGGGATTTTACATTAAAATTTAATGAATTTCTTATAGGGATATAATAGGATGGCTTAAAATTAGAATATAAAAGGGGTTGGGGCTAAGAAATCCCAACCCTGCCATTATTCTTTTTTAAATAACATTTCCTCAATTATCTCAGCTGCATCTTTTACAAATTTGGGGCAAACCTTTTTAAATAAACCATTTTCTTCGGCATACTTTCTTCCCTCAGGTGTGCTGATATCACAATCCAATAATTCTTTGCATATTATAGTCTTGTTTCTTTCTTCAAACTTTTTTACGAATTCCCTAACCTTTGAGTATGCATTTGCTTTTGATTCTTTGTCTTGAGGCTCCGAACTTCCGTATTTTAATCCAATCAACATCAAAGCGCCTGTAACTGCTCCGCATACATGGCCTAAGCTTCCTAAACCGCCACCAAAAGGGCAAGCAATCTTTGCTGCGTTTTTTTCGTCCAGGCCGAGCTCAGTACTGTAAGTGGAAAAGACTGCCTGAGAACAAGTAAATCCACTTAGGAATTTTTCCTTGGCAAGTTCACTTCTGTTCATTTAAATGCTGCACCTTCATCAAAGATTTGCTATATTTTGTTATATTATAGCATACACATTTTTAAAAAACAGCTCTTGACATTATTCGAATAATCGAATATAATTTGTTTGAAAGGGGTTTTGGTATGTTAGAAAAAAGTTACAAAAAAATGGCAGAGTATTTTAAGGCACTTTCTCATCCAACACGAATAAAGATAATAGAGTTAGTAGCAGAAAAAGAGAGATGTGTATGTGAAATGATGGAGATATTAAACCTTGATCAATCTCACATTTCCCGTCATTTAACTATTTTGAGAAGTATGGAAATAGTAGAAGACAGAAGAGAAGGCAATAGAGTTTTTTACAATCTAAAAGATAGAGAAAGTTTGGATTTGATACAGACTGTTAAGAAAAAGTTTTTTGATTAGAAACTGAGTGATTTTTTTTGACAAATATATTTGATTATTCAAATATACTTATAATTCGCATATTTAAAAACTCAGAAATTTTTAAGTTTTCGAAGGGAGATGATAATTTTGGCTAAGAATTGGTATCCTATCATAGACAAAGAAAAATGTATTCAGTGTTATCAGTGCGTAAATTTTTGCCCTCATGATGTCTATGAGATAGGTCAAGATGGATATCCAAATGTAAAAAATCCTGATAATTGTGTTGAGTTTTGTAGAGGATGTCAAAAAATCTGCCCTAATGAGGCTATAAAGTATTTTGGAGAGGAGAGGTGAAAGATATGAAAAGAGGTTTGTTGCTTTGTGTTTGCCAAGGAACATGTCCTTCATTTCATAAGATGGATATTTTCGAGGTGTTAAACAGTTTAAGAAGAGAAGGCATATTTGAATGGGTAGGATTGCATCCACAGCTTTGCTCTGATGATGGTGATAAGTATTTGAGAGAACTACTCAAAGGTGCCGAGATAGATCAGCTTTATGTGGCAGGCTGCGATCCAACAATGCAAAAGAAAATGTACCGTGATGCTTTTGAGGCGATAGGTTTTCCAAAAGAAAAACATATAGGTGTTGAAATTAGGAATATGGACACTCAACAAGCAATTGATGCCATTAAAAAAGCGGTTGAAGAAAATAAATAAAAATTTTATTAACAAGCTGTCCGAAAAAAGAGCGGACAGCTTATTTTTTGAATTTCAAAATAAAAACATCCCTACTGTTTGTAGGGATGTCACTAACTTTAATAATTCCTCTTTTATTTAGCATAAAGTTTCTTTTTCAAAAATAGAGCAACATTTACCAAAAGAAGCATAACAGGAACTTCAATCAGAGGACCAATAACTGTTGCAAAGGCTTCACCAGACCCTAAACCAAAGGTTGCAACAGCAACTGCAATTGCAAGTTCAAAGTCATTGCTTGCTGCTGTCAGACCAACAGTTGCACTCTCAGGATAAGGATATTTTCTTTTATATGATGTAAAGAATGTTATCAAAAACATTATAACAAAATACAGCGAAAGTGGTATTGCTATTCTCAATACATGAAGTGGAAGTGTAACAATATACTTTCCTTTTAATGAGAACATCACAATGACTGTAAAAAGCAGTGCTACCAAGGTTATTGGACTTATCTTGGGCACAAAATTCTTTTCGTACCATTCTCTGCCGTTTTTTCTGACCAAAAAAATTCTTGTCAATACTCCAGCTATAAAAGGAATACCAAGATAAATAAACACCGAAATTGCTATTTCTTTCATTGAAATATGCAAAGCAATTGCAGATGTGCTTATTCCAAAAAGTGGAGGAAGTATCTTTATAAACACATATGCAAGTACTGAATAGGTCAGAACCTGCCAGATTGCATTGAGAGCAACAAGCCCTGCAACAAAATCCCTGTCACCATCTGCAAGGTCATTCCACACAAGGACCATTGCAATGCATCGAGCCAAGCCTACCAATATTACTCCTATCATATAATGTGGATAATCTCTCAAAAGCAAGATGGCAAGCAAAAACATGACAATAGGTCCTATAAACCAGTTATATAAGATTGCTATTCCAAAAGGTTTTTTACCTGCTTTTGTCTTTCCTATCTCTTCATATCTTACTTTTGCAAGAGGAGGATACATCATCAAAATTAACCCAATAGCAATTGGAATTGACGTTGTTCCAATGCTAAGTCTATTTAACACATTTGCAAAGTTTGGGAAAAAGTACCCTATCAGAACACCTACAATCATAGCAAGCAAAATCCAAACTGTCAAAAATCTGTCCAGAAATGACAAACCTTTTTTCTGCTCCATTTTTATTTTCCCTCCCCATAATATTCTTTTTTAATTCGTTCAAGCAGCTCCAATACCTTTTTTTCTATTTCATCTCTTACTTTTCTAAATTCTTCAATAGGCTTTCCTGCTGGGTCAGGTAGTCCCCAATCTTCTTTGACCTTGCATGGGATAAACGGACACTCAACACCACATCCCATTGTGATTAAAAAGTCTACCTCTTTGGGGATATCGAATATTGTCTTTGGGAAATGTGAAGAGATATCAATTCCAACCTCTTTCATGACCTCAATGGCAAGCGGGTTTACCTCTTTTGCGATATCTGTTCCTGCACTGTATACTTCAATCAAATCTTTTCCATAGTGTTTAGCAAAACCTTCTGCCATCTGGCTTCGACATGAATTGCCAACACATACAAAAGCAACACTTGGTTTCATTTTAAATATCACTCCTTTGCACTTTTGTTAAAACATGCTCACACTCTTTGCCTTTTTCTTTCAACTCTTTTAACCGAATTAGATCCTTTCCGAAAATCTCTTGCTGAGAAAACTTTTCCTTTAGAAATTCAATTAACTTTTCATTTTCTTGTAAAAACCTTTCGTTCATACTGTAATATATCCACTGTGATTTTTTTGAAGCCGATAAAACACCAGCCACTTTCAGTTTGTTTAGATGCCTTGAAGTATTAGACTGTGTTGTGCCCAATATTTTTTCTATGTCGCACACACAAAGCCTCTGTTCCAAAAGTAGATTGATTATTCGAAGTCTGCACTCATCACCAAGAATTTTTAAAATTTCAGCTAAGTTCATAATTACCTCTCCTCATTCTATGATTATATGCAACTACACTCATATATAATACAAGATTGACACTTTTTTGTCAATATAAAATGTGGTAAAAGAATTTAATAGAGAGGAAAAATATTTCTTTAGTATGTGTGCAAAGAATATAAAACATAGTATAAAATTTTCATAGAACTTAAAATAGAAAATACATCCTTGCAATGTGAAGAATAAGAGAATAATATAAGATGATCAAAAAAGAAAAACAAAAAGCTAAAGACAAACTCAAAGAAGGAACAAAATGTTTTACAATAGTATAGCAAAAATCAATGGCACAAAAATTTTTTTAAAGCTTTATTGGTTTATCATAGTATATTACTTCTTATAGCTAAAAAGTCTTGCTCATAGGAGTAAGTTCAAAAAAAGTGTGTTACATGGTATTCATAATCTCTAAGCGTTAATTCACTTCTCCCTTCAGCACGCTTGTAAAACAGGAATTGCTGTAAGGCTTCCCGCCAATCCATTTTAATAACGCTTCTTTTGGACATAATAAAACCACCTCTCGCATTTTTATTGCGATTGGTGGCTATGGCTTGCCGTTTGGTAGTCCTGTGGCAATGTGCAAATCCTGTGGTATACATTCACCAAAGGACTTGGTGCTTTTTAATCCCGATTTCCAACTTTTACTACCACCTTTCAATCCTTGATACATCCCACTTGGCACGCCCGGGGGGAGTCGAACCCCCGACCACAGGATTCGAAGTCCTACGCTCTATCCTCTGAGCTACGGGCGCATATATTTTATAACACAATTTAAATTATAAAATCAAATCAATGAATTTGCAACCTTTTTAAATATCTTAAAATATTGATATTAATCTTAATTTGCAAAACATCAAAATCATTCAATCCAAAGAAAAGTTGTAGTATAATAAGAACAAGTTCAACGTTAATTAACAACGCATAAAAAAATGATATTCTTGAGGGGATAATAAATGTTAGAAATTTTTGAGAAATACTTTGGAAAGCATACCAGCTTGTCTGAAAACACCAAGTGGGGAGAAGAAGTTTCAAATCAGAAAACTTTTGATGAGCAAAGAGAAATTGTAGATAAATTGTCGTCACTTCTTTACCTGAATTTAAGCCTAATATTCAAGGAAGCTAAAAAATTTGAGAGTGACCATGGTGAATTTAAAGAAGAGATTATAGCTGGAAATTTAAATGGTATTCACTCAGAAGCTGTATTTTTAAAACCAATGAATTTGAATCCACCTTATCCTGTGGTGGTTATTTTGCATGACCATGGTGGATTTTATTATTATGGTAAAGAAAGAATATACAGGCAAGACAATACCCAGACTTTTGTCAATGAATACCAGAAAAAATTTTATTCATCATTGCCGTGGGCGTTAGAGTTTGTAAAAAACGGATTTGCTGTATTTTCTCCCGATGCATTTTATTTTGGAAAAAGAAGGCTTCCTGCTGAGTTAATTAGTCTTTTAACAGATGACAACTTAATAGATAATCTTTTGAATTATGAAAAAGGTTCTTATGAGTACATCCGGATTTTCAATAAAATATCCTCACAGCTTGAACCTATGATGTTTAAGAATATCAATCTATATGGTACAAACTGGCCAAGTATTTTGTTAAACGAAGACTTGGCATGGTTTAACTATCTCTTGCAAAGAGAGGATGTAGACAAAAACAGAATTGGTCTCATGGGATTTTCCTTAGGGGGTTTTAGGACACTTTTTTTAAGTAGCCTCAGAAATGAAATAAAATGTAGCATCATCATTGCATTCATGTCAGAGTTTAGAAGAATGCTTGGCAAAACTGCGAGACATACTTTTATGGTTCATATTCCTGGTTTTACAAGGGTTCTTGACCTGCCTGATGTTGCAGCTTTGATTGCTCCAAGAAAACTCTTTATTATGCAGTGTGAGTATGATAGTCTCTTTCCAAAAGATGCAATGCAGTCTTCTGTAGAAAGAATAAAAAGTTACTTTATGAATTTTGATTGTGGTAACCAATTTGAATACAAATTTTATCCAAATGGGCATGAATTTAATTTAAATATGCAAAAAGATGCTTTGGAGTTTATGTCAAGGAATTTATAAAATCTTCAAATGAGAGGAGGTCACAACAGTTGAAAATAACAATGCAAAAAAGGTATAATTTTGACCAGGTGATATTGAATGTTGCTAAGTGTGCAAAAAGTTAAAGAGATATATTCTATCTGCCGAAGAACACTAATAAACTGGGAGAAGGAAGGGTTAATAACACCTCTCAGGACACCGAAGGGAAGGAGAAGGTATAAAAAAGAAGACATAGAAAAACTACTTGGCATGATAAAGGAAAAACCAAAACCAACCGTTGTTTTGTATGCAAGAGTCTCCACTAAAAACCAAATTAGAAGACTTGAGGAATACGCCAAGTCTCAAGGTTGGCAGTATGAAGTTATATCTGAAATAGCCAGCAAAGTAGATGAAAACAGGAGAGGACTATTAAAACTTTTGAACAGAATCAAAAGAGGAGAAGTTACAAAATTGGATTTAAATATCTTAAGTTTTTCATGGAGAGCTTTGGGGTAGAACTGGTAGTGTTAAATGGCAGAGAAAATGAAGAAGATATAAACAGAGAACTGGCAGAGGACTTAATAGCGATAGTAACATCTTTTGCAGCGAGGATTTATGGACAAAGAGGTGCTAAAAGACATGGTAACAGTTCAGGCGAAGTTAGTGTTCGATAGAGAGGAAGACAAAAAGGCAGTATTAGATCTTATGAGAAGATGGTCCTCTTGTATGAGGTATGCATACAAGAGGTTACTGGAAGGGCATAAAAGGAATGAACTCAAAAGAGAACTGCAAGGAATTTTTAATCTTAATTCCCGATACGTTGATGATGCAATAATGAAAGCAAACAGTGTTTTAAACTCATGCAAAGAAAGAGGAGAAAATCCTGAAAAGGTCATTTTTGGTGGCAGGCAACTTTTTGAAAAACTAAAGAGGCGGCACATAAACGGCAAGGTATATAGGAAACTTCAACGAGAGTGGCAGGAGAAAAGGAAGGGGAATCTGTACTCAAGAGGAGACAGGAGCAAAAAGGGGAATCTCAATACAAGGATTGAGATAGACGGGAACTTCACAAAACTCAGGATTAACGTAGGAAAAAGAGAGTACGTATATGCGACGATACAAGCTGGATGGAAGATGAAAGGTAAGACATACATGGATAGGAACCTACTGCTACAAGCAATAAGCAGCTTTAGTGGACCTTATTCTGTAGAACTGAAACTCAAAAACGGTGTAGTATATGCCTACTTCACCGTTGAAGAAGTTTTCCCCAAGCCTGCGATAACGAGAGCAAATGGAGTTATAGGGATAGACACTAACGCATATCCAAAGAATGTTGCATGGGCAGAAACAGATGAGTACGGACAGTTTCTGGGATATGGCAGAATACCACTTGAGAAGCTTGAGAGTGGAAGCTCAAGCAAGAGAGAGTATTACAGGTGGCAGTATGCACACATGATAGTACAAATGGCGAAAGAGAAGCAAAAAGCGATAGTGATTGAGAACCTTAGCATACAGGACAGGGGCAGAAGAGGCGACTTTTCAGGTAGAAAATCAAGACGGATAAGGCACTATTTTGGAAGCAGATTACTTTTGGAGAAGGTAAAACTTCTGGCAAAACGGGAAGGAGTAGAGGTTATAGAAGTAGACCCGGCGTATACTTCTGTGATAGGGATGTTGAAGTATGCACCGCAGTATATGGTGAGCAAGGATATTGCGGCAGCGTATGTAATAGCGCGAAGAGGACTTGGTTTGAGAGAAAGGATACCGCACAATTATATGCTGCTTCTTAGTAGGCTTGATGTAAACAACCTGGAAGAGCTAAAAGAGTATGTAAGGAAGGTAGTCAAGAACAAACATCTGAGGAAAAAACAACTCAAAGCGATAGATAGAGCGATAAAGTTTTTACAAAGCTCTGGGAGTGAGCCAGGGAGGCTATCCGTGCCTCTGGATGGAACAAGCGCGGGTAGTCGTGGCAAAAAACACAATCCCTGGCAAGTTCTTAGGGTAGCGGTGGTAACGCCACTCTCCCCTGACAGAGTCCTGCGTGATATGTCTGTCTTGAAATCGCTTTTGATTTCAGGGCAAGTGGGGAAGACCTGTAAGGGCGTAAGTTCCTGCTTCTTGGGGCAGGGGCTATGGCTTTCCCAAATACCGCCTGCTGGGGCTGGGAAAGCCTGAAAGGCGGACTACAAATACCCCAGCCGCCAATACTGTGCAATTTTGCACAGTTTGGTTGACCAGGCTTTTATAATGGGCAAAATAAAGCTGAAAAAATTTTTGCATGGTGGAGACTACAATCCAGACCAGTGGACAGAGGATGTGTGGGAAAAGGACATTGAATATATGAAATACTATAATGTAAATGCAGTTTCTATGCCAATATTTTCATGGGCACAGCTTCAGCCAAATGAAGATGAATTTACATTTGAATGGCTTGACAAAATAATTGATAAGCTCTATTCAAATGGTATTCATGTTATCTTGGCAACACCTACGGCTTCTCAGCCAGCATGGCTTTCTAAAAAGTATCCTGATGTGCTTCCTGTTGATATTCATGGAAGAAAGAGAAAACATGGAGCAAGGCAGAATTACTGCCCAAACAGTCCAAACTTCAAAAATGCAGCAAGAAGAATTGTTGAGGAGATGGTAAAAAGGTATAAAGACCATCCTGCAGTTATAATGTGGCATATCAGTAACGAATATGGTCCTTACTGCTACTGTGAAAACTGTGCAAAAGCCTTTAGAGAGTGGCTAAAAGAAAGATATAAAACATTGGATGAGCTCAACAAAAGATGGAACACAGCTTTCTGGGGACATACATTTTATGATTGGGATGAGATAGAAGTTCCCTCATATCTGAACGAAGAGTTTGAATATATGCCTGGAAGGCAGAAAAGCTCATTCCAGGGACCTTCGCTTGATTACAAGAGGTTTATGTCAGACAGCCTTCTGAATCTTTATAAAATGGAAGTTGAGATTATCAAAAAATACATGCCAGATATCCCTGTTACAACAAACCTGATGGGCCCATTTAAGCCTCTTGACTATCACAAATGGGCAAAACATATGGATATTGTATCATGGGACAATTACCCATCGATAAAAGATTCTCCAAGTTCTATTGCTTTCAAGCATGACCTCATGAGAGGGCTCAAAAGAGACCAATCGTGGATTTTGATGGAACAAACACCGAGCCAGACAAATTGGCATTGGTACAACTCTGCAAAAAGACCTGGTATGATAAGGCTTTTGAGCTATCATGCAATTGCACATGGAGCTGACTCTGTGCTGTATTTCCAGTGGAGACAGTCAGTTGCTTCGTGCGAAAAGTTTCACTCTGCGATGGTTCCGCATGTTGGACACCTTGAGACGAGGGTGAGCAAAGAGCTTAAAAAGATTGGCGATGAACTTTTGCGCTTAGATGAGATTTTGGAGTCAACAACTAAGAGCGAGGTTGCACTATTATTTGACTGGGAAAACTGGTGGGCGCTTGAAGAGAGTATGGGATTTAGAAATGATATATCTTACCTTGAACATATAGATGCTTACTATAAAGCGCTGTATAAGCTAAAAACAAATGTGGATGTTGTTGACCCGAAAGAAGATTTAACAAGGTACAAACTTGTTGTTGCACCACTTTTGTATCTTCTTGATAAAGAGACTGCAAAGAATATAGAAAATTATGTAAAAAACGGTGGAATATTTATTACAACATATTTATCAGGACTTGTTGATGAAAATGACAGAGTAATTCTTGGCGGCTATCCGGGTTGGTTTAGGAAACTCTGTGGTATCTGGGTTGAGGAGATTGATGCGCTTTTCCCTGATATGAAAAATGCAATTATACTTGAAAAACCTATTGGCATGCTTGATGGCAAATACGAATGTGATTTTATCTGTGACGTTATTCACCTTGAGGGTGCAAGGGCGCTTGCTTACTATGAGCAGGATTATTACCGCGGAATGCCAGCTGTTGTTGAAAATAATTATGGAAATGGAAAGGCGATTTATATTGGAACAAGACCAGAACAAAGGTTTATAGAAGGTCTTGTTAAGTTCTACGCTGAAAAGGCTGGTGTACAACCAATATTACTTGTGCCGGAAGGTGTTGAAGTAACAAAAAGAGAAAAGAATGGGAATGAATATGTGTTTCTTTTGAATTTCAATGGTTATGATGTAAATATTGAGCTTAAAGATGAGTATTATGAGCTTATAACACAGAAGATTTTGGGCGGAAAAGCTACTCTTGCCCCGAAGGAGGTTATGATACTGAGAAGATTAAAAGATTAAAAACTGCAGATGTCTCCCTTGATAACTTACAGTAGAGATGTCAGGTGTATGGATGTTGCAAAAGTATTCCAATATTGAGGCCACAAAGAATAGTAAGAGGTCCTTTTCTCTTTATAGCTGAGGGAGGGGGGTCTCTTATTTTTTTCTTGAAATAGAATATATATTCGGTTATTATATAGGTATAAATCAACTACACATAGTTTTTTAAAAAAGAAGTGATTTATATGGATATACTTGAAAAACTTGAGGTTCTTGGTGCTGCTGCAAAGTATGATGTTTCGTGCGCGTCAAGCGGAAGCAAAAGGGAAAAACATTTTGGAATTGGCTCAACATTTTCTGCAGGTATTTGCCACAGCTGGACAGATGATGGGCGTTGTATCTCCCTTTTGAAAGTTCTATTTACAAATGAATGTATTTTTGACTGTGCTTACTGTATTAACAGAAGGAGCAATGATATAAAAAGAGCAACATTTACACCCCAGGAAATTGCTGAGCTGACCATAAACTTTTATAAGAGAAACTATATAGAGGGTCTTTTTCTGAGCTCTGCCATCAAAAATTCTCCTGACTGGACAATGGAGATGCTTTTTCGAACAGTTTGGCTTTTGAGATATAAATATCAGTTCAATGGATATATACACGTTAAAGCTATTCCCTATGCATCACTTGATTTAATAAAAAAAACTGGATTTTTGGTTGACAGAATGAGTGTCAATATTGAACTTCCATCTGAAAAGAGCTTAAGGCTTTTGTGTCCCAATAAAACAAAAGAGAGTATATTAAAGCCTATGGAGTTTATAACAAAAGTAGCTGAAGAAGAGAAAAATTTTGTATCGGCTGGTCAAAGCACTCAGATGATAATTGGTGCAACAGATGACAGTGATTATAAAATAATCAACTTAAGCCAGCACCTTTACAAAAAGTTTAAGCTCAAAAGGGTATACTATTCTGCATACACGCCTGTAAATCACGATCCAAGGATATTGAAAGTGGACAGTCCACCGCTTTTGCGTGAACACAGACTTTATCAGGCAGACTGGCTGATTAGAGTTTACAACTTTTCTGCTGATGAGCTTTTTAAAAGCAAGGATGAGAACCTTGACCTTGAGGTTGACCCAAAAGTGATGTGGGCGCTGAGAAACCTTGATAAATTCCCAATTGAGATAAATAAAGCAAGTTATGAACAGCTGATAAGAGTGCCTGGCATTGGAATAAAAAGTGCAAAGAGAATAATTAAAAACAGGGTATTTCATTCTTTGGATTTTGAGGATTTAAAAAAGATGGGTGTTGTTCTAAAAAGAGCAAAATATTTTATAACTTGCAACGGCAAGGCATTTGAAAGGTTTTTAATTGATTTGCCACCTGAGAAAATAAGGCAAAAACTTACAGATAAAAATTCTTTGCAAAAACCTCAGCAGCTTTCGTTTTTTGATAGGGAAGTATTTACATCTGTGATAACAGGGGAGATTTAAAAGGTGTACAAAATATTTTTGTATGACGGAACATTCGAAGGTTTTATGTGTGCGGCATTTCATATAATTTCTGAAGGTATAGATAAAGATAGAGCTATAATTGTTTCAAAAAATGAATACCAACCGATGTTTATAGATAGTGTAAGAGAGGTTCAAAATGATTTCAAAACGTTTTTGGAAATGAGGAAAGGCATAATTGAAAAAACTGATTGCAGTGTTTTCAAAAAGATTTACTATGCATTTTTGTCAGATACTGAAGACAAAGAGAGTTATATTTTGAGATATCTATTTTTGTTACTTACCCATGGCAAAAAGATAAAGTATCTTTACAGTGATGATATAGCAAACGCAGTTGAAAAGATGGCAAAAAACGTTAGCAGGGAAATAGGAAAATACATGGGGCTTATGAGGTTTTGTGAGACAAATGAAGGATTTCTTTATGCCAAGTTTGAACCCAAAAACGACATTATAAAACCAATTGCATATTTTTTTAAAAATAGGCTGAATGAATTTTGCTGGGTCATCCATGATGTGAAGCGAAACAAAGTTGCTATTTACGATAGAAAAAAAGTCCAGTTTTTAATTTGCAATAACTTAAAATTAAAAGTAACTCATCAAGAAGAGATGTTTCAGATGCTGTGGAAGAAGTATTTCAAATCTATGGCAATCGAAGAGCGAAAAAATCTAAAACTTCAGCAGCAGAACATGCCCAAAAGATATTGGAAGTATCTTGTAGAAAAAAATTAGGTGTACATCCTTCTTTTCGGATGTACACCTTTTTGTTTTGAACATAAGCTTAAAATTTTATTTCTTCTTTCCTTTGTGAGGCTGCTGAGGAATCTTTTTTATCTCTATTTCTATTTTAGAGTTACCTTTGCCAGGAATTGTGATTTTCTTTTCTTGCATTGGCTGAACATACTTTTTGGGCATATTGAGAGAGTTTTTAATAATGTTTTCAATTTTTGAAAGAACATCTGTGTAAAGACTTTTTATTTCGGAGATAGTATTAACTTTTGCCTGATACAAGCCTACAACTTCATTCAATAAGCTGACTATTTTATTGTAATCACTGCTCTTAGCTATCTGATGATATTCGTAGAGTTTGACTTTTATCTGCTTATCGATGGTATTTATCTGGTACACCTTTTGGCTTACTGTTGGTTGAATCTGGTCGACAAGTTGTTTTATTTGATATACAGCCTGGTCAACTGCCTGTTGCTGCTGGTTTTTATAGACTTCTTCATATACTTTTAGTTCATTGAGTTTTTGAGTTAGTTGATTGTTAAGCTCTGCTACTTTGGATGACGAGAAATTCTTCTTTTTGAGTTCCTTTTGAAGTTGTGATATTGCCTTGTTTACATCATTAATTATCTTGTTCATTTCCTGAGTAAAGAAGTTCTTATCATATCTTTTAGCAGCTTGAATGTAAGCATTTATCTTTGCCCTAAGATGATTTACCTCAGCATTAATCTTGTTAAACTTTGTTCTTAGTTGATTGATTTGCAAAATGAAGTTATTAATAGCCTTTTTCTGCTCTTTTGAAAGTTTCTGTACTTCTTGGATATTTACATTATCATTTGAAATAGGTGGAATTACTTCAGTAGTTGAATTTGTACTGTAAGTTGAAGAATATGTTGTGGTTGTGGTTGTCGAATTTTGAGTATTGTAAGTCTGAGAGTAAGTAGTGTTCTCAGTGGTTTGATAAGTTTGTACTTGAGTTGTGCTATAGGCTGAGCTTGTTACAGTCTGAGAAGATGAAGTAGCTGATGTATCTTGGTCAGCATATACCGGAACTAATAAGAGAAAAGTAAAGACGAAAACTAAAATTAAGCTTATCAGTTTTCTTTTCATTTTTTTATTGCCTCCTTGTAAATTTTTTCTTCTATTTTTATATTACCTCATTTGTTTAGATTTTTCGTTTCTCAATTATTAAAAAAGTGTGTAAATTTTTAATAGACAAATTTTATAATTTGGTGTAACATTTCAAAGGGAAATTTAATTTTGCAAAGGCCAAGAGGGTGAGGAATATGAACACAAAGTATGATGTCATTATTGTAGGGGCAGGACCATGTGGGATATTTACGGCATATGAGCTTGTGAAAACTTCTTCTGTGGCAAAAGTTGTGATATTTGAGAAAGGAAGAGATATCGAGTCAAGAGAGTGTCCAAAGAGAGTTACAAATGTTTGTAGTGGCTGCAAACCCTGCAATATAACAACTGGATTTTCGGGTGCAGGTGCATTTTCAGATGGGAAGTTGTCGCTTTCACCAAACGTTGGTGGCAGAATTCAAGAATTTGTTGGGCAAAGCAAGGCAGTAGAGCTCATAAAGTACGTAGATAGCATATACCTTGAAAATGGGGCAGACACTAAGGTATATGGTACAAATAGTCAGGTGATTGAGGAAATAAAAAGGAAGGCAACTGTTGCGAACCTCATGCTTGTTGAAAGTCCAATAAGACATCTTGGCACCGAAGAGGCAAAAAAGATATACAAAAGACTCCAGGATTTTCTCCTCAGCAATAACATTGAGATAAAATTCAGAACACCTGTAAAAGACTTGATTGTGGAAGATGGAAAAGCGGCAGGGGTTGTTGCTGAGGATGGCAGTATATACTATGCAAAAAATGTTGTTATATGTGTGGGACGTGAGGGTGCGAGCTGGCTTTCGAAGATAATAGAAAAGTACAATATCCCGTGTGAGAATAACAGGGTTGACATAGGTGTGAGAGTAGAGACACCAAATCATATATGGAAGGGTATAACTGAGCATCTTTATGAGAGCAAGTTCATATACTATACAAAAACATTTGATGACAAGGTAAGAACATTTTGCATGAACCCGGGTGGGTATGTTGCTGTTGAGCACTATGACAACCTGGCAGTAGTTAACGGTCACAGCTACAAGAATATAAAGAGCGACAACACAAACTTTGCTCTGCTTGTATCAAAACATTTTACAGACCCATTCAAAGATAGTATAAAGTATGGCAAATACATTGCAGAACTTGCAAACATGCTCTCAGGAGGCAAAGTACTTGTTCAAAGGTATGGTGATTTTATAAGAGGTAGAAGATCAAACGAGGAGAGGATAAAAAGAAACTCTGTTGTACCAACACTTACTGATGCTGTTGCCGGTGATTTGAGTTTGGTTTTGCCCTACAGAATAATGCTTGATATAAAAGAGATGATTGAAGCTTTGGACTATGTCGTGCAGGGTGTTGCATCGTTTGATACGCTGCTTTACGGTGTTGAGGTTAAGTTTTATTCAAACGAGGTAAAAGTCAAGAACAATTTTGAGTGTTTGACAATTCAAAACCTTTATTTTGGTGGCGATGGAGCAGGTATTACAAGAGGACTTATGCAGGCGAGCGTGAACGGAGTTTTGATTGCCCGCGAGATTGCAAGCAAATTATAAGTTCATTTGTTTAAGTTTTTGAGGTGGTCTTAAAAGAGCTAAAAGGCCACCTTTTTGTTTTGTTAATTTATTTAGATTAAGATATAATAAATAGAGAAAGGAAGTGCTGCTCAGAATGGTTGACCTTCATGTTCACACAACATTTTCGGATGGAACGCTTACTCCTCAAGAGGTTGTAAAGCTTGCTAAAGAAAAAGGGCTTTTTGCTATTGCAATAACCGACCATGATACAACAGATGGTGTAATACATGCCATCGATGAGGGAAACAGGCTTGGGATTAAAGTGGTGAGCGGTGTTGAAATAAGCGCTGATTTTGAGATAGAAATGCACATTTTAGGGCTTTTTGTAGATATTAACAATGAATTCTTGCAGCAAAAGCTAAAGATGCTTGAAAGGTTCAGGAAAGAAAGAAACCCTAAGATAATTGAAAAGCTCAGGAAAATGGGATATGACATTTCGATGGATGAAGTAGAAAAGTTATCTTCGGGTGAGATGATAGGAAGACCTCATATTGCCCAGGTACTTGTCAAGAAAGGATACTTTTCCACCACAAAAGAGGTGTTTGAAAAGCTTTTAGGTTTTGGCAAACCTGCTTATGTGAAAAAGGATAAGTTAAAACCTCAGGAGGCTATTGAGGCAATAAAAAAAGCAGGCGGACTTGCTATACTGGCACATCCTCACAAGTATTTATATCTGGATGAGGGAAGTGAAAATGTATTTTTGGAGCTAAAAGAATATGGGCTTGACGGGCTTGAGGTTTTCCACTCAGATCACAGCCAAAAAGAAACAAATATGCTTTTGGAAATTGCCAAAAAACTTGACCTTGCTATCAGTGGTGGAAGCGACTTTCACGGGGAAAACAAACCAGAGATTTGTATAGGAGTTGGGAAGGGAAATTTAAAGATAGATGATGAAATTTTCTACATGTTAGAAAGCAGGGTACTCAAACCATGACAAGAAAGGCGTTATTTGTTGCCAGTTTTATGATGATAGGAATTGTTCTGGGCAGAAATATAAAAAAAATTGAGGTACTTGTATTTTGCCTTTTGCTAATTTTAGGAGCGCTGTGTGCTACCTACTATTTTCTTCCTCAGTACTTTAAAAAGGAAAAGTTTATGTTTATTTTATGTTTTCTTTTTCTCACGCTGCAGCTTTTCAGGACTTATTACATTTTCAATATTCTTGAGCCTCAAAAAAATCTGGATGGGAAACATGTTTATATTGTTGGCAATATCTGCTCATTTCCCGAGATAAGCGATAAAAAGACTTCCTTTTACCTTAAAACAAAACTAAATTCAAAGGCTGTTGTTATTAGAGTCACAACAGAGTCTAAAAAAAGTATTTTTTATGGAGATACTGTAAAAGTTTCTGGAAAACTTAAAATTCCAAAAGGAAAGACAAGTAAATTTGGTTTTGATTACAGAGAATATTTGAAAGGCAAAGGTGCTATTTATACACTTTACTCAAAAGACATAGAGGTTATCTATCAAGGAAAAAATGTTCTCAATCTTCTCAATAGATTTTCTACACAGTTAAATAACCTCATAGATAGCTCTTTTGAAAATGATATATCTTCGCTTTTAAAAGGTTTGATTCTTGGCAACAAATCTACAATTCCAGATGATGTGTACAAAGACTTTCAGCGAAGCGGACTTGCTCACCTTCTTGCAGTCTCTGGTGGAAATGTAGGGGTGCTTTGCGCTTTTGTTGAGATTTTGTTCAGAAGAATATTAAAGATATATGGTAAAGGAGTAAACTTTTTAATAATAGGTGTCATAGTTATTTTTGCTATTGTCACAGGGATGTCAGCATCAGTTGTTAGGGCTTCGATTATGGCGATAATCTTCTATGCTGGAAGGATTATTTACAGAAATCCTGATACGCTCAATAGCCTATCTGTATCAAGCGTTTTGATGCTGCTTGTAAATCCGCTTTTTCTTTTTGACATTGGGTTCCAGCTGTCTTTTTTGAGTGTTCTTTCAATAATTCTGTTTTGTAAAGGGATATATGAATATTTTGCGAAGTTAAAGATACCAAGAGGTATATCTTCACTTATTGCAGTTTCAATTTCTGCTCAGATTTTAATATTGCCGTTGATAGCTTATTATTTTTCTGAGATCTCAGTTATTTCATTCTTGACAAACATAGTTGCTGTACCAGTTGCAGGTGCTGTTGTACCGGCTGGGCTGCTGTATTGTCTATTATTGGTTTTCAATATAGATATATTACCATTTAAATGGTTTTTAGAAGTCTGTGTGAACGTGCTAATGTACCTTTCAAGATTATCTTATGTAGGATTTTCGCATGTAAAGGTCATTTTATGGGATGAAAAGCTAATATTTTGTTACTATCTTGTTGTGGCATCTTTAATTTTTAGAAAATTTATAAACAGGCAACTAAAATATGTGATATATTTGAGTATTTGTGGACTGCTTGTGGCATTTATCTTACAGACACTTATAAATTACAACAGGCTCATCATAAACGTGATAGACGTAGGGCAGGGAGACAGTAGCTTTATTACATACAAGGGATTTTCAATGCTGATTGACACAGGGCCTGAATATGAAGATTTTAGCAGCTTGAAAAGAATTGTTCTTCCGTATATACTCAAAAGAGGAGTAGCAAAACTTGATGTTTTAGTCTTGACACACAAGCACAGCGACCATATGGGGGACTTTGAGTATCTGCTTTATGAGATGAAAGTGGACACAATTGTAACATCAAAAGAGGTATATTTTGAAAATGCTCAAAAGTTCAAAGGGCAAAAGGTTGTGTTAGTAGATAGCTTGAAAGTTTATCGCTACAAGGATTTAAAAGCCTATTTTATCCCACCAGTAGAGGAAGATGAAAATAGTTCTGTTGTTGTGAAGCTGACCCTTGGCAATTTTTCTATGCTATTTACAGGTGATGCCTCATATGAGTCTGAAAAGGAATACGTAAAGAAATATAACTTGCAGACAAAGATCTTAAAGGTGGGACACCATGGAAGCAGCACAGCAACATCTGAAGAGTTTTTGGAAAATGTAAAGCCAACATTTGCAGTAATTTCTGTAGGGAAAGACAACATCTTTGGGCATCCTTCGAATGAGGTCTTACAAAGACTCAAAGACAGAAACATTAAGGTGTATAGAACAGATTTAAATGGAACCATAGACATTATAGTTGACAGAAATAAGATGATGGTAAATCCGTATATTGTGAGGTGAAATATTTAAAATGGCTGAGAAAACAAAAGAGATTATAAAAGAATTAAATTCGCAACTATTGAAAAAAGATTTTAAGAAGATTTACCTTTTTTATGGACAAGAGATATTTTTGATTGATGAATATACCAAGCGTTTTAGCCATGCCATAGTAGGTGGAAATTTAAACAACATAGTAAGATTTGACGGCGAAACTGCAAATTATAACGATATAATAAACGAAATGTTTTCAATATCTTTTGATTTAGAGCCAAGAGTGCTAATCTTTAAAAACTTTTTCAAGTATACATCTACAAACTCCAGCTTAAATCTTTCTGCTATCATAGATAATCTCAAGAATTTTAAAAGTGACAGTACTTATATAATCTTTAAAGAATACGAAGCAAAAGAAAACAAGCTATTTTCAGCCCTCAAACAAATAGCATTTTCTGCAGAGTTTGTGCAACCTTCTATGCCAGATTTAGTAAAGTGGGTTCAAAATGTAATGTCTAAAGAAGGAAAAACAATCTCTGATAATATGGCCCAGGAGATTATTCTTCATTACAACAAAGATATGATGCTAATTTATAACTATTTACAAGTTCTCATTTCATATCTTGGCAAAAGAAGCAAGGTTACTCATGATGATATATTAAAGACCTTGACAGACAACCCACAAGACCATATATTCCAGATGCTTGATGCTTTTGCGACAAAGGATTTAGAAAGTGGGTATAAGTACCTGAGAGAGCTGTATCAGCTCAGGACAAGTGTCAGCAAGATTTTGGCTTTGATTTTACGACATTTTAAGATACTTGGAATGTTAAAAGAGATGCAGGAGACAAACAAAAAACAGATTGCAAAGCAGCTTGGTATTTTAGAGTTCTTTGTTGACAAGTACAAAAAACAAGCAGAAACCTTTACCCTTGATAAAATAAAAACTATAATTCAAAAGACCATAGAATACGAGTACATGATAAAAAGAGGGCAAATTGATGATGAGACAGCGCTTGAAGTGCTTTTGTATCAAATTGTAAAATAAAATATAAAAAGGCTATCCATTGAAAAGAGACTGGACAGCCCTTTTTTGTTATTGAGCTTTTGATTCTGGCTGTGGTGAAGACAGAGCAGCGTACTTGTTGATTAGTTTCATAAGTCTTGATTTCTTTCTTGAAGCATTGTTCTTATGAATTACGCCTTTTGCAGCTGTTTGGTCAATGAGCTTTGCAGCTTTTGAGTAAAGTTCTTTTGCCTTTTCGATGTCACCGCTAAGCAGTGCTTTTTTGACCTCTTTTATAGCCTTTTTCATTTTAAATTTTTGAATCTTATTTTCAATAGTTCTACGTCTTATAACCTTTATCTTCTTTTTAGCAGACTTTGTGTTTGCCAAAACTTTTCACCTCCACTCAAAATTTAAGACTAATTGCTATTTTATCACGACAAAAACAAAATTGCAACAGCTCAAAGTAGCAAAGAAAATAAAGCAAAAGGGGCTGTCCAAAAAGATAATTGGATAGCCCCTTTCTTAAAATATATAGTTTTTGATTTATTTAGTTTACCTATATATTGCGAAATAAGAATTTTAAAATTTTGTTTTTAGACAGCCTCCTATTATAGTTTTAAAGACTCTATCACACTTTTTATTACCTGAGCAGAGTTTTTAAGCTTTTCTTTTTCCTCATCTGTCAGTGGTATATCAAATACTTTTACAACTCCGCTTTTGTTGATAATTGCAGGAAGGGAAATTGCAACGTCTTTTACACCATATACGTCATCAACTATTGATGATACAGGCAGTATAGAATTTTCATCTCTGATTATAGCTTCAACAATTCTTCTAACAGCCAATGCAATGGCGTAATATGTTGCTCCTTTTCTTTCAATTATTTCGTATGCAGCATTTTTTACTTTGTTGAATATTTGCTCTTTTACTTCAGGTGAGCAATTTTTCCCGCATAATAGACACTCCTGCATAAAATTCACGCCGCCTATATTTGTAAGAGACCAGGCAGCAATTTCACTGTCTCCATGTTCGCCCAATATATATGCATGAACATTTCTCACATCAACCTGGCAGTGTTGTGCCAAAAGGTATCTAAATCGTGATGAGTCTAAGACTGTTCCAGAACCTATAACCTGATTTTTTGGCAGGCCTGAAACTTTATACATTACATACGTGAGAACATCAACAGGGTTTGTTACCATTAAAAGTATTGCATCATGCGTATATTTGATAATATTTTCAATTATCGACTTTGTAATTTGTGCATTTTTATAAGTCAAATCAAGCCTTGTTTCACCAGGCTTTTGGTTGGCACCAGCAGTGATTATTATTATATCAGCATCTTTGCAATCTTCATAATCACCTGCCCATATCTTGACGGGTTTTACAAAGGATATTCCGTGATTTAAATCCATGGCTTCACCTTCGGCTTTTGCACGGTTTACATCAATTAAAACAAGTTCTGTTGCAAGCCCGGCATCTACAAGAGCAAAAGCAGTTGATGAGCCTACAAAGCCAGTTCCAATAATTACAATTTTACCCGGTTTTCTCATAAAGTTTTTCCTCCCAAGCCCATTTGTTTTCTATCATAATTTTACCCTCAAAAAGATAGTTCAAAACACACAAAAATTTTTATGCCGCTCAATAGAATAAATATTAATGAACCAAAATGTACTAAAATGAAAACTTCAAGATATTATCCTTCATTTTGAGCAATGCACCAGCCGAAAATTTGAGAAAAACTTTAATAAGTATAAACAGATACATGCATACAATTCAAACGATTGACAAAAAATTGATATTTTCAGAAAATTAAACGCACATAAATGTATTGATTATGCAAGCACATAGTGCTATAATTATCAACGAGAATTTTGAAATTAATAATTTTATAAATATTCAAACAATTGCATAAATGTTCATTAATTGTTTAATAAATTAATTACTGAAGGAGAGATTGTACGTGGCAAGATACATACTCAAAAGGATAGTGTGGTCTATTGTATCATTATTCGTCATAGTTACTGTTACATTTTTTCTTATGAGAATGATACCAGGTGGTCCATTCACGGGTGAAAAGACTTTGCCTGAGCAGATTTTGCAAAACCTGAACGAGAAATATGGACTTAACAAACCGCTTGGAGTGCAATATTTCAAATATTTAAATAGCCTTTTACACGGTGATTTGGGAATTTCAATGAGAAATCAAGGTAGAACAGTTAATGAGATTATTGCAGAAACGTTTCCCATTTCTGCTAAGGTGGGTATTTTGGCTATAATTTTGAGTTTGCTGATAGGGATACCGCTTGGTATCTGGTCTGCCGTACATCAAGGTAAATGGCAGGATAATTTGTCTATGATTATAGCAACCATTTTCATTACGATACCTGGATTTGTACTTGCTGTAATTTTAATGTATATCTTTGGTGTAAAGCTTCAACTTGTACCTATAATGGGATTAGATGAACCTAAAAGCTATGTTCTTCCTGTTGTTACACTGGCAGCATATCCAATATCTTTTATTGCAAGGCTTATTCGAAGCAGTATGCTTGAAAGTTTATCACAGGACTATATTAGAACTGCACGCGCAAAAGGACTTTCAGATTTCATAGTCATATACAAACATGCGCTGAAAAATTCTTTGATACCTGTTGTTACGTATTTGGGTCCTTTAATTGCAGGTATACTTACTGGTAGTTTTGTTGTTGAAAAGATTTTCTCAATCCCAGGAATGGGGAGGTTCTATGTTGATAGTATATCTAACAGGGACTATTCGCTTGTGATGGGAACCACAATATTTTATGCAGCATTTTTGATATTTATGAACCTAATTGTTGACATTATCTATGTATTTATAGACCCGCGTATAAAACTTGAGGACTGATTTTAAGGGGGAAAAGAAGATAATGGAGAGCGTATCAAAAGAACTTTTTGTACCAGTTCCGAAAGAAGAGAGGCAGCAAGAGACAATTGTCAGGCCAAGCATGAGCTACTGGCAGGATGCATGGAGAAGACTTAAGGCTAATAAAGTAGCAATGGCATCAATGTGGACAATAGTGTTTTTTATTTTGCTTGCCATAATTGGTCCAATAGTTATGCCATACAAATATGATCAGCAGATTAGAGGGCATGAAGCACTGCCACCGTCACTTACTCATTTATTTGGAACTGATGAGCTTGGTAGAGATTTGTTTGTAAGATGCTTGTATGGTATGAGAATCTCTCTTTCCATAGGAATTGTTGCAACAATTATAAATATTGTGATTGGTGTTTTATATGGGGGCATCTCGGGGTATATAGGTGGCAGAGTTGACAATATAATGATGAGAATAGTTGATATCCTGTACAGTATACCTTTGATGATTTACGTAATTCTTCTTTCAGTATCGTTAAAGCCTGCTTTGGAAGCTCTTTTTGATAAGTATTCATTTTTGAGCGGACTTCAGACAGTGGGTGCACCACTTGTTTGTATATACATTGCATTGGGACTTACTTACTGGATTTCGATGGCGAGGATTGTGCGTGGAGAGATATTAAGCTTAAAACAGCAAGAATATGTTACAGCCGCAAAAACAATTGGTGCAAGTGGTTGGAGGATTTTGCTCAGGCACCTGATTCCAAACAGCATGGGGTCAATTATAGTCACTGCTACGCTGCAGATTCCAAGTGCCATTTTTACTGAGTCTTTTTTGAGCTTCATTGGTCTTGGTGTTGATGCACCTGTTCCATCACTTGGTTCTTTGGCATCAGATGGTGTTAACGGTTTTATATCATACCCTTATAGGCTATTTTTCCCATCGCTTTTGTTGTGTTTGATAATACTTGCATTCAACTTGTTTGGGGATGGGCTCAGAGATGCACTTGATCCAAGAATGAGAAAGTAACTTTTTTCAAACATAATTTTCCAGAATTTGAGGTGAAAAGAGTTGGCTGAAAAATTGTTAGAAGTAAAGAATTTGAAAACGTCATTTTTTACTCATGTTGGAGAGGTTAAGGCAGTAAACGATGTTTCGTTTGATGTATATGAGGGACAGACTGTAGGTATTGTAGGTGAATCTGGAAGCGGTAAAAGTGTTACCTCAATGTCCATCATGAGACTTATTGCACCGCCTGGAAAAATAGTTGACGGTCAGATAATATTTGAAGGTAAGGACTTACTTAAACTTTCTGAAAAAGAAATGAGAGACATAAGAGGAAACAAAATCAGTATGATATTTCAGGACCCTATGACATCTTTAAATCCTGTTTTTACAATCGGAAATCAGTTAATAGAAGCGATAAAGATACACAACAAAGTTTCAACAGCTCAGGCTAAAAAAAGAGCGGTTGAGATGTTAAAGCTTGTTGGTATTCCAAGTCCTGAGCGAAGACTTTCACAGTACCCGCACGAGTTTTCGGGTGGTATGCGCCAGAGAGTTATGATAGCGATGGCTCTTTCGTGCAACCCCAAGCTTTTAATTGCAGATGAGCCAACAACTGCACTTGACGTTACCATCCAGGCTCAGATATTGGACCTTTTGAAAAAACTTCAACAGCAGCTTAAGATGTCAATTATACTTATTACTCATGACCTTGGTGTTGTGGCAGACATATGCCAAAAGGTGATTGTAATGTATGGTGGAATTATTGTAGAGGAAGGAACTGTTGATGATATATTTTACAACCCCAAGCATCCGTATACATGGGGGCTTTTGAGGTCTGTTCCCAAGATGCATTTAGGGCTTAAAAAAAGGCTTGTGCCAATAGAAGGACAGCCACCAGATTTATTGAAGCCTCCAAAAGGATGTCCGTTTGCGCCAAGATGTGAATATGCAATGAGAGTGTGTTTGGAAGTAAGACCACCACTTTTCGAAGTTGAGGATGGTCATATGTCAAGGTGCTGGCTTAATCACCAGTATGCTCCGCAGAGCTTGCTGGAAAAGGCAAAAGCTGCAAATGAATAAGTAAGTTGCAATTTTAGAGGTAGGTGGAAAAGTTGAATGAGGTTTTGATTGAAATAAAAAATCTAAAAAAATATTTTTCAGTAAAGATGGGATTGGGGAAAAAAGCATATATAAAAGCGGTAGATAACGTGAGCTTTTTCATAAAAAAGGGTGAGACGCTGGGACTTGTTGGTGAAAGCGGCTGCGGCAAGTCTACAACAGGAAGAACCATCATAAGGCTTTATGAGCCAACAGGCGGGCAGATTATATTCAAAGGAGAAGATATAACAAAAAAGGACATGCTTCCTTATAGAAAATCCATGCAGATGATTTTCCAGGACCCGTATGCCTCACTAAATCCAAGAATGACAGTTGGTGATATTATAGGCGAGCCACTTGAAATACACAATATTGCTAGGGGCAATGAAAAAAAAGAAAGAGTTCAAGAACTTTTAAGACTTGTAGGACTCAGTAGTGAACACGCAAGCAGATATCCGCACGAGTTTTCTGGAGGACAGAGACAGAGAATTGGTATTGCAAGGGCTTTAGCTGTTGAACCAGAGTTCATTATATGTGATGAGCCTATTTCGGCACTTGACGTGTCTATTCAAGCACAGATTGTAAACATGTTAGAGGATTTACAACAGCAACTTGGTTTGACATATTTGTTCATTGCACATGATTTGTCGATGGTAAAACATATAAGCAGCAGAGTAGGAGTAATGTATTTAGGAAAACTTGTAGAACTTGCAGAAAGTAATGAACTATACAGTAATCCTTTGCATCCGTATACACAAGCACTGCTTTCTGCAATACCAATACCTGACCCGAAAGTCTCTAAAGAGAGGACAAGGATTATATTGGAGGGAGATGTTCCAAGCCCTCTAAATCCTCCAAGTGGTTGCAGGTTTAGAACAAGATGCAGGTATGCGTTTGACAGGTGCAAAGAGGAAGAACCAGTACTTAAGGATGTAGGTTCTGGTCATTACGTAGCCTGCCATTTGATGGACAGAAAATAAGGCAGGCTGCGTAAAGATATATAAACAAAATTTTATGTGAGGAGGAGATTTGTTTATGAAAAAGCGTATTGTGGCTACTTTTATTTTAGTTGCGTTCCTTGTGACAGGGTTATTTTTAGGTACAAATTACAAAAATGCAACAGCTGCTTCATCTAAACAGGTGCTTACTTATATTAATGGTGCTGAACCAAGATATCTTGACCCAGCTTTAAATACTGCGCTTGATGCAGCAAATATTATTATTAATGTTTTTGAAGGCTTGACAAGGGTTGATGTAAAAGGAAGAACTGTCCCAGGAATGGCAGAAAAATGGACAGTATCAAAGGATGGACTTACTTATACTTTCTATATAAGAAAGAATGCAAAGTGGTCAGACGGTAAACCTGTTACAGCATACGATTTTGAGTATGCTTGGAAAAGAGCATTAGATCCGAAAACAGGTTCAGAATATGCTTATCAGCTTTTCTACATCAAAAATGGTCAAAAATTCTATGAAGGTAAAGCAAAAGCATCTGATGTTGGTGTCAAAGCTTTAAATGCTACAACTTTACGGGTTACATTGGAAGCACCAACACCATACTTTATTGATCTTACAAACTTCCCAACATACTTCCCAGTAAGAAAAGATATTGTTGAGAAGTATGGTGATAAATGGCAAACAGATCCAAAGACATATATTGGAAATGGTCCATTTAAAATGACAAAATGGGTTCATAATTCTTATATTGAACTTACTAAGAACACCAATTACTGGGATGCAAAGTCAATTACTTTACAAAAGATGGTGCTTAAATTATCATCTGATAACAATGCTAATTTGATGGCTTTTACTGCAGGGCAAGTTGATGGTGCCGAAGGTATACCAACCGAAGAAATTCCAAGACTTAAAAAAGAAGGAAAACTTAAAATAGCACCTTTATTAGGAACATACTACTATGATGTAAATTGCAAGAAAGCACCTTTTAATGATAAGAGAGTAAGAGAGGCTTTATCACTTGCTATTGATAGGACACGTATTGTAGCTCTTCTAAAAGGTGAACAAAAGCCAGCAACAGGTTTTGTTCCATATGGTGTTAAAGGAATTTCTAAAGATTTCAGAAGTGAAGCAGGTAATTACTTACCAGTGAATGCTGATTTAGCAAAAGCAAAGAAACTGTTAGCTGAAGCAGGGTATCCAAACGGAAAGAATTTCCCAGATATTGAGATTATTTATAATACTGATGAAGGACATAAAAAAGTTGCCGAAGCTATTCAAAATATGTGGAAACAACTTGGAATAAATGTTAAACTTTCTAATATGGAATGGAAAGTATTGCTTGAAAGAAGACAGAAAAAAGACTATATAGTAGCAAGAGATGGATGGGTTGGCGATTATAACGATCCGATGACTTTCTTAGATTTGTTTACCTCATATAGTGGCAATAATAACACAAATTGGAGCAATAAGCAATATGATTCTCTAATAGATAAGGCTAAGAAGACCATTGATGCTAAACAAAGAATGCAGTATATGATACAAGCAGAAAAAATATTGATGCAAGACCATGCAATAATTCCAATCTATTTCTATACAAAAGTTTATCTTCTGAGAGACTATGTAAAGAATTACTATATTTCTCCACTTGGATTTAACTACTTCATGTATGCCAAGATTGTAAAGTAAGAAAAAATAGAGTAAAATTATAAGGGAAGGGCAATATATTTACCCTTCCCTTTTTATTTGGAAAAACGCCAATATTTGCAGTACAATGGAGGTGATTTGTATGATGAAACAAACATGTAAGTTAGTAAGAATCTCTGCAGTTATTACTTTGGCAATATTTCTTGTATTTACGTTAGCAGGATGTTCAAGCAGCAGTGATGATATAAACAAAAAAGTTAGAATTGTACTTGTTGGAAATTTCATTGGTGATGAAAACGCTCAAAAGCTGATTTCAGAGCTTGAGAAAAAATCTGGTGATAAAGTTTACATTGATCAGATACTTTACACAGGAAACACTCCTAAATCCGAGCAGGAGTTTGCGTTTATGCAAAAACTTATGGTAATGCTTGCTGCGGGCGAGGGAGATATTTATATTCTTGACAAAAAACTATTTACAAACTATGCCCAAAATGGAGCGTTTTACTCCTTAAAGTCTTTTGTGAGCAAAAATAAACTGGATAAATTTGTAGATGATACATGTTATGTTAAAGAGAAAGACAAATCAACAAAAGATTTATATGGTCTTCAAGCAGACCAAGTTTTATTGCTCAAAAAATACGGGTTTGAAACCAAGAATAAGTATATAGCCATTTATGTCAGAAGCAACAAGTTCTCACGTGCACAAAAAGTCCTGTTAGCTCTTTTAAATAGCAAGTAAATACCCTGCCAAAAGAAATATACCGTAAAAGATACTGTTTTCTGATGCATCAAAGTATGGTGAGTGCAAAGGATTTTCTCCTTTGCTTTTTTCTTTTATACCGAGCCTGAAATAAACCGAAGGAACTTTTTGACAGTAAAATGCAAAGTCTTCCGCTGTAAAGCTTGGGATTGCTTTTTTTACATTTTCAGGACCAAGAAGTTTTTTTGCTACATCAATGAATTCTTCTGTAATTTGCTGGTTATTTATTAAAGGTGGATATTGGAATTGATAATTGATATTTACCTGACAATTATATTTTTGTGCAGAAGATTTTGCAAGGTTTTTTATGTTTTTGCAGATAAAATCCTGCATATTGCTATCAAATGTTCTTACAGTTCCTTTTATTTTACATGTTTCTGAAATGACGTTAAATGTTTCTCCACTGTTTATTGAAGAAAACGAAATGTGAAAAGGAGATAGTTTGTTAGAGAATGCACTGAAGAAGTTGTTGCCACTTTGAATAAAATCAACAGCAGGATAAATTGGATTTTTAGTTACTTCTGGCATTGCAGCATGACCGCCTTTTCCAATAAACTCAATCTCAAAATCATCCACGCTTGCCATTATAGCTCCACTTGAAACCTCAATTGTTCCAACATCAACACCTGGCCATACGTGAAATCCCAATAGCTTTATCACCTTTGGATTTTCAAGCCCGCCTTCTTGGATTACTCTTTTTGCACCTCCTGGTCCTTCCTCAGCAGGCTGAAATATAAATTTGACACATCTTTCAAATCCCATATCAGCAAGAACCTTTGCTGTCCCCAGTACCACTGCCATATGAAAGTCATGACCGCAGCAGTGTCTTGGCTGGCCTTCTACTAAAATTGCATCCATGTCACTTCTTATTCCAATGCACTCATCAGACCTATTTATAATTCCAATCACGCCTGTTTTTGCTGTTGGAAAGTTTTCAATGCCCCACTCTGAAAGTCTTTCCGTTATATATTTTTGTGTCTTAAATTCTTCATACGAAAGTTCGGCAAGTCTATTTAAATCTCTTCTGATGTTAATGAAAAGCTCCATATTTTTTCTGATAGTATCTTTAAGTTTTTCAGTACAAAACTCCACTTTTCATACCTCCTCTTTTTGGTAAGCTGAATTCAAAACCTTTTGAATTTTCTGCATAGCTATTTGAAGTTCATCTTCACTGCAATCTAAAAAACTTATTCTAAAAAAGTTTGTAGAGGCAGGTTTGTGATAAAAACATGTATGGGGCTGCACTAAAACCTTTTGTGATTTAAGTTTATTATAAACAGTAGCAGATGATATCGTTGGTGGAAGATAGAAAGAAACAAATATTCCCTGAACATCTTGAGTAAATAGTCTGTCGTCTATTTGCAGGTCTTTTGCCAATCTTAAAAATAGCTTTTGTCTTTGGTTTATGTATACTTTCAAGTTTTCTATGTGCTTGTCAAAGAAGTTTTTCAAAAAATAATAAAAAGATACCTGTATCAAAAGCGATGTTGAGATATCTGCCATTGACTTGTAGTATGCAACCTCTTCGGAAAGATGCCTTGGTGCCACAACAAATCCAATTCTCAGTGCAGGCATTGTAACGGTTGAAAAGCTCTTTATGTAAAACACCCTGTCGTGTTTGTCATATGCTTTGATTGGTAAAATTCCTTCATCCACCCCTATATCGCTTAAAAAATCATCTTCAATGATATAAAAGTCATATTTTTGTGAAATCTCACACAGATACTCCTTGTACTCTTTGCTGTATGAAATCCCGGTTGGATTTTGCGAAAAAGGAATAATGTATATGGCCTTTGGTAAAAACTTTTTAATGTAATCTTCTATATTTAGCATCTGGTCAATGTCAAGACTAACAATGTTCAGGTGCATATTGCTAAATATATGGTATGCACCGAGATACGAAGGATTTTCTAAAAATATTGTATCGCCGGGCTTTAAAAAACTTTTTGTTGTAATCTCAATTCCCTGCTGAGCACCTGATACAATTGTGAGCTCTTGAGGGCTTGTAACAATCCCAAGCTTTTTAAGATATGTCTCTACCAAGTACTCCTTTAGAGGATTTTTAAAATGTTCGATATAATCGAAAATCTGTGGTGAATACTCTTCGATTGCGCAGTTTAAAGAATCTTTGAACCATTCGATAGGATATAGGTTATATGGAAGCTTTGATGAAGCCAAATTGATATAACCTTGAGCATCTACAAGGTTTTCTTCCTCAAAAATGATTTTATCTTGATACTCACTGTATACAACGTAATAACCACTTCCAGGGGTTGCTTTGATATAGCCTTCATTTTCAAGCTTGCTCAGCGCCTTTGTAACAGTTGAAAGATTCACATTTAACGTCTTGCAAAGATTTCTCACAGACGGAAGCCTCTGCATATAACTAATCTCACCTGACAAAATCTTTTGCTTTATATCTTCATAAAGCTGAAGGTAAAGAGGCTTTTTTAAATTCTTGTCAATCTGTATCGATACACTCATCATTCATCCCGTCTTTACACACAGTTTATTTTAATTATAATAAAGTGGACAAAAGACTTCAACAAATTATATCGATACGGAGGTGCTAAATTATGAGCGAGGTTGTAAATGAGAGATATGAGCTCAACAAAAACCTTGCGCAGATGCTAAAAGGCGGTGTCATCATGGATGTGACATCTCCAAAAGAGGCTGAGATTGCTGAAAAAGCAGGTGCTGTTGCTGTTATGGCTCTTCAAAAAGTTCCGGCAGATCTGCGCAAAGAAGGCAAAGTAGCAAGAATGGCTGACCCGAAAATAATATTGGAAATTAAAAGTGCTGTTTCAATACCTGTTATGGCAAAGGTAAGAATTGGACACTTTGTTGAAGCACAGATTTTAGAAGCACTTGGTATAGATTATATTGACGAAAGTGAAGTTTTAACTCCTGCTGATGAGGAGCATCACATTGATAAGTGGAAGTTCAAAGCTGCGTTCGTGTGCGGTGCAAGGGATTTAGGCGAAGCTCTGAGGAGAATTCAAGAGGGAGCTTCTATGATAAGAACAAAAGGTGAAGCTGGGACAGGAAATGTAGTTGAGGCGGTAAGACACCTTCGCAGAATAAATAAACAAATTAGCTATGCTGCATCGCTAAATAGAGATGAGCTTTATGCATATGCAAAGGAACTTGGAGTGTCCTATGAACTTTTGAAAAAAACAGCCGAGCTCAAACGTCTTCCTGTTGTCAACTTTGCGGCGGGTGGAATTGCAACACCAGCTGATGCAGCTTTGATGATGCAGCTTGGTGCAGATGGCGTATTTGTCGGCTCTGGCATTTTCAAGAGCAAAAATCCTGAGAAAAGAGCAAGGGCAATTGTGATGGCAACAACATATTACAATGACCCAAAAATCTTGGCAGAAATATCATACGACCTTGGCGAAGAGATGGAAGGTATAGATTTGAGAAGTCTTTCTGAGCATGAACTTTTGAGTCTCAGGGGGAATTAAAAATTGAAGACAATAGGAGTATTAGCTTTTCAAGGCGGAGTTATAGAACATGTGAAAAAGATAGAAGAGCTTGGGGCAAAGCCTCAGCTTGTCAAGAAAAAAGAGGATTTAAAAGACCTTGATGGTTTAATTTTGCCTGGGGGAGAAAGTACTACAATTGGAAAATTTTTGATTGAAACAGGCTTAAAAGATCAGATTTTAAACTTAATATATGAAGGTATGCCAGTTTGGGGAACATGTGCCGGTGCAATTTTGCTTTCTAAAAATATCAAAAACCAGGGAAGTGGTGTTCTTCCCGTTCTTAACATAGTGATAGAAAGAAATGCCTATGGAAGCCAGCTTGACAGTTTCAAAAAAGAAGTTTTTGTCCCAAGATTCAACATAGCCACAGAGTGCATTTTTATAAGAGCGCCGAGGATTGTTGAGGTAGCAGAGGGTGTTGAGGTCTTAGCAGAGCTTGAAACTCCAATTGCAGTTTTGCAAAAAAATATCTTGGCTACAACATTTCATCCGGAGCTCACATCTCAAAATTATTGGCATTCTTTCTTTGTGGAGAATATGGTAAAATAATTTCTAAAGGTTTTCTTTTTCTTTCTCTTTTTTTCTTTTAATACTTTCTATTGGTTCAAAAAACAGACAAAAATCAGTACAGTATTTTGATGGTGGACAAACGTGAGTTTTTAAGCAGTATCCTTCTTTTTGATATTTGCAGGGATACCAGCAGCTTATAAAACTCATGTTTAGTCCCTCCTTTCATTTATATTTTTTGTTGTTTTTTAAGCAAAAATTATGCAATATTTAACTTAGAAGGGGAAAATAGTTTATGATATTTAATATTGGTATTGATGTTGTTGAAGTGGACAGATTCAAAGATATGAAGAGATTTGATGAATTTTTAAAAAGGGTGTTTACTTCCTGTGAGCTTGAATATATAAAACAGAAAAGATATAATCCTGAGACAATAGCAGGGTATTTTGCTGCAAAAGAAGCAGTTGCCAAAGCACTTTCAACAGGAGTTGTTTTTTGCTTTAAAGACATAGAAATACAAAAAGGAAAAACTGGTTGTCCAATGGTGAAGCTTTATAACAGGGCAGAGGCTCTTTGTTTTGAGCTTGGAATTAAAAATATTGTGGTGAGTATATCTCACCAAAAATCAGTTGCAGTTGCAGTTGCCATTGCTGAAAAATAAAAAAAAAGAAGGGATGATAAATGTTTATTTTGAACTCATCCCAGATGAAGGAAATTGACAGGAAAGCTTCGCAAGAAATAGGGATACCTGAAGTTGTGTTGATGGAGAATGCTGGTTTTTGTGTTTTTGAAGAGATAAGAAAGGATTTTGAAACTCTTGATGACAAAAACATTGCAGTTTTTTGCGGAAAAGGCAACAATGGCGGCGATGGATTTGTTGTTGCAAGGTATCTTGCCCAGGTTTGTCCAAATGTAAAGGTATTCTTATTCGATGAGAATGTGACTTTGACATCCAAAGTTTTCCTTGATATATTGAAAAGGCTGGAAGTCGATGTTAGCATTTTGTCAGAAGAACTATTATTATCTCTCAAAACCCAGAGATTTGACATAATAGTTGACGCAATCTTTGGAATAGGTCTTTCAAAGGAGATTGATGGACTTTATAAAGAGGCAATTGAGTATATAAATGGTAGCGGCGCTTATGTATATTCGGTTGACATTCCAAGTGGAATTTGCTCTGATTCAGCTCAAGTTAAAGGCTGTGCTGTTAAGGCTAACAAGACAGTAACGTTTGTTTACCCTAAGATAGGGAATATTTTGTACCCAGGTAGCTATTATTGTGGAAAGGTAATTGTTAAAGATATAGGTATCCCTGAAAAGATTATCAAAGATATCAAGGTAAAAATTCTAACAGCTGAGGATTTAGATATATCCAGATTTTACAGGTTTCCCGACTCTCACAAAGGCGATTATGGCAAGGTGGGAATAGTTGCCGGGTCAAAGTATTATCCTGGTGCGGCGGTTCTGTGCAGCAATGCTGCAGTACAAAGCGGCTGTGGACTTTGCTACTTAATAACACCCCAAGAAGCGCTTTATTTTCAGAATTTAAGAAAACCGGAGATAATAGTGCTGCCTCTTGAGGGCAAAGAAGGTGTTATATCTTTTGATAGTTTTGTAAAATTTAACGAATACCTTGCCAAGCTTGATGTTTTGGGGTTTGGCTGTGGGCTTACAAGGGATTTAGAAGTTGAAAAGATATTGATTCATATTTTAGAAAATTTCCAAATACCTATTGTAATAGATGCAGATGGACTAAATACTCTTTCATCAAGCCCAAAAGCAAGAGAACTTTTGGCAAGCTATAAATCTCAAAAAGTTTTAACTCCGCATTATATGGAAGCTGCAAGAGTACTTGATGTTGATGTAAAAGATGTTGCTAAAAGTCCCATTGATGCTGCAAAGAAGATTGCAAGTGAATTTAGAGCTATATGCGTCCTAAAAGGTTCAAGGACAATAATTACAGATGGTGATATGGTTTTTATAAACGTCCTTGGCAATCCTGGCATGGCAAAAGGCGGAAGCGGAGATGTTCTCACGGGTATTATTTTGTCTATGATTGCTCAAGGATATTCTGCTTTTGAGGCGGCAAAACTGTCGGTATATCTTCATTCTCTTTCGGCAGATATCTTGCTTGAAAAAAAGACAATGCAGACAATTTTGCCCTCAGATATTATAGAGGGGCTCAATAGTGCTATTAGGAGACTAATTGAAGGTTAAATATAAAGAATGAGGTTTTTGTATAAAAAACTCTGGCTGTGTATAGTAGTTATGCTGCTTTTTGAACTTTCTGGATGCAAAAATACTGTTCAACGTCCTGCTTTAAAAATTTTTTCCGACTATATTGCAAAAGGTTATGTGGAAATCTCTTCAAAAGATGGTGTTTCAAAGTACTCGTTTTTAGAAAAGAGAATTGATGGGAGGGTTGAGGCGGAGTTTGTAAACGGCACAAGAAAGATAAAATTGACAAAAGAGGACGGAAATGTTTTGATGGATGGCAAAAACATAAAAAGTATTGCCCAGGACATATTTTTGGACTACTATATAGATAAGCTGATAAATGCCGAAAAGTACTCAATTGTAGTTCAGCAGAATCAAACAATTGTTACGTTAGAACTGAAAGATGATATAAGGTACCTCCATTTCTACTTTGTATACGACAAACTGGAAAAAATAGGAGTAATATATCATGATAAAAGGTTTATGAAAACCATTTACTTGAAAGAATACAAAAAGTATAGAAAGGGATGAACAAATTGTCGCTCTACAACAGGGTGTGGGCAGAGATTGACCTTGACAATTTGGTGTACAATCTTGAAAATATCAAAAAAAAGATTTTACCTCAAACAAAAATAATGGCTGTTGTAAAAGCTGATGCATATGGGCACGGAGCGGTTGAAATTTCAAGAGTACTTGTAAAAAATGGTGTTAGTATGCTTGCTGTGGCAATAATTGACGAGGCATTGCAGTTGAGACATTTCAATTTTGATGTTCCAATTTTAATTTTAGGTTTTACTCCTTTTGAACTTTCTGAGCAGGTTGTTGAAAATGATATTAGCCAGACAGTTTACACGTATGAGCAGGCATATTATCTTAGCCAGGCAGCACAGAAGATAGGAAAAAATGCTAAGATACATATCAAAGTTGATACTGGAATGGGAAGAATTGGATTTCTATGCTGTGATGAAAGTATACAGACAGTTCTAAATATAGCAAAGTTACCAAACATCGAACTTGAAGGAATATTCTCTCATTTTTCATCTGCAGACGATCCAGATTCTGATGATTTTACGCATGAGCAGTTTATGAAATTTGAAAAATTTGTGAAAGAACTCAATAAAAATGGGGTATACTTTAAATATAAGCACATTGCAAATAGCAGTGCGGCAATCCGTTTCCCCCAGTATCAACTTGATGTTGTAAGGCTTGGTCTTATCCTATACGGGCTTTATCCAAACAGTAGCTTGAAAGAGCACATAAGTATCAAGCCTGTGATGTCTGTCAAGGCAAGAGTTATCAATGTAAAAGAGGTGCCGGAAGGTTTCCCAATAAGCTACAACAGAAGATATATAACTACACGCAAAAGCAAAATTGCTACCATACCTATTGGTTATGCAGATGGTTTTACGCGTATTGGAAGTAGTCAAAGATATGTTCTCATAAAAGGTGAGTTTGCCAAGGTTATTGGGAATATATGTATGGACCAATGCATGGTAGATGTGACCGATATTGAGGATGTCAAGATTGGCGATGAGGTTGTCATTATAGGAAAACAAGGAAAAAATGAGATTTTGGCTGACCATTTGGCTGAGCAGATTGGCACTATAAACTATGAGATTGTGTGTTCATTTAGCAAACGAATCCCACGGGTTTATATAAAGGATGGGCGAGTTGTCAAAATATTAAACTATATCTTATGAAAAATTTACATTGATTTATTCTTTTCAAAAACCGTATAATTGATAATAAGCTCATCCGCTTATTCCTACATGTTTTTTATATTTTGTTTTGCAAGGGGGAAATGAGATGCCGCAAATACGATTTGTAAAATTCCTTTTGCAGTATAAAAGTAATTCTTATGATGATGGTTTTACGAGGACAGCTTTTGAAAAAAGAAAGCAGAAAAAGATTGAAAGAGAACTTGAAAGTTGTTATAAAAAATATGCAGAGCTAAATAGAAGCATTGCAAACGAATGGCTTGCACTTGATTTTGAAGGACTTTTAAAATATGAGAATATAATTTATGATGATTTTGGGTATGATTTTTATAGAATAGAAGAAAGTAGGATAGCGGAGAGTGGCGAAAGTGATACAACAAAATCAAAATCAACCACCACTTGAAATCAAAAGGGGAGACATATTTTATGCTGACCTTGCTCCTCATGTTGGTTCTGAGCAGGGTGGCATAAGACCAGTTCTGGTAATTCAAAATGATATAGGGAACAAATACAGCCCAACTGTGATTGTGGCTGCGATAACTTCACAGATTGGCAAAGCCAAGTTTCCAACCCATGTTGAGATTCGTGCGGGTGAGTTTGGTCTCAGCCGTGACTCTGTCATTTTACTTGAGCAGATCAGAACAATTGACAAAGTGCGGCTCAAAAATAAGGTTGGCAAGCTTTCTGATGAGGTTATGGAAAAAGTAAATCAGGCAATTCTTATAAGCCTTGGGTTAATTGAATGGACAGCGGAGGGATATGATTGGAAAAAGAAAGAAAGTGCAGGTTTAAAAAAGGCGTAAATTTTTTGATACTTGTTCTGGTCGCAGGAGTGCTGAGCCTGGGGGTTATATTTGCATCTACACAGTCAATTGACAGCAATGCTCTTGTCACATACGGTTTTTTAAAAAAGCAGGTTGACCAGTTAAAGGCGTACATAGACAATAAAATAAATGAATTAGATAAAAAGATTAAAGATACAAATACTTCTTCAGATCAAGCACAGGATATTTCAAAGCTTCAAAGCCGCGTTGCGAATTTGTCTTCTGAGATTGAAAAGTTAAAATTGCAAACTGCACAGCTTGATGCCCAATTAAAAAATATCTCAAGTTCTTCAGGAGTAAAAAAAGGTGACTTTATATATACCAAAGGTTATGAGGTTATAAAGGTTCCGAAAAACAAAACCATCTTGTTTGATGCATCAACAGAGTTTGTGGTGCGGGTTGGAAAAGCTATTTCAGTTTTGCCAAAAGGTGCAACAATTATTGATTTGACAAGCGCAAAAGATATAGGAGCAAACCAGCAACTTTTATTTAACCATTTTTATTTAGTAGCAAGAAGTGATGGCAGAGGATTAAAAGCACTGGATGATGTGTGGGTAATTGTAAATGGTGGGTACAAAATCAAATAAAAAAGGGGAAGAATATTATGAAAATAGATATTTTTGTTGCGGCAACAGCCGGTTTTTTGTCTTTTTTCTCACCCTGTATTTTGCCGCTTATTCCTGTGTATGTCCTATATCTTTTTTCTCAAAAGGGTAGCAGGTTAAAAAATAGCCTTTTGTTTGTTCTGGGATTTTCAATTGTCTTTGTTGTACTTGGAGTGCTTGCTGCAGTGGTAGGCAGTGTTTTTTCTGGGTACAGTTTTGTGCTAAAAAAGATAGCAGCAATAGTTATTGTTTTGATGGGTCTGGTGATGCTTGACTTGTCACCAGATTTTTTAAAAAGGATTTTTATACCTATACAGGGTAAAAGTAATTTGAATATTAACGCTTCACCATTAATCTTAGGAATGGTTTTGAGTATAAGCTGGAGCCCATGTGTGGGACCAGTTTTAACCTCTATTTTGAGTATGGCGGCTATTTCAAAGACTCTTTTAAAAGGAGCGATGCTGCTTTTTATCTATTCGATGGGTTTTGCCGTGCCGTTTTTGATCTCAAGCTTTTTAATAGATAGGTTAAAAGCTTCTTTTGGCATGTTGAATAGGTACAGCAGGGCAATAGAGTATTTTACAGGTGCGCTTTTGATTGCATTTGGCATGCTTGCATTTTTTGATAAGATAAATTTTTTCAGGTAAAAAATAGAAAATTTCAAGAAGAGGTGAATATTTCATGTTGAATAATAAAATCAAAAATGTTATCTTTATATTGATAAGCGCCATTTTGATTGGGCTTTTAGTATACCAGATTATGTCGCGCTCAAAAGAGAACGCAGCTGCCGAAGGTATAGTCAATTTCAAGCTTGTATCAGTGGATGGCAAAGAGTATTCATTATCAGATTTTAGGGGTAAAAAGGTTGTGCTCAACTTTTTTGCGACATGGTGTCCACCCTGCAGGGCTGAGATACCCGATTTTGAAAGATTTTATCGCGAAAACGAAGATGTTGTTTTGATTGGCATTAATATTCAAGAAGATAAAACAACAGTTGAAGAGTTCTTAAGTTCAATGGGAGTGACGTACCCAGTACTTCTTGACAGAGATGGAAAGATTTCTGCACAATTTGGGATTGAAGGAATACCCACAACATTTTTGATTGACGAAAAAGGCAAGGTAATAGCGAAAAATGTTGGTATGATGACTTATGATCAACTAAAAAAATTTGCTGGAAAGTAAAAAAATATTTTTAAAAAGGGAATGGAAAAGATGCTGTATGGTGAGAGGCTTCTTTTTGGGAATATGTGGGTTGAAGTTAATGGTTCGCTTGCTTCAGTGGGAATAACTAAAAATTTGGAAATAGAACTTGGTGATATTGTTATATTTGAGTTTTTCAAGACGTCAGGGTATATTCAAGAAGGAGAAGAGTTTGCAAGAATTGAGTCAATCTACAAGACGTACACCTTGAAATCCCCAGTGAGTGGTTATATAAGGTGGGTAAACCGTGAGCTTCCTTTTGATCCTACCTTATTAAATTTATTACCAGAAGAAACAGAAATAATTAGTATAGACATCCAGCAACTTGTGTGATATAATAATGCAAGCAAATTATTACATACAAAGGGGTTGAATATGCCGATGAAGTTTTCTAAAAAGCTAATTGCAATAGTTGTTTTAATTACATTTGCTGTAGCTTTAATTCCATTTTATTCACATGCTGCCGACTTCCCTGTCACAGTCAAGGATGGAAAAGGATATAGCATAACTGTAAAGCAAAAACCTCAAAGGATTTTGTCGCTTGCGCTTCAGACAGATGAGATTTTGCTCAATATGGTGTCTGCTAACAGAATTGTAGGACTTTCTATATTTGCTGATGACAAGAACAATTCGAATGTTGTGAATCTTGCTAAGAATGTAAAAGGCAGATATTCGAGCAACGACATTGAAAAAATAATTGCGGCAAAACCTGACCTTGTGATAGTGCCTTATTACATTGACAAGTCAAAGTACGACCTTTTGAAGAAAGGTCTTAAGTGTCCTATATATGTCAGCTTAAATCCAAATTCAATTGAAAATATTAAACAGGAGATAATAAATCTTTCAAAGCTAACTGGTGAAATCCAGAAAGGCCAGGCTCTTATAAAGTACATGGACGATAAAATAAATTTTGTCCAGAAAAAGGTAAAATACTTGAGAAAGAAAAAATATGTGCTTTTCTACACATACTACTTCAATTCCACATATGGTAAAAATACGACTCAGCATGAGATAGCAAAATATGCAGGGGTTATAAATATAGCTGCTGTTGCGGGATTGAAAGGTTGGCCAACTATTTCAAAAGAGCAAATTTTGGAATGGGACCCTGACATCATTGTTATTCCATCTGCGTCGTACAATCCCAAAAAGACTTCTCAGCAGTATGTAGAGGAGTTCAAAAAAGACCCTGCTTTCAAAAACTTGAAAGCTGTGAAGAACAACAGCGTAATTATTCTTGATGATAGGCACGTTCAAACAGTTTCGCACTATATTGTTGAAGGTATTTATGACTTAGCAAAAGCTGCATATCCGTATCTTTTTAAATAAGGTTTTTATAAGTGGTGGTATAGTTGAAAAAGGTTTTGATTATTTTAGCTTTTCTGCTTTTTGCAGTATTTATAATATCCATAGGGGTGGGAAGTGTTTTTATCCCTCCCCTTCGTGTTTTAAAGGCGCTTTTATTTATGATAGGATTAAATAAAGGTTCTGTAAACAGCCTTGATTTGACTATTGTAAGTCAGATAAGACTACCAAGAATATTAATTGCAATGGTTGTCGGGATGAGCTTAAGCGTAGCAGGTGCATTGGTTCAAGGACTTTACAGAAATCCTATGGCAGATTCAGGTATTATTGGGACATCAAGTGGTGCAAGTTTAGGTGCTATTGTTTGCATAGCCTTTTCGCTCAACACCATAAACATATTTTATTTACCATTGTTTGCTTTTGCAGGTGCGCTTTTGATTTCGTTTTTAGTGTATAGGCTTTCAACCAAGAACAACAAAACGCCCATTACAAACCTCATTTTAATTGGTATTGCAGTTTCAACCTTTGTGTCTTCCATAAACTCTTTGATTCTTTCAAACATAAATCAGTATCAGGTAAGCGAATATATTTTTTGGATGCTCGGTAGTTTAGACGGTCGAAGCTGGGTGCATGTGAAGATTAGCTTAGTTCCTCTTTGTATTTTGATACTGTGCTCATTGCTATTTGCAAAGAGGATAAACATTTTGATACTTGGAGAGGAAGAAAGCTTTACAATTGGAGTAAATCCAGAAAAGCTGAAAAAAACCTTGCTTTTTCTTGTTTCGCTCATAACAGGAATAGCGGTTTCTGTCTCAGGACCAATCAGCTTTGTTGGGCTAATTGTCCCCCACATGCTCAGACTTATTGTTGGAAGCGATTATAGAAGGCTGATACCTGCTTCAATTTTAAGTGGTGGAATATTTTTGATTGTGTGTGATACAATTGCAAGAGTATTGTTTTCACCGGTTGAAGTAAAGGTTGGGATTATAACCTCTTTAGTGGGGGTACCATACTTTCTGTACCTTCTGAAAAAGCATGAAAATGAGGTGAGTGTATAGAATAATGCCTCTTTTTGTTGAGAACCTTAAATGCGGCTACTCTTATCCCATTGTTGAGGTAGACGGAAGGCTTAAGTTCGAAGAAGGGAAAGTCTATGGATTTGTTGGACCAAACGGAAGTGGTAAAAGTACACTGATAAAGGCTTTAGCAGGACTTGTCAAAATTTTTGAAGGAAAAATCTATTTTGATAATATGCAGCTTAGCCAACTTTCTGATATAGAAAGGGCTAAGCATATCTCGTATATGCCACAACATGTATTTTCAAACTTTCCTTTTACAGTCCTTGATGTTGTTATGATGGGGAGATTTCCTTATGAAAAGAGTAAATTTTTAAACAGCAAAGAAAGTAGAACAATTGCAGAGAAGAAAATAAAACAGGTTGAACTTTCCAGTAAAAAATTTTCGAGCATATTAAGGATATCAGGTGGTGAGAGGCAAAGAACTTCTTTTGCTCGTGTACTTGCTCAGGATACTAAAGTTTTACTTTTGGACGAGCCGAACTCAAATTTAGACATCTCTCATCAGGAAAAGATACTTAGGCTTGTAAGAGAAGAAGCGTTTTCTGGGAAGATAGTCATAATGGCAATTCATAATCTGAAGATGGCAGCAAAAGTGTGTGATAGCATCATTATGATGAAAGATGGCAGAGTTGTGGATATTGGAAGACCTGATGAGGTTTTAACTCAGGAGAATATAAGAAAAGTATATGAAGTTGATGCAGTTGTTTACAAAAATCCTTTCGGTATATTTGACATAGAGCTTATCCAGACAGACGTTCCAAAAACTTTTCATGTACATGTTGTATCAGGAGGTGGAAGTGCACAGCTTCTTTATAAGATGCTAATTGAAATGGGATGCAGGGTGACAACAGGTGTTCTTTCCACAAACGATACAGACTTTGAAACAGCTCAACTTTTTTCCATCTATACAGTTTTTACAAAACCTTTTATGCCAATTGGAGAAAAAGAGTACATCGAAAACATTCAGCTTATCAAGAAAGCAGACCTGTGTGTGCTGTGCAACATTCCATTTGGTGTTCAAAACTTAAAAAACTTAGAGGCACTTAAATTTGCTAATCATCTTTGTATAATTGAAGAAGAGGATATTTCAAAACGTGATTTCACAGGTGGTTTGGCAACTAAACTTTACAATTGCTTGAGGGAAAAAGCGTTAGTTTTTTCAAGCATTGAGAGCTTGCAAGATTATATCTTAAAAGAGACAAACGATAAAATGTCAAGGGGTGATTTAAAATGAATCCACACAAGGCATGGTGGATAGATACAAACTTTGAAACTGTAAAGAAAAACTTGGAAGCAAGAAACTTTGAATGTTTTGTTATCGAGAAAAAAGAAGATGTTGTGCCTCTTTTAGAAAAGCTCATTTCAAAAGGCAGTGTGGTATCTTGTGGCGGGTCGATGACACTTTTTGAGTGTGGTGTGATAGATTTTCTGAGAAATGGCAATTACAACTTTTTGGACAGATACAAAGAAGGTATAACACCTGAGGAGCTTGGTGAGATTTACAGAAAATCTTTCTGGGCTGACTACTATCTTATGTCAACAAACGCAATAACACTTGACGGAAAACTCATAAACATAGATGGAAATGGCAACAGACTTGCAGCGCTTCTTTTTGGTCCTAAAAATGTAATAGTGATTGCCGGTAAGAACAAGCTTGTTTTAAACGAAGAGCAAGGTTTGCTGAGGGTAAGGAACATAGCATCTCCTATGAACTCAAAAAGACTTTCTCGAAACACACCATGTACTCAGGATGGAAAATGCCATGATTGTTTAAGTTTTGAGTGCATCTGCAGCCATATTGTTGTAACAAGAAGATCTCCTGCAAAAGGAAGAATCAAGGTTGTGCTTGTCAAAGAAGACATGGGTTTTTAAAGATGGTGTTGTAATATTTTAGAAATATTTGTGTAACAATTCTGTAAAAAAGGGTTGACAGAATAAAGTTACTTGTAATAAAATAATACCATCAAAATAATAAACTTCATAGGCTGAATGTCTGAGCAAATTGTAAAAATTGCTCAGACAGCGGGAGAACCAAAGTAATTCAGGGGTGAATCGGCAAAAAAGAATTTGCCGTAGGGATAGCCTTCTTGTCCCGAACCCGTCAGCTAATCCCGTAAGCCTCAAGAAGGGAGTTTTTGTATGAATCTAAAAAGTTTAATAGCTATAATTCTTGGAATTTTTTTGATGTTTTTTTCTGCAAAGGTCTTTGCCCAGTCAGCCCAGGCAAAATCTACAATAAATATAAGAAGCGCACCTTCAACAAGTAGTAAGATTTTAGGAGTTTTCCCCAAAGGGTTTAAAGCCCAAGTTTTGTCAAATGCAGGTGGATGGGTAAAGATTTCGTATGATGGAATTGTTGGGTATGTAAAGTCTGATTACATAACTATTACAAATGAAAAAAGGAGTGCAGTTTCAAATACTTCAAGGGCAAGTGTTGCAAAAACGGCTGCTAAAGCTGCGCAAGCTACAGTTTTAAAAGACAATGCGCGCTTAAGAAGTGATATGTCAACCACATCAAAGGTGCTAAAGACATTAAAAAATGGTAGCAAGGTGTATGTCCTGTCAAGAGAACAAAATGGCTGGGTGAAGGTAAAGACGCTTGATGGCACAGTAGGATATATGGCTTATTACCTTTTGAAGATGCCATCGCAGCTTGTATCAAAAACAGTGTCACGTGGTGGGTTTGAAAGAAGTCAAGCAGAAACTTTTACAAATCTTAGCTTGGCACAGAGAATTTTGGAGTTTGCTCAAAGATTTCGTGGTATAAGATACTCATACGGTGGAACATCGCCATCAACTGGTTTTGACTGTTCAGGATTTGTTCAGTTTGTGTTCAAAAACTTTGGAATAAATTTAGAAAGAACAGCAGCTGACATGGCAAAAACAAATGGTGTGAGAGTTTCATATAGTGAAATTAAACCGGGAGATTTGCTTTTCTTTGACACAGATGGCGGGAAAAATTATATAAATCATGTTGGCATATATTTAGGCGGTGGCAAGTTCATTCATGCATCAAGTGCAAGGGGACGTGTAACAGAAACTGACCTAAATTCATATTATGGAAGATTTTTTATGATGGCAAAAAGAGTCATAAGATGAAAGTAAAAAGGGGCTTTTTCCTGAAAATCAGAAAGGAAGAAGCCCCTTTCAAGTTTAAAAGTGCTTTTTACTTTTTTATCAAAGGCAAAATCAGGTTTTTGACATCTTCCTCGTTTTCAATGGTAGCGTCAACTTTCTTGAGCTGCCAAACCTCATTATGAGAAATTTCTTCGCCCGGTGCAACAAGGTAAAGTGGACTTAAAGTTTCCATCTCAAGCATGAAATCGGTTGTATATGTTTCGTAAGAACATCCAAAGTCAGGGTACTCTGCACCGTCTATGTGTTTGTATTGTTTTATAAACAAGTTTCCATCGTTTAAATAACAAGCCCATCCATCCAAATTTGGATATCCAATCTTAAACGGTGGCTTGCAGTTTTTGTCCTGTTTTAGAATAATAAAATCCTCTCCCCACAAGACTCTGTGGTCGTTAAGTTTTGTGTATGGCCACATGACCAGAGAATAGCTTGGCAAAAGTCCAGTATCAATCTTTGGAATTGGCATGACCTCAACTCCACCAGGTGCCATTACAGAAAGCGCCCAAATTGCGAACTTAACTTCAAAAAGACCATTGTTCTTGATTTTATACGTTACATAAGCTTCTGGTTCGGTTGGGTGAAACTTAAGTTCAATAGTTTTTTGCAAAAATGTAGTGGTTTCTGTGGGCTGTTTTAGAATTATACCGTTTTCAACAATTTCAAAATCAATTTTTTGGTTATCAGGGAAATATGTGCGCTCAATAACTTCCGGACTGTGCCACAGTCTTGTTCCGCCATATATTCTCCACTCATCACCCCCAACTTTTCCTGCCTGTTCTTCTACCACGCAAAAGACATTTTTGTCACCTTCAAATGAAAAATGAATTATTCTTGGACCCACATCTGTTGTGACAATCGCTTCAACTTTGCCGTTAGAGATTTTATAACAGTTTTCCCAGCCCATATATTCGACTTTTTTTACCTCAACCATTTTTAACCTTTTCCCCCTTCTCAATTTATTTTGAAAAATATACAGGGTTAGAATATAATTAAATTATACCTTATCAGGTTGTATTTTCACAAATCAAAAAACAAAAAAGTTGTGTAAATTCATTTTTTCTTTGACAATTTTTTGATGGTAAAAGGGAGAGAAAGGGCAGAGAAGATGCTAAAAAAGTTCAAGCCTGATATGATATGCAAAAGTATATTGGATATTGACCTTGAAACTCTTATAAAAAAAGGAATAAACTATCTCATTATCGACATAGACAACACCATAGTTGCGTGGGGTGAATTTGAGGTAAGAGACGAGATTATTGAGTGGCTTGAAAAGGCTCAAAAGATGGGATTTAAAATTTGCCTTGTTTCGAACAACCAGAAAGATAGAGTAAAAAAAATAGAAAGTATGCTTGGCATTCCTGCCATCTATAATGCTAAAAAGCCTTTGAAATCTGGATTTTTAAAAGCATCGCAGTTGCTTCATCAGGGCAAGAAAAATCATCAAACAGCTGTGATAGGTGACCAGTTTTTTACAGATGTCATAGGTGCAAAAAGGTTAAAACTCTTTGTGATTTTGGTAAGGCCAATGAAAGAAAAGGAGTTTTTTGTAACAAGGATAAACAGGATTTTTGAAAAGAAAATATTAAAGTACTACGAAAAGGATGAGAGGGAATGAAAAAGCTTTTTTTGATTGGCAAGAGCTTAAAACACTCAATTTCACCTTTTATTCATAACAGGATTCTATCTGAGTTTGACATTGATGCAATTTATTCAAATTTAGAACTTCTTGACACTGAAATGCTAAAAGAATTTGTTGAGATGGTGAGAAAAGATGAGGATGTTGTTGGATTTAACATAACAATTCCATACAAGGAAGATATTTTAGAGTTTTGTGATGAAGTCTCAGAAGATGTCAGAATAATAAAAGCGGCAAACACTGTGAAAAAAGAAGATGGGAAGCTTTTGGCTTACAATACAGACTGGATAGGTTTTAAAAGAAGCTTGGAGGATAGGGGGGTTGATGTGAAAGACAAGAAGATATTGGTACTCGGTAGCGGTGGTGCAGCAAAAGCTTGCATCTATGGACTTTACAGGATGGGAGCAAAAGAAGTATTTGTTGCAAACAGGACATATGAAAAGGCAGAAAAGTTAAAAGAGGTTTTTCAAGACATTTTAAAAATCCTTCCAGTAGAATGGCTAAGAAGATATGAATTTAAATACGATATAATTATTAACACAACATCTGTGGGAATGTTTCCGAATATTGAAAGCAGTCCTTTTGACTTTGAAAACTATGTGGCTGGTGTACCAGTTTTTGTATATGATATGATATATAATCCTCTTAAAACTGCTTTTTTAAAAGAAGCTGAAAAAAAGGGGATAAAGATTGAAAATGGACTTAAGATGCTTGTATACCAAGCAATTGAAGCTGAAATGATTTGGTTTGATATTGTAAATCTTTCTCCAAATTTTTTACTTGAAATCCTAAATGATACCGAGAAAAATTTTGGCTTGGGAATATATAAGGTTATAGGGTAGGTTATTAAGACATATAAGAGGGATGTAAGTTGGAAGTGGGTTGCTCAATTAAGAGAGGTATGTAACAAAAAACGATAAGTCGCATATTTCTCCCAAATATGTTAATATAATTTGCAATAACCTTTATATTATTGGAAAATCATTTTTTCAACAAGCTATTACATCCCCTGAAAACACAGAATATTAACACTTTCGGGAACTATATCCTAAAACTTTTTCTTGTTAGAGCAAAAATCTATAGTAATAAGATAACAAAAAGAGAAATACCAGTAATAAAACAACAATGTACTCAAAAATATTTTTACATGTTTTTATGAATACTTTCATTATTTGTCTCCATTTTAGTAATCACCCAGATTTTATATAAAATATGGTTTACTACTTGAGCACATAAAGTTGCAAATATTTTTGTAATTATAATTGAATTTGACAGATATAGCCTTGAAAGTTTTATAATTACAATTGAGAGTAGCAATGAGATAATATTTGTAATGGCGGACTTTGCTACTTTTAGTATTATTATACGTCCTTTTGTTCTATTTTCAAATGTCCACTTTTTGTTCATCAAAAAGGCATTTGGTGAAGACATATTTACCACCTAATTTATTACAGAATAGAGAATAAAAAGTTCCTACTTTCTTTAATAAGTCTTCAAGAAGTAAAGTAGGGAACTGAAACACATGGGAGGAGACCAGAGTTTTAGAATCTATGAATTTTTCAAATGGTGTCCTCCCATTCATACCTTTACCATTATGAGGTCTAAAAAAGTTCCACGTATCCTGCCACCTTTGAGCTCGTTGAATAAAGTCATTTTGTTTTTACATCTTTCGGCATGAATCATTAAAAAATATTTGTCATCTGCTCTATGTAAATTTTCAATTAATCCCATAAGATGTTTTACTCTTGTTGCAATATCTATCATGTTCCGCTCATAGCAAGGTAAATTGTGTTTTTTCATATGTTCATATACCTCTTCAGGAAGACTGTCTTTATCTAAAAGATGTTTTGTATCAAGTTGAAATTCAGAAAATGGAATGAGGGCTTCATAATCGTACAAACTTCTTTCACCCTTTTTTGTCTTTCTTGATTTTTTTGGTATAGCATTTCTTTTGAGAATAGACTTTATTGTATTTTCGCTTATTTTAATACCATATTTTCTGAGCAGGTAAAGAGACAAACGTCTGTATCTGAAGCCAGTTCTTTTAGATTCCTCGATAATGAGATTTTCAAGTTCAGTAGAAAGTTTTCTGGGGCAAGTTTTAGGTTTTCTTGATTTATCCTCAAGGGGACCATATATTGCTCTTCTGACAGTATGTCTTGATACACCTAATATTTTAGCAGTTCTTGATACGTTTTTGTTATTATTTTCAAACACTTTTCGGATTAATTCCCTTGCTTTTTCGGGAGATATTTTTCTCATTTCATGATATGATATAATATTCATAGTAGGCTGTCCTCCCATCCTGGTAGTTTTTTGATTTTTCTTTTGAATGGGAGATTACACTTTTTAATTATATCAAACAGGATGGAGGCAGCCTCAATTCTTTTTATGAGTTTCTCCTCACTATTTTCGCACATTCTTTCGCTGTGGTAGATATCTCTACACCTATTCGAGATCTCACAAATTTTTTTTAATTGCACAATTAATTTAACCATAGTATAATAAAAAGTAAGAAAATGTGTAAATTTATTTGCAAAAGGTTCACAAAAATATATGAAAAATATTCGAGGGGGTACAGGTGATTGAATAAATTAGAAAAATTCATAAAAGAAAATGTGGGAATGTTGGTAGGCGGAGCTTTAGCTCTTATTTTGATTCTGTTTATTTTAGAAGTTGGAATTGTCAAAGCTATACTGATAACAGTAGTTGTCATTGTTGGAATAATATTAGGTAAAAAGTTTATAACGTATGATAAAATAAGAGATCTTCTGAAAGATAAGAATTAAAATAACCGAAAGTTCAAATAGAGGGGTAGGTGTATCAGAGTGAAAATCTTAATTGTGGATGATGCTGTTTTTATACGAAAGGTTTTAAGGGGAATATTACAAGAATTAGGAGAAGAAGTAGTGGGAGAAGCTTCAAGTGGAAACGAAGCTTTAAGAATGGTTAAAGAATACAGACCTGATGTAGTGACTTTAGATATTACTTTGCCGGATATGAGTGGATTAGAACTCTTAAAAAAGATAAAAGAAATTTCATCCTCTACGCAGGTTGTAATGATTACAGCAATTAGTAATCATGAGGTTGTAAAAGAGGCGATGAAAGTTGGAGCAACAAATTATATCACAAAACCATTTTCCCGTGAAAAAGTTGAAGAGGTTCTGAAGAAAGTAGAAAAAAATATTCAAGCGTTGTCTCAAATTGAAAGAAATATGACTGACGAGAAAAGTATAAGTCAGAAAGAATTAAGTCAAGCAAGAATTGAAACACTTGGTGTAGAGAATGAAAGCAAAAATGAAGAAGTTGCTAAAATAGATAAATTTGCAAAAGTTGAAAGTAAAGATAGTAAAAGTAAAATTGATACAACTGAAAATTTAAATACTTCAGAATTGACCCAAGATCTCTCAGAAAAAAGAAATGAAACAAATAATCAGCAAGAAATCAGCGAAACAGTTTCAGATTTGATAGAGACAGAGGTAGGTGTGTCAGATGAGTTTCTTGAGGATGAAAAAGAAGGAAGTACTACAGGTGTTTTTTACGACGAAGACAAAGGTGAGGAGTTAGAAGTTGGTGTTGTAACTAATATAGAATTTGAGCAGAAGGGTGGAGAAGATATTCTTTCAATTTGTATAAATAAAGAATTAGCTTACAATGTAGGTAGAATGAAATTAGGGAATGGAATAATAGTTACTCTCGAAGAATGTTTTGTATTGTCGAGTGTCAAACATGAATATATATTTGAGAATAGTCTTATCGAGAAAGTTGAAGTAAAGGAAATAAATGAGAATGCATACGTTATGATTTTTACTAAAGCTAAAAAATTTGATATACGTGAAAGGGAAGGAAAGATATCGATAATTTTCAAAAAGAGCAAAGGAGTTATTTCTTACAATAAAAATAACAAATTCATAATGATAGATAATGTGCTACCTTCTAATATTCAAGTAGATACTGTTTCCGAGAAAGAATACATCATTAGAATATCCACTAAGGATGTTGTATATAACGAGGGAGAAACTAAAGTAGAAGATTTAATAGTAGACAGATATACAGTAGAGAAGAGTGCAAACGGATATGATGTGAAAATTGTTTTATATAAGGAAGCAAGATATGAAATTATTGAAGGAAGAACATCGGTTGGAATAAAATTTGTGGAAGTAAATATTTTGAAAGATGTGGTAGTACATCATTCTGAACAGGAAACATTAATAGAACTTGTGACAAACTCAAATAGTGTACCTGTAGTGTTAGAACATGATGCAGAGAATGGTGTTGCTTATGTATATTTGCAAGGTTATAATGTATCAAAGTCGTTACTTGAGAAAAACTTTGAATTTGAAGAGGAGTATCTTGAAAGCCTTAAAATAGTTGAAGAAAGGGAGAAGGGGCAATCGTATCTTGTTATTTATTCACCAGTAAAAAGAATTTCAGTAGTAAAAGAAAAAGGCAAGACATTTATTTCGATAAAGCCTAAAAAAGCTTTTATACTCTATAATGTGTTTCAGGAATGCATTGTATTTCAAAACATACTTCCTGAAGAAATTGAAATTAACCATAACCAGATTCAAAACACAATCGAGTTTCAAGTTAATAACAAATATGTAATTTTATTGAAAGACCCTATTTTAGACAAAGAAGAATATAATACATTTAGTTCCATAAAAGTAGAGAAAACAGGGATGAAATATATAGGAACAATTGTTCTCAAAAGCAAAAGCAAAATTGAAGTTGCGTTGTCGAATGATAAAAATTCGACAAATCTATTTGTTATTCCATATAAAAAGTTGAATAAAATCAAAGCATTTGAATATGAAGGAAGTGGTCCTAAGGCATTTTTAACTCTCAAGGGTGAAGGAGAAATAAAATATATTGCAGAAAGGGACAAAGAAAAAGGTGCTGTTACAATAAGAGTTTTAACTGCTTCATTGTGCAACATTGAACAGCCAATAGTTGAGTTCAGAGAGGGCTGTATTGAACGTATAGAGTTTTATGAGCAGGAGGAAGATGTTGTAATAAATATTTTTAGTAAAGCAGAGGATTTTGATGTAAGGTTGGAAAATTCAGATATAATTGTTGAGTTTGAGGCACAAGTTGTAACATTTACTCCAGTTATTGAAGATTATATGGTTGTATTTGAATTGCCTTTGATAAATTATGATGATATAGATATTGAAAAAAATGAAGAAAATAACATGTTGGTTGTTAAAGTGAACAGGAGAGATATTTATATAGAAAAAGGGATCAAGTATTTACAAACCGGGATTGTCAAAAGGTATCAAGTAGTTCAGGAAAATGGTTATAAACTATTAATTGATACTACTGACGAGATTAGATACTCTTTAGAAAGGAAAGAGAGTAACATATTATTTGTAATAGAAAAATGCCCTGTTCTTGAAAAGGTTGAAGTTAATGAACAAAGTGATGAACTGGTACATGTTAGTTTGTATTTTAACAGAGGAGGAATTAAACCTCAGAAGATTGAAAAAATTGACGGTAGACTTGAAATCTTGTTAGGAGAAGTATTAACTAAGGATAAAAATATTGTTTGGAATACCGAATCAAGGAGAATTATTAGAAATATCGACTATATAATTAACGAAAAAGTGCTTGTCTTATCCATAGAACATGCTTATGCATTGTGGCAAATAATCGCAGAAAACAATGTTATAAAACTTACTTTTGAGGTGAAACACTGTGAAATTTTAATAGAAGATGAATATATTAAAATACAAAATGTTGAAAGTGATAAAGTGCAAGTCTTGAAATTTGAAGACAATGGTTTACTGATTGTAATAGTACCACAGAATGCAGCTTTTCTAACTTCTAATTCCATCAAATTTAACTCAGAAAATGTTTTATATACTGCAGTTGAGCAAGACATAAATCAAACAGTTTGGAAAATTTACGTTTTATACAAATTGAACATGACATTTGAGTCAGAAATCAGCAATAATGACGTAATAATAAAAGTAAATACAAAGAGAAACGATTTTGTGGGGAGAGAGTTAGAAGCAGAAAGAAATTAAGAAAAAGAGGGGAGATTATTTTGCCAAGTGAAAGAAAGAGAATTGGAGATGTTTTAGTAGAGGCAAAGATAATTACACCTCAGCAACTGGAAGAAGCACTTAAAATTCAAAAGCAGACCAATAAAAAATTAGGCGAGATACTGGTTGAGAAAGGCTATATAACAGAAGATGAGCTAATAGAGATTTTAGAATTTCAGTTAGGGATACCTCACATAAAATTAGATGTATATCCAATTGATCCTAAGGCTGTTGAAATGATTTCTGAGTCAATTGCACGAAGGCATACCGTTTTGCCAGTAAGTTTTGACGAAGATGGTAACTTAATTGTAGCAATGGCTGATCCTCTCAACATATTTGCAATGGAGGATATTGAGATTTATTCAGGCAGAAGAGTGCGACCACGAATTGCCAAGGCATCCGATATTAAACGTGCAATTGAAAGATTCTATGGTAAGCAAGAAGCTTTAAAAGCAGCTGAAGAGTTGCAAAAAGAAAGTAGCGAAAAGGACAGCCAAGCCAAAAGAGCTACTATTACTCCTCGATTCCAACTTGGTTTGGAAGATGGAACTGAAGGACCTATTGTAAGGCTTGTCAATTCGATTTTTGAACAAGCTATTACATCGCGTGCAAGCGACATTCATATTGAACCGTTTGAGAACGAGATAAAAGTGAGATACAGAATAGATGGTGTATTGTATGATGTGTTGAAGTTAGATATTGGGATATTATCATCATTGGTGGCAAGAATTAAAATTATAGGTAATATGGACATTGCGGAAAAGAGAATACCCCAGGATGGGCGAACGACTTACATTTTTTCGGATAAAATATATGACATGAGAATCTCCTCTTTACCATGTGTTTATGGTGAAAAGATAGTTGTGCGTGTAATAGACAAAAGTGCATTTGTGCGTTCTAAAGCTGAGCTTGGCTTGACTGAAGAGGACGAAGAGAAATTTAACAAGCTGATTGCTGCGCCACATGGAATAATCTTGGTATGTGGTCCTACCGGTAGTGGTAAATCTACTACGCTTTATACTATTTTAAACGAACTTAATACAGGAACACGCAACATAATAACTGTTGAGGATCCTGTCGAAAGTACCATAGAAGGTATTAATCAAGTAGAGGTCAATACCAAAGCAGGGCTAACATTTGCAGCGGCGCTGAGATCAATCTTGCGACAGGACCCAGATATAATTATGATTGGTGAGATCCGAGACAGAGAGACAGCTGACATGGCAATCAGGGCTGCTATTACAGGACATTTAGTGTTGTCAACCATTCATACAAATGATGCAGCAAGTGCAATTACAAGGTTGGTTGACATGGGGATAGAAAACTTTTTGATAAGCTCGTCGTTGGTAGGGGTAATATCACAGAGATTGGTAAGAAAACTGTGTTCATATTGTAAAGAGCCTTATGAGCCATCAGAGGAAGAAAAAATTCTTCTTGACATAAAGCAAGATGAGAATGTAAAATTATACAGAAAGAGAGGATGTCATATATGTGATAGAAAAGGTTACTATGGTAGAACAGGTGTATATGAAATTCTGATTGTGACAAAAGAGTTGAGAAAACTTATAAACAAAAAAGATGTCAGCAGTGAGGAAATAAAGGAACTTGCTGTCAAACAGGGGATGAAGACACTGCGACAAGCTTGCAGAGAGAGAGTTTTGAATGGAATTACATCAGTTGAAGAATATCTGAAGATTACTTACGCACTTGAATAGTATTATGAGTAAGTACAAGAGGGGAGATTAGGGGAAGGAGGAAGCAAATACTCATGGATATTAATTCAATTCTCAAAGAAGCATTTCTCAAGGAGGCTTCAGATATACATATTACACCAGGTGTTCCTCCAATTTATCGAATACACGGCAGATTAGTACGGACAGATGATTCAATTCTGACCCCTGAGATGGTGGAGGAGTTCGTGCGACAGATCACCAACGAAAACCAGTTTAAAATTCTTGAGCAGAAAGGTGAGATAGACTTTTCTTACGGCATAAAAGGTGTAAGCAGATTTAGAGTAAATGTTTATAAACAAAGAGGGTCATATTCTATAGCTTTTAGAATAATTCCAGTAAATATACCACCATTTGAGACACTTGGTCTTCCACCAGTTTTGAAAGAATTTACAAAATTGAATAAAGGGCTTGTTTTAGTTACAGGTCCAACCGGTTCGGGTAAGTCAACAACACTAGCATCGCTGATTGACATAATCAACAAAGAAAGAGATGTGCATATAATCACATTAGAGGATCCAATAGAGTATTTGCATAGACACAACAAGAGTATTATCAATCAAAGAGAGATAGGTAGTGACACGCTCAGCTTTGCAGACGCGCTGAGGGCGGCTTTGAGAGAAGATCCTGACGTAATCCTTGTTGGTGAGATGAGAGATTTGGAGACAATTGCAATAGCTTTAACAGCTGCTGAAACAGGACACCTAGTGTTTTCCACACTTCACACAATTGGAGCGGCAAAGACAATAGACCGTATCATTGACGTTTTTCCACCGTATCAACAGCAGCAGATAAGAATTCAGCTATCAACTGTTTTGCAGGGAGTAGTGTCTCAGCAGCTTTTGACCCGTCGTGATGGTAAAGGCAGGGTTGTTGCAACAGAGGTAATGATAGTAAATCCGGCCATAAGAAACCTCATTAGGGAGGCTAAAACGTATCAGATTCAATCAATTATTCAGACGCATCAGCGACAGGGCATGATAACAATGGAGCAGTCACTCATAGACTTGTACAAACGAGGGTTTATTACCCGTGAAGATGCGTTCAACTATGCTACTGACTTTGATTTTATGCAAAGACTGCTCAGTGCATAAGTTTTCCAAATGCTTTTAGGTTTGCGTAGTGTGACTAATAAATTTGGTGTGTTAAGGAGAGTAGTGGGGAATGCCAGAGTTTGTTTACAAAGCGGTAGATAGCAATGGTAAAAATGTTGAGGGGACAATATTGGCAGACACAATTGAGCTTGCAGCAGAAAGTCTTAAGAGACGTCAGCTGTATATAATAGACTTGAGAGAAAAAGGAGTATGGCAGAAAGATATATCAGTTCAGTTGCGAAAAAAGATACCTATAAAAGACTTAGCAGTGTTTTGTCGCCAGTTTGCAACAATGCTTATGGCGGGTATACCAATGGTAAGTGCATTAGATGTCATTGCTGAGCAGTTTAAAGACAGATATTTTGGAAAGGTATTAGAGGATATACATAAGAAAGTGCAAAGTGGGTCAATGTTGTCGAGAGCGTTGGCAGAAAAAGCTGAATGTTTTCCATCAATTTTGGTAAACATGATTGAAGCTGGTGAGATGTCAGGTTCTGTTGATCAGGCACTTGACAGGATGGCTACCCACTTTGAAAAAGAGTTAAAATTACGTCAGAAAATTATAAATGCCTTGATATACCCGGCAATTGTTATTCTTGTAGCAATAGGTGTATTGATAATAATGCTTACATTTGTTGTACCCACTTTTGTAGGGATTTTTAGCGAACTTAATGTTGAACTGCCTGCAACCACAAGGTTCATAATCTCCAGCTCCAATTTTATGAGAAACAATTTTATTTTAATAATAATAGTATGCATTTTGTTAGTGGTAGCTTACAATGTAATTAGAAAAACCGACAAAGGTGGATTTTATATTGATAAGTTCAAACTTCAAATTCCAGTCATAGGTAAGATTATCCTTGGGCAAATTGTAACAAGGTTTACAAGAACGCTTGGCACGATGACAGCAGCTGGTGTTAGTATAGTGATAGCTCTTGAGACAACAAAAAATGTCATGACAAATGTATTTGTTGAGAAGAAGTTTGAAGAAGTTATCGAAAGGGTACAGAGGGGAGAGGGTTTGAGTTATCCTATTGCTGAGGTGGGGATTTTCCCAAGGCTTGTTGAAATTATGATAAGAACCGGGGAAGAAAGTGGTAATTTGGAATACATGCTTAACAAAGCAGCAGATTACTATGAGAATGAAGTTGAAAATCAGGTAACAAGGCTAACATCAATATTTGAGCCAATAATGATTGTGTTGCTTGCTATCATGGTTGGTTTCTTGCTGGCTTCAATAATCTTGCCGATATTCAAATTGTATGGAAGCGTTGGTGCGTAAAAAAAACTTAAAGATGTATAAAAAGGCAGGGGAAATTAAATTGAAAAGAAAAGGATTTACCTTAATTGAGGTGGTGGTAGTGGTTGCTATCCTGGGTGTGATTATTGCTATAGCCGTTCCCCAGGTTTTAAAGAATATAAATAAGGCAAGAAAGTCAGCCGATATACAAAATGCAAGGCATATTGCATATGCGTTTTACCTTTTCGAGGAAGATAGCGGGAAAAGTTTAAATGTGCTGATACCTGATAACAATTTTCACAAAATTGACTCAGATGTTGTAAGTTTAAGTCCTCCATATAGTATAAAGCTCAGCGATTATATTTCAGGAGGCGTGCCAAAACCAGTTTACCGGCGTTCCTACTATTTCTACTATAAACTTGATAGTGTGCTAAGAGTTTATAGTGGTGATGGAACAAACTTTTATGAGCTTTTTCCAAATGTTGATCCTGGTTACTAAAAATTTAAAAAACAAGAGGAGGCGATTTGAAAGATGATGGCTTGGCTTGTAAAGCAGGTTAACAGCAAGCACAAAGGTTTTACATTAATTGAGATGGTTATAGTTGTTGCGATAATTGCAATCTTGATTGCAATTGCGGTACCTCAAGTATTAAAACAGATAAACAAGTCAAAAATTGAGGCTGATAAGGCAAATGCAAAGAATATTGCAACAGCTATTCAGCAGTGGGTTTCAGAGGGAAATGTGTTGAATGATACAACTGACTGGGTGAAAATAGAAAATAAAGTCCCTGTTAGCACTGGTAACGGTATAGTAGATTACTTGGGCAGTGGACTTCCAAAGACAAAATTAAAAAATGGAGATTTTTATTATAAATATGATGGGACTAATCAAGTATTGAGAATAGGTGCTGAAAATTCTTCTGGTACTATTGTGGAGCTCTATCCGTCTCCAGATCCAAACTACAAGTAATATATGTTAATTGTTTGTAATCTTTATTTCATTTTGAAGGAGTATACTAAAGATGTTAGAGGCAATAGTGGGAACGTTGGGATTGGTTATTGGTAGCTTCCTGAATGTATGCATATACAGAATACCTCGAGGGGAATCAATTATATTCCCCTCGAGTCATTGTCCAAATTGTGGAAAAAGGATAAGATGGTTTGATTTAATCCCTGTCTTAAGCTTTATTATCCTGAAAGGGAAGTGCAGGTATTGCAAAAGTCCAATTTCACCTTTATACCCGGCTGTTGAAACTGTGTGTTGTTTGCTTGCAATAGCAAGCGCAAGAGTGTATGGTTTGAGTGTATCAGCTTTTTTATTATTTTTGATAGGCTGTATCCTGATATACATTTCAGTTGTAGATTTCAAAACTTACGAGATGTGCGTAACAAGTATTCTTTTGCTTGCCATTTTAAAGTTTGGGTTTGAGGTGAGTTTAAAAGGGGTTTCAAAAACCTCAATGACGTTTGTGGTGCTTGGACCAATTTTAAATGCGCTTTTGGTAGGGCTTATATACTTATTTACCCGTGGTTATGCAATGGGGTTAGGGGATGTTTTGCTTTTGATGGCAGGAGGTGTAGGATTTACAATAAGACAGGCAATTGTGTGCAATTTCGTTGCATTTTTTATAGCATTTTTATATGTTTTAGGTTTGAAGTTTATTCAAAGCATTTTAAAGGGAAACAAGAAAAAGAGGGAGATTCCGTTTGGTCCGTTTATATCAACTGGCATATTTGTGTCAACAGTGGCAGGTGAAAGGATTGCTGATCTTTACTATCAGCTAATAATAGTGAGGTAGAGTTATGATGTATGTTATAAAAAATCTGATGGAGGAACTTGTTCAAAAATACTACGAGAAGATAAATGATGAATTGGGTGTTTGCAAATGCGAAAAATGCAAAGCCGATGTAATGGCATTGGCTTTGAATAGGCTTCCACCTCGGTATTGTGTGACTGAAGATGGTAAGATGTTTGTGAAATTAAAAGAATTAGAAATTCAATTTGAAGTAGATATAATTGCTGCGCTGGCAGCAGCGGCTTATGTTGTAAAAAATAATGTGAGACATGAAGAAAGGGATTGTAGTGATGAAATGTAGGGGATTTTCTCTTAGTGAAATGATAATTGTAATAGTTATAATTGCTATATTAATAGCTATTGGAATACCTGCATATCTATCATCTGTTCGTCGTGCAGAAGTTCGAAATATTGCAAATGGGTTGTCAGATATGATTTCTATACTGTATGAGTACGAAGATAAAGAAGCAGTTTATTACAAATATTTTGTTAAAATTAATAATTATGTTATACCAGATCCAACAACAGGTGAAAGGTGTTTACAGATTCAACTGATAAAATATGTGGGGGGAACAGAAACAGTTTTAAAGGAATTAAAAAGCAAAGCTGTTGAGTTAAATTCTGATATAATTGTTACAGGCGCAGGAGCAGTTGCTACATATTTGTATTATGACAAAAATGGAACATTATGGCGATTCTCAGGTTCACCAGGTTTACGAGCAAACGAAAGTCATTATCAAAATGCAAATAAAGAATTAGTGGTACAAATAAGAGGGGCAACAAGTGGTTATCAGAAAAGAGTTATTATTAAAGCGTTGCCTCCGGGGAGTGTTGAAGTTAAATGAGATTTAATTTAGAAATAAAAAGCATTACAAAATTAAAGGGTTTAACCCTAGTTGAGTTAATAATAGCTGTTGTAATTGTAGCAATCATACTCGGTGCAATTTATTCCTTTTTTATTCAGAACTTTAAAGTTGCACAGGAGAACATTAATATAGCAAGGATTGAAGGTGAAGCGAAAAGATTGAATGATCAGGTAAAACAATGGCTGTCAATGTCTGACCAGTCTACTATTAAGTATATGGTTGTTGGTACAACTAAACAAGTAATAATGGATGTTTATCAAAATGATTTGCCAGCACTAACTGCACGACCTGATTTTAGAATTAAGCTTATATATGATTCAAATTCAAGGAGCATTAGCATTGAAAAGATTTATTTGACATCCTCAAGTGGTTCTTCGGTTCCGTCACCTGCAGCGTTTATCTTCTTAAATGGTCTTGTAGAAAGATTTGATTGTGTCTATGTTTCAGATTTGAAGATAGTAATAGAATATGAGGTTGTAATAAATAAACGTGGAGCTAACCGAATAACCAGAGTGTACAAAGTTGAACATGTTTTTAGGAATTTTTAGTCAGAAAAATGCTTATAATGTATTTTATATGAATCGTAGAGGTGATTTATAGTGAGCGAAAAAGTTGTTGTTGAGATTGGAAAAAACTACATTAGAGTGGTTGAGGGGAAATATCACAATGAGGTAATTGAAATTGATAGATTTTTTGAAAAAAATCTTGACGATAATATAATTAGAGAAGATATTAAAGTTGATGATGTACTTTTGCAGATAGAGCTTAGAAGCTTTTTCAATCAAAATAAGGTTGGTAAGAAAAATGTGAATGTAATATTTTCAGGGATTTCTAACATTTTGATAAGAGAACTGGAGATGCCTTATGTTACCGATGACAAAGTCTACAATATGATATGCCATGAGGCAAGACAATATTTCCCAATTAACATAGATAATTATGTACTTGATTATAAGCAATTAAGAATATTTGATGAAGGAAAAATTAAAAAGCAAAAGGTACTAATTGTTGGTGTACATAGATTCTTAATCGAAGGAGTAATAAATGCTTTTAGAAATTCAGGAATAAAAATATCTAAGATTGATATTGAACCAAATTCTATTGTCAAATTATTCAAAATTGAAAGAAAGCTGAATAAACAAACAGATGATAATTCATATTTAATAGCAAATATCACCCGAAACGGGGTTTCTACATCAGTTGTTGCAAATAACGAGCTCTGTGCCACAAAACTTTTTCCGCTTGTTCAGCTCGAAGAGATGTTTAAGGAAAATTCAGAACAATCTTATGATTATGAATTTAGCTATATTGAGGATCTTATTTCTGAAAGTATAATCAAGTTTTATGACTTTGTACGAACGAGAGAAGAACCGATAACGAATATTAAAAAAGTATATCTAACAGGAGAGGTATGTCAACATATTGATATCAGTGATATTTTAAAAAAGAGAATTAATATGGATGTAGAACTTGTAAGCGGGTTTAAGTCTATCAAGAAAATTGGAACACAAGAAAAAAGTGTAATGTTTAGTTATGTAACAGTTTTCAGTGGGTTAATCTAAAAGACACAAGGTATGGATATTATATGGTAAAGGAGGCAAGAAGTAGTGCCAGTTTTAAAAGATATAAATTTATTAGAGGCATATAGTAAGCAATATAAAGTAGACAATGAAAAAGTAAGCGGTGTATTGATAATTACTTTATTATCGGTAATTGGGATATGTGTTTTAATATCAGTATTTATCTTTATTCAGATAATTTCATATTCTATGAAGATCAGCAGCACTATAACCGAGATTAACTCTAAAAAAATAATTGTAAACAAGATACAAAAAGATTTAAGGATAAAAGAGGCATATGATATGAAAATTGGGTTTATTAATCAAAAGAAGAATGAAAACCTCAAATTAAAGGAATTACTTACAACTCTTGAAAAGTTAACCCCAATAGATCTGACATTTGAGATGCTGCAGATAGAAAATAACAAACTTAATTGCAGAGTAGCAAGCAAGAATGTTGAGAGTGTGGTTCAGTTTGTTTACAGCCTATCTAATGATCCACACTTTGCAAATGTAGTATTTAATGGTGCAAATGATGTAGAAGGTATCAAAAAAGCTGATGTGAGTGCTGATATAAGATAAGAAGTTTTAAGAATTTTAAGATCAATTTAATGAAGGTGGTGAAAGGTAGCAATGAGTTATAAATTGAGCCGTAGAGAAAAAAATTTACTGATTATTGGGTTAATAGTGATAATTGGATTTGTTTTTTATTCATTTGTATATAGTAACTTGTCTCAAAGATTAGAGAATTTAAAAACACAGTATGAAACCCTTACTGCAGAGCTTTCAAGGTTGAATATGATAATAAACAATTATAACGCACACAAGGGAGAAATAGAAAATGCAAAAAAGGAGTATGCTAAATTAAAAGATATTATTCCGCCAAATCAGAATGCTTTGTTTTGTGTTGTAGATTTAAAAAGACTATTAGAAACAGTGAAGATTAGTACTTCTTCATATATGTTTGAGCCTTCACAGAAAATTGAGCTTGGAAATACAAAAAATATGGGTGACCAGTTTTATCCATATTATTTGTCATCACGGCAAACATGGAATTGTGAATATGAAAATATACACACAATTCTTGATAAACAACCGAATTTTGCGCCTTTATTTACCATTGATTCTCTGAACATGACAAAGGCAGAAAACAAGTTAATGGTAAATGCAGTGATAAAATTTTATGGATTTAACGACCCGCAAAGCCCAGCGCGTGAGTTTGTTTTGAATAAGACAATTAAGAAAAGTCCAAGTGGAAAAAATAATTTATTTAAATAAGGTGAGTTAACATGAAGCTAAAGGGTTTTTCGTTAATAGAGGCTATAGTTGCTGTTGCTATATTTGCTATAATATTGGTTCCAATTGGAATTGCATTTAACCAGTCGATAAGGGTAACCTCAAAGTCAAAAGAGAATATGGATATTGCTCAGGTTTTGAACAAAGCAATGGAAAAAATGTATGCTGAAATGGCAAATGATGTTAGTCATTTTACAGATACAGTATATTTTTTGCCAGATTATAGTGGCAATGAACTGCAATATGGCAATGATAGATATAGAGTAAAGTATACAGTTAAAAGGTTAGAAAGTGATTTCGACTTAATTCTTACAGCTGACTCTTCAAATACAGTATCAGTATATCAAAAAGTTTATGATGCAACATATGGTGGAGTAAGATATGACTATAGGTTTTCTCTTCCATCAGGTTTAAGCGGGATAGTGAATATAGAAGTTTATAAAGAAACAAGCGGAGTGAACCGGGCAGAGTACAAATTCAATAATATACCATTAATAATTGAAAGACCCAATTTTAAGATATATTTTATTGACAACTCATCTGCGGTTAATTGTAATATTAATGGCGTATTTGAGATGAGTGGAGGTGTTCTTACATCAAATTATACCGCTCAAAGTTTAGAGGTATGGTCTAAGAGCTTTTCAGTAAGTTCTGCGGCATCTCCTCTACCAAGTCCGACAGCAAGTTCTGCTATTAATTTTACAACGCAGAGGACCACTGTAAGATTTATTTCGTACAATGATTCAAAGTTTTACCATCAGCTTTTTGAAGTAACAATGGAGATTTGGGACGAAAAAAGGAATAGAAAAGTGAGAGATTATAAATTTATGGTGAGGGGGTAAAAGGAGATGCCACAAAAATTTATCGGGTTAAAGGAAAGATTATTTGTTAAAAAGGTTAACGGGTCTGTTTTGATTGTTGTAATAATAATAATTGCCATTTTGAGCACGGTATTACTGGGGACGATGTCGGCTGTGTTAGCATCGCTGAACCAGAGCACATCTATATATCAGAAATCTGCAACAGGTTATGGAGCTGAAAGTGCGGCAGAGGAGTTTTTATATTATTTTAATCAATTATTGGAGGCTGCAAAGGATATAGCATATGATTATTATTACAAAGCGGATGGGACACTGGAAAATACAAGTCCTGGTAGAGTAAGATTGTTATTGGGGGACGAGAGTTACGAACCGGGGAAGATATTAGATGATTTGCGACACGGGAGGATAACTCAAGATGTAGCAAAGGACAAGGTGTATAAAGGTATGGAAGCGATAATAAAGGATGAGGTAAGTCGGTTTATGAATGATGTGGGCAGTGATGCTTCTGTAAAGGTAGAATCTTTACCGTTGATGGAGTTTAAGAAGATATCTGACTTGGTGCAGTTATGGATAAAACCCCATTATGAGGGTTTGACTGGATATAAATTTGATGGTATTACAGTTAATGCATGGTCAGGTGCGACAGGAAGTTCTCTACCTGACGGTTATACCATTTACATTGATGTTTCTAAAACAAGAGCTGTAACTTCGTCAGATAAAGAAGTAAAAAGAACATTGCGATTAGACTTTAAAATACTTGGTAACAGTGGAAGTTCACAAAACATAATCTTGAATCCTTCACCAACTACAGTTCCTTCATCACCGCTTGATTACGCAATATTTTCAAAGGGTGCTCTTAATACTAACAAAAACCTTACTGTCGAAAATGGAAGTGTGTATTCAGGTGGTGACCTAACGATAGACGGTGGTGCGGCGTTTAATATTGATAATTTGATATCAAAAGGTGAGATGGTGATAAACCAAGATAGTGACTCGCGATGTAGAGACAATAATATAAATGTGAGAAACATAATTTATGTAGAAAAAAACTTAAAAACAAACAGAACATATCCGCGTTTGACAAATATTCGAGCAAGAATAATTTATGTTGTTCAGGATATACAATTATATGGTGCAGGAAATTATGAATTTAATCAATTGTTTACAGATAATAATGTCGTTTTAGCTGGGTCTGGAGTGAATATGGTAATTTCTGGATTAGCAAGTATAACAGGAAGACTTGAGATTACTGATGGGGCAACAGTTACCTTGCAAAATAACAGTGTACTTTACTGTAATTCATTGGTAGTACGCAATGGTTCCCGCTTGATTCTTGAAAATGGAGCAAAATTATATATAGCAACAACTCCCGATGCCTCCACGATAATATCAATACAAAATAATGGTGGGACAATTTTGTATTCTTCTTCTTTTTCATATCCACCTACGCCAGCTGAGATAGATGAGATAAGAAATCGGGATTATACAAGTGGTTTGCTAACAACACCATTGCCAGCTGATAGTGTAGGTAGTAACCAACTTGGCAGTACTGCAGATACATCTCAGACGCCTCCGCAGATAGTAATATATGGTGAATCCTATATTAATGATAATGAAGCAAGAATAGAGATATCAGCCAGATTGGGATTACCAATTGTTGATTTCTCAACACTCCAGTTGCATTTAATTTCAAGAGGAAACATTACATTTGTGGGTGGTGGCTTAACCATTATGAATGGTTCAATTATTTCTCTTGGTAGTACTTTTAACATTAACACTATGGGAAATCCATATGCAGGACTCACGTTGAAGTATCAAATGCCAAGTCCACCCATTCAGCAAGACATTGAGAGTAATACAGGTATTCAACCATCTCAAGCAATATTCACACAAAATGATGCTATTGAAAGGAAAACTTTATATGACATTTTAAGACGAAACATGGTTACAAGGTAGTAGGTATGAAAATAATAAATTTGTTTATATCAATAAAAATACTTAAAAAGATGGATGTGGAAGCAATTAACAGCTTTAATATAAATTAGTTATCACCATAATACGAAAGTTTAATAATATGTCTGAAAAACATCAAGTTTTGTGAGTTAATAAAGTCTAAGAAAGTGAAATTAATAAAAAAGCTGTGGCATATATCGAAAGGGCAAACCTGTCGAAAGGCAGGGGCGCAAAGCCATGGGCCTGTCGGAAGTAAAACTTCCTATGGTTGCCAGGCTGCCGAAGATATGCCGAGTGATTATTTGTGAATATAATCCTTGGCTAATGGCATCTGGCAACCGTCAGATGCCTTTTTTATATCCATTGTTATTTGGGGTTTTAAAGGGTTAATGAGTTATTAATGAAAAATAAAAGCACAAAGGGAGTGAATAGTATGATTAAAATAAATAGAATTATTTTTAATCCAAAAATACTAAAAACTAATATAAGAGGAAGCACCTTAATTGTTGTAATAATAATAATTGCCATTTTGAGCACGGTATTACTGGGGACGATGTCGGCTGTGTTAGCATCGCTGAACCAGAGCACATCTATATATCAGAAATCTGCAACAGGTTATGGAGCTGAAAGTGCGGCAGAGGAGTTTTTATATTATTTTAATCAATTATTGGAGGCTGCAAAGGATATAGCATATGATTATTATTACAAAGCGGATGGGACACTGGAAAATACAAGTCCTGGTAGAGTAAGATTGTTATTGGGGGACGAGAGTTACGAACCGGGGAAGATATTAGATGATTTGCGACACGGGAGGATAACTCAAGATGTAGCAAAGGACAAGGTGTATAAAGGTATGGAAGCGATAATAAAGGATGAGGTAAGTCGGTTTATGAATGATGTGGGCAGTGATGCTTCTGTAAAGGTAGAATCTTTACCGTTGATGGAGTTTAAGAAGATATCTGACTTGGTGCAGTTATGGATAAAACCCCATTATGAGGGTTTGACTGGATATAAATTTGATGGTATTACAGTTAATGCATGGTCAGGTGCGACAGGAAGTTCTCTACCTGACGGTTATACCATTTACATTGATGTTTCTAAAACAAGAGCTGTAACTTCGTCAGATAAAGAAGTAAAAAGAACATTGCGATTAGACTTTAAAATACTTTCAAGTAGCCCTAATAGTCTGGAAAGTGTTATATCGATCGGAACTACAACTCTTGCGTCTTCAATATTTAACTTATTCGACTATGCACTATATACTAATGGGAACTTTGTGGCAAATGTCAACTTTACCATAATAGGTGGGAATGTGCATACAGGTGGTGATTTACAATCACATGGTGGTCTGCAAACTGACATTAATAATATAGTGGTAATGGGTGAGTTATCACTGGGTGTGAACGGTAATCCACAAGTTCGCGAAGACAATGTAAAAGTTAACAATGTAACTTATATTAGATCAAATTTGAGAAGAACAGGTGTTGGAGATAGAAATATTAGCTTGCAGATGGGTATAACGTACGTGGGGGGAAATGCGGAATTATATGGTAGAGGTAGATATGAGTTCGATGAGTTATACTGCGATGGGGATGTCATAGTTAAAGGTAGTATAGCAAATGCGGTAGATGTTGTAATAAAGAAAATAGGAGTAATCAGGGGTGCGTTAAGAATACAGGATCAGGGGACAGTTACAATAAAATCTGGTGCGGTAGTATATTGCGATTCGATTCAGTTTTTGAACAATCCAACTACGTTGGTAATAGAAAATGGCGCAACCATTGTGACGAGGATGCCGCCTGACTACAGTCGGATTGTTAATTCAGGTGGAATTATAAATGTAGCACCTTCTATTCCATATCCACCTTTACCTCAAATAATAAGTGATATAAGAAATTTTAATTTTCCTAATAGTACAAGTATACCATCGATAACACCCCATGACTCAGTTCCACCAGCATCAATTGACAGTGCTGCAGATATTTCAAAGTCACCTCCGCAGGTTGTAGTTATTGGAGAAAATTGTGATGCTGGTGAAATTGAAGTTGAGGTTCGAAACAGGTTAGCAAGCATGGGCGTTTCACCAGTTCCAAGTCCACTCCAATTGCATGTTTTTGCAAGAAACAACATTACTATTTCAGTGGGAACGAGAATATTAAATGGTCAATTGATTGCGTTAGGCAATACTCTTAATATAAATAGTTCGGGCGGGAGTCCATTTGATGGTGTTATATTAATATATGGCTCACCGAGTTCACTCATTCAGAATCAGGTAACAAATAGTACTGGATATGTTCCGCCTGTAACAATTTCCAGCCGAAGGGATACAATTCAAAGCGGTACTTTGTATAGGGTAGTAAGAAGAAGTATTGTTGTTAAATAATACAAAAGAATTAATAAAAAATATATCTTTTTTTTAGGATTATCTAAAATCAAAAATTTACTGTATCCAATACAGGTTGTTTTAGTTTATTTACCTGATATTCCCGTCTTTGTTAAGATACATTTCGAGCGTATTTAAATTAGTTATTAACTAAGGATTTTCCACTTGTATTACTTCATATAAAATTACACTTGCCCCCTACCTGATTAATACAACTTTTTATAATACCACTTTTTATTTCATTTTAGTGTTTAAATTTTATATCTTTGTGGTATAATTATTATAAGTTATGAACACAGTATTTTTTTGCATACTTAATTTTGTTTGTAACAACTAAGTATGTCCTTTATCTTGAGTCTCATGATACTATAGCAAAATTTTAATAGAATTTAGTAAAGTACATATAGTTAGTCATATAACACAATGTGAAAAAAAAGTTTTGAAAATTTTGTTTAAATAATCTAAACTAAAAAGTAATGAAATATTGAGCTATTCAGACAAGGATTTGACTATTGGGTTGTTAGTTGGAAATTTTTTTGGAATAATTATTGATTCTATAGTTTGCTTGTAAGAAGATAGTAATACAAGAAAGTTGATTATTATCTTTACTCATTGAAGTTTCAGTGAATTGAAAAACTTTAATTGGTACTGAATTCAAACTATATCCGAATTTTGCCATATAAACTTTATTTTTGAAACATTAAAGTTCACCTATTTCCCCTTATTTGATAACTGCGAAAGTAAATAATATTTTGACTTATAAGCTTTGCTTATGCAGCTGTTCGAGATTAAGTCATTCATAAAATGTGAATAACTGTTATTAAAATACATCATGCGAAAATTACAAAATATGGCTAAAATAAACTAAGTATAGTACTTATTATGCAAAGGAAATGCAAAGGATAGGTTCTTATGAGAATTCTTAACGATGAGCAGAGCATGTGTAGAAAGTTTCGAAAAAGATTATAGAATTAAGTTAAGAATGTTAGAAAATTACTTATGTAACAAATTAAGGAAGGAGAACTACTAAATTAATATTTTTAAAGACCTTGCAAAGTTTTTTGTAAGAGAGTTTTTTGGTTTGATTTTTGTTTAATTATAAACATTCTTGTGAAGAGTTTACATTTTAACTGCCTATAAGGAGAAGGGGGGATTTTTTTAAAAAATCTTTAAAGAGTGTGGAAACGCTCATTTTGAGTGTTTTTGCAAGTGGCTAAATTATATTATATGTGAGAGAGGAGGTATATATAACATGAAAAAACTTATTTTTGCTTCTCTGACTTTATTTGTATGTATATCTGTTTTGCTAATGTCAGTTGTTGTGTTTGCAAGTGTACTCCAAATTATACCAACCAAGGACAAAAGTGAGATTTTGCGTTTGCCAAATAGCGTGGCAGTTGATTCAAAAGGGTTTATAATTGTAGCTGATACAGACAATTGTAGGATAGTTAAATTTGATCATACTGGTAAGAAAGTTTTTTCAATTGGTATGAAGGGTAATCAAAAGAATCAGTTTTCATACCCTGCAGCAGTTACATGCGACAAGAATGGCAATATATATGTAGCGGATACAGGAAATTCAAGATTAGTTAAGTTATCCCCAGATGGAAAGTGGATTGCTTCATGGGAAAAGGTTAAAGCAAAGCAAGGTAAATTACAGGCACCTATGGGAATTGCTGTAGATCTCAAAGGTTATATTTACGTTAGTGATTATTCACTAAGTAAAATTGTTAAATATAACAGTGAGGGGAAATTTGTGTCTGAAATAACAAAATTAAATACAAATGGAGATAAATTAAATTTTCCTCGCGGTATCGCTGTTGATTCAGCTGGAAATCTATATGTAGCTGATAGTGGAAACAATAGGATTGTTGTTATAAACCAAAAAGGCAATGTTGTATCTATATATAACAAAATCAATAATTATTTCAAACTTCATCACCCATTAGGTATTGCAATTGATCAAAGTGGCGAGAATATCGCAATCACGGATACTGATTACCATCGAATTATTTTATATTCTATAAAGACGAAAAAAGCTTATACCTGGGGAAAAAATGAGAAAAACAAATTTATTTTGAATTATCCGACTGGTGTGTGTTTTGACTTAAAAGGAAATATTATCTTTGCAGATACGTATAATAGCAGAATATTGAAAATTGTAATTAAAAAATAACGAAGTTCAAGTAATAGATTTCTCTCAAAAAATGATTAAGATAATTATATTCTGAAGACTTGTTTACTATGAAAACTGAAATAGGAAATAGAATTAAAGGAAGGAGACCAGAGTTTTTAATTAAAAAACTTTGCATATGGTCTCCTTCCGTTTATTTTTTACATTTGCAAGAATTACGGTGACAATACTTAAAAAACCTGAAAATGTAAGCATAAATAGAAGCAGTTAGTGGTATTCAGAAGGTTAACCGCAAATATTTGCGATTGTTACTATATTTTTCTTGCTTTTTCTTTGTAAGCTTAAATTACTTTTTTAATTGTTTAAAAATTATTATGCGCTAAAATTTAACTTAGATTTACACATTCTTGTTTTTCAGTAAACAGCATTTCGTTTGAGAATAGATTTTATACTATTTATGGTGATTTTTATACTATTTATTTAAAAAAGATAGAATGATAAACGTTTATAGTCTCATGAAAGTTCTACTAGTTTTTTTAATGGTGAGATTTTCAAGGGCAGAAGTAAGTTTACTGGTCGTATCCTCAGAATAACCATGTATATTTAATATAACAGAGTTTTTTAAAATGCCCAATTCATTGGAAGTTTTAGATATGTTTTTGTTATTTGCTATCTGTCACTTTTCAAAATAATTCTCATGTTTTTTATAAAAGATTCTTGAGTTTGTGGGTTTAGTTTAAACATAACAAAGCAAACTATTTTACAATCCTTATAGTTTTTTAATATTTTGCAGAAACGCTCAAGATGAGCGTTATCAAGCTTTATAAAAATTCAAAAAAGTCTGATCACACTCCTCATAGTTGTAGTAAAATATGATTATATAAAAAATCTTCTACTATGAGGAGAGTTCCAAAATGTTCAACAACAAACCGAAACAACTTTCATTTTTAGATTTATTTTCCCACATAAAGGCTTTGGTTTCAAGTGGATAGCTTCTACACTGACCTGTTTATATCTTTAGTTGTAAATGGAAACCTTGTCAAGAATTTTGTGTTTCCGCATCAATAGCGAATATTGTAGAGATGTAATATATTGTAACAACATTTTTTAAGAATAGGTACTCCGTTTTTCCACTTGCCGCTGACATACTTGTGACATAAGCAGGATGTAATGCAGAAGGGAATGTAAGTCATGTATTAGCAGAGAGGATGAGTTCAAGACCAAGAGGATGGAGCGAAGATATAGCGGAGACCATGGTAAAGTTATTGAGTTTAAAATACAATGGTTTTGAACTTATAAATGTATATTTAGAGAAGATAAAAGCCAAGAAAGCAGAAAGGCAAGAAGTTAAAGAAATAGCAAAAGGAATTATAAAGAACGGGAAAAGAGTACGAAAAGGTACGGAAAAGTGGAATAATATACCAGTTATAGCAAATGGTAAAGTTAACCAGTTACGAAGAGCATTAAAGTCTTTGATTAGTTGTAGCCTCTATAATGCAGGTATATTCTGATAAAAATTTTTTCCTACAAACTCTTGACACTATCCGTTGAAAAAGATTAGTTGACATATTACTGAGTTAATGATATAATTCATTCTAAAAGAAAGTAGGATTAAACATAAAAAAATTGGATATGAAGTGGGTAGTCGAAAGGGCAAACCTGTCGAAAGGCAGGGGCGCAAAGCCATGGGCCTGTCGGAAGAAAAACTTCCTATGGTTGCCAGGCTGCCGAAACTACTCGAGGTGTAAAATATTTGATGAGTGGTTCAAAACGGCGTCTGGCAAGGCGCCGTTTTTTTAGTACATGTAAAAAAATTAAAAAAATAAATAATTATGTATATTCTTCTGTAACACTGAAAAAGCTATCCCCTAACCCCCTCTTTTAACATACATTACACTAGGCATTGGCTGCCATTGATTGGCAGCCAATGTTTAGCCTTGTATGAACAACAAAAAATTTATTATCACTTCCTAATTTAATCAATAAAATATAACAATTATTTTCAAGTCGAATAAATTTATGTGGTTTCCACTTAACAACTTAATATCATGTTGTATTTTTTTGACTTTCAATAGAGCAAAATAATACAAATTATTAGAGGCATTTATACTATAATTTTGCAATAAAAAAAATATCAGAAATATGAGTATATCTAAGTAATCGAAAATATTTAAACTGTACTGCATTTTAGACAATTAAACAAACAAATTAGACAAAAAAAATCAATTGTCATCTATCCATTTTAGTTATATAATTAAAATCGAAATAAACTGAATGAGGAGGTTAGAGATTTATGAAGCGTTACAGAAGAATTATTGCCATGGTTGTAACCTTCATATTTATTTTAGGAGTGGTATATGGAGTTAAACCATGGCAAGAGGTTAGGGCTGGTTCGTTTAACTATGGGGAAGCTTTACAAAAAGCTATCATGTTTTACGAATTTCAAATGTCTGGTAAACTTCCGAATTGGGTACGCAACAACTGGCGTGGCGACTCAGCATTAAAGGATGGTCAAGACAATGGGCTTGATTTGACAGGTGGTTGGTTTGACGCAGGTGATCACGTCAAGTTTAACCTTCCAATGTCATACACTGGTACAATGTTGTCATGGGCAGTGTATGAGTACAAAGATGCATTTGTCAAGAGTGGTCAATTGGAACATATCTTAAATCAAATCGAATGGGTTAATGACTATTTTGTAAAATGTCATCCAAGCAAATATGTATACTATTACCAGGTTGGGGATGGAAGTAAAGATCATGCATGGTGGGGACCTGCTGAGGTTATGCAAATGGAGAGACCTTCATTTAAGGTCACCCAAAGCAGTCCTGGATCTACAGTAGTAGCAGAGACAGCAGCTTCCTTAGCAGCAGCTTCAATTGTTTTGAAAGACAGAAATCCCACTAAAGCAGCAACATATCTGCAACATGCAAAAGAATTATATGAGTTTGCAGAAGTAACAAAAAGCGATGCAGGTTACACTGCTGCAAATGGATATTACAATTCATGGAGCGGTTTCTATGATGAGCTTTCTTGGGCAGCAGTTTGGTTGTATTTGGCAACAAATGATTCAACATATCTCACAAAAGCTGAGTCATATGTCCAAAATTGGCCCAAAATTTCTGGCAGTAACACAATTGACTACAAGTGGGCTCATTGCTGGGATGATGTTCACAATGGAGCGGCATTATTGTTAGCAAAAATTACCGGTAAGGATATTTATAAACAAATTATTGAAAGTCACTTAGATTACTGGACTACAGGATACAATGGCGAAAGGATTAAGTATACACCAAAAGGATTAGCATGGCTTGATCAATGGGGTTCGTTGAGATATGCAACAACTACAGCATTTTTGGCATTTGTTTATAGCGATTGGGTTGGCTGTCCAAGCACAAAAAAAGAAATATATAGAAAATTTGGAGAAAGCCAGATTGATTATGCGTTAGGCTCAGCTGGAAGAAGCTTTGTTGTTGGATTTGGTACAAATCCACCAAAGAGACCGCATCACAGAACTGCTCATAGCTCATGGGCAGACAGTCAGAGTATACCTTCATATCACAGACATACATTATATGGAGCGCTTGTTGGTGGTCCAGGCTCTGATGATAGCTACACAGATGATATAAGTAACTATGTGAACAATGAGGTTGCATGTGATTATAATGCAGGGTTTGTGGGTGCATTAGCAAAGATGTATCAATTGTACGGTGGGAATCCAATACCAGATTTCAAAGCTATTGAAACTCCAACAAACGACGAATTCTTTGTTGAAGCTGGTATAAATGCATCCGGAACTAACTTTATTGAAATTAAAGCGATAGTTAATAACCAAAGTGGTTGGCCTGCCAGAGCAACAGATAAGCTTAAATTTAGATATTTTGTTGACCTGAGTGAATTAATTAAAGCAGGATATTCACCAAATCAATTAACCTTGAGCACCAATTATAATCAAGGTGCAAAAGTAAGTGGACCTTATGTATGGGATGCAAGCAAAAATATATACTACATTTTAGTAGACTTTACTGGCACATTGATTTATCCAGGTGGTCAAGACAAATATAAGAAAGAAGTCCAATTCAGAATTGCAGCACCACAGAATGTACAGTGGGATAATTCTAACGACTATTCTTTCCAGGATATAAAGGGAGTTTCAAGTGGTTCAGTTGTTAAAACTAAATATATTCCACTTTATGATGGAGATGTGAAAGTATGGGGTGAAGAACCAGGAACTTCTGGAGCAACACCGACACCAACAGCAACAGCAACACCAACACCAACGCCGACAGTAACACCAACACCGACTCCAACACCAACATCAACTGCTACACCAACACCGACACCAACACCGACAGTAACACCAACCCCGACTCCGACACCGACTGCTACACCAACAGCAACGCCAACACCAACATCGACGCCGAGCAGCACACCTGTAGCAGGTGGACAGATAAAGGTATTGTATGCTAACAAGGAGACAAATAGCACAACTAATACGATAAGGCCATGGTTGAAGGTAGTGAACACTGGAAGCAGCAGCATAGATTTGAGCAGGGTAACGATAAGGTACTGGTACACGGTAGATGGGGACAAGGCACAGAGTGCGATATCAGACTGGGCACAGATAGGAGCAAGCAATGTGACATTCAAGTTTGTGAAGCTGAGCAGTAGCGTAAGTGGAGCGGACTATTATTTAGAGATAGGATTTAAGAGTGGAGCTGGGCAGTTGCAGGCTGGCAAAGACACAGGGGAGATACAGATAAGGTTTAACAAGAGTGATTGGAGCAATTACAATCAGGGGAATGACTGGTCATGGATGCAGAGCATGACGAATTATGGAGAGAATGTGAAGGTAACAGCGTATATAGATGGTGTATTGGTATGGGGACAGGAGCCGAGTGGAGCGACACCAACACCGACAGCGACACCAGCACCGACAGTGACACCGACACCTACACCAACACCAACGTCAACACCAACTGCTACACCAACAGCAACGCCAACACCAACACCGACGCCGAGCAGCACACCTGTAGCAGGCGGGCAGATAAAGGTATTGTATGCTAACAAGGAGACAAATAGCACAACAAACACGATAAGGCCATGGTTGAAGGTAGTGAACACTGGAAGCAGCAGCATAGATTTGAGCAGGGTAACGATAAGGTACTGGTACACGGTAGATGGGGACAAGGCACAGAGTGCGATATCAGACTGGGCACAGATAGGAGCAAGCAATGTGACATTCAAGTTTGTGAAGCTGAGCAGTAGCGTAAGTGGAGCGGACTATTATTTAGAGATAGGATTTAAGAGTGGAGCTGGGCAGTTGCAGGCTGGTAAAGACACAGGGGAGATACAGATAAGGTTTAACAAGAGTGACTGGAGCAATTACAATCAGGGGAATGACTGGTCATGGATGCAGAGCATGACGAATTATGGAGAGAATGTGAAGGTAACAGCGTATATAGATGGTGTATTGGTATGGGGACAGGAGCCGAGTGGAGCGACACCAACACCGACAGCGACACCAGCACCGACAGTGACACCGACACCTACACCAGCACCAACTCCAACCCCGACACCAACACCAACTGCTACACCAACACCAACGCCAACACCAACCCCAACCGCGACACCAACAGTAACAGCAACACCAACACCGACGCCGAGCAGCACACCGAGTGTGCTTGGCGAATATGGGCAGAGGTTTATGTGGTTATGGAACAAGATACATGATCCTGCGAACGGGTATTTTAACCAGGATGGGATACCATATCATTCGGTAGAGACATTGATATGCGAAGCACCTGATTATGGTCATTTGACCACGAGTGAGGCATTTTCGTACTATGTATGGTTAGAGGCAGTGTATGGTAAGTTAACGGGTGACTGGAGCAAATTTAAGACAGCATGGGACACATTAGAGAAGTATATGATACCATCAGCGGAAGATCAGCCGATGAGGTCATATGATCCTAACAAGCCAGCGACATACGCAGGGGAGTGGGAGACACCGGACAAGTATCCATCGCCGTTGGAGTTTAATGTACCTGTTGGCAAAGACCCGTTGCATAATGAACTTGTGAGCACATATGGTAGCACATTAATGTATGGTATGCACTGGTTGATGGACGTAGACAACTGGTATGGATATGGCAAGAGAGGGGACGGAGTAAGTCGGGCATCATTTATCAACACGTTCCAGAGAGGGCCTGAGGAGTCTGTATGGGAGACGGTGCCGCATCCGAGCTGGGAGGAATTCAAGTGGGGCGGACCGAATGGATTTTTAGATTTGTTTATTAAGGATCAGAACTATTCGAAGCAGTGGAGATATACGGATGCACCAGATGCTGATGCGAGAGCTATTCAGGCTACTTATTGGGCGAAAGTATGGGCGAAGGAGCAAGGTAAGTTTAATGAGATAAGCAGCTATGTAGCGAAGGCAGCGAAGATGGGAGACTATTTAAGGTATGCGATGTTTGACAAGTATTTCAAGCCATTAGGATGTCAGGATAAGAATGCGGCTGGAGGAACGGGGTATGACAGTGCACATTATCTGCTATCATGGTATTATGCATGGGGTGGAGCATTGGATGGAGCATGGTCATGGAAGATAGGGAGCAGCCATGTGCACTTTGGATATCAGAATCCGATGGCGGCATGGGCATTAGCGAATGATAGTGATATGAAGCCGAAGTCGCCGAATGGAGCGAGTGACTGGGCAAAGAGTTTGAAGAGGCAGATAGAATTTTACAGGTGGTTACAGTCAGCGGAGGGAGCGATAGCAGGAGGCGCGACAAATTCATGGAATGGCAGATATGAGAAGTATCCAGCAGGGACAGCAACATTTTATGGAATGGCATATGAACCGAATCCGGTATATCATGATCCTGGGAGCAACACATGGTTTGGATTCCAGGCATGGTCGATGCAGAGGGTAGCGGAGTATTACTATGTGACAGGAGATAAGGACGCAGGAGCACTGCTTGAGAAGTGGGTAAGCTGGGTTAAGAGTGTAGTGAAGTTGAATAGTGATGGTACGTTTGCGATACCGTCGACGCTTGATTGGAGCGGACAACCTGATACATGGAACGGGGCGTATACAGGGAATAGCAACTTACATGTTAAGGTAGTGGACTATGGTACTGACTTAGGAATAACAGCGTCATTGGCGAATGCGTTGTTGTACTATAGTGCAGGGACGAAGAAGTATGGGGTATTTGATGAGGGAGCGAAGAATTTAGCGAAGGAATTGCTGGACAGGATGTGGAAGTTGTACAGGGATGAGAAGGGATTGTCAGCGCCAGAGAAGAGAGCGGACTACAAGAGGTTCTTTGAGCAAGAGGTATATATACCGGCAGGATGGATAGGGAAGATGCCGAATGGAGATGTAATAAAGAGTGGAGTTAAGTTTATAGACATAAGGAGCAAGTATAAACAAGATCCTGATTGGCCGAAGTTAGAGGCGGCATACAAGTCAGGGCAGGCACCTGAGTTCAGATATCACAGGTTCTGGGCACAGTGCGACATAGCAATAGCTAATGCAACATATGAAATACTGTTTGGCAATCAATAATTAAGTAGGTAAATGAAAATTTAGCGGGGTAGCACAACTATAAGTATGGTGTGCTACCTCGCTAAAATCCTGTATGGAGGTGTTTAGAAAATAGTACAAAAAATAAAGAGGTATAATGGCAAAAATGCATAAAAAAGAGGGGGTTAGGTTTTAAGATGAGAGTAAAAACAAAAATGGGGAAGAAATGGTTGAGTATACTATGTACAGTTGTTTTTTTATTGAACATTTTGTTTATAGCAAATGTAACGAATTTACCCAAAGTTGGTGCGGCTACATCTAATGATGGAGTAGTGAAGATAGATACTAGCACATTAATAGGAACAAATCACGCACATTGCTGGTACAGAGATAAACTTGAGACGGCATTGCGAGGAATAAGGTCATGGGGTATGAACTCTGTGAGGGTAGTGTTGAGTAATGGCTATCGATGGACGAAGATACCAGCAAGTGAAGTAGCAAATATTATATCATTGTCAAGAAGTCTTGGATTCAGAGCCATTGTATTAGAAGTTCACGACACGACAGGATATGGTGAGGACGGTGCAGCATGTTCATTGGCGCAAGCAGTAGAATATTGGAAAGAGATAAAGAGTGTGTTAGAAGGCAATGAGGATTTTGTTATAATAAACATTGGTAATGAGCCGTATGGGAACAATAACTATCAAAACTGGATTAATGACACGAAGAATGCTATAAAAGCGCTAAGGGATGCAGGGTTCAAGCACACGATAATGGTTGATGCACCGAACTGGGGGCAGGATTGGTCTAATACTATGAGAGACAATGCCCAGAGCATAATGGAAGCAGATCCGCTGCGCAATTTGGTATTTTCGATTCATATGTACGGTGTATACAATACAGCGAGCAAGGTAGAAGAATATATCAAGTCATTTGTGGAGAAAGGGCTGCCATTAGTTATTGGGGAGTTTGGGCATCAGCATACAGATGGTGACCCTGACGAGGAAGCTATTGTCAGGTATGCAAAACAATACAAGATAGGACTTTTTAGCTGGTCTTGGTGTGGCAATTCGAGCTATGTAGGGTACTTGGACATGGTAAACAATTGGGACCCCAATAATCCAACTCCATGGGGGCAATGGTATAAAACTAATGCGATTGGTGCCTCTTCAGTACCTACTTCAACACCAACACCGACACCAACTGCTACACCAACAGCAACACCAACACCAACACTGACTCCAACACCGACACCTACACCAACACCAACGTCAACACCAACTGCTACACCAACAGCAACGCCAACACCAACACCGACGCCGAGCAGCACACCTGTAGCAGGTGGACAGATAAAGGTATTGTATGCTAACAAGGAGACAAATAGCACAACAAATACGATAAGGCCATGGTTGAAGGTAGTGAACACTGGAAGCAGCAGCATAGATTTGAGCAGGGTAACGATAAGGTACTGGTACACGGTAGATGGGGACAAGGCACAGAGTGCGATATCAGACTGGGCACAGATAGGAGCAAGCAATGTGACATTCAAGTTTGTGAAGCTGAGCAGTAGCGTAAGTGGAGCGGACTATTATTTAGAGATAGGATTTAAGAGTGGAGCTGGGCAGTTGCAGGCTGGTAAAGACACAGGGGAGATACAGATAAGGTTTAACAAGAGTGACTGGAGCAATTACAATCAGGGGAATGACTGGTCATGGATGCAGAGCATGACGAGTTATGGAGAGAATGTGAAGGTAACAGCGTATATAGATGGTGTATTGGTATGGGGACAGGAGCCGAGTGGAGCGACACCAACACCGACAGCAACACCAGCACCAACACCAACCCCGACCCCAACACCAACTGCTACACCAACGCCAACACCGACTCCAACACCAACACCAACTGCTACCCCAACACCGACGCCGAGCAGTACACCTGTAGCAGGTGGACAGATAAAGGTATTGTATGCTAACAAGGAGACAAATAGCACAACAAACACGATAAGGCCATGGTTGAAGGTAGTGAACACTGGAAGCAGCAGCATAGATTTGAGCAGGGTAACGATAAGGTACTGGTACACGGTAGATGGGGACAAGGCACAGAGTGCGATATCAGACTGGGCACAGATAGGAGCAAGCAATGTGACATTCAAGTTTGTGAAGCTGAGCAGTAGCGTAAGTGGAGCGGACTATTATTTAGAGATAGGATTTAAGAGTGGAGCTGGGCAGTTGCAGGCTGGTAAAGACACAGGGGAGATACAGATAAGGTTTAACAAGAGTGACTGGAGCAATTACAATCAGGGGAATGACTGGTCATGGATGCAGAGCATGACGAGTTATGGAGAGAATGTGAAGGTAACAGCGTATATAGATGGTGTATTGGTATGGGGACAGGAGCCGAGTGGAGCGACACCAACACCGACAGCAACACCAGCACCAACACCAACCCCGACCCCAACACCAACTGCTACACCAACGCCAACACCGACTCCAACACCAACACCAACTGCTACCCCAACACCGACGCCGAGCAGTACACCTGTAGCAGGTGGACAGATAAAGGTATTGTATGCTAACAAGGAGACAAATAGCACAACAAACACGATAAGGCCATGGTTGAAGGTAGTGAACACTGGAAGCAGCAGCATAGATTTGAGCAGGGTAACGATAAGGTACTGGTACACGGTAGATGGGGACAAGGCACAGAGTGCGATATCAGACTGGGCACAGATAGGAGCAAGCAATGTGACATTCAAGTTTGTGAAGCTGAGCAGTAGCGTAAGTGGAGCGGACTATTATTTAGAGATAGGATTTAAGAGTGGAGCTGGGCAGTTGCAGGCTGGTAAAGACACAGGGGAGATACAGATAAGGTTTAACAAGAGTGACTGGAGCAATTACAATCAGGGGAATGACTGGTCATGGATGCAGAGCATGACGAGTTATGGAGAGAATGTGAAGGTAACAGCGTATATAGATGGTGTATTGGTATGGGGACAGGAGCCGAGTGGAGCGACACCAACACCGACAGCAACACCAGCACCGACAGTGACACCGACAGCAACACCAGCACCAACACCAACCCCGACCCCAACAGTAACGGCAACCCCGACACCGACACCAACACCGGTGCAGACAGTAATACCAATGCCAACAGTAACTCCAAATCCAACATCAACACCGAGTATTCTTGATGATACAAATGATGATTGGCTTTATGTAAGTGGTAATAAAATAGTTGATAAAGATGGTAAACCGGTATGGTTAACAGGTATTAACTGGTTTGGATACAATACAGGTACAAATGTTTTTGATGGTGTATGGAGTTGCAATCTAAAAGATACTCTAGCTGAAATAGCCAATAGAGGCTTTAATTTGCTAAGAATTCCAATATCAGCCGAGATTATACTGAACTGGTCGCAAGGTATTTATCCAAAACCAAATATAAACTACTACGTTAATCCAGAGCTTGAGGGCAAAAACAGTCTTGAAGTATTTGACATAGTTGTACAAATATGTAAAGAAGTTGGTTTGAAAATTATGTTGGATATTCACAGCATAAAAACAGACGCAATGGGACATATCTATCCAGTATGGTATGATGATAAATTTACTCCAGAGGATTTTTATAAGGCGTGTGAGTGGATTACAAATAGATATAAAAATGATGATACTATTATAGCTTTTGACCTAAAAAATGAGCCACATGGAAAACCATGGCAAGACACAACATTTGCAAAATGGGATAATTCAACAGATATTAATAATTGGAAATATGCGGCTGAAACATGTGCGAAACGTATACTAAATATAAATCCAAACCTTCTTATTGTAATAGAAGGAATTGAAGCGTATCCAAAAGATGACGTTACATGGACATCAAAATCCTATAGCGATTACTATTCAACATGGTGGGGCGGTAACTTGCGAGGTGTTAAAAAGTATCCTATTAATCTGGGTAAATATCAAAATAAAGTAGTATATTCACCTCATGATTACGGACCCTCTGTTTACCAGCAGCCGTGGTTTTATCCAGGCTTCACAAAAGAATCTTTACTACAAGATTGTTGGCGTCCGAATTGGGCTTACATCATGGAAGAAAACATTGCGCCGCTGCTGATAGGTGAATGGGGTGGTTATCTTGATGGAGCTGATAACGAAAAGTGGATGAGATATCTACGAGATTATATTATAGAGAATCATATTCATCACACATTTTGGTGCTTTAATGCTAACTCAGGTGACACTGGAGGTATGGTTGGATACGATTTTACGACATGGGATGAAAAAAAATACTCATTTTTAAAGCCGGCTCTTTGGCAAGACAGTCAAGGTAGGTTTGTTGGATTAGATCACAAGCGACCCTTAGGTACAAATGGGAAAAACATTAATATTACAATATACTACAACAATAATGAACCAGCGCCAGTTCCAGCCGCAAAATGATAAAATACGGTAAATGGGAATTTGTAGATATATAAGAAAGATTTGAGGACAGTAAAGGACTGCAAAGTTGAAGTTATAAACAAGTAAATTTAAAAAAAGAAGGGGTGATCTAAAACAGATAGAAATATATGTAATTATATTAAGTAACTATTAAACATTTATTTGTGGGAACAAAGTATGAGTTTCGAAATCATAACATCCAATACGATTAATTAAAAATTAACTATCAGATCAAAAAAGGGGGTTAGGATTAAAAATGCTTAAACTAAAAAGAGCAATAAAAATGATTACATTTTGTGTTGCTATGGTATTTCTATTGCAGGTTTTCTTTCTATTTTCAGGATATAATAACAGTGAAGTAAAAGCAGCAACAACCTTTAACTATGGTGAAGCTCTTCAAAAAGCGATCATGTTTTATGAATTTCAGATGTCAGGTAAACTACCATCATGGATCCGTAACAACTGGCGCGGGGATTCTGGTCTAAATGATGGCAAAGATGTAGGTTTAGATCTTACTGGTGGCTGGCATGATGCGGGCGACCATGTAAAGTTTAATCTACCAATGTCATACAGTGCATCAATGCTTTCGTGGGCAGTTTATGAGTACAAAGCAGCATTTGAGAAAAGTGGTCAGCTTGAACATATACTTAACCAGATTGAATGGGTAAACGACTACTTTGTAAAATGCCATCCATCAAAGTATGTATACTACTATCAAGTTGGTGACCCAATTGAAGATCATAACTTCTGGGGTCCAGCAGAAGTTATGCAAATGAAACGACCAGCATACAAGTGTGACTTAAATAATCCAGCAAGTTCGGTTGTTGCAGAAACAGCAGCATCCTTAGCTGCAGCTTCAATCGTCATACGTGAAAGAAATAGTCAAAAGGCAGACACATATTTGCAGCATGCGATGGTACTCTTTGATTTTGCCGATAGAACTCGTAGTGATGCAGGGTATACCGCAGCAACAGGCTTTTACACATCAGGTGGTTTTATTGATGATCTTGGTTGGGCAGCAGTGTGGTTATATCTTGCGACAAATGACAAATCATATTTAGATAAAGCTGAGGCACTTATGGCAGAATATGCCGGTGGCACAAATACATGGACACAGTGCTGGGACGATGTAAGATACGGAGCAATATTGCTTTTAGCAAAAATTACTAATAAAGACATATATAAAGGTGCTGTTGAAAGAAATCTTGATCATTGGACATATAACATAACCTATACACCTAAAGGTCTTGCATGGATAACAGGGTGGGGCTCACTTAGGTATGCCACAACTGCAGCTTTCTTAGCGTTTGTTTATGCAGATTGGTCAGGATGTCCAGAAAATAAGCGAACAGCTTATCTAAAATTTGGTGAGAGTCAGATTAACTATGCATTAGGTTCAACAGGAAGAAGCTTTTTGGTAGGATTTGGGCAAAATTATCCACAACATCCACATCACAGAAATGCACACAGTTCATGGGCGAACAGTATGCGAATACCTGAATATCATCGACACATACTTTATGGTGCATTAGTAGGCGGACCAGGCTCTGATGATAGTTACAATGATGATATTACTGACTATGTTCAAAACGAGGTGGCTTGTGACTACAATGCTGGTATTGTAGGTGCTCTGGCAAAAATGTACCTTATGTATGGAGGAGACCCAATACCTAATTTCAAAGCTATCGAAAAGCCAACTAATGATGAAATTTTTGTTGAATCCAAGTTTGGTAATTCACAGGGTACAAACTATACCGAAATAATTTCATACATTTATAACAGAACGGGATGGCCGCCTCGAGTCACAGATAATCTAAACTTTAAGTATTTTATTGACCTAAGTGAGTTAATCAAGGCTGGGTATGGTCCTGATGTTGTTAAAGTAGAGACATATTATTCAGAAGGTGGAAAAATATCTGGACCATACGTATGGAATGCATCAAAGAACCTTTACTATATATTAGTTGATTTTACAGGAACAAAAATATATCCAGGTGGGGAAGTAGAACACAAAAAACAAGCTCAATTTAAGATATCTGTGCCACAAGGTGTTCCATGGGATCCAACTAATGACCCATCTTATGCAGGATTAACAAAAGAACTTAGTAAAAATAAGTTCATAGCAGCTTATGAAGGTAACGTGCTGGTATGGGGACAAGAACCAGAGGGTTCGTCAAGTTCAACCCCAACCCCAACACCAACACCAACACCAACACTGACTCCAACACCGACATCAACTGCTACACCAACACCGACACCTACACCAACACCAACGTCAACACCAACTGCTACACCAACAGCAACGCCAACACCAACACCGACGCCGAGCAGCACACCTGTAGCAGGCGGGCAGATAAAGGTATTGTATGCTAACAAGGAGACAAATAGCACAACAAACACGATAAGGCCATGGTTGAAGGTAGTGAACACTGGAAGCAGCAGCATAGATTTAAGCAGGGTAACGATAAGGTACTGGTACACGGTAGATGGGGACAAGGCACAGAGTGCGATATCAGACTGGGCACAGATAGGAGCAAGCAATGTGACATTCAAGTTTGTGAAGCTGAGCAGTAGCGTAAGTGGAGCGGACTATTATTTAGAGATAGGATTTAAGAGTGGAGCTGGGCAGTTGCAGGCTGGTAAAGACACAGGGGAGATACAGATAAGGTTTAACAAGAGTGACTGGAGCAATTACAATCAGGGGAATGACTGGTCATGGATGCAGAGCATGACGAGTTATGGAGAGAATGTGAAGGTAACAGCGTATATAGATGGTGTATTGGTATGGGGACAGGAGCCGAGTGGAGCGACACCAACACCGACAGCAACACCAGCACCGACAGTGACACCGACACCAACACCAGCACCAACACCAACCCCGACTCCAACACCAACTGCTACACCAACGCCAACACCGACTCCAACACCAACACCAACTGCTACCCCAACACCGACGCCGAGCAGCACACCTGTAGCAGGTGGACAGATAAAGGTATTGTATGCTAACAAGGAGACAAATAGCACAACAAACACGATAAGGCCATGGTTGAAGGTAGTGAACACTGGAAGCAGCAGCATAGATTTAAGCAGGGTAACGATAAGGTACTGGTACACGGTAGATGGGGACAAGGCACAGAGTGCGATATCAGACTGGGCACAGATAGGAGCAAGCAATGTGACATTCAAGTTTGTGAAGCTGAGCAGTAGCGTAAGTGGAGCGGACTATTATTTAGAGATAGGATTTAAGAGTGGAGCTGGGCAGTTGCAGGCTGGTAAAGACACAGGGGAGATACAGATAAGGTTTAACAAGAGTGACTGGAGCAATTACAATCAGGGGAATGACTGGTCATGGATGCAGAGCATGACGAGTTATGGAGAGAATGTGAAGGTAACAGCGTATATAGATGGTGTATTGGTATGGGGACAGGAGCCGAGTGGAGCGACACCAACACCGACAGCAACACCAGCACCGACAGTGACACCTACACCTACACCAACTCCAACTCCAACGCCGAGCAGTGGAATAGTGAAGATAGATACTAGCACATTAATAGGAACAAATCACGCACATTGCTGGTACAGAGATAAACTTGAGACGGCATTGCGAGGAATAAGGTCATGGGGTATGAACTCTGTGAGGGTAGTGTTGAGTAATGGCTATCGATGGACGAAGATACCAGCAAGTGAAGTAGCAAATATTATATCATTGTCAAGAAGTCTTGGATTCAGAGCCATTGTATTAGAAGTTCACGACACGACAGGATATGGTGAGGACGGTGCAGCATGTTCATTGGCGCAAGCAGTAGAATATTGGAAAGAGATAAAGAGTGTGTTAGAAGGCAATGAGGATTTTGTTATAATAAACATTGGTAATGAGCCGTATGGGAACAATAACTATCAAAACTGGATTAATGACACGAAGAATGCTATAAAAGCGCTAAGGGATGCAGGGTTCAAGCACACGATAATGGTTGATGCACCGAACTGGGGGCAGGATTGGTCTAATACTATGAGAGACAATGCCCAGAGCATAATGGAAGCAGATCCGCTGCGCAATTTGGTATTTTCGATTCATATGTACGGTGTATACAATACAGCGAGCAAGGTAGAAGAATATATCAAGTCATTTGTGGAGAAAGGGCTGCCATTAGTTATTGGGGAGTTTGGGCATCAGCATACAGATGGTGACCCTGACGAGGAAGCTATTGTCAGGTATGCAAAACAATACAAGATAGGACTTTTTAGCTGGTCTTGGTGTGGCAATTCGAGCTATGTAGGGTACTTGGACATGGTAAACAATTGGGACCCCAATAATCCAACTCCATGGGGGCAATGGTATAAAACTAATGCGATTGGTGCTGAATAAAGGGAGGTGCGAAAATTATTTGAAAAGTATGATAATTTAATAGGCACTAATGTATGAATTATCAGTCAAATGACAGGGTGGGTTTTCTACACGCCCGCCCTGTTGATTTTATGAAACACACATTATGCAAAAAATATCAAAAATTTGAACCATTAACTTAACCACAACTGAATAGAATGCTTTTTATTCGTATTTATCCAGATTACCCATTCCATAAAAGTTTTATGCATTATCGATTGTTAAAAATGTTGCATTATAGAGTGCTAAATGTATAATTACTAAAATGTCATCATAAGAACTCTGTGCAACTAATGTTATGCTTTTTTAATTGCTAAAACAATAAAAAAATTAAAAAAATTTTTAAACGGTATGATTGTCGACATATACAGTAAAAGTAAAGGAGTGAAAAATTAATGAAGGGAAAAAATGTATTATTATTACTCTCAATTCTGATTGCCACAGGATACTTTATTCTTCAGGTTATTTCCATTGGCTCAAGAGAAATACCAACAACATATTGGGCATCCAAAGAAGAGGGCAGTACAATTGAAGTGAGAATTTCACCTAAGATGTTTATAAAAGACTTCTTTATCTATTTTGGTTATGGAGACGGGAAAGTTGATATACAATTTTTGAACGATAACTCGGTAATATTCCAACAATCTGTCCAATCAGCCTTTTTTCAAGGTAAGGTAATATTAGTTAATAACGTCGTTGACAAAGTGCTTATCGTGACACATGGAAATGGTCTTGAGATTAGAGAAATTGCAGCAAAAAAAGATGACAAACAGTTTATAGATTTTTCAAAAGCAGAAATTGTTATTTTAAAAGGCTTCAAATATTTAGGAAATCCTTATAATTTAGTTGATGAGCAAGCTAAAATGAGAAGTATAGTAAGTTACCGTTACAGTTCATATTTTGATGAGATATATCATGCAAGAACAGCCTACGAACTGTTAAAAGGGCTGCCACCTTATGATTTAGTTCATCCACCCTTAGGTAAATGGCTAATATCAGTTGGAATGGCAGTATGGGGAGTGAACCCATTTGGATGGAGAATTGTTAATTTAATTTTTGGTTCAATTGCATTGGTTCTTATATTAATTTTATTTACTAAGCTACACAAACCCTCATTTTGGTGCGGAATAGCAATTATAATATTGATGGCAAGTGACTTTTTGCATAATAGCTTGTCGAGAACAGCAAACCTTGATACATTCAGTTTGTTTTTTATTCTTTTATGTTCAATTTTTGGAATGTCTTACATTAGTAGCATACTAAAAAAGAAAGAAAAATTATCTAAAACGAATTTAGCATACTTTTTGACATTTTCAACTGGAGGGTTAGCATTTGCTTGTAAATGGAATGCTTTGTATTCAATTATACCTATTTTAACAATTTCATTCTCATATAGAGTGCATAATCTTATAAAAAATAATGACAAAAATTGGGTTGTAAAGGTGATCAAAAATGGATTATTATCCATCATAGCTTTTTTAATACCTTATTATCTTACATACCTTCCAATAACAATAAAATACCCATATCATAATTTACCAGGGGCAGTTATAAGTGATTTTATAATGTTGCAAAACCATATTTGGAAATACCATTCGACATTAGTAGCAACGCATCCATTTTCTTCTGAGTGGTATCAATGGTTATTGGCAACGAAACCACTATGGGCTTATTATGACAATTCGTTGCCAAGTAATTTACGTTCGACTATTGCATATTTAGGGAATCCAGTCATATGGGGTCTGGGGTTGTTAGCACTGGCATATTTATTGATAGTGGCTCTGAAAAATCCAAAAGACAATTTGAGTTCTTTTATAGTAATTACAAGCTATATATCTTCAATTGTTCCATGGATGTTTATAGGTAGAATTAAGTTTATATATCATTATTACCTCGCATTACCTTGGCTTTACATAGCGATAGCTATGGCAATTGATAATCTAAGACTAAAGCAGGGATTAAAAGAAAAAGTTGCAATGACAGTAAGTAGTTTAGCTCTGATTATGCTTATCATATACTATCCTGCTGTGAGCGGTTTGACTGTGTCAGCAAAATACATTAATATGCTAAAGATAATGAAGAGTTGGATATTCTAACAAAGTTGTGTAAATAGAGAAGGGGAGAATGAAAAACAAGATGTCAAATAGAAAGTATGAAGCAGTAAACAAGCTTGACGTTGCAAATAAAAAAGTTGTAGCAATAATAATATACAGTATACTAATTACAATATTGCCGTTAGGCTGGTGGATGGCTAATTTCGGTGAAGTGATGTTTAAAAGCAGGCAGCCGAATAGAATAATAGTGAGCATTATAACAATAAGTGGAATTATTTTTTACAGCTACTATTTAAACTTTTACAACAACAAATCGCAGATTTCAAGAACAGAATTCATATGGATGCTATTTACCGCATTTTTTGTAAGATTGGCTTTAGGCGGTGCAATATCAGGACATCCGATAGATGTAAATTGTTTCAAGACATGGATGAACATTGCTTCACCTGATATTTTCAACATTTACGAGAAGAACATTTTTATTGACTACCTGCCAGGATATTTAATCATCTTAGCATTATTTAAATACATTGCTTCGGTAGTCCACTGTACAATTTCAGAGGACCTACTTATTAAATTACCAAACATTTTAGCTGACATTGCCATTGGAGTAATGGTGTTAGGCCTTAAGCAAAAGTGTGGAAGTCGACCAACTCGTGAGGAAAGTACAATAATTTTGTTTAATCCCGCACTAATTTTGCTCTCATCACTGTGGGGACAGAGTGACAGCTTTGTACTGATGTTGCTGGTTATGCTATTTGTTGGTTTAGTTTACAATACCTATATTTTAGCTGGATGTGTAACAGCCTATTTATTATTCACAAAACCTCAATTTATACTATATTTTCCACTAATAGCACTATACTGGGTATACAATCTTTGGCTTAGAAATAGAACAGTGGACATAATAAAACAAATAATTTCTTTTTGCGTTGTAAGCGGCGTTTTGTATTTTCTTTTCATGCCTCATAAGGAAATTTTATGGCTTCTAAAGTTCTTTATAAAAATAGCAGGAGAATATCCTTATTACACAGTAAATGCATTTAATATCTATTATGCTGGAGGCTTAAATTGGGTCAAAACAGGAGGAATGTACGATTACATAAATATGATTGCTTTAGCAATTGCCTACATTTTGGTTTTGGCGCAGATTGGTGTTAGGTTGGAAAAACCAAGAGATCATTTAATCCAAGTGAGGTATCTCCTGCAAGGTGGTTTTTTAGTTGGATTACTTTCATATAACCTTATGACAGGTATGCATGAAAGATATTCGATATTTGCATGGTTATTTTGTCTTATGGTATATGTACTGATTAATGACATAAGATGGTTAAGGATATCAATGATTATTTCCTTGCTAACCTTTCTGAATATATCGAAGGTTTTGGATCTATCTCTTTCAAACATTTATTTTGTTCAACGAGATCTTTCGAACTTTATAGTGGCAATAGCGAATATTGTCATTCTTTTTGCATCACTTTATATTATTACTAACAGCCTATTAAAGCACAAAAATAATGCAAAAGTATGACAGCATGAATATTCGAAAATAAAATAACATACTTTAGGAGGGTGGCAAAAATGAATAGTAAAAAGAAGAACAAAAGAAAAAAAAACAAGCAAAAAAAACAGCAAACGAAAGTTCAATTCAAAGAATTTTTGAGGTTGCCTATTGTAAAAAGTTTTATAATCGTATTAATTTTGACCTTATTGATAACGACAATATATAGCACAGCAACAATTGTAATTAGAAAAAATATTGCCAAACATTTTTTCACAATCTCAGATGAAAATTATCAAAATGTAGCATATCTTAACAATAAATTGGTTATGTTTGAAAAGAATAGTAAATGGGGGATAATGGATATACAAGGAAAAATAGTAGTAAAGCCTACATATGAAAGGATACTATTAGAAAGTGAAGGAATGATTCCAGTTAAGCTTAAAAATAAATGGGGCTTCATTGATATCTATGGAAAAGTTAAGATAAAACCCCAATTTGACAATGTAACTGCATTCACAGACCAGCTTGCAGCTGTGTGTGTGAACAACAGGTGGGGAATTATAGATAAGTCAGGTAAATATACTATAAAACCTCAGTATCAAGACATAATTATACATCCAAACAAAATGATTCAAACTAAAAAGTATAATAAATGGGGAATTATTGATGAGAAAGGAAATCAAATTATACCATATAAATACAAAGAAATACAAATTTTGAATTATAAGGGAGTCATTGTTGCTAAAGAAAAAGATAGTTACAAAATAATATCGATCAAAAATAAAAAGGAAAGTAAGGAAAACTATAGCAACTTTTCATTAAACATTGGGAAAATGTTACCTGTTATGAGAAACAATAAGTGGAGCATTTTAAATCTTGAAACGTTATCAGAAGTTTTTCCGTTGATTTATGATGAAATATGGGTCCACAATGAAGGCTGGATAGAGCTTAAAAAAGATAAAAAGTTGTACATTATGTTTTCTGACGGTAAAATATTAGATAAAACTTTTAAAAGGGATTCAGTAGTTGTTTCCTCAAACAAAATGATTTCAATAAATCAAAATAATGGAGTCATAACTTTAGTAAATCTTGATTCACGAAAGACAGTAGATATAAAAGCACATGATATAACAGTATTTAACAATGGTTTTGCGGCAGTCAAGGTTAGGGACAAGTGGGGGTTGATTGCAGAAAATGGGAAGTTTGTTATTAAGCCAAAGTATGATTCTATTTGGATAGCAGACAAAGACATAATTGTAGTTTATCTCAATGGGAAGTGGGGGTTAGCGAAAATAAACGGAGAAACTTTAACACCACTGAACTATGATTTAATAGGCGAAGTAAAAGATGGGTACGTAGCATTTCTGAAAAATGGCAAATGGGGTGTGATGCTAAAGACAGGCAAGATACTGTTGAAACCGAAATTTGATCAAATTACACTTCATACAAAGAACTATATATTTGCTAGACAAAATGATACATGGTTTCTCATAGTAATTAAGAATAATAAAAAATATTTCTATAGATTCAAAACGTTCTCTGTGATAAGAGTTAATGACAATATTTGGGCATATACTACAGAGAAAGGTATGAAAGTTATTATTCTAAAAAAATAGTTATGAGATAATTATAATGATTAACCCACAAAAAATGAGTAAGAAAAAATTTTTAAATTGAGGAGGTTCATTATGAATAAAAAGAATCTATTTTTGGTAGTAGGTATATTGCTTATTTCAATTATCTTGTCGTTGTTTATTTTTAAGGATAAAATAGCGAGTATAATTGATGATCATAGGGTAGTGTTAGAGGTAAATGGAGAACAAGTTACCAAAAGAGAGTACAAAATAAGGTTTAATGCCCTGAAAGAGAATGCAATTCAATTTTCATCACGTACAGACATCTTGGATCAGGTGTTTAACGGAAAAACATATAGAGAGTTATTGAAAGATGAGTTGTTCACAATTTTAACAGAAGAATTGTTGTGCCTACAAGAAGCTAGGAAAAGAAATATTAATCTCACAAAACAAGAAGAAGAAGAAATAAAAAAATATATTCAAGAGCTTAAGGCAAATGAGGAAATGAGAGGTTATTTTAACCAATATCTCCGAAAAATAGATTCTGATGAAAATCATTTTTATAGAGATCTGTATAAAACTAGACTCATTAATAAGTTATATAGTTCTATTACAAGCAAAACAACTGTTAGTGACTCAGAGATAGTTAATTACTATAATACCAATAAGAATCAGTTTAAAAAGAGAAAAATCATAGACATTTTTCTAAAGGTGGAGAATGAAGAGGAGGATGCTCGAAAAAGAGAAATTGCAAATAAAATAGTTTCTGAATTAAAAAAAGGAGAGAATTTTGAAAAATTGGTCAAAAAGTACTCAGAGGATGATAGTGCGAGTACAACAAAAGGAATAATTGATTACTTTAGAAAAGGCGAAAAAGAAGCAGAGTATGGTAGTGTTTTTGAAGAAGAGGTGTTTAAATTAGCTGTTGGACAAATCAGTAATGTAATAAAGACAGTTAAAGGCTATCATATAGTAAAAGTACTTGATGAAAAATATATGCCTCTTGATGAAGTTAAAGAAGAAATTCAATCAAAGTTGATGAAACAAAAGAAAGACGAAGCTTTTAGGTTATACATTGAAAATTTAAAAAAATTATCTAAAATCAATGTTTATAAGGATAGAACAAAAGATCTTTAATCAAAAATTTAAATTGATTCTACTTGCATAGAAGTTTAGGAAAAATGCAACAATTGTTAATATAAAAAAGAGCAATATTGTAATAATTATTTGCAAAATAATGATAGAATTAATTTGCCTTAAAAATATAAAATGATACATGGTAGGAAGCGTGTATAAAATTTAATACAATACGAAAGACAGAAGTGAGGTGATAGAAACTAAAGATAAAGTATAATTTTCAATTACCCAACTCAGACTATTAAATCCATAATTGAAAAGAGGGGGTTAAGATGCGAAGGGGTATAGCGTTATTTATTGCAATTATCTTTTTATGTACAGTAATGTATAGCTTAACTTTTCCAGTGAAGGCAGAGAGTATAGTCACCACTCAAAAATACATTTGGAAAAATGTAAAAATTGAAGGTGGCGGCGGTTTTATTACGGGAATAGTTTTTAATCCTAAAGAAAAAAACTTAGTTTATGTAAGAACAGATATTGGCGGTGCTTACAGAAGTACAGATGGTGGCAATACGTGGACACAGCTTATGAATTGGGTTAGTTTTGATGAGTGGAATTTATTAGGCGTAGAAAGTATAGCAACAGATCCTGTTGATCCAAATCGACTCTACATTGCTGCTGGTACTTACACTAATAGTTGGACAAATATGAATGGGGTCCTTTTACGTTCAAAAGATAAAGGTAATACATTTGAACGTACTCCTTTACCATTCAAATTGGGCGGTAATATGCCTGGTCGAAATATGGGAGAGAGATTAGCTATTGATCCGAATCACAATAATATCTTATATTTAGGTACACGCGAAGGAAATGGACTATGGAAAAGTATAGATTATGGCGTAACGTGGAAAAAAGTAGAGAACTTCCCGAACCCAGGAACATATGTTGAAGACCCGAATTGTCCTCATGATTATTTGAATCATATTACAGGTGTAGTATGGGTTGTATTTGATCCAACGAGCGGTAAACCCGGAGAAGGAAGCAAAGTGATTTATGTAGGGGTAGCTGATAAAAATACAAGCATATACTATACAAAAGATGGTGGGCAAACATGGGAGGCACTACCAGGACAACCTACAGGTTTACTTCCACAACATGCAAAGTTAAGCTCAGATGGGATGCTGTATATAACATATAGCAATACTCAGGGCCCTTACAACGGTGACTATGGAGAAGTATGGAGATATAATACTAAAACTGGCGAATGGAAGAACATAAGTCCAATGCCAGCAAAAGATACTTATTTTGGATATGGAGGATTAGCTGTTGATGCTCAAAATCCAAAGGTGGTAATGGTAGCAGCTTTGAGTTCATGGTGGCCTGATACTTATATTTGGCGTAGTACAGATGGCGGTGAAACATGGAAGTGTATATGGGAATGGGCTGGATATCCTAACAGAACGCTTCACTATACTATGGATATTTCTGCAGCTCCATGGTTGAATTTTGGTATTACGAATCCAATTCCTCCCGAGACAAGTCCAAAGCTTGGTTGGATGGTTGCAGCCCTTGAGATTGATCCATTTAACTCTGATAGAATGTTATATGGGACAGGTGCTACGTTATATGGGTGTGATGATTTAACTAAATGGGATAAAGGTGAAAAGATAACAATTAAAGTAAAAGGAATTGGAATAGAAGAAACATCAGTTGCAGCATTAGTAAGCCCACCAATCGGACCACATTTATTTAGTGCAATATACGATATTGCTGGGTTTAGACATGATGATTTGGAGAAAGCACCCAACTGGACATATACTCAACCCAATATGGGTTCGACTACTGATATAGATTACGCTGAATTGAATCCAAACTTTATGGTGCGTGTAGGGAATGTTGACAAAACATGGAATCCAAACACAAATAGAATTGGTTTTTCGTATGATGGTGGGAAATCATGGTTCCAAGGTAATCAAGAACCTCAAGGAATGACAGAAGGTGGAACAGTTGCTGCAGCTGCTGATGCTAGTGTAGTTGTGTGGGCACCAAAAGGAGCTCCTGTATCCTATTCCACAGACAATGGTAATACATGGTATCAATGTGCCAATGTACCTTCCGGAGCGATTGTATACTCTGATAGAGTTAATCCAAACAAGTTTTATGCTTTTAAAGATGGAAAATTCTACATTAGTAGTGACAAAGGAAAAACCTTTGTTCAATCACCAGCTTCTGGCTTGCCAACAAGCGGGAACTTTAAAGCTGTTCCTGGTCGTGAAGGTGATATATGGTTAGTCGGCAATAATGGAATGTGGCATTCGGTTGATGGTGGTTATACGTTTACAAAAATTGGAAATGTAGAAGAAGCAGCAAGTATTGGGTTTGGTAAACCTGCAGAGGGAAAAACATATCCGGCAATCTACACTTATGCAAAGATAAATGGAATCAGAGGAATATTTAGATCTGATGATGCAGGTGCAAGTTGGGTAAGAATAAATGATGATAATAATCAATTTGGTTGTGCTAATGCAGACATTACTGGAGACCAAAGAGTATATGGAAGAGTATTCGTTGCTACTAATGGTTTAGGAATAAAATGGGGTGAAATTGCTGATAGTGCTACAATTCCAACATCAACGCCAGCACCAACAGTAACTGCTACACTGACCCCAACACCAACTGCTACACCAACGCCAACACCAACACCAACACCAACACCAACATCAACTGCTACACCAACACCGACACCTACACCAACACCAACGTCAACACCAACTGCTACACCAACAGCAACGCCAACACCAACACCGACGCCGAGCAGCACACCTGTAGCAGGTGGACAGATAAAGGTATTGTATGCTAACAAGGAGACAAATAGCACAACAAATACGATAAGGCCATGGTTGAAGGTAGTGAACACTGGAAGTAGCAGCATAGATTTGAGCAGGGTAACGATAAGGTACTGGTACACGGTAGATGGGGACAAGGCACAGAGTGCGATATCAGACTGGGCACAGATAGGAGCAAGCAATGTGACATTCAAGTTTGTGAAGCTGAGCAGTAGCGTAAGTGGAGCGGACTATTATTTAGAGATAGGATTTAAGAGTGGAGCTGGGCAGTTGCAGGCTGGTAAAGACACAGGGGAGATACAGATAAGGTTTAACAAGGATGACTGGAGCAATTACAATCAGGGGAATGACTGGTCATGGATGCAGAGCATGACGAGTTATGGAGAGAATGTGAAGGTAACAGCGTATATAGATGGTGTATTGGTATGGGGACAGGAGCCGAGTGGAGCGACACCAACACCGACAGCAACACCAGCACCGACAGTGACACCGACACCCACACCAGCACCAACTCCAACCCCGACCCCAACACCAACTGCTACACCAACAGCAACGCCAACACCAACACCGACGCCAACACCAACCCCAACCGCGACACCAACAGTAACAGCAACACCAACACCGACGCCGAGCAGCACACCTGTAGCAGGTGGACAGATAAAGGTATTGTATGCTAACAAGGAGACAAATAGCACAACAAATACGATAAGGCCATGGTTGAAGGTAGTGAACACTGGAAGCAGCAGCATAGATTTGAGCAGGGTAACGATAAGGTACTGGTACACGGTAGATGGGGACAAGGCACAGAGTGCGATATCAGACTGGGCACAGATAGGAGCAAGCAATGTGACATTCAAGTTTGTGAAGCTGAGCAGTAGCGTAAGTGGAGCGGACTATTATTTAGAGATAGGATTTAAGAGTGGAGCTGGGCAGTTGCAGGCTGGTAAAGACACAGGGGAGATACAGATAAGGTTTAACAAGGATGACTGGAGCAATTACAATCAGGGGAATGACTGGTCATGGATGCAGAGCATGACGAGTTATGGAGAGAATGTGAAGGTAACAGCGTATATAGATGGTGTATTGGTATGGGGACAGGAGCCGAGTGGAGCGACACCAACACCGACAGCAACACCAGCACCGACAGTGACACCGACACCCACACCAGCACCAACTCCAACCCCGACCCCAACACCAACTGCTACACCAACAGCAACGCCAACACCAACACCGACGCCAACACCAACCCCAACCGCGACACCAACAGTAACAGCAACACCAACACCGACGCCGAGCAGCACACCGAGTGTGCTTGGCGAATATGGGCAGAGGTTTATGTGGTTATGGAACAAGATACATGATCCTGCGAACGGGTATTTTAACCAGGATGGGATACCATATCATTCGGTAGAGACATTGATATGCGAAGCACCTGATTATGGTCATTTGACCACGAGTGAGGCATTTTCGTACTATGTATGGTTAGAGGCAGTGTATGGTAAGTTAACGGGTGACTGGAGCAAATTTAAGACAGCATGGGACACATTAGAGAAGTATATGATACCATCAGCGGAAGATCAGCCGATGAGGTCATATGATCCTAACAAGCCAGCGACATACGCAGGGGAGTGGGAGACACCGGACAAGTATCCATCGCCGTTGGAGTTTAATGTACCTGTTGGCAAAGACCCGTTGCATAATGAACTTGTGAGCACATATGGTAGCACATTAATGTATGGTATGCACTGGTTGATGGACGTAGACAACTGGTATGGATATGGCAAGAGAGGGGACGGAGTAAGTCGGGCATCATTTATCAACACGTTCCAGAGAGGGCCTGAGGAGTCTGTATGGGAGACGGTGCCGCATCCGAGCTGGGAGGAATTCAAGTGGGGCGGACCGAATGGATTTTTAGATTTGTTTATTAAGGATCAGAACTATTCGAAGCAGTGGAGATATACGGATGCACCAGATGCTGATGCGAGAGCTATTCAGGCTACTTATTGGGCGAAAGTATGGGCGAAGGAGCAAGGTAAGTTTAATGAGATAAGCAGCTATGTAGCGAAGGCAGCGAAGATGGGAGACTATTTAAGGTATGCGATGTTTGACAAGTATTTCAAGCCATTAGGATGTCAGGATAAGAATGCGGCTGGAGGAACGGGGTATGACAGTGCACATTATCTGCTATCATGGTATTATGCATGGGGTGGAGCATTGGATGGAGCATGGTCATGGAAGATAGGGAGCAGCCATGTGCACTTTGGATATCAGAATCCGATGGCGGCATGGGCATTAGCGAATGATAGTGATATGAAGCCGAAGTCGCCGAATGGAGCGAGTGACTGGGCAAAGAGTTTGAAGAGGCAGATAGAATTTTACAGGTGGTTACAGTCAGCGGAGGGAGCGATAGCAGGAGGCGCGACAAATTCATGGAATGGCAGATATGAGAAGTATCCAGCAGGGACAGCAACATTTTATGGAATGGCATATGAACCGAATCCGGTATATCATGATCCTGGGAGCAACACATGGTTTGGATTCCAGGCATGGTCGATGCAGAGGGTAGCGGAGTATTACTATGTGACAGGAGATAAGGACGCAGGAGCACTGCTTGAGAAGTGGGTAAGCTGGGTTAAGAGTGTAGTGAAGTTGAATAGTGATGGTACGTTTGCGATACCGTCGACGCTTGATTGGAGCGGACAACCTGATACATGGAACGGGGCGTATACAGGGAATAGCAACTTACATGTTAAGGTAGTGGACTATGGTACTGACTTAGGAATAACAGCGTCATTGGCGAATGCGTTGTTGTACTATAGTGCAGGGACGAAGAAGTATGGGGTATTTGATGAGGGAGCGAAGAATTTAGCGAAGGAATTGCTGGACAGGATGTGGAAGTTGTACAGGGATGAGAAGGGATTGTCAGCGCCAGAGAAGAGAGCGGACTACAAGAGGTTCTTTGAGCAAGAGGTATATATACCGGCAGGATGGATAGGGAAGATGCCGAATGGAGATGTAATAAAGAGTGGAGTTAAGTTTATAGACATAAGGAGCAAGTATAAACAAGATCCTGATTGGCCGAAGTTAGAGGCGGCATACAAGTCAGGGCAGGCACCTGAGTTCAGATATCACAGGTTCTGGGCACAGTGCGACATAGCAATAGCTAATGCAACATATGAAATACTGTTTGGCAATCAATAATTAAGTAGGTAAATGAAAATTTAGCGGGGTAGCACAACTATAAGTATGGTGTGCTACCTCGCTAAAATCCTGTATGGAGGTGTTTAGAAAATAGTACAAAAAATAAAGAGGTATAATGGCAAAAATGCATAAAAAAGAGGGGGTTAGGTTTTAAGATGAGAGTAAAAACAAAAATGGGGAAGAAATGGTTGAGTATACTATGTACAGTTGTTTTTTTATTGAACATTTTGTTTATAGCAAATGTAACGAATTTACCCAAAGTTGGTGCGGCTACATCTAATGATGGAGTAGTGAAGATAGATACTAGCACATTAATAGGAACAAATCACGCACATTGCTGGTACAGAGATAAACTTGAGACGGCATTGCGAGGAATAAGGTCATGGGGTATGAACTCTGTGAGGGTAGTGTTGAGTAATGGCTATCGATGGACGAAGATACCAGCAAGTGAAGTAGCAAATATTATATCATTGTCAAGAAGTCTTGGATTCAGAGCCATTGTATTAGAAGTTCACGACACGACAGGATATGGTGAGGACGGTGCAGCATGTTCATTGGCGCAAGCAGTAGAATATTGGAAAGAGATAAAGAGTGTGTTAGAAGGCAATGAGGATTTTGTTATAATAAACATTGGTAATGAGCCGTATGGGAACAATAACTATCAAAACTGGATTAATGACACGAAGAATGCTATAAAAGCGCTAAGGGATGCAGGGTTCAAGCACACGATAATGGTTGATGCACCGAACTGGGGGCAGGATTGGTCTAATACTATGAGAGACAATGCCCAGAGCATAATGGAAGCAGATCCGCTGCGCAATTTGGTATTTTCGATTCATATGTACGGTGTATACAATACAGCGAGCAAGGTAGAAGAATATATCAAGTCATTTGTGGAGAAAGGGCTGCCATTAGTTATTGGGGAGTTTGGGCATCAGCATACAGATGGTGACCCTGACGAGGAAGCTATTGTCAGGTATGCAAAACAATACAAGATAGGACTTTTTAGCTGGTCTTGGTGTGGCAATTCGAGCTATGTAGGGTACTTGGACATGGTAAACAATTGGGACCCCAATAATCCAACTCCATGGGGGCAATGGTATAAAACTAATGCGATTGGTGCCTCTTCAGTACCTACTTCAACACCAACACCGACACCAACTGCTACACCAACAGCAACGCCAACACCAACACCGACGCCGAGCAGCACACCTGTAGCAGGTGGACAGATAAAGGTATTGTATGCTAACAAGGAGACAAATAGCACAACAAATACGATAAGGCCATGGTTGAAGGTAGTGAACACTGGAAGCAGCAGCATAGATTTGAGCAGGGTAACGATAAGGTACTGGTACACGGTAGATGGGGACAAGGCACAGAGTGCGATATCAGACTGGGCACAGATAGGAGCAAGCAATGTGACATTCAAGTTTGTGAAGCTGAGCAGTAGCGTAAGTGGAGCGGACTATTATTTAGAGATAGGATTTAAGAGTGGAGCTGGGCAGTTGCAGGCTGGTAAAGACACAGGGGAGATACAGATAAGGTTTAACAAGAGTGACTGGAGCAATTACAATCAGGGGAATGACTGGTCATGGATGCAGAGCATGACGAGTTATGGAGAGAATGTGAAGGTAACAGCGTATATAGATGGTGTATTGGTATGGGGACAGGAGCCGAGTGGAGCGACACCAACACCGACAGCAACACCAGCACCGACAGTGACACCGACAGCAACACCAGCACCAACACCAACCCCGACCCCAACACCAACTGCTACACCAACGCCAACACCGACTCCAACACCAACACCAACTGCTACCCCAACACCGACGCCGAGCAGTACACCTGTAGCAGGTGGACAGATAAAGGTACTGTATGCTAACAAGGAGACAAATAGCACAACAAACACGATAAGGCCATGGTTGAAGGTAGTGAACACTGGAAGCAGCAGCATAGATTTGAGCAGGGTAACGATAAGGTACTGGTACACGGTAGATGGGGACAAGGCACAGAGTGCGATATCAGACTGGGCACAGATAGGAGCAAGCAATGTGACATTCAAGTTTGTGAAGCTGAGCAGTAGCGTAAGTGGAGCGGACTATTATTTAGAGATAGGATTTAAGAGTGGAGCTGGGCAGTTGCAGGCTGGTAAAGACACAGGGGAGATACAGATAAGGTTTAACAAGAGTGACTGGAGCAATTACAATCAGGGGAATGACTGGTCATGGATGCAGAGCATGACGAGTTATGGAGAGAATGTGAAGGTAACAGCGTATATAGATGGTGTATTGGTATGGGGACAGGAGCCGAGTGGAGCGACACCAACACCGACAGCAACACCAGCACCAACATCGACATCGACGCCAACACCGACAGTAACACCAACCCCGACCCCAACACCAACTGCTACACCAACACCCACGGCAACGTCAATTCCATTACCAACAGTATCACCATCGTCGGCTGTTATTGAAATAGCAATAAATACAAATAAAGATAGGTCACCAATTAGCCCGTACATTTATGGTGCAAACCAGGATATTGGAGGTGTAGTTCATCCTGCAAGAAGGTTAGGTGGAAACAGACTAACAGGATACAATTGGGAAAACAACTTTTCAAATGCGGGGAACGATTGGTATCATTCAAGTGACGATTATTTGTGCTGGAGCATGGGAATTTCTGGTGAAGATGCGAAGGTTCCAGCAGCAGTGGTATCTAAATTTCATGAGTATTCCCTTAAAAATAATGCTTATTCTGCTATAACTTTGCAAATGGCAGGATATGTGTCAAAAGATAATTATGGTACTGTTAGTGAAAATGAAACAGCTCCATCTAACAGGTGGGCAGAGGTAAAATTTAAGAAGGATGCTCCTTTATCTTTGAATCCAGACTTGAATGATAACTTTGTTTATATGGATGAATTCATAAATTATTTGATAAACAAATACGGAATGGCTTCTTCACCTACCGGGATAAAAGGGTATATACTTGATAATGAGCCTGATTTGTGGGTCTCAACACATCCCCGTATACATCCTAATAAGGTCACATGCAAAGAGTTGATTGATAAATCTGTTGAACTGGCAAAAGTTATAAAAACCCTTGATCCATCAGCTGAAGTTTTTGGATATGCATCATATGGGTTTATGGGTTATTATAGTCTCCAAGATGCGCCTGATTGGAACCAAGTTAAAGGAGATCATAGATGGTTTATAAGCTGGTATCTGGAACAGATGAAAAAAGCATCAGACAGTTATGGAAAAAGATTATTAGATGTGCTTGATTTACACTGGTATCCAGAAGCACGAGGTGGAAATATTCGCGTGTGCTTTGATGGCGAAAATGACACATCAAAAGAAGTTGCTATAGCTAGGATGCAAGCTCCAAGAACACTATGGGACCCGACCTACAAAACATCAGTGAAAGGGCAAATTACAGCTGGTGAGAACAGCTGGATAAACCAGTGGTTTTCAGATTATTTGCCTATAATTCCAAACATAAAAGCGGACATAGAGAAATATTATCCTGGTACAAAACTTGCTATTAGCGAATTCGATTATGGCGGTCGAAATCATATTTCAGGGGGAATTGCTTTAGCTGATGTGCTCGGTATATTTGGTAAATATGGAGTGTACTTTGCAGCAAGATGGGGCGATTCTGGTAGTTATGCAGCAGCTGCATATAACATTTATCTTAATTATGATGGAAAAGGCTCAAAATATGGCAATACAAATGTAGGTGCTAATACAAATGATGTTGAAAATATGCCAGTTTATGCTTCAATAAATGGACAGGATGATTCTGAACTTCATATTATACTAATAAACAGAAACTATGACAGAAAATTGCCTGCGAAGATCAGCATTACAAGTTCAAAAAACTATACAAAAGCAGAAATTTATGGTTTTGATAGCAATAGTCCTACTGTTAGAAAAATGGGAAGTGTGGATAATATCGAAAACAATGTTTTAACTCTTGAGGTACCTAATTTAACAGTTTTCCATATCGTTTTATATTCAACCTCAGTACAAACTAAATAAATCATTTAACGGTATTTAGACACCTTCATAAGCATGGGTGTTTTTGTTGGCTCTGGCGCCATTGCCAGATTGTTAGCGGAATGTGTAGTATGGCTGTCAGGATTTATGTAACAATGTATGGTATGTATTTAAGCATAGGCGTTACAAAGTGCAGGACAGTGTTTATCCAGCAAATAATGAAGAGACAGGTGTGCAGCTTGGGAAGAGGAAATCTGGACTAAGAGTTTAATGGAGTTATTTGAGAGTTGATACTGTCGAAGCTTGAGAATCGAGTAGACTAAAAGAGTTTCTTTGAGCATGAGATAATTATACCGGATAGGATTTAATGGAAAAACACCAAGTGAAAAGGTAATAAAGAGACGAATTAGGCTTTTAAAGAGATTAAGGAGAAAGTAAAACAGGATCTAAGTTTGCAGCAGTTAGAGTTGACGTGTGAATCTTGGCAGGCACCAGAGCTTAGGTTTTACAGGCTTTAGTTTATAGCGCGGAATTGTAGCTATTATTGGAACTTATGAAATATTATTCATAATGATTTATAATGATTATATCTAAATGTAAAATAAAAAATAAAATAGAAAGAGGAGGTTAGTAGATAATATGATGAAGAAATTAGTTAAAATTATAACTCACGTGGTATTGATTACATTTATAGCAGGTGTTTGTTTGTTTGGTACGATGAGTTATTATCCAATTGAAACCAAAGCAGCACCTGACTGGAACATTCCAAGTTTATATGAGAGTTATAAGAATGATTTTAGGATAGGTGTAGCAATACCTGCAAAATGTTTGAGCAACGATACAGACAGAAGGATGGTATTGAAACATTTTAACAGTATAACAGCAGAGAATGAAATGAAGCCAGAAAGTTTATTAGCTGGGCAAACAAGTACAGGCTTAAATTATAGATTTAGCACTGCTGATACCTTTGTAGACTTTGCGAATACGAACAATATAGGAATTAGAGGACATACTTTAGTGTGGCACAGCCAGACGCCTGATTGGTTTTTTAAAGACAGCAGTGGACAAAGGTTAACCAAGGATGCGTTGTTAGCAAGATTGAAGCAATATATATATGATGTTGTAGGAAGGTATAAGGGAAAAGTATACGCATGGGACGTTGTAAATGAAGCCATTGATGAGAATCAGTCTGATGGTTATAGGCGGTCGACATGGTATGAGATTTGTGGACCAGAATACATTGAGAAAGCATTTATATGGGCACATGAAGCAGATCCCAACGCAAAGCTATTTTATAATGACTATAATACTGAGATTTCCAAGAAAAGAGATTTTATATACAACATGGTTAAGAATTTAAAATCAAAAGGAATACCAATACATGGTATTGGAATGCAATGCCATATAAATGTTAACTGGCCTTCAGTTAGCGAAATAGAGAACAGCATAAAGTTATTCAGTTCAATACCGGGCATAGAAATTCATATAACAGAGCTTGATATGAGTTTATACAATTACGGATCAAGCGAAAACTATTCGACACCCCCACAGGACTTACTTCAGAAGCAAGCTCAGAAGTACAAAGAATTATTTACAATGTTAAAGAAGTATACGAATGTTGTTAAATGTGTAACATTTTGGGGATTAAAAGATGATTATTCATGGTTAAGATCTTTTAACGGCAAAAATGATTGGCCATTATTGTTTTTTGAGGATTACAGTGCAAAACCAGCTTATTGGGCAGTAATAGAAGCATCAGGGACATCAACAACACCAGCTCCAACTACAACTATTACGCCGACCCCAACACCAACACCAACACTGACTCCAACACCGACACCTACACCAACACCAACGTCAACACCAACTGCTACACCAACAGCAACGCCAACACCAACACCGACGCCGAGCAGCACACCTGTAGCAGGTGGACAGATAAAGGTATTGTATGCTAACAAGGAGACAAATAGCACAACAAACACGATAAGGCCATGGTTGAAGGTAGTGAACACTGGAAGCAGCAGCATAGATTTGAGCAGGGTAACGATAAGGTACTGGTACACGGTAGATGGGGACAAGGCACAGAGTGCGATATCAGACTGGGCACAGATAGGAGCAAGCAATGTGACATTCAAGTTTGTGAAGCTGAGCAGTAGCGTAAGTGGAGCGGACTATTATTTAGAGATAGGATTTAAGAGTGGAGCTGGGCAGTTGCAGGCTGGTAAAGACACAGGGGAGATACAGATAAGGTTTAACAAGAGTGACTGGAGCAATTACAATCAGGGGAATGACTGGTCATGGATGCAGAGCATGACGAATTATGGAGAGAATGTGAAGGTAACAGCGTATATAGATGGTGTATTGGTATGGGGACAGGAGCCGAGTGGAGCGACACCAACACCGACAGCAACACCAGCACCGACAGTGACACCGACACCTACACCAACACCAACGTCAACACCAACTGCTACACCAACAGCAACGCCAACACCAACACCGACGCCGAGCAGCACACCTGTAGCAGGTGGACAGATAAAGGTATTGTATGCTAACAAGGAGACAAATAGCACAACAAACACGATAAGGCCATGGTTGAAGGTAGTGAACACTGGAAGCAGCAGCATAGATTTGAGCAGGGTAACGATAAGGTACTGGTACACGGTAGATGGGGACAAGGCACAGAGTGCGATATCAGACTGGGCACAGATAGGAGCAAGCAATGTGACATTCAAGTTTGTGAAGCTGAGCAGTAGCGTAAGTGGAGCGGACTATTATTTAGAGATAGGATTTAAGAGTGGAGCTGGGCAGTTGCAGGCTGGTAAAGACACAGGGGAGATACAGATAAGGTTTAACAAGAGTGACTGGAGCAATTACAATCAGGGGAATGACTGGTCATGGATGCAGAGCATGACGAGTTATGGAGAGAATGTGAAGGTAACAGCGTATATAGATGGTGTATTGGTATGGGGACAGGAGCCGAGTGGAGCGACACCAACACCGACAGCAACACCAGCACCGACAGTGACACCGACACCCACACCAGCACCAACTCCAACCCCGACCCCAACACCAACTGCTACACCAACAGCAACGCCAACACCAACACCGACGCCAACACCAACCCCAACCGCGACACCAACAGTAACAGCAACACCAACACCGACGCCGAGCAGCACACCGAGTGTGCTTGGCGAATATGGGCAGAGGTTTATGTGGTTATGGAACAAGATACATGATCCTGCGAACGGGTATTTTAACCAGGATGGGATACCATATCATTCGGTAGAGACATTGATATGCGAAGCACCTGATTATGGTCATTTGACCACGAGTGAGGCATTTTCGTACTATGTATGGTTAGAGGCAGTGTATGGTAAGTTAACGGGTGACTGGAGCAAATTTAAGACAGCATGGGACACATTAGAGAAGTATATGATACCATCAGCGGAAGATCAGCCGATGAGGTCATATGATCCTAACAAGCCAGCGACATACGCAGGGGAGTGGGAGACACCGGACAAGTATCCATCGCCGTTGGAGTTTAATGTACCTGTTGGCAAAGACCCGTTGCATAATGAACTTGTGAGCACATATGGTAGCACATTAATGTATGGTATGCACTGGTTGATGGACGTAGACAACTGGTATGGATATGGCAAGAGAGGGGACGGAGTAAGTCGGGCATCATTTATCAACACGTTCCAGAGAGGGCCTGAGGAGTCTGTATGGGAGACGGTGCCGCATCCGAGCTGGGAGGAATTCAAGTGGGGCGGACCGAATGGATTTTTAGATTTGTTTATTAAGGATCAGAACTATTCGAAGCAGTGGAGATATACGGATGCACCAGATGCTGATGCGAGAGCTATTCAGGCTACTTATTGGGCGAAAGTATGGGCGAAGGAGCAAGGTAAGTTTAATGAGATAAGCAGCTATGTAGCGAAGGCAGCGAAGATGGGAGACTATTTAAGGTATGCGATGTTTGACAAGTATTTCAAGCCATTAGGATGTCAGGATAAGAATGCGGCTGGAGGAACGGGGTATGACAGTGCACATTATCTGCTATCATGGTATTATGCATGGGGTGGAGCATTGGATGGAGCATGGTCATGGAAGATAGGGAGCAGCCATGTGCACTTTGGATATCAGAATCCGATGGCGGCATGGGCATTAGCGAATGATAGTGATATGAAGCCGAAGTCGCCGAATGGAGCGAGTGACTGGGCAAAGAGTTTGAAGAGGCAGATAGAATTTTACAGGTGGTTACAGTCAGCGGAGGGAGCGATAGCAGGAGGCGCGACAAATTCATGGAATGGCAGATATGAGAAGTATCCAGCAGGGACAGCAACATTTTATGGAATGGCATATGAACCGAATCCGGTATATCATGATCCTGGGAGCAACACATGGTTTGGATTCCAGGCATGGTCGATGCAGAGGGTAGCGGAGTATTACTATGTGACAGGAGATAAGGACGCAGGAGCACTGCTTGAGAAGTGGGTAAGCTGGGTTAAGAGTGTAGTGAAGTTGAATAGTGATGGTACGTTTGCGATACCGTCGACGCTTGATTGGAGCGGACAACCTGATACATGGAACGGGGCGTATACAGGGAATAGCAACTTACATGTTAAGGTAGTGGACTATGGTACTGACTTAGGAATAACAGCGTCATTGGCGAATGCGTTGTTGTACTATAGTGCAGGGACGAAGAAGTATGGGGTATTTGATGAGGGAGCGAAGAATTTAGCGAAGGAATTGCTGGACAGGATGTGGAAGTTGTACAGGGATGAGAAGGGATTGTCAGCGCCAGAGAAGAGAGCGGACTACAAGAGGTTCTTTGAGCAAGAGGTATATATACCGGCAGGATGGATAGGGAAGATGCCGAATGGAGATGTAATAAAGAGTGGAGTTAAGTTTATAGACATAAGGAGCAAGTATAAACAAGATCCTGATTGGCCGAAGTTAGAGGCGGCATACAAGTCAGGGCAGGCACCTGAGTTCAGATATCACAGGTTCTGGGCACAGTGCGACATAGCAATAGCTAATGCAACATATGAAATACTGTTTGGCAATCAATAATTAAGTAGGTAAATGAAAATTTAGCGGGGTAGCACAACTATAAGTATGGTGTGCTACCCTTTTTTGTTTGAATACATAAATTTTAGTAAATAAAAATATATGGTAAAATTGCTTAGATAAAGTTGTATAATTTGAAATATGTTTTAAGCTACGAATTTACTATAACATACATATTAAAAAGTAATAACCAACATATAAAATTGCTGTAATATGGTAAAAACTATTTTTAAAGATGCTTAAAATTTTCCTGTCCAAAATAAAATTTTCTTGCTTTAACTGTGACAAGTTGTGTTATAAACTTTATTGTGAAATAGCTTTAGCAGATAAAATTAAAATTCATATAAAATCCAACCATTTTTAGTATTAGGGGTTAGGGGGTTTATGTAGGAAAATGGGAAGAACCATATGTATTAAAAAAAGTGCAAATATGTTCTTAATATTTTTAGTTATGGTTTTTCTTTTTCATTTTCTAATGTCAGTTTTCTTATTATATATGACTAAAGAACTTATTTTGAGAGACATAATTAATGATAAGTCACTTCAATTAGATAAACTTCGCGAAAAAATAGACAATGAACTAAAGAAAATGAATGAGATAGTTACACGTATTCTTACTGATGATGAATTAAAATGGGTAGGGAATCTAAGGGGGTTAAGAGAAAATTCTTTAGATTTATGGGAGTACTTTGAATATTATAAACACTTTAAAGACATAGGCATGATTAATGGAGAGTTAAAACCTATCATTGTACTTTTTTTACGCGAGGGAGAAATAGTATATTTTGCTTCCGAAGAATTTGGCTCTTTTTTTACATTTGGATTTGAAAATTTTTGTAATTACTTTTCACCTGACAGAATGAACTGCCGCGTTTGGCTCAATAAAATATTCGATAAAAACAACAGTAAATGCAAAAATAAGTTAATATCACAAGAATATTCAATTAGTGGCCAAAGAATATTGGCATTGCATGAAACATATTACTTTCCATTTGATAACATTGGAAATCAATTGGCAATTCTTCTGGTAATTATTGATGTTGCTAAATTTTGTAAGCTACTAAAGGAAAACAAATTAAACAGCCAAGATTCAATAATTTTAATTTATGATAGGTGTGAGAAAAAAATATTAACTTCAAATAAAGCAGATATTAATAATACAATAAATAACATATTAGAAAAACTTAGCAAAAATAAGAAATATATTTCTAATCTGTATAATGTAATAACAATACGAAATAAAAAGTATATATTTTTACGGTTGGCTTCAAATGTATATGATTGGGATTATGTTTATCTAGTACCATATAACAGCATAAAAAGTGAAATATACATTTCAAGAACTGTTTATACATTGTATCTAACGGAGTTTACACTTTTCATAATTATTATAAGTTTATATGCTATTTATATCAAATTATATAAAGTAAGGACATATAAAATAACTAAGGGCTTAAAAAATGTAAACGAGGAGAATGAGAATAAAATACTTACTTTTAGGTGCATAAACAAGTTAAAGGAGAAAGACCGTAGGTTAATACACACTAAAATTACAAGTTACAGGATTCTTAATAAAATAACCAGTAAACAAGAATTATTAAACGATATGATAATAGAAAAGCTTATTTATGGTTGGTCTTATAGCAAAGGGGCAATAGAAGAAAAAATCCAAAGTATAGGCTTAAAAATTGGAGGTAAAAAATTTTTAGTTGCCATAATCAAAATGCTCTCTCTTACCAAACAAGTTAGAACAAGAGATATAATAAAAAATGAGTTAGAAAGTATTAGGGTTGACTCAAAAATTAACTTGGTATTTTATTATGTTTACCAACTTGCAGATAGTGATCTTGCTTTAATTTTAGCATTTGATGAAGATGAAGATGAAAAAGTAAGTCAAAATGTAAATCTATGGCTGAGATTGATAGGTGATAGATTAGTAATTAAAATATGTCACAAATATTTAATTGCAGTTGGTCGTATAGTTAATAACATTGACGAATGTAGAATTTCATTTTTAGATGCAAAAGAAATTATTGAAGCTAATAAATTAATCACAACAGAGAACGTTGAGAATGGCATACTGTGGTATTATAATGTTGTTAAGAAAGATAATAATATATGGTATCCAATAGAAATAGAAGAGAGATTAATGTTGCTAGTTAATCTTGGGAAAATATCTGAGATTGAAGAAATTCTACACCTATTATATTATAAAAACTTTGAAGAAAAAGATATATCACTGAGTTTAAAGTATGTGCTAATTAGTGAGTTAATTGGAACAATTATTAAAATTGCAAATATGACAAAAGTAAATATTGACAATCTATTTGACATTAAGAACTTTATTTTTATTGAAGAAAATGACTTTGACAGGTTATTTGAAGATATAAAGCAAGTATTTATTAATATAACAGAACAAATCAAGAGAAACAGGAAGGCTTCTAAGGAAAAATTAATAGAGGAGATATTAGAATTTATAAACAAAAACTTATTTAATCCAAACATGAGTATATCCCTTGTCGCTGAAAGATTTAATTTATCTGAATCTTATTTTTCTAATATTTTTAAAAATGCAGTAGGTATAAAGTTCAGTGATTATGTAGAAAAGTTAAGAATAGAAGAAGCATATAAATTGATAAAGCAAAAAAAGTGGAATTTAGACGATATTAGTAAAATGGTAGGATATACTAACATTAAAACCTTTAGAAGAGCTTTTAAAAGGGTAAAAGGTTGTTTACCCAGTGAAATTTTAAACATAAATGAACATGATATATAGAGAACCATATGTATTTAAACATACCTTAATAAAATCCTATCACATTAAAATTTTCTTTATTCAAAATAAACAAATTAGTAATATAAAATTGTTTAACCATATTATAAAACTAAAGAAGTGTCCCTTGAAAAAAAAATCAAATTAATTATTATTAATAATAACAGTGGAGTAGAGGAGTAAAAGAGAATATTTCTACTCCATACTGTGGATTCAAAAGAATAAGAACACTAAGGGAGGGATGAATTTGTTAGCACATTTTTTGTAAGCAACAGTTAAAGAACTATTTTCAACAAATTTTTGATGCAGACCGTAAATAATTATAACAAAAAAGAGGAGGTTTGGGTGATGAGTAACAGGAAGATTTTAGCCATTGTAGTCAGTTTGATAATGGTTGTTTCATTGTTTACAGGGATTGGGTTGCGTAATGAAGTTGCAAAGGCAGCGACACTTTTAACAGATGATTTTGAAGATGGCAACAGAGATGGATGGTCGACATCGAACGGTAGTTGGAGTGTAGTAGTGGATGGGAGCAAGGTTTTAAAGCAGGCTAGCACAGGTTCTGAGGCGAGAGCATATACTGGTTCATCTGATTGGAGTGATTATACAGTTGAAGCGAAAGTTAAAGTATTAAATGTGAAGGATTCGAGTTCAGGTGCGGGAGTGATAGTGAGATATAAAAACTCAGGTAACTTTTATGCGTTGGTGCTAAGGGGTTCAAAGATAGAAATAGGGAAGAAATTAAACAGTAACTGGAGTACATTGGCGTTCAAGTCATTTACGTTGGATCAGGATACCTGGTATAATGTGAAATTAGAAGTAAATGGGAGCAAGTTAGTTGGATATGTTAATGGGAGTCAAGTATTAAGTGCAAGTGATTTATCGATTACGACAGGAAAAGCAGGTTTAATAGCTGACAGGTGTGTTGCTGAATTTGATGATGTTGTTGTAAATTCAAGTGTGAGCGGTACAGCACCTACTCCGACACCAACACCGACTTCATCAGTGACACCAACACCGACATCGACTCCAACGCCAACCAAAACACCTACTCCAACTTCCACACCAGTACCAACACAGACCCCAGCAGTAACACCGACGCCGACCCCAACGCCGACGACAGTTCCAACACCTGCCCCGACACCTGTACCTGGGGTGAATGCTATTTATGTGGCACCAAGTGGGAGCTCAGATAATCCTGGTACCATTGATCGACCTACTACATTAGAAAAAGCAATCACGATAGTACAACCTGGGCAGATAATCTACATGAGAGGTGGGACGTATAAGTATTCTGCGCAGATCACAATTGAAAGAAATAATAGTGGTACAAGCAATGCAAGAAAATGTATTTATGCATTTCCAAATGAAAGGCCAATATTGGACTTTTCATCTCAAACATATGGGAGTGTGGACTCAAATCCAAGAGGATTACAGATTAATGGGAACTATTGGCACATAAAAGGATTAGAAGTCATGGGAGCTGCGGACAACGGAATCTTCGTAGGAGGCAGCTACAATATAATTGAACAATGTGAAATTCATCATAACAGAGATTCAGGTTTGCAGATAAGCAGGTATATAAGTTCTGCAACCAGAGATGAGTGGCCAAGTTATAACTTGATATTGAATTGTACATCACATGACAATATGGATCCAGATAACGGTGAAGATGCAGATGGTTTTGCATGCAAACTAACAGCAGGACCAGGAAATGTATTCCGAGGTTGTGTAGCGTACTACAATGTTGATGATGGTTGGGATTTATACACAAAAAGTGAGACAGGAGCTATTGGTGAAGTATTAATTGAGGATTGTGTGGCATATGGTCACGGGCAAACATCAACCGGGAGTGCCACATCTAGCAGTGATGGAAATGGCTTTAAGCTAGGAGGCAGTAATATAAAGGTCAATCATACAGTGAGAAGATGTATAGCATTTAATAACAACAAACATGGATTTACTTATAATAGTAATCCGGGTAGCATAACAGTGGAAAATTGTACGGGCTATAATAACGGTTTAAAGGTAAGTGGAAGGAACTTTTATTTTGAAGAAGGTACACACGTGTTGAAGAATTGTTTATCCTACAAAGAGAGTGCATCGAGTGATTTGGTAAGTGGAACGATAATTAATTGTGTTTTGTGGAGTAATAGGCAAGCAATAAAGCTAAATGGTCAACTGGTAACCGATAATGACTTTTACAGCTTAACACCAACCATAACAAGGAATAGTGATGGGGGTTTAAACTTAGGAGACTTTTTAAAGCCAAAGCCTGGTAGTGGTTTAGAAGGAATAGGAGCAAGGTAATTACCTTACCCTCTCCGCTTGAAAACAAAAAATAGAAAGGTCAAGCGGAGAGGGTAATGATAAAATCTAAGAATAAAAAAGAGGAGGTTTGGGTGATGAGTAACAGGAAGATTTTAGCCATTGTAGTCAGTTTGATAATGGTTGTTTCATTGTTTACAGGGATTGGGTTGCGTAATGAAGTTGCAAAGGCAGCGACACTTTTAACAGATGATTTTGAAGATGGCAACAGAGATGGATGGTCGACATCGAACGGTAGTTGGAGTGTAGTAGTGGATGGGAGCAAGGTTTTAAAGCAGGCTAGCACAGGTTCTGAGGCGAGAGCATATACTGGTTCATCTGATTGGAGTGATTATACAGTTGAAGCGAAAGTTAAAGTATTAAATGTGAAGGATTCGAGTTCAGGTGCGGGAGTGATAGTGAGATATAAAAACTCAGGTAACTTTTATGCGTTGGTGCTAAGGGGTTCAAAGATAGAAATAGGGAAGAAATTAAACAGTAACTGGAGTACATTGGCGTTCAAGTCATTTACGTTGGATCAGGATACCTGGTATAATGTGAAATTAGAAGTAAATGGGAGCAAGTTAGTTGGATATGTTAATGGGAGTCAAGTATTAAGTGCAAGTGATTTATCGATTACGACAGGAAAAGCAGGTTTAATAGCTGACAGGTGTGTTGCTGAATTTGATGATGTTGTTGTAAATTCAAGTGTGAGCGGTACAGCACCTACTCCGACACCAACACCGACTTCATCAGTGACACCAACACCGACATCGACTCCAACGCCAACCAAAACACCTACTCCAACTTCCACACCAGTACCAACACAGACCCCAGCAGTAACACCGACGCCGACCCCAAATACGGGTGGTGTTTTAGTTATTACAGATACAATAATTGTAAAATCCGGTCAAACATATGATGGTAAAGGAATAAAAATAATAGCTCAAGGAATGGGTGACGGAAGTCAATCTGAAAATCAAAAGCCCATATTTAAACTTGAAAAAGGGGCAAATTTGAAAAATGTAATAATTGGAGCGCCAGGTTGTGACGGGATACATTGTTATGGTGATAATGTGGTTGAAAATGTTGTATGGGAAGATGTTGGAGAGGATGCGTTGACTGTAAAAAGTGAGGGGGTAGTGGAAGTTATTGGTGGTTCAGCAAAAGAAGCTGCTGACAAGGTGTTCCAACTTAATGCACCGTGTACATTCAAAGTAAAAAACTTCACAGCTACAAATATAGGAAAGCTTGTAAGACAAAATGGTAATACTACTTTCAAAGTAGTTATTTATCTTGAAGATGTAACATTAAACAATGTAAAAAGCTGTGTTGCAAAATCTGATAGTCCAGTATCAGAACTGTGGTATCATAACTTGAATGTAAACAATTGTAAAACATTATTTGAATTTCCGTCCCAATCACAGATACATCAATACTAATCGTTCTTTTAAGATAAGGAATAATGACGTTTTAGTGAGTAAAATAGAGAAAAAAGTAGATGAGAGTGTGTGTGATGAATTTGATATTTATATGAAGTCCTCAAATTCATCACACGCCACTTTTTGGATGAGTCTTTTGTAGATTATTATAATTGAAGATAAAGAGAAAGGTTTTGGAGGGGAGTTTCAATGTTAACTAATAAAAAGCTTAGGGAGTATGTATATTTTGTATCGATTATTTTTTTCATGACTATTATATTGTTAAATGGACAGATAAATGTGAGCAAAAGTAATTTAGCAATGGCGGCAACAGGAAGTCAAATTGAGAAGTTAAATAGAGGATTAATTGCAATAAAAGTAACCAACGGAGTATTTTTGAGTTGGAGAATGTTTGGTTCAGATTTAGCGAATATAGGGTTTAATATTTACAGAAATGGAGTGAAGATAACTAATACGCCGATTCAGAACAGCACAAACTATGTTGATACTGCTGGGACAGCTGCTTCGAAGTATTATGTAAAAGCAGTGATAAATGGTGTAGAGGTAGAGCAATCTGAAGAAGTAAGTGTGCTTAGTAGCAATTATATTGAAATAAGATTAAATAAACCAGCGAATTCTCCACTCGGTGCTTCATATTCGCCAAATGATGCAAGTGTTGGCGATTTAGATGGTGATGGGGAATATGAGATTGTTCTGAAATGGGATCCAAGTGATTCAAAGGATAACTCACAATCTGGATACACAAGCAATGTGTATTTAGACGCTTACAAATTAAATGGCAAGTTTTTATGGAGAATTGATTTGGGTAGGAATATAAGAGCAGGAGCACATTATACACAATTTATAGTATATGATTTAGATGGTGACGGAAAAGCTGAAGTTGCATGTAAAACAGCTGATGGAACAATAGATGGACAAGGGAATGTGATAGGTGATCCAAATGCTGATTGGAGGAATTCCTCTGGTTATATTTTATCAGGGCCTGAATATTTGACTATATTTGAAGGTGCGACAGGACGAGCAATAAAGACGGTTAATTATATTCCGCCACGAGGGAATGTTTCATCATGGGGTGATTCTTATGGAAACAGGGTTGACAGGTTTTTAGCAGCAGTAGCTTATTTGGATGGGAATAGACCTAGCTTAATTATGTGCCGAGGATATTACACAAAAACATATATAGTTGCTTGGAATTGGCGAAATGGTGAGTTAACAAAGTTATGGCAATTTGACACAGGAGAGATTAGAGATGGATATAGAGATGATTACGAAGGACAAGGAAATCACAATTTGAGTGTGGCTGATGTTGACAATGATGGTAAAGATGAGATAATATATGGTGCTATGGTAGTAGATGATAATGGAGCACCATTATATTCAACTAAATTAGGTCATGGTGATGCAATGCATGTGACAGATATTGATCCAGACAGGCCAGGATTAGAAGTTTGGCAGTGTCATGAAGGAAGTACAGGAGCGAGTTTAAGGGATGCACGAACTGGACAGATATTAGTGAGAGTTTTAACATCTGGAGATAGTGGACGTGCTTTGACGGCAGATATTAACCCGCGATATAGAGGATTAGAAATGTGGGCGGCAGGTGGAATAAGTGTTAGAGATTGTAGAGGTAATGTAATCAGTAATGCGACACCACCAATTAATTTTGCAATATGGTGGGATGGAGATTTAGGTAGAGAATTGTTGGATAATGTATATATTTATAAATGGGATTATAACAATAATAGGAGTAATACTATATTCACAGCAAGTGGATGTTCATCAAACAATGGCACAAAAGCAACACCTTGCTTGAGTGCAGATATACTTGGGGATTGGCGAGAAGAGGTCATATTTAGGACTAGTGATAACAATGCAATCAGGATATATACAACCACCACATTGACAGATTATAAGATACCTACGCTTATGCATAACAGGCAATATAGGGTGTCTATAGCATGGCAGAACGTTGCATATAATCAACCACCTCACGTAAGTTTTTATTTAGGGTATGAGACTAATGTGAATAACATATATCAATATTTTGAAGGTTATGGGCAACAACCAATTGTTACACCGTCGCTAACCCCGACAAAAACACCAACGCCTACATCAACTCCATTGCCAACATCAACTGCAACATCTACGCCAACTCCAACAGCAACAGCAACACCAACACCGACACCAACAGCAACACCAACACCGACGCCGAGCAGCACACCTGTAGCAGGTGGACAGATAAAGGTATTGTATGCTAACAAGGAGACAAATAGCACAACAAACACGATAAGGCCATGGTTGAAGGTAGTGAACACTGGAAGTAGCAGCATAGATTTGAGCAGGGTAACGATAAGGTACTGGTACACGGTAGATGGGGACAAGGCACAGAGTGCGATATCAGACTGGGCACAGATAGGAGCAAGCAATGTGACATTCAAGTTTGTGAAGCTGAGCAGTAGCGTAAGTGGAGCGGACTATTATTTAGAGATAGGATTTAAGAGTGGAGCTGGGCAGTTGCAGGCTGGTAAAGACACAGGGGAGATACAGATAAGGTTCAACAAGAGTGATTGGAGCAATTACAATCAAGGGAATGACTGGTCATGGATGCAGAGCATGACGAATTATGGAGAGAATGTGAAGGTAACAGCGTATGTAGATGGGGTGCTGGTATGGGGGCAAGAACCAAAATAATAGGTTTATAGAAAACTATTTAATGATAAAAAATTGTTAATTGCAAATTAAAAGAGACTGTAAATAATTTTGTGTAAAGCATAAAAACCTCCTTCTTGGTAAGAATCAGAATATAAACAAAAATATCCAAGAAGGAGGTTTTTTGATATGGAAAATGTTTTAACGTGTAAATGTCAATATAAAAATGGTTCTTTCCTAACTTAGTTGAAATTAAATAATAAAACCTTACTTCTTAACATTTCAAAACTACAGCGACCATACATAATTCTCTTAATAACTTTTATCTTATTTATAATCCCCTCTGCTAAGCCGTTACTGTATTCATACATAATACAATTTCTTACAGCTTCATAATCTCTCTTTACCCCTGAAACAAAACTATTCAACTCGGGAATATCTAACTCTTCACTCTCTTTAAGCCACTGCTCTACCTTAAACACGTCTTTATTCAATAAGATTTCTTTAAACTGCTTGACTAATCGGTAGATTATCTTTAATTGAGGATAAATCTCCATTACTTTTTCCAATTCCTCCGCTGTTATAGCTTTTTCTTCTTCTATCCCTCTATAAAGCAAACTTATCAGACTCTTTCTCTCGACTATTTTAATTGTCTCACTTCTATCTTCTAAAAATATCCTTTCTTTATTCGTATTAGCAATAAAGTATCTTACTAACGAATATGAACTATCGTATCCCATTTGCTTTATCTTTTCAAATAATTCTTGCGCCACTATATCCCTTTGAAAAAAGTTCTAAAATGCATTCTTTATAATTGTCTAACTTACTTTTAAATTTTCTTCCTTTCGATGCATGATTAAATCTACCATCTGATTCAAGATATTTTTTTACTGTTTTTCGATCTAAACCTAATTCTCTCGATATCCCAGTAATGCTATATCCTTTCCTTCTAAGCAATTTGGCCTGTTCAATTAATTCTTCCTTTCGTTTACAAATATTTTCCTGCTTCGATTTCCCAATCAGCTCCTTGTCATATTTTTCTTTTTTGTTAATGATAAAATAAAATCATCAGAAATGACACTAAAAATTCCCCACCTGCCACTTAAAAAGAAGCCTTCTGTAGTGTAGAATGGAAAGTATGGGAAAACTACAGAAGGAGAAGATAACAAGAAAATGTTGGGGGTTGCAATGCACACAACAATCTACACACTTTTCAAACGGGGATACAACAAAAGTCGAATAGCAAAATTGTTAAACGTGGATAGAAAAACTGTTAGAAAAGTAATTCATGACATTGAACAGAAAGGAGAAGTCAAGAGAAAATCAAAAGGTTCTGTATTAGATAATTACAGGGAGTTCATTGAGGCAAAGGTTAATAAAGGACTTTCAGCAAAGAAAATATATCAAGATCTACAAGCGGAATTTGATTTTGAAGGAAGCTACTCGAATGTAAGAAGATATGTCCAAAAGGTAAAACAAAAGATAGCAAATTCAAAGGTGTACATGGTTTTAACAACACTGCCTGCAGAAGAAGCTCAAGTTGATTTTGGATATATAGGTAAGATAAAAGTTGATGGTAAATTCAAAAAAGCATGGGTATTTACAATGGTTTTAAGTTATTCAAGATATATGTATGCAGAGATAGTATTTGACCAGACAGTTGAAACATTTATACAGAGTCATAAGAACGCATTTAAGTATTTTGGTGGAGTAGTAGAAGTTGTGAAGATAGACAATTTAAAAGCAGGGGTATTGAACGTTGATTTTTATTGATGTGCAGATACAAAAGGACTATGCAAGTTTTGCAAGCCACTATGGATTTTTACCTCAGCCATGCAGGGTATACACACCGACTGATAAAGGCAAGGTAGAATCGGCAGTTAAGTATGTTAAGCAAAACTGTTTTTCTGGGGAAGAATTTAAGGATATTGATGAGGCGAGGGAGCATTTAAAAAACTGGCTTGACGATGTAGCAAATGTGAGAGTACATGGCACAACTAAGAAAGTTCCCAAAGAAGTTTTCATCTCAGAAGAGAAAGAAAAGTTAATAGCTCTTCCTATTGAGGAATACCACATATCAAGGAGTTCAATTCATAAAGTAGCTACTAACAGTCATCTCATATACAAAGGGAACTATTATTCAGTGCCATATGAGTATGCAGGATATGAAGTAGAGGTAGTTGAGATGGGCAGTTTTTTGAGGGTGTTCTTTGAAGGTAAAGAAATAGCCCTTCATCAAATTGTCAAAAACAATGAGAAGGGCAAATACGTAACCAACAAAGAACACTATCCCTCGTCCAAGAATATAACAATTGAGGATATATTGTCAAGACAGAGGGGTAAAATGTCAGAAATTGGCAATTGGGCGCTGAAGTTTTTTGAGGAATTTATTAAGCAAGAAGGATTTAAAAAGTATGATTACAGGAGCATAAGTGGGATAATAGCACTAAAAGAAAGATATGGAGCTGAGGCAGTAGACAATGCGTGTAAGAGGGCTTTAAAATTTGGAGGGTTGAGCTACAAGGTTGTTAAGAATATATGCGAAAAAGGGATAAGCGATTTGCCCGAGTATGAAGATGAGAGCTATATTAATGAGGAAAGTACAGAGCTTTACAGGGATATCAGGGAATACGACAAATTGCTTGAGATGGGAGAATTGCAAAGATGAATGATCTTTTGTTGGGGAAGCTAAAGGATTTGAAATTATCTGGGGTAATAAAGAGTTTTGATTTAAGGGTAGAGGAAGCTATTAAGAATAACTTTTCGTATCAAGAGTTTTTTGAGATATTGATAAATGATGAAGTGAGTAACAGGAGAATAAACAGTAATCAAAAGAGGATAAGCAAAGCGAGGTTTCCATGGCACAAGACATTAGAAGAATACAATTTTAGTTATCAGCCTTCAATTAATAAGAGGTTTATATACAATTTGGCGACCTGTGAATTTGTCCGCAAGAAAGAAAATGTGGCCTTCATAGGACCGCCAGGAACGGGAAAAACACATCTTGCAATAGCGATAGGACTTAAAGCCGTAGCACTTGGATATAGAGTTTTGTTTACCACAGCAAATGAGATGTTAGAAGAGTTGTATATTTCAAGAGCGGATAATTCGTATCAACAAAAGTTAAAAAACTATGTTAATGTGGATTTGTTAATAATAGATGAGCTGGGCTTAAGGAAATTTAATCAAAGCAGTGTAGATGATTTTTATGAGATAATATCAAAGAGGTATGAGAGAGGATCGATAATAATAACTACAAACAAGGTATTTGAAGAGTGGCCGAGGATATTTTATGATCCAGTTTTAGCGACAGCGATTTTAGATAGATTTGTACATCACTGTCATTTTGTAGTTATCAAAGGTGAAAGTTATAGGATGAAGCAAAGGGAGGGTGCTATAAAAGCTTTAACAGATGATTCCAAGAATGAGTCAAATCAGTTAAATAATGATAATTAAATTTTTTTGAAAACAGGTGGGGAAAAAATGTTATCAAAAGTGGGGAAAAGGTATTGACAATAACATCTTTTTCGCTCTCATTTATTTTTGAGTACTTTATAACAGTTTTATTCCCAAGTCCTAAAACTCTACATACTTCATTTATTGTACAACCATCCGAAATCATCTCTTTCACAGCAAGTATTAATTCCCATTTTGTCTTATAATGGTATTTCACATTTGTCTCAGTTGAATATTTTGTTTCTGCCTCTCTTACCATTGGCATTTCTATTTTTATCTTATTTTTAATCTCTATTCTTATATATTCTTTGCAATAATCGGTTAAATTTTTTAATAAATGAAATCTATCACTTATTTGAATTGCTTCACAATGTGAATCTTTTATTGCTTTAGAATAAGTTACAGAACCATCTCTACATACAACCTCTATATTTGGATATTCTCCCAACCATTGTTTTACATCGTCGTAGTCTCTGGAATTTAAAATATCAATAACCTTCCCGCTTTCAATATCTATCATTGACTTTGCATATTTCTCCCTGCGCTTTAGGGCAAAATCGTCAATATAGACTCTTTTAACTGTATCTCTGTCAATTAGAATTGTTTTTTTTATCATTTCACAAATTGTGCTCTTGAGTTTGTTTGCAATGTTTCTCCTTAATATCTTTGACGCACCTACAGAACTCATATTCATTGAAATGTTTAATATTTCATCTTCAAGTCTTTTAGTTCTTTTTGCGTTATCAGAGATAAATTGAAATCTTTCAGCAAATGTTTTTTTCTGCACTCAGGATTTTTACAAAAGAATTTCCTATTCTTGAGAACTATAACAACTTTTTTATCTTGTATTGGAAGATCTTGAAAACTTCTCGAATAGTAAGAATGTATTTTATTAGAACTTTGATTGCAATAAGGACACGTAGCTTGGGAATTTTTAGATTTAACATAGATGTAAATTGTATCATCAATTATTTCGTATTTCTCCATGACAAGATTATTATTCTTTTAGGTTTATTATTGACTCCATTGTATTGATTTCTCCTTTGATCTAATAGTCCTTTCATTATAGCCGAAAAATAAAATTTATTCAACTGACTTCGGAAAGAACCATTAAAATGAACAAAAATCGAAAATAAAAATGTACAAAAAATAAACTTAACTTTGCTGGTTTGTATTGCTAAAATATGCTGTTTTTGACTGCAATCTGTATGGAGGTCATTTTATGAAAATCACGTAAGAATGATGGAGTAGCCTATCTAGAATTGCAATTGCTATTGTCGCTCTACCAAATATCTTTCCCAATTCTGAGAATACAACATTAGTTTTTATTATTGTACTGCTCTTCTCATTTCTGCTTGATATCAACTGGAAAAAATAAATTCGCTCCATCATTGTCTATTGGCAAATAACCTATCTCGTCTATTATTAAAACTTAATATTTTGAAAAATGTTTAAGCCTGTATTCTAAGTGGAACAGAGTATTTACTTCCCTTGTAGTAAATCAGAGAGTCCTTTTGGACTTTAACTGACTTGTAGGAATTTAGGTAACTGTCTATTAACCTTTTGTCTGGCAAGGGTTGTAAATACTCTTTTTCTATCCTCTTCTGTTTCAAATTCACCCTGATATGGCAGTATCCAATCTATGAACTTGTTTGCTGCTTCAACTTTTCCTTTTGTGTACGAATGTCTTGGTTTGCACAGTTTCACTTCAAACCCAAAGTCTTTTGCAAAACTTTTAAATCTTGAATTTACTTTAATTTTCTCACCTGTTATATCAACAACTGCTGCTGTATTGTCAAATAAAATCTCTCTCGGTACTCCGCCTATATCTTTGAATATTCTTATTAGAGTTTCTATTAATTCTTCTTGAGTTTTTGTCCTGTTTATCTCAAAGCAGCAATACCTTGAATAACCTAATTTAAAATCAAGAACATTAATGATAAACTCCTCTCCATTTCTTGAGACAAGCTTTATATTCTCTTTCCAATCAACTTGCGCTTGCTCACCTGGATCTGTCTCAAATCTTGGGTGACCTTTTATTTTCTTCTCTGGCTTTAATCCTTTTTTCTTAACATACTTATTGAAGTTTGAATATGTTCCTATTGTCTCATCTTTTGATTTTAAATACTCATAAACACCCTTGACTGTAACTCCTTTGATAGCAAGCTTTGATTTTATCTCATCATAGTATTTGTCCAATTTACTTGGTTTATTTCTATTCTTAGGTTTTCCTTCATAACCCTCATAATATTTTTTAACTGTTCTTCTATCCATCCCATATATTCTTGCAAGTTCTGAAAAGTTAGGTTTCATTTTCATCGCCCTTATCATGTTTAAATGTGCTGTTAAGTTCTGCATTTGATATCCCTCCTCACTATGAGAAAGGATATCATATCAATGTACAATTTTGTACATCATTATATTCCTACTTTCAACAGAATTTTAATTTATCATTGAAAATAATATCTTGTATTCTGCTTTTTAAGGAAATGTTACATTAGTAAAATACTTTATGCTCAAACAATAGAGTTGATCTAACTTATCAAAAACTTTTTAAATGAAGCTATTTCAGTCTTGATACTGCACTCATCATCAATTAATTTGCTCCATTTTTCTGACATTTCAATATAATACTTTGCTTGGTCTTTTTGCGAAGTTTTTAGATAAGTTTTTGCTAAGAGAAAATAGCACTTTGCAAGTTCTAAGGCAGAACCACTTGTTTCACTAAGTTTTATTGCATTTTTGAAGCATTCTATTGCTTCACTATACTTTTCAGCAGCAGAAAGTATTTCCCCTTTCTTTCTTATGCATTCTATTTGTCTGAATATGTTTTTTTCTGCAAACTTTAATGAAATATCAATTTCTCTCTCTGCATCCAAAAAATTGTTTGACAACATAAAAAACTCTGCCTTAGTTAGATGATATTCATAAGATATATCTATGTCTTTTAAATTTTCAATAAAACTTGTTGCTTTATTAAGAAATTCGTCAGCAGCTTGCCAATTTTTCATAAGGATCAAAACTTTTGCGAGATTTATAAAACTCAAAGCTTTTTCGGCAGTAAACATTTTTGTTTCGCTGATATTTAGTGAGGCTAAAAACAATTCATAGCTATGTATTAATAAGCCTTTTTCAATGTAGATTTCGCCTATATTAAGTAGGCAAGCACATTCTTCATACGAGAAATTCCATTTTTCAGCATTTTCATAAGCTTGGTTTAGATATTCGTGTGCTTTTTTAAGAAGTCCTTTCTTTGTATAAATTATCCCTAAATTTATCAAAATATGAATTTGTGTATGTCTATCGGAAATTTTTTTGCTTTCTTCTAAGGCTGATGTTAAATTTTGTATTGCACTATTAATTTGACCAGTTTGAAAATAAAGAATACCAAGATTACTGGTAAGTTTGACACGTAAAGCAATATTATTAGTTTTAATTGCGGCAGATTTAGCTTTTTGTAAGTAATTTATTGCCTTATTAATATCTCCATAGTTTCTATAAAATGTATATGCAACTATATTAAAGACTTTCACAAGATTCTCAATCTCATTATCTTGCATTATTATAGTTTCTGCCTCTTCCAAAATATGGTTAATATCTGAAGCCCCAGTATAACATTGAAATAGACTCTTGAGGTAGACTAATTTTGAATATAAGGTACTATTCCTGTCAATATTTTTTTCAAGCCCTATGAGTATTTCTTTCGCTTTAGCAAAGTCAGCAGTAAGGATGAGAGATTCACATATTTCGCTTTTTATAAATAGACTTTTTTCGGCATCTGCTACACTATCTAAGATAATTAAGTACTTAAGAGCTTCAACATAGTTACCCATTTGTTTTTCTAAACTTGATAATTCTTCAAGTGCTCTTGTATATAGATTGTTTTTTTGTTGGTTGTAATTTTCTAACATTTCAATTGCAATTTTAAAGTATTTTACTGCGTACTTGTACAAAAGCTGCTTTTTGTAATAATTTGCAAGTGATATACAATATTTGGAAGAATTTATTATATCGTTCGCTTCACGGTAATGATAAATCAAAAGCTCGTAATAATAACTAATATTTTCTCTGAATAGTTTTTCAATAGATTTGGCAATTTTAAGATGAAAATTTATTTTAGTACTTTTTGGTATTGATCTCAGGACTGCTTCAAAAATAATATTATTTGCAAATTCGAAGATTTTGTCTGCTGTTGAAGATTGATAAGTTATGTCAACAAATTTAATGAAATTACTTTTTGAAAGAGTTAAGATGATATCATTTTCAGATTTTGAAGGTTTTAGAACATTTAATACTATACGTAAATTAAATCTTTGTCCAAAAACAGCAGCTATTTTCAAAAATTGTATTAATTCCTTATCGAGTTGAGAAAGTCTGTGTTCAACAATTTTATAAAATATTTCTGAAGCATTTATATTAGTGTTTTGAAGAAACAGCTTATTGTTCTGAATGCACAACTGATGATTCAAATAAAGCCATCTACAAACCTCTTGAAGGTAAGAAATTTTTCCTTCTGATATGTCCACCATTAGCTGGGTAAATTTTTCATCAACAGTATTAACATTAAAGAAAGATTTCAGAAATTCCTCTGTTTCCTGAAGTGACAATTTCTGTACATAGATGGTTTTTTCGGCATTAAGGTGGATACTTTCATTTTCTGAAGTTATAATAAAGATTACTTTATCACAATACAAATTTGTCTTTAAATATTCCAGGATTTGAATTGATTCAATGTCAGCATAATGGATGTCATCTATTAAAAAAATAGAAAAATTTGAGCTCAAAAAAGCATCAAAAAATAGAAGTACATTTTGCCGAATTTCAAATTCCAAATCTTCTTTGGTCATGGATGAAACAATATTTCTAAAATCATCCTCGATATCTAATTGCAGAATGATAGAAAGAAAATTGAAACAAGTTTCTTTTTTTTCTAAGTCATCTTTAAATAAAAAGTCAAGAAAAGAGATTAATCGATGTTGCTTTATGGTTTGCACATCGTCTACACTCACATTTAATACTTTACATATTATTTGCGAAATTAACAAGTAAGGGCGCGAATAATTATTAAAACTGCATCTAATGTAATACGTTTTTATATTGTTTGCAACTAAATGATTAGTTAATTTTTCTAAAAGAGAAGTTTTTCCAATACCGTTTGGCCCCAGTAAAAGAACGCTATTTGTATCTTTTGATGCGATTATATTAAATAGTTTTGATAAATAGCTATCCTGGATACGAGAAATTACATCAAATGTTGTAGCTTCATTGATAATTTCTAAAGGTATATAACACCTTATGGGATTGCTTTTATTTTTAACATAAATTTCTTTTGCCTCTGAATATAGGAATAAATCAAAAGTCTCTCTATAAATACTCTCTGATACATAAATAGTATTCTCAGGTGCTGCTGCTTGTAATCTCTGAGCAACATTAACGACTTCACCAATAACAGTATAATCCTTTTCATAATATCCTCCGACTTTGCCAATTGCAACTATACCATAATTTATGCCGATACTCATTGATATTTTTAAATTTTTTTGTACTGAAAACTCGTTACAGAGCTTCAACATTTCAAGAGCACACAACACAGCACGCTTTGGGTCATCCAAGTGAGAGTTTTTTGCACCAAATAGTAGCATAACACAATCTCCAATGAATTTATCTATGGTACCTTCATAGTAGTAAACAGGCTTTAAAATATATTCAAAAAATTCATTGATTATATCATTAACCTCATCAGGGCTTATTTTTTCGGAAAGCTTAGTAAATCCTGATATATCTGCAAATAGCACGGCTACCTTTTTTAGTTCGTCAGCAGATTGTTGATTAGCTTCACCTTGTCTTACAAATTCCCCACAATTAGGGCAGAAATTAATGTAGGTAGGTAATAATGAATTGCAATATGGACACACACCCTTAAATTTCATTCCGCAAAAGATACATTTTTCAGCATTAGGAGATTGAATTTTATTGCCACAGTTAAAACAAATCATAGTTTTTCACAACCCAAAAATTTTTTTAAAAAGCTATTGAAAATTTAAAAATTTATGCGATAATATAATTAGAGAAATACATAAAAATTATACACAAAGAATGCTAATTTGAACAGAGCTTTTAAAAATAAGTGAAGCATATGTCGATAAAGGCAAACCTGTCGAAAGGCAGGGGCGCAAAGCCATGGGTCTGTCGGAAAAGGGTTTTTACCTTTTCCTATGATTGCCAGGCTGCCGAAACATATGTCCAAGGGTAAAGGGAGTAAAAAAGAGTATTTCCCTTTGGTAGAGAGGCACCTGGCAGTAAAGCCAGGTGCCTTTTGATATATTAATGAGCAAGATTTTGCTTGCTCAACTTAAAGGAGGTGTAAAAAGTTATGAAGCATCATGTTTTGAAGAAATGGTCAATTGCTGTACTTTTGGTAATTACTTTATCATTAGGTTTGAGTAGCATTGCTTTTGCACAAGATGAAACTCCTATTCAATTTAGTGGTAGTTTTACTGTAACAAATGAAGGAGGAAAATTTCAGGTAGGCTTTGTAGAAATTGATTTTAAGAAAGACTCGCTACCTGATGGAATAGATGCAATTACCTTTTATGCACAGATATATGCTGAAAATGGAACTGTGTACATTGAATTTTCACCAGATGCTAAGTTCAAAAAAGATGTGCACCTAAGATGTGAAGGATATAAAGGGTACATCTATGATAGGTCTGCGGGGAAGAATATTTATGTCAAACTTAAAAAACAACAGCTGAAAACAGATCATTTTTCAAGGTTTGTATGGTCATTCTAAGATAATCCCTCTATCCTCATAACCCCTCGAACTCCTTTATATATTTTGAACGACCCTCATAATTAATATGAGGGTCGACTTTTTTTCTTTTCTTTCTTGACCTTATACATATTCTCATCAGCTATTTTAATCAAGTCTTCGGAGTTCAAATTGGAAGTTGGGGAATATTCAGCAAATCCATAGCTTATTTGAATCTTATAGGGCTTTTGGACTTTTGCGTTAAACTCGTCGATTTTATTTTGGATTCTTGTAAGAACAATATTAGCTTCTCTTATTGTTGCTTTATAAAGTATCAACACAAACTCATCTCCGCCATATCTGAATGCTATATCATAACTTCTGATACTTTCTTTTAGAATTTGAGCAAAGCTTTTTAAAAGTTCATAGCCCTATTTGGTGGCAAAATGTATCGTTTACTTGTTTTAATCTATCGACATCAATAAAGCAAACAACAAAGTGTGTTTCATTCATTTTGGAGAGTTGTATCTGCTTTTCTAAATAAATCATTCCTTCATTTCGCGTAAACAGACCTGTCAGATCGTCCAAAGATGCATATTTTTTAAACTCTTCTTGTTCAATTAAAATATCTTCACTCAAGTTTGCAATCACTTGTTTCATAGAATTAAATAAACTGATTAGAGCATAACGAGTGTTTGCAATATTTTTTTCTATCCTTTGGTAAAGATGAATTCGTTCAATTAATAAAGACGCTTGAGATGCAAGTGACAAAATAATTTCTTCATCTTCTTTTGTAAAGTCAGCAATATTTTGGTAGATGTTGTCTTCTGTTAGCTTAATGGAGTTGTCTTTCTTTTTGTTTATTATCTGCAAAACACCAATCACATTGCCTTGATAATCAATCATGGGTATTGCCATAAGATTTAGGGTTTTATAATGTAAAGCTTGGTCGAAAAGTTTAAACTGCTGCAGGTGAGAATTTTGGATATTTTGAATGTTGTTAATTGTAACAGGAATGCCATTTTGGGCAACGTATCCGACAATGCTTTGATTATCTATAGGTATTTTATAACCAATGTAATTAAAATCAACTGAGTAGTTTTTGGCAAGTGTGATGACTAAATATGTTTGTCCTTCGAATTCTTTTACGATATAGAGGGTACCACCATCACTATTTGTGATGTCAATGCTTTCATTTAAGATCATTTCTAAAATGGTATCGACGTTTTTCTCCCGTGAAATTGTAATTCCAATTTTATTGAGTTTTCTGATTAGTCTTTTTAAATCTTGGGGATTATTATATTCGATCATTTTTTTGCATCCCTCTCAGGTACAATTTCTTAAGGTATATTAAACCCTAAATTTTTAGCTAAATTTATATCAAACCTTTCATCAATATGTATACAATAAACCTGTTTTCTTTTTGAGGGTGGTATTTGTTCTGAAAGTTCCTTTATGGAAAGATGGGGATGATGGTTATGATTTTCTGAACAAGTGTCTTGGAATAAAAAATCTATTTCGCCTTCTAAAAATTTGGTTAGGATATAAAGAGGAATTGATTTTGAGTCCCCACTGTAATAAAATGTTATATTATTCAAGTAAATTAGATATCCAAAACAAGGCAATTCATTTACATGAACTTGTTCTAAGGATATTACCGTAAGTTTACTGAGATAGTTAACAAAGTCCTGAGGGGTTTTCAAAGTGTATATCTCATTTCTGATACCCATATAGTCAAGTAAATTTGATATTATTTCAGGTTGAGGAAAGATAAGAGTTATTTTCTTACTTAGTTGATAATAACAATACAATATTAATTGACCTAAACTTGCAATGTGGTCAGGGTGTGTATGAGTTATTAAAACATTTAAATGCAAATATTTTTCAAGTAGTTTCAAACTCAAAAGGGAGTTAAATATACCTCCACCACAGTCAATTAAAAAAAGATTATCTTCCAATTCAAAGTAAACAGAGGTATTGTTATAATTAGGATTAAAAGCACTTATAATTCCCAGAAATTTTAAAGGGTTTTCCTTTGACATTTTTTCTTCTTCACTACCATTCATTAATTAACAGCTTAAAAGCAATTTAAAGCTCTGCTCCAGTACTTTTTAAACCTTCACATATTTCCTCAAGAGTTTTTTCTTCTGAAGGCTTTATTTCATAGAAACTCCATTTGGTTTTGAATGAAAAGTTATAGTTTTGTGAATTTGCCTTTTCAATCATTTTTCTTTCTATCCTTTTAGCAATCATTTTAGCTTTTATCAAATCGACGTTATAAAGTAGAAGGACATACTCATTTTCTTTTACCATTACAGGAATGTCATATATTCTTATTTCTGATGAAAGTACTTCATAGAATATATTTGATAATTTATTATCTGAAGTTTCAATTGATAAATAACATACAGTTATAATTGTCTCAGTAACTTTTGAGAGTTCAATTTGTTTTTTACAAAGTTCAAATCCTTCCTTAAACTCGAGAACTTTTTTTCTTTTCTCAGCTTGAAGATACTCTATGAACTTTTGCTGACCTGTCAGCATTATATCATTTAAAGTCAAAATTGATTTTTTTACCGAGTCGAAAATATTACTTAGCATCTTTTGAGTATTTGTTATCAGTTGATCATTTTTTTGATAAAGCCAAATTCTGTCTAAAATGATTCCTAAAAGTGCCGAGATTGCTAATATAATTCTTGCATCGTTATCAGTATAGTCAATAGTAAATAGATGAGCATTGTTTTCTTCAAGTTTTAATTGAGGTTTTGCCTTCTTATTAACAACTTGCAAAACTCCTATAACCCTGTTTGTGTAATCAAAAATTGGTACTGTTATAGTGTTAATTGTAATATAATGCAAACTCCTGTCAAAAAATTTGAATTGCCTATATTCATGATTTTCAAGTAAAGATAAAGTGTTATTTATAATCACAGGTTTGCGGTTAGAAGCAACATATCCTGCTATACTAATAGAATTTATGGGCAGTGAGTATCCCAAGTAGAACTCAAAATTGACTGATTGATTTTTTGTAGCTTTGATTACAAGTTTTTCCTCGTTTTCTATTATTTCTTTAAGATAAATTGTGGCACCATCACTTGTTGTAAGTTCTAAACATATATCAATGGTTTGAAGGAGAATATCCTCTATATTTTTTTCAGTTGAGACATATAATATATAAGAACTCAATTTCTCAAGAATATTTCGTAATTTCGAAATTTGGTCATAAAGTTCTATCATAATGTCAAAGTCACCACTTTTGAGAAAATCGCTATATTAAAATTATCGCAAAATTTAGATGGTAAATCAATCAAATAATGAGGTTAGAAATAAATTACACAATTTTGTAATCATTTGATAATATGAATTATAAAAATTATGGCTATAATGGAAGTATCACAATTAAAATAAATTTAAGAAAGGGGTTCAGAGGAGGATGAAATTATTTAAAAAGCGTCTTTTGCTGATATGTGTAATGTTGGTTTTTGCTATAGTACAAATTTTTTCTGCAATTGCTTTTGCGCAAGGCACATCAAATCCTATTTTTTCTGACCTTCCTCAAAATCATTGGGCATACAATGCAGTGAAATTCATGGTAGAAAGAGGAATTATAACAGGTTATCCAGATAACACATTCAGACCAGACAATCCAGTTACAAGAGCTGAATTTGCAAGGATTATGGTAATTAGCTTGAACCTTCCAATCAAAGTGACAGATAATCCATCCTTTAAAGATGTTCCAAAAGACCACTGGGCATATCCACATGTAGAGACTGCAAAATTTTATTTGACAGGTTTTAGAACTCAGAATGGTGACTACTTTAAGCCATCTGACTATGCGGTAAGAGAGGATATGGCAGTTGCCCTTGTAAAAGCAAAGGGATTGCAGAATGAAAATGTTGACCTGAGTATTTTAAGTAACTACATTGATAAAGACCAGATATCAAAGAATCTTGTTAAACATGTCGCAATTGCCATTGCAAAGGGTATTATGGTGGGAAGCCCAGTTTCAAATTCTAATCAATATAAGTTTGACCCGCAAGGAATTCTAACACGTGCACAGGCAGCAGTGCTGTTGTATAATGTTATTAATGCTCAATCAACTGAAGAAAAAGTTACCTATGACGATTCTTCATCAGGTTCTAATCAGCAATATACTTATCCTGTACCCAATGTTACTGCCTATACAAAGGGGGACAGAGTTGTCCTGATATGGAATAGAATAAATGACAAAAAACTGAAAGGATATGCAGTTGTTATCTCAAAAAACAATAGCCAGCCGGGATATCCGCAAGATGGTTATCTTACAATCTTATCTGATAGAAATGCCAATTATATAGAAATTGGAGTAAACTCAAAATATAACAATGGCGATTTTGGAGCTTATATAAAGAGCGGAGAAGAGTATTATTTCAGTGTTACAGCAATCTATGAAGGAAATGTCTACGTAAAAGGCAATGCTGTGAAAATGAGAATGCCAGTTATACCAAATTATTTTGAAAAACCATCTGTTAAGTATGAATATAAAGACAATAAATTTGTTTTAAGCTGGCAAAAGATAGACGATTTCCGACTTATAGGATATTGGATTGTGATATCCAAAAAGACTAAAGAACCTAAATATCCGGACAATGGTTATCTTGTTTTTATCAATGACAAAAATACAACTCAGATTATTATTGACAACACAATTCCTTACAAAAATGGAGATTTCGGTGAGTATTTAAAAGATGGTGAAGAATATTATTTTAGTGTAACAGCTCAGTATCAGGACAGGGTTGTCCCTGGGAATAGCATCAAGGCCATTTATTATTCTAATTTGGAGATTGCAAAATTAAGACCAAAGTTGCAGGCAAAAACAGTAAGATGGAGGGGACAGTGGTATATAAACTTAAGATGGGACAAAATTGATAGCGATAAGCTTCAAGGATATAAAGTTGTAGTATCTGATAAAAACTCAACACCCGACTTAAATAAAGATGGGTTACTGGCAGTAATATCAGATAAAAACGTTACTTCTGTAAATATCAAAGCAAAAGATAAGTATTTACTAAATGGAGAATATAAGGAACTCAAAAGAGGACATTACTATTACTTTACAGTTTATGCTATTTACTCTGATAGAGTAGTAGATGGCAATGTAATTAGAATAAAGATACCATAAGAAGCTAAAGGGGCATACCACAAAATGGTTTGCCCCTCATTTATATTTTTTTCTGGCAACTATTTTATTTTCTCCAGCCTTTCCTTTACACTTTTCAAATCCCTGTAAAAATCCTCTCTTTTGCCTGGGTCTCTTAAAAGTGCTGCTGGATGGTATGTAGCCATAATCAAAAAACTACCTTTTTCAAACCACTTCCCCCTGTCTTGAGTGATTTTAAGGTCTTTGCCAAGAATATATTTCATGGCAGTTGCACCGAGGCAGACAATTATTTTTGGAGAGATGAGTTTTATCTGGGCTCTCAAAAAAGGCAAGCAGTTTTGAGCTTCAAGCTCTGTTGGAACGCGGTTGTTTGGGGGTCTACACTTTAAAATGTTGCAGATATAAAAATCTTTTTCTCTTGAAAGCTCTAAAGAAGCCAAAGCCAAATCCAAAAACTTTCCTGCCCTTCCCACAAAAGGTTTTCCTTGCTTGTCTTCTTCCTCACCCGGAGCTTCACCTACAAACACAAGCTTTGCGTTTTTATTCCCATCACCCACAACAACGTTTGTGCGATTTTTAGAAATAGGACACTTTTCACATGAAAGACATGCATTTTCAAGCTCTTCCCATGTCAGCATACCTTTTCACCACGTCTTTGAAGATTTCCAAAGCTTTATCTATGTGAGTTTTTTGAACAATCAAAGGTGGAGCAAATCGTATTACATTGCCTCCACCACAGCTACTTGTCAAAAGTCCAGTTAACGCTAATTCTTTTACAAGATCTTTTACCGGGAAGGAAAATTCAACACCTATTAAAAGACCTAAACCTCTCACATCTGTTATAAAATCAAATTCTTTTTTTAGCTCAAGAAGTTTTTGCTTTAAGTATGTGCTCATTTTATTTACATTTTCAATTATATTTTCTTCTTCGATTATCTTCAATACTTCTAAAGCTGCTCTTGTTGCAAGCAAATTTCCACCAAAAGTTGAACCGTGCTCCCCTGGTTCAAATGTGGCAACCTCTTTTTTGCAAAGCATAGCTCCAATCGGCACACCATTTCCAAGCCCTTTTGCAAGAGTAATTATATCAGGTGTTATATCATACTGCTCAAAACAAAAAAGACTGCCGCACCTTCCAATACCTGTCTGAACCTCGTCAATTACAAACAAAAGCCCGTGTTCTTTGCAGAGGCTATAAAGCTTTTGTACAAACTCTTTTGAAAGCACCTTTATTCCGCCTTCTGCCTGGACAAGCTCAATCATAACCGCTGCTGTTTTGTCGTCTATGGCATTTTTTATCTTTTCAATGTCTGCCTCAACGTTTATAAATCCTTCTGGCATTGGTTCAAAGGGCTTTTGATACTTTTTTTGACCTGTTGCAGCAGTTGTTGCAAGAGTTCTTCCATGGAACGAATTTTCAAGTGTAATGATTTTATATTTAGAAAGCCCTTTTTTATAAAAATAATTTCTCACAAGCTTTATTGCAGCCTCGTTTGCCTCAGCCCCAGAGTTACAGAAAAATACTTTGTCAAATTTAGAAACTTCAGCAAGTTTTTTTGCCAAAAGTGCTTGAGGTTCAATATAAAACAGGCTTGATGTGTGTATAAGCTTTTCAATCTGTTCTTTCAGGGCAGCAACAAATTTTGGGTGGCTGTGCCCCAAATTGCAGACAGAAATTCCAGAGATAAAATCAAGATATTCTTTGTTTTGGCTGTCATAAAGAATGCATCCTTTTCCTCTTACAAATGCAAGTGGTATTCGACTGCCAAAAACGTTGACATAGTACTGTGAATCATAAGAGATTATCTCATCTAACTTCATTGTTTTGGTCCCTCACTCAAATGTTTTTAATAATTATACATCAACATTTATATTTATTCAATCTCAGCTGACTTTTTGCCTTTAAAGATTTTATAGACAACATAACCCACAATTGCAGCAATTATTAGGGCTAATATAAGATAATCAAAACCTTTTAAATTCTCTTCAATTGACTTCCAATTATCTCCAAGTTTTTTGCCAAGATACACAAAAAGGAAGCACCATGGGAATGAACCAAGGATTGTATAAAAGCAAAACTTTGTAAAATTCATCTTTGCAATTCCAGCAGGAAGTGAGATGAATGTTCTTATAATAGGCAGAAGTCTGCTCAAAAATATAGTAATTTCCCCTCTTTTTTGAAAGAATTTTTCTGCTCTTTCGAAATCGTGCTTTGAGATAAAAAAGTATTTACCGTACTTGAGTATAAATGGCCTTCCGCCAAAATACCCTAATACATAGGCTATTACAGATCCTGCTAAACATCCCAGGGTTGCAACAATGGTCATGGAGAGTACACTTCCAATTCCTTTGTATACAAGATACCCACCAAGTGGCAGGATGACTTCAGAGGGTATTGGAATGCAGGCAGACTCAAGCGTCATTCCTATGAATATACCTAAATGACCAAACTGAGATAGGTATTCAGCAATTGAGATAAATATTTGTTTTATAAACTCCATTTTTTCTTCCTCCAGAATTCTTTCATATAGTATTTTGAATTTAAATATCATGTAAGTTGAGAAATATATGATGGTATTAGGAGAAGCATCGCACATGGGAAGAATTTTTGCAATTATATCAAGCGTCCTTGGCTCAATAATAGGTGCTGGTTTTTCCACCGGTCAGGAGGTTTTCTATTTTTTCTCTCAGTTCAAAGAAACAAGCATTTTTTATATTAGCCTTTCTTCCATTTTGATATTTCTTATTTTGCTTTATCTTATAAACATCAAAATTAAGAACAGAATAATTTTAATTATTTTCAAATCTTACATCTTACTCTTTTCTATAATCACACTAATAGTTATGTTTTCTGCATTTGGTCAGCTTGGAGAAGAATTTTTGGGAGTAAGCAGGTATATATTTACTCTGCTTTGTTTTGTCTTGAGCATTGCAATTTTCAAACATGGTTTGCTGGCAGTTATAAATATAAATAAAGTTGTGGTTAGCATTTTAACTACAACAGTTATTCTAATTTTTCTAAGATCTGTGCATAAAAATGAGATAGTCTTTCAATTTGAAAGTTTAAAATGCACTTTACCAAAAAATATTTCACAGCATCTTATCTTTCCTCTGCTTTACTCTACTTACAATTCGTTGTTGGCCTTTCCTGTAATAAATGGTCTTAAAGAAAGATTTCATAAAGAGGAGATAAAAATATCAATAGTGATATCATCAATACTAATTTTTTTATTGCTGAGCATTATAAATACCATATTGCTTTCAAAGAGCAGCACTCAAACCTCCCAGATGCCTCTTTTAAAAGTTGAAAAGAGTATTATTTTGCAGTTTATTCTTGTTACATGTGCATTTTTAGAAATACTTACAACAGTTCTTGCAAACTACATGGGACTTTGCTATTCTATCAAAAACTCAAAAGCTGAGTTTGTTATTATCATTATTTCGCTTCTTTTGGGCTTTAATCAGTTTCAGGTATTGCTGAGAAAATTGTACTCTCTCATGGGATATATAGGCCTTGGCATTATAGCAATGCTGAGCTTATCTACACTGCTCTTAAAAGATAGAAGGCTAAAATGACTGCAGCTAAGAAAAATCTGTAATATGCGAAAATTTTAAAACCGCTTTTTTTGACAATACCAAGCAAAAAATGAATTGCCAGAAAACCTACAACTGCCGATGTAAAAAAGCCAATTGCAAAGTTGGAAAACTCAGCAGACACATGATTGATGTTTTTTAAAAGCGACACAGCTCCTGCACCAAGTATAATAGGTGCTGACATCAAGAACGAAAATTTAGCTGCAGCTTCTTTTTTAAGACCAAGCAAAAGTCCTGTTGTCATTGTTATGCCAGATCGCGAAATCCCGGGGAAAAGAGCAAACGCCTGTGAGACACCAATTAGGGCTGCTTGAAACACATTCATCTTTGAAAGTTCTATTTTATTTTTTGCAATTGAGTCTACATAGTACAAGATAAAACCAAACACTGCAAGTACAATTGCAATCAAAAGATATTGTTTTCTGAAAACTTCTTCTACAATATTTTCAAATAAGTATCCAAAAAGTGCACCCGGAATTGTTGCAACTATTATAAACCAGAACAATTTTCCTTTTTCTGACTTTGGCTTTGCAATCCCTTGTACCACGATATCCAAGTAATCCTTCCAAAAATATACAAGTACCGCCAAGAGTGTTCCAAGATGCAGAGCAACATCAAATACAAGAGAGTGTTCTTTCCAGCCAAAGAGCCATGGGAAGATTATCAGGTGCGCAGAGCTTGAAATTGGCAAGAATTCTCCAAGCCCCTGCAATATTCCTAAGAAGATTGCTTGAAATGTTGTCAAAAGCCATACCCTCCTCTGTTTAAAAAAGTCTTAGACTAATCTATTATATCAAAAATATGTAATATGAAAAATTAAAATTCTATGAGAATTTGGTATAATAAAAGGGTATTAAACTTTATTCTTGGTTAAGGAGCTGAGAGATAAAAGATGCTTGTACTTGGGATTGAAACTTCATGCGATGAAACTTCTGCTGCAATTGTAGAAGATGGAAGAAAGATTCTGTCAAATGTAATATACTCCCAGATAGATATTCATTATCAATTTGGTGGTGTTGTCCCAGAGATAGCTTCTCGCAAACATGTTGAAAAAATTTCATACGTTGTTGATATGGCGTTCAAACAGGCAGGTTTGACTATAGACGACATTGATGGTATTGCTGCAACGTACGGACCTGGTCTTGTAGGTTCGCTTCTTGTTGGACTTTCTTTTGCAAAGGCACTAAGCTATGCAAAAAGGCTTCCGTTTGTTGCTGTGAATCACATTGAAGGGCATATTTATGCAAATTTTATAACATACCCTCAGCTTACACCACCACTGATTGTTCTGGTGGTCTCTGGAGGGCATACTAATCTAATTATTTTAAAAGATTTTGAAGAGTATGAGGTGGTTGGTAAAACTAGAGATGATGCGGCAGGCGAGGCTTTTGATAAGATTGCAAGATACTTAGGGCTTGGATATCCTGGCGGTCCTGCCATAGACAAAATCGCAAAGCAAGGTGATGAGGACAAATACAAATATCCTGTTGCTGATGTTGGTGGATACAATTTTAGCTTCAGCGGATTAAAATCTGCCGTGATAAACCATGTTCATGGGCTTTGGCAGAGGGGCGAAGAATTTAAAATAGAAGATGTTGCTGCGTCATTTCAAAAAACAGTTGTGAGCATACTTGTTGAAAAAACAATCAATCTATCACTTGAGACAAATATAAGAAAAATAGCAGTTGCCGGTGGCGTTGCTGCAAACTCAAAGCTAAGAAGTGAATTTTATAAAAAATGTGCCGAGCACAATATTGAATTTTTTGTGCCGGAATTTAAGTACTGTACAGACAATGCAGCTATGATTGCTTCGTGTGGATACTTTAAGCTGCAAAAAGGAATAGTATCATCTTACCGTGAAAATGCTGTCCCTTATATAAATCTTGTAAGCAAAAAAAGTTAATAGTTAATTACATCAATAATTTCCCTTTTATAATCTTGAGAAAGGTCCACAAAATAAGGAATGAGCACAGGTGGACCTTCTTTTCTTGCAACAACTTTCACGATTGGTCTTGTCTTGTTGAAAGGATTTTCTTCGTACACAATTGCAATCTCGCCAGTATTTAGAACAACAAAGCAACCCACCGGATATTTAACTACCATCTTTAAAAACTTTTGGACAATATCTTTGTCAAAATGAATGCCCGAATATTTTGTAAGATAATCTGCTGCCTTTGTTGGCACTATTTTCTTTTTATACACTCTGTCTGCTGTAAGCGCGTCGTAAACATCTGCCACTGCCACAATTTTGGCAAATAGTGGTATTTTATCACCTTTTAGTTTGAGAGGATATCCAGAACCATCAAGTCTTTCGTGATGCAAAAGTGCTACTTCTGCAACTTGTTCAGAAATCCCCTCCATGTTTTTTACAATTTGATATCCGTATATAGTGTGTTTTTTCATCTCTTCGAACTCTTCGTCGGTAAGCTTTGCGGGTTTGTTTAATATCTCATGAGGGATTTTCATCTTGCCAAAATCATGCAGAAGTGCTGCCAAAGCCAAATCTTCTATTTGTTTTCTGTCAAGTTCTAAAAGCTTTCCAATTATAGCGGCAAAAATGCTCACATCAACAGAGTGGAAGTATGTATAGTTATCCACATCTCTAAATCCAACAATTTTCAAAAATACATCTTCTTCTTCGATTATTTGAGAGACGATATCATTTACAATTTCTTTTGCGACAAATGGGTCAACAATTTCTCCTGCCTTTGCAGACAGCATCAGGTCCTGAATGGCAACAAAGGTTTCATGATAAATAACCTCTTCTTTCACATAACTTTCAGCTTTTTCATCTTCCACATAGACGCTGTCAATGTTGTGTTCTCTCAGCTTTTGAATAAATGAAAGTTTTATGATAAACCCTTCTGGAAGCAAAAGCTTGCCGTTTTCAGTAAACACATCCCGCGCAAGTTTCATACCTTCTTCGAGCTGATCAACTGTCACTTTTTTCATGTGATTTTAAAACCCCTTTATTTTTTAAAATCAGATTAAAAAGCCTTCTATATAAAATTTTACAGCAACATTTTTTGCCACGTCAATAAGATTTATATATTCTAACTCATTTTAAACTTCTGCTAAACATACCTTTTCAAATTTTTTCTGAAAAGATTAGCAAAGTAGCAAAAGGATTTTTAAAATCATTGTAGAATATCTTATTTATCGTACACAAATTTAAATCTTTTAAGTTACAAGGGGGAATGCCTGTATGAAAGATTATGCTCCGCAGTATATAAAGAATGTGGTTTTACTTGGTCACGGGGGGGATGGAAAAACAATCCTCACAGAAAGTATGTTGTTTGCCGCAAAATGTATAGACAGAATGGGAAGGATAGAAGATGGTACAACAACATCAGATTTTGACCCTGAAGAGATAAAAAGGCGAATCTCAATTTCAATGACAGTAGAACCTCTTGAGTGGCAGAACTACAAGATAAACATTCTTGACACACCGGGATACTTTGACTTTGTTGGAGAGGTATGTGAAGCATTGCATATAGCTGACTCTGCAGTGTTGGTGATCGGTGCAAAAACAGGTGTGCAGGTTGGGTCTGAGAAGGCATGGGAGCTTGCTCAAAAGCATAGTCTTCCGGTGCTTATATTTGTTAACAAGATGGATGAGGAAAATGCCAATTTTGATAAAGTAGTGGATAAAATTAAGCAAGTTTTAACGCCAAAGGCAATCCCAATTCAGTATCCGATAGTCGAAAATGGAAGGTTTGTTGGTTTTGTTGATGTGATTTCAAAAAGAGCTTATAGGTATGAAGATAACACCGCAAAGGAAATAGAAATTCCGAGCGGGTTGAGTGATAAAATTGAAGAGATAAGAAATAGTCTTATTGAGGATTCGGTCGAAAATGATGAAAATCTGATGGAAAAATATTTTGCAGGTGAAGAAATCTCTGAGGATGAAATCTACAGGGGACTTAGCGAAGGGGTAAAACAAAGGTCGGTCTTTCCGATATTGTGCGGATGTGCTACAAAGGGTCTTGGTGTTAAAGAACTTTTGGACAGCATCTCAAGACTCTTGCCGGCAGCTAATGAAAAGCAGTATAAAGCAAAGGATACGAAAAATGGAAATGAATTAAATATAAAAGTTGACAAAAACCAACCTGTCTGTGCTTTTGTATTCAAAACAGTTGCTGACCCGTTTGTTGGCAGAATTTCATATCTTAAAGTGGTAAGCGGTGTTTTAAAGCCGGAGATGACCTTGCTTAATACCATGTCAGAAAAGCCTGAAAAGATTTCACAAATCTTTATGATAAGAGGCAAAAAACAGATTCCTGTATCTGAGCTTGTGGCAGGTGACATTGGAGTTGTGACAAAGCTACAATCTACTTTGACAAACTCCACCCTGTGCGAACAGTCAAAACCTATCAAGCTTGAAGAGATTGATTTTCCACGTCCCTGGCTTATGCTTGCAATTGAGCCAAAGACAAAAGGCGATGAGGAAAAGATTTCAAACGGTCTTCACAGGCTCATGGAAGAGGACCTTACTTTCAGGATAGAAAAGAACAATGAGACTGGTCAAAACATCATCTATGGTATTGGTGAGATGCACATAGATGTGATCGTCAGCAAGCTTAAAAACAAGTTTGGTGTCTCAGTTGTCTTGTCTGACCCAAAAGTTCCTTATCGAGAGACTATCAGAAAAAAGGTAAAGAGCGAAGGAAAGTACAAAAAACAAACAGGTGGACATGGCCAGTACGGGCATGTGTTTATTGAATTTGAACCAAGCCCGGAAGAAGACTTAGTTTTTGAAGAGAAAATATTTGGCGGTGCTGTTCCAAAACAGTACATTCCTGCTGTTGAAAAGGGACTAAGAGAGTGTATTAAAAAGGGTGTACTTGCAGGCTATCCTGTTATGAATTTGAAAGCTACTTTGGTTGATGGATCATACCATCCGGTTGACTCTTCAGAGCTTGCGTTCAAAGTTGCAACATCTTTAGCCTTCAAAAAAGGTCTTGCGCAGGCAAACCCGGTGCTTTTAGAACCTATCATGAGCGTGAAGGTTGTAGTTCCACAAGACTATACAGGTGATATTATGGGTGATTTGAACAGGCGAAGAGGAAGAGTTCTGGGTATGCAGCCGCTTGACAATCACTTAGAAGAGATCTTGGCAGAAGTTCCTCTTGCTGAAATGTTCAAATATGCAACAGACCTCAGGTCCATGACACAGGGGAGAGGATATTTTTCCATGGAGTTTGCAAGGTATGAAGAGGTACCGAGCCATATTGCCCAAAAGGTAATAGAGGCAGCTAAAGCTTCATTGCAGGAGGAAGAAGAGGAGTAAAAAATTTTTAATTTGCTATTTACAAAATGCTAAAATGGGGTTATAATTAAGAAGACGTTGGTTGTTCGGCAAAGGAACAATAGGCGTCAGAAAAATCTAAATCCATGAAGTGAGGGGAATTTTAGAATGTATCAAGACAAGGTTTTAGTTTGCAAGGATTGCGGAAGAGAGTTTGTGTTCACAGCAGGTGAACAGGAATTTTACGCGCAGAAGGGGTTCAAGAACGAACCAACAAGATGTAAAGAGTGTAGGGACCAGAGAAAAGCTATGCAAAGAAGAGAAGGAAGACAAACCCAAAGACGTGAACTTTACGATGCAGTGTGCAGCGCTTGTGGGAAAGAGACAAAGGTTCCGTTCAGACCCAGAAACGACAGACCCATATACTGCAGTGATTGTTTCTCCAAGATAAAGGCAGCAAGATAACCACTGCAGGTTTTAAATAAAATGGGGAAGTTAAAAGCCGCATCAATGTGATGCGGCTTTTGTTTTAAACTGAATGGGTTTTTGTATCCTGTCAATTGTTTCAAATCTGTATCCTTGTTTTTTGAAAGTTCTGATTATACTTGGCAGAGCTTCTATTACATTCTTTTTAGAAGAACTGTCATGCATTAAAAGTACAACTTCATTTTTTTTATTAGCTGTTGAAGTTGTAATTTTTAAGATTTGATTTGGTGTAAGATTTTCATGATTTTTTATTGAGTCGCCAGTAATTGCGTTCCAATCGATATATACTATACCATTTGCATCAAGAAATTTTTTAATTTGTGGTGAAACTCTGCTTAAAGAGCCCCCAGGAAATCTATAATATTTGGGTTCTACTCCTATAATTTTATATATAGTAGCTTGTGCCTTTTTGAAGTCCTCAACAAAATGTTTAAAATCTTTATATATGCTATTATACTGATGAGAATATGAATGATTTCCTATCAAATGGCCTTTCTGATAAATTTCTTTTAAGTATTGAGGATATTTTATACAGTTTACACCTACAACAAAAAATGTAGCTTTAACTTTTTCCTTTTCCAAAATTTCGAGTATAGAAGGGGTGACAGGTGATGGACCGTCATCAATAGTAAGATAAATAATTTTTTCATTTTTTTCCTGCTTTTCAACTTGTACATCTTTATTTTGAGTATGAAGAAGATTTTTACTTTTACCATTTTTATTTAGACTGAGATTGGCTGAATTTTGATTATGTGAAGGTTTTGGTTTTTCAAAAATCTTAAGTTTCTCTTCTTGAATGTAGGTGTGATTTTGTTTTAAAATTATAGCTGAGAAAAAGTTTTTGCTAATATGCATGGATAAGAAGAAGGAAAATAACGCCAAAACTATCAAAGAGGTTACAAATACTAACTTTTTGAGGTTCAACCTTTTTTCTTACCTCTCAAACAAGCATTTTATACAAATGATTATAATATATTTGTTACATCTTAACAACAAAAAAATATTGCATTTTAAAGAAAAATGTTTTAAAATATATTTGCAAGGTCAAAGATAGTCAAAGTCAGCAAAGGTTAAAGCGGGGTGGAATTTTTATGCCAAGGCTTTCTGACATCATTGAGGAGTTCATAAAACAACTTATTGAAAAAAAAGATGGTGAGGTTGAGATTCAAAGAAATGAACTTGCAAACTTTTTCAACTGTGCACCATCTCAGATAAATTATGTGCTTTCCACCAGGTTTACTATTGAAAGAGGATATTACATTGAAAGTAAACGTGGTGGTGGCGGGTCTATTAGAATTGTAAAAGTCAAGTTTGAAAATTCTTCTAATCTGCTTGAAAATATTTTGAACAATATAAACTCACCTGTAAGCCAGCATCAGGCAAACGAAATTGTTGAGTGTTTACTTGAAAATGGTGTGATATCAAAAAGAGAAGCAAATATAATGAAAGCTGCGCTCAATGACAAGACAATACCTGTGAACCAGCCGTTGAAAGATACGCTTAGAATGTTAATTCTAAAAGCGATGATAATTTCTCTTATGAATGGGTAATATTTAAATGAGAAGAAGCTTTTCTTTTTAAAGGACGGTGAGAAATCATGCTTTGTGAAAATTGTGGGAAAAGACCGGCAACTGTTCACTATACTCAGATTATAAACGGAGTTAAGACAGAGATGCATCTTTGCGAAGTATGTGCAAAACAAAAAGGCAGTATAGAGTTTGACGCACCATTTTCTGTAACAAACTTTTTGGCAGGAATATTAGAGCCAACTTTTGGAACCCAAGTTTTGAAACCTTCTTTTGAGATTGCTCTTACATGTAAGGGTTGTGGTATGACATTTGATGAATTCAGAAGAGCTGGCAGGTTTGGTTGTGCTATGTGTTACAGCTCTTTTTCAGAAAAACTCTATCCCATTTTTCGCAGAATTCATGGTAATACCAAGCATGTGGGTAAAATTCCTACCAAGATGGGTGAAGATATAGCAATAAAAAGGGAAATAGACAGGCTCAAAATAGAGCTCAATGTGGCTATAAAGAATGAGGAATATGAAAAAGCTGCACAGATTAGAGATAAGATAAGAGAGCTTGAAAAAAAGCTTTCACGGGAGTGATTTTTCAAGATGAATGATATTGTTATTACAAGCAGAATAAGACTTGCAAGGAATCTTTCTGATGTGCCTTTTACCATAAAGATGAATGACTATGATGCCTCAAATGTTATAGACAGGGTAAGGGATGTAATTTTGAAAAACAAGCAGTATCATTTTGAGTTTTTTGAGATAAAAAAGCTACCTCTTATAAAACGGCAGGTGTTAATAGAAAAACATTTAATATCACCCGCACTTGCATCATCAAAAATAAAAAGTGCTGTGGCAATTGACCAAAATGAGAATATCAGCATTATGATAAATGAAGAGGACCATTTAAGAATTCAGGTTCTTTATAGGGGACAGCAGATACAAAAAGCATGGGAAGATGCAAACAGGATTGACGACTTTTTGGAACAGCATCTTCCTTATGCCTATGACGAAACATGGGGGTATCTTACTTCATGTCCTACAAATGTTGGAACCGGTTTGAGAGCATCTTTTATGCTTCATCTTCCTGCTTTGACACTTTTGGGATACATGAAAGGAATAATTGACACAATAACAAAGTTGGGGATTGCAGTGAGAGGATTTTATGGTGAGGGAAGTGAGGCAGCAGGAAATCTTTATCAAATTTCTAATCAGATTACCTTAGGTCAGCCTGAAGAAGACATTATAGCAAATGTAATTTCAATTACAAACCAGATAATAGAGCAGGAACAGCAGGCAAGATTGAAGCTTTTGAGCGAAAACAGAGCTTTTGTCGAAGACAAGGTTTACAGAGCATATGGAATTTTAAAATATGCAAGGAATATCTCTTCAAACGAAGCTTTAAAGCTCATATCTGATGTGAGAATGGGTATCAGTATGGGTATAATTAAAGAAACAACAATTGACAGGTTGGATGTGCTTTTGAATTTAATTCAGCCAGCCATTATCCAAGACTACTTTGGCAGGGAAATGACACCAGAGGAAAGAGACATAAAAAGAGCAGAACTTATAAGAAAAATTTTGGAATAGGGAGGGAAGAATTAATATGTTTCAAGGAAGGTTTACAGAAAGAGCTGAGAAAGCAATAATGCTTGCGCAGCAGGCTGCTGCCGAGCTTGGTCATAACTATGTTGGAACAGAGCACTTGCTTTTGGGACTTATAAGAGAAGGTGGTGGCATTGCTGCAAGAGTTTTGCAAAGCCAGGGTGTTACTGAAGAAAAGGTTATTGATGAAATTGAAGAGCTAATTGGAAGAGGCGATTATCAGCTTCCACAGCCACCGACAGGTTTTACCCCAAGGACCAAAAGAGTGTTTGAGATTGCCTTTATGGAAGCGCGAAGACTTGGCAGCAGTTATATCAGCACAGAACATATCCTGCTTGCGATAATGAGAGAAGGAGAAAGTGTTGCTGTCAGGATTTTAATGGACCTTGGTGTTGACCCGCAGAGACTTTTTGAAGAGATAATGAAGCTTTTGAACGAGGATGCAAAAAATGTTGGTGGTGTATCTCCTCAGCAGCAGATCAATTTCCAAACACAGAACACTCCAACGTTAAATCAGTTTAGTAGGGACCTTACACAGCTTGCGCTTGAGGGCAAAATTGACCCTGTAATTGGCCGTGAGAAGGAGATAGAGAGAGTTATTCAAATTTTGTCAAGAAGAACAAAGAACAATCCGTGCTTGATTGGTGAGCCGGGGGTTGGTAAGACTGCCATTGTTGAAGGGCTTGCACAAAAGATTGTTGAGGGAAATGTTCCAGAACTTTTGAGAAATAAAAGAGTTGTGGCTTTAGACCTTTCCGCTATGGTTGCAGGGTCAAAATTCAGAGGAGAGTTTGAAGAAAGGCTCAAAAAAGCTATGGAAGAGGTTAGAAAAGCAGGAAATGTAATTCTGTTTATTGATGAGATGCACACTATAATAGGTGCTGGTGCAGCAGAAGGTGCAATCGATGCGTCAAACATCTTAAAACCTGCTCTTGCACGCGGTGAGATACAGGTAATTGGTGCAACTACACTTGATGAGTACAGAAAACACATAGAAAAAGATGCTGCACTTGAGCGAAGATTCCAACCAATTTTGGTTGGTGAGCCAACACCTGAAGAGGCTATACAGATTTTAAAAGGTCTTAGAGACAAATACGAAGCTCATCATGGTGTAAAGATAACTGATGAGGCTATAAAAGCTGCTGTTGAGCTGTCTACTAAATATATTACAGATAGATACTTGCCGGACAAAGCAATTGACCTTATTGATGAAGCAGCATCAAGAGTGAGACTCAGAATGTACACACTGCCACCGCATGTTAAGGAGTTTGAAGAGAAGATTGAAAAGCTTGAAAAAGAAAAGGAAGAGGCTATAAGACTTCAGGAGTACGAAAAAGCTGCAAAGATAAGAGATGAAATAATGAAACTTCGCCAAGAGCTTGAAAAGATAAAAAATTCATGGACAAATGACCAGCAAAAGACACAGCCAATTGTTACAGAAGATGATATAGCGTACATTGTATCAAGCTGGACAGGGATTCCGGTAAATAAACTTACCGAAGATGAATCTGAAAGACTTTTAAAGCTTGAAGAGGTTTTGCACAGACGAGTTGTTGGTCAGGATGAGGCTGTTAAAGCTGTTGCAAGGGCTATAAGACGAGGAAGAGTTGGTCTCAAAGACCCGAAAAGACCAATTGGTTCGTTTATCTTCCTTGGACCTACTGGTGTAGGTAAAACAGAGCTTGCAAGGGCTTTAGCAGAAGCACTGTTTGGCACAGAGGATGCTATGATAAGAATCGACATGTCGGAGTATATGGAAAAGTTCAATGTGTCAAAGCTTATTGGTTCGCCTCCAGGTTATGTCGGATATGAAGAAGGTGGCCAGCTTACCGAAAAGGTCAGAAGAAGACCGTACTCTGTTGTGCTGTTCGATGAGATAGAAAAAGCGCACCCTGATGTTTTCAACCTGCTTTTGCAGATACTTGACGATGGAAGGCTCACAGACTCTCAGGGAAGAACGGTAAGCTTTAGAAACACTGTTATCATCATGACATCTAACATAGGAGCAAACCTCATCACAAACCCTAAAAAGTTAGGATTTTCAACTTCAGAAGATGAAAAACAAAGAACATATGAAAGAATAAAGGAAAATGTCATGGCAGAGCTTAAGAAAACTTTCAGACCAGAGTTTTTGAACAGAATTGATGAAATTATAGTCTTCCATCCGCTTGATGAAGAGGATGTTAAAAAGATTGTAGAGATAATGCTTAAAAACTTGCAGGAAAGGATAAAAGCAAGCGAGTACTATGCAGAGTTTACTTCTTCCTTAGTTGAAGCAATTGCTAAAAAAGGATTTGACCCTGTATTTGGTGCAAGACCGTTAAAGCGAGCAATCCAGAGTATGGTAGAAGACAAGATTTCAGAGGCTATCTTGGAAGGGAAGATAAAACAGGGCGATGAATTTATAGTAGACTTTATTGATGGAAATACAGAGATAATCAAAAAAGAAAAGGCATCTACATCTTCATCTGAAATGGCTCAGTCACAGTAAAAATTAAAGCGGGAGCAGTACTTTTGGTTTAAAGCTCCCGCTTTTTTTGTGATTTATACAACCTTCTTTGGAACCATTATCTTTCTGAGCTTTGCATATCGAGGAAGGCCTTTTTCGTACTTGACTTCAACTTCACCTTCAATTAGTGGCTGGATATAATTTAAAGCGTCTTCTTTTACATAGTTGCCATCATGAGAAATCCACGCAAGTGGGACAAGCTTTTCAGCATTTGCAACCTTGTTCAGCTCAACAAGTTCTGTTGAACTTGAATAAGGATTGTCACTGTCGCGTTTTATTGCTACCATGTATCCACAAGCACCTTCAACCGCATACCTTACTGCCATGCGTCCAACCATGTATGCTTCCTCAACGTCAGTTTTGGACATGATGTGAGCAGCACTTCGCTGTAGCACGTTGAATTGAATTGATTTTACTCTCTTTTCCACTTCTTCGCGGATGATATTCTCTAAAACAAATGCTGCTCCGCCAAGCTGTACATGTCCAAACGCGTCTATTCCAAACTTGTGGCTCATATCAGCAATATATTTGCCTTCTTTGTCTTTAATACCTTCAGATACAACAATGGTAATCTTTCCAGTTTTCTTGTGAATATTTCTTACATCATCCAAAAACTTGTCAATTGAAAATGGAACTTCAGGAAGATATATTAAATCTGGTGCACCTATATCTTTGGATGCCAGAGCAGATGCTGCTGCAAGCCAACCAGCATTTCTTCCCATCACTTCAATTATAGTAACAATGTTTGTCGGATACACAATTGCATCTCTTGCAATTTCCATCACAGATGTTGCAATGTACTTTGCAGCACTTCCAAAACCCGGACAGTGGTCTGTCATCACAAGGTCGTTGTCAATTGTCTTTGGAATTCCGATTATGCAGATGTCATACCCAATCTTTTGCGCGTATCGTGTTAATTTGTCAGCTGTATCCATTGAGTCGTTTCCGCCTATATAGAAAAAGTAGCGAATGTTATGCGCCTCAAATACATTAAAAATCTTGATATAGTCTTTTTCGTCATGTTCAAAAGGCTTGAGCTGATACCTGCAAGAACCTAAGGCAGAGGATGGAGTTGTCTTTAAGAGTTTTAGCTCTTCAGGGTCTTCCATTCTGAGGTCATAAAGTTCTTCATCAATAAGTCCAATGATTCCATTTTTAGCACCATAAATAGCACGAATTGGGTGCTGTTTCATAGCTTCTTCAATAACACCCAAAAGCGATGCGTTGATGACAGCAGTTGGTCCCCCTGATTGCGCAACCACGCAGTTACCTTCTTTTGGCATTCAAAATCCCTCCCGTCCGTATTTTTAGTTTATCTAAATTGTTAAACATAGAAGCCATTACTCAACTTTGTTGAAGTTATCAATATTTTCAGGTGAATCAACAATGATAGTTTTAAAGTTGTCGTATATAACAAAACCTGGCTTGGATTTAGGTGGCTTTTTTACATACTTTACAAATGTATAGTCAACCGGCACTTTTGTTGAATGCTTGGCTTTGCTAAAGTAGCTTGCAAGAAGTGCAGCTTCAACCAAGGTTGTTTGCGGGACTTCTTTGTTGTTTGTTCGAATTATAACATGAGAGCCGGGAATCTTTTGGGTGTGAAGCCAGATGTCATGGCTTGAAGCAAATCTTATGGTGAGAAAATCGTTCTGCAGATTGTTTCTTCCCACATATATGTCAAATCCATCTGAGCTGATAAAGTGGTGAGGTTTTGATTTTTGATTTTCTTTTTTCTTTTGCTGACCTACGTTTTCTACCTGAGTTTTGATATAACCTTCTTTTTCTAACTCTTCTTCTATACTCAAAAGGTCTTCTATCTCTTGGCTTTTTTCAAGCAGTGCTTCTAAACTTTGCAGAAATTCAATTTCTTTTTCAATTTCAGCAATTTCATTTTTAGCATACTCTTCAGCTTTTTTGAGCTTATTGTAAAGCTTATAATACCTCTCGGCATTTTGTTTCAAATCTTTGTCTTTTTCAAGCGGAATCTTCATAGTAGATAAATCTTCACTGTAATAATCAATAACCTCAACAAAATCCTCATTTGTTTCTCTGAGCTGGTAAAGATTTGCTAAAATTAGGTCACCATATTTTCTGTACACCTCAGCATTTTTAGCCTCTTGTATTTTTTGAATGTTCTGATCATATTTTTGACTCAGCTTTTTTACATTTTGTTCTATAATCTTCTGAAGGTGTTGACGTTTTTCAATAAATACTGTATGTTGCTCTTTTTTAAAATAGTATTCGTCTATACACAAATTTAAATTTGAAAAATGTTTTTTGGGAAAAGAAGAAAAACATTTCAGGTCAATCACATAAAAATCAACTACATTTCCTTTTTCAGTATAGAGTGTTGGAAGTATCTCCCCTTTTTCGACTATACAATATAATAATTCTTTTAAAGAATCAAAAATCCTTTTAATTGTATCCTTATTTTCAAGACTTTTTTCAAAAACTTGTGCACGCAAGATAACTTCATTAGCAAATTGTTTGCTAATTCCTGAAAGATTGTCGGTCAGTATATTTTCTGGACTTTTATTTGAGGATTTAAAAAATGATATAAATTCATCAAACGAAACTTCAATAGGATTTTTCTTTGTCAAAACTGGCGGCAATGTATATTTGACTCCGGGTAAAATTGGTCTTGGTGAATCTTCGAATGACAATCTTCTTATAGCATCAATAATTTTATAGTTGGAATCTACCAAGAATATATTGCTGTGTCTCCCCATCATTTCAAATATAAGATACTTTACTTCTGTGTCACCAAGTTCACTTTTTGTTTCAAATTCTATTTGCAAAATTCTTTCTAAACCTTGCTGATAAATTCCGACAAGCCTTGCTCCGAGCAAATTCTTGCGCAAAATCATGCAAAAATTTGGAGCAACTTCTGGGTTTTTCTTTTGCCTTTCTGTGATGTATATCCTTGGCAAAGAGGGATTTGCGGAGATAATGAGTTTTTTTGTTTTTCCGAGCTTATAAACATAAAGATTGACTTCAAACTGATTTGGCTGATATATTCTTTCAACTTTACCATCTACAAGCTCCAAAATTAATTCTTTTTTAAGAGCACTTAGAACAACTCCGTCAAATGGCATCTTTTAGCTTCCCCCATTGTTGCAAATATTGCTTTGTTCAGAAAATTGGCTTTTATCTTCTGCTGATTTGAGAGCAAACAAAAATCCCAAAAACAGCCAGAAATATGTTGTCATCATTGGGACTTCAAAAATGTTTTCAACCACGTTATGCATCAAGACTGTTGCAAGACCAATGAGCACTCCGCTTGCTATATTCTTAAGTTCTTTTGAGCGCAGATGTTTTACAGTTCTTGCAGCAAGCAAAAGCCCTACTATAAACACCAAAATCATAATACCTACTCCAATGATTCCCATTTCGACAGCACTTTTAAGATAAAAATTATCTACGTAAAACGCATTGGCTATATTTCTCTTTGCAACCGCACCGCCAAATCTTCCAAATCCAACCCCAAAGAGAGGATGCTGTGTCAAAATATCGTATGCTTTTGTCCAGCGGGCAATTCTTCCTGCCCTTGCGCTGCTTTTGGCATACTCAGAGCTTAGCATATAAAGCACTCTCATTACAATTGAAGGTGCCAAAATAGGAACTGATGTAAAGATGGCAAAGAGAATACCCAAAACTTTTTTGTCTATGAAAAAACCAAAAAGAAGCATTGAAAACAAAAATGCAAGCCATGCTCCTCTTGAAAATGTAAACCCAAGGCAGGCAATCATTGAAATTAATACAACCGAATAATAAATTCTCTTTTTAATATTTTTCTCATAAAGGACGTAAGGAAGAACAAAAGGTATTGACATTGCCAAAAGACTTCCAAGGACATTTGGACTTCCTATAATTGAAAATACCCTTGTTCTTATATACGTTTCTCTACTGCTATCAATCCAACTTGAAGGTATTTCAACACCAATAATATACTGGTATATGCCGTAGATGGATATTATAAACATCATCAGGATAAATATTGTAATAATCCTTTCAAATTGCCTTGCGTCTTTTAAAAGCCACAGTCCTACGAAAAACCATAAAGCGTACTCTGCATATACTCTAAATCCTTCTAATGCTATTCTCATATCAGGCGAATTTTTAAACAGTAAAAACACACAGACAAGCAAAAAAATCAGAATATATACATCTAAAGGGGAAAATCTCAAACTTGATTGATTTTTTATAATTGACTTTAATAAGAACGCAAAGACAATTATCAAAAATAGCGCTTCATCCCATACAGAAGCAAAACTGCTTAAAATAGAAAGTTTTCTGAAAAGAAAATCCACAAAAGCATAAAGTACAACACCATATATCAACTTAGATGGGTCTTCTAACATTATCAGCACAAGCAAAAACAGACCAAGTACAAGTATACCTAACTTTACAGAAATTAAACTGCTTGCAATTCCCAGCACAAATATCAAAAAAGAGGTGATATATAAAGATTTCTTTTCAACCATCCTATTTCACCTTTCAACAATTCTATTTTCAAGCAAAAATGTCTTTAAAGAATCTGATAATTATACTTTCTTTTGAAAACTTTTTCTTTATATCTTGAAAGCTGAAAAAATTTAAAAGTAGCAAGATTGCCCATAAAGATAAACTATTTATTGAGAGTATACCTTTTACAATTTTTCCAGCTACAAAGCCAGTGTAGAAGATAAAAGCGTAAAGAATGCAGAAAAAAACAGGTTTTCCTTTCATAAATCTTATCTGTTCACGGACAACATAAACCAAAAAACTGTGTGACAACAGACTTTTTGAGAATAGCAGCCTCCGATGCATAATATTAATAATTTGGTTATAAAAGTTCAAAAGAACCCTTAAAATAAGGGATTGTTGTATGTAGTCTTCTTTTGGCTTTTTTCTAACAAGTTCAAAAACTGCTGAGTATCTTGAAAAATAAAATAGCTTGGAAACAAGCTCATATATTCTGCTCTCCTTCAAATATCTTGCTAATAACATAGCTAATTTATAGAAATAACTTTCTTTAATCATGTTTCCACCAGCCTTATTCTTTCACAATTTTCACTCCAGTAACAACTCCAACAAGTTCTGTAGTTCTTGTCTTTACATAAAATGTCTTTCCAACTCTGACTGTTTGCTTGTCAAGCTTTATTGTTGCCCCTTGCAAAGTTACATAGCCATAGATAGTAAGATAGACATCTTTCTTGTATGGGTGGGTTGCGACAACAATTTTGCCGTCTGATGATGTTCTTTCATATATTCCATCTTTTATTTGAATGTCTTGAATGTATGATTTTGTCAAAGTGTCGCCAGTTACCAAATAATCGTTTTTGTGAAGAGACTGAGCCATAACAGGGTCAGCAAGAGGAATTTTTACATTGATGATTGCTTCACCCGGCTTGATTTCCACAAACTCATTTTCTGCTGCATTGTCGGATGATTTTGCATGTGATGAAATTTTGGCAAACCCTACCCATGCAATTGCAACAATCAGCACTATCAAAATGAGGTCAACAATATTAATGATGCCAAATAGTCTTCCCTTTTGGTCCACTATTTTCATATTTGTTTCTCCCTCCACCACAATAGTTTATCAAGACCATAGTATTACAAATTATTTAGCTTGGTCAAGAGATTTTAGAATTTTTTGTTGACTGGACTGCCAGAAATATTGTATCTTAAGATTTGTAAAAAGAGTTTCAAAAAAATTACTAAGGGACTGGGATAAAGATGATAGATATAATTTGTTTTTCAACAACACCATGGGATCCTATACCAACACGTAAACAACAGATAATGAAAAGAATGCCACAAAACTGTAGAATATTTTATTTAGACCCACCTGTGACCTTGATAGGTCCATTAAAAGACCCTAGTTTGAGACCTTACCTAACAAGATTTAGAAAGTCTCCAAAAAGAATAAAGGAGAACCTTTTTGTATTTGCTCTGCCACCAATTATTCCCTTTTATAACAAGAAAAGGTCCATCAATAAGTTCAATCAAAAAATGATAGCAAATTTTGTAAAAGAAGTTATCTATCAAAACTTTGATTTAAAGTCACCTATAATATGGACCTACATGCCAAACACTGTTGATCTTCTTGAACATCTTTCTTACAGTTTTTTAGTTTACGACTGTATAGACAAACATTCAGAGTTTCAAGGGTTTATTGACAAGGCTTTGGTTGAAAGCATGGAAGATGAGCTTGCTCAAAAGAGTAATGTAGTTTTTACAACAACCCATGGATTATATAATAAGCTCAAGTTATTAAATCCTCACACATATCTTGTGCCAAACGGTGCTGAGTTTGAACACTTTAATAAAGCTTCAAATAAACTGCCTGTACCCGATAAGATGAATAATATACCCCGTCCTATCTTTGGCTTTGTGGGTGTTATCCACACATGGATAGACACTCAGCTTATAGAATATTTAGCAAAAGAAAAAAGAGAGTGGTCTTTTGTTTTGATAGGACCTGTGGGTGCTGGTGTAAGCGTGGATAATTTAAAGAAGCTGAGCAATATTTATTTGCTTGGAAGGATTGATAACAAGGATTTGCCGCAGTATGTATCTCAATTTGATGTTTGCTTAAACTTATTCAGAACAAACAAGCTCTCAGAGAATGTAAGCCCGCTAAAATTTTATGAATATTTGGCAACAGGAAAACCAATTGTTTCAACTTCAATGCCCCAAGTAGAACAATTTTCCGATGTTGTGTATATTGGCAAAAACTATGAAGATATGCTTGTAAAATGCATTCAAGCTCTGCAGGAGGCACAAAATCCTAATATTGAAAAGATAGAAAAAAGAATAGAGTATGCAAAGCAAACCTCATGGGATAGCAGAGTAACTCAAATTATTGATATACTAAAGAGGGAAGGGATAAACATTGAATAGCGTATGTGTAATTGGCCTTGGATATGTTGGTCTTCCCCTTGCTCTTTCGTTTGCAATGAAAGGTTTCAAAGTCTTTGGTGTTGATAGCAATGAAAAATTGATTGAGGAGCTTAAAAAGGGAGAGACTCACCATTTAGAAAGTTACAATGGAAAGACTATACAGGAGATTTTAAAGGAGCAGCTTGAAAATGGAAAATTTATTCCCATGGTAAATTACAAGCTGGCACTTGAAAATGTAGATGATGTAATAGTCACGGTTCCAATACCTGTTTACGGTGGAAAACCTTACTTTGATTATCTCGTTTCGTGTGCAAAAGAGATAAGCAAAAACTTGAGAAAAAATCAGCTGATACTTTTGCGTTCAACCGTTGTTCCAGGTACAACAAGAAATATATTTTTACCAATATTAGAAGAGAGTGGTTTGAAATGTGGAGAAGACTTTTATTTAGCCTATGCTTCAGAGAGAATTGCAGAGGGGAAGGCTTTTGAAGAATTTGAAAATATGCCTACTGCTTTGGCGGGATTTTGTGAAAATAGCGTAAAAAGAGCTGTTGATTTGATTAAGGTGATTTGCAAGGAAGAGATAATTGTTGCATCTTCGTTTGAAGTTGTTGAGACAGCAAAGGTGATTGAGAATCTGCAAAGAGATATAAATATTGCGATGGTAAACGAGTTTGAGAGATTTACAAAGGCAATGAATCTTGATATATTTGAGGTGATAAAGGTTGCAAACACTCACAAAAGAGTAAATCTCTTGTATCCCGGGCCTGGGGTTGGAGGATTTTGCATCCCTAATGCATTTTATTATTTAAATGCAAAGGCACAGGAGCTGGGTATTGAGCTTAAACTTTCTAAAACCGCAAGAATGTTCAATGAAGGCATTCCTAATTATATTTCCGACCTTGTTATGAAAACTATTGAAAAATATAATTGTGATAAAAAGATTGCAGTACTTGGCATTGCGATGAAAGATTATTCTTCTGATGACAGGCTCAGCCCTGCCATTGAAATAATTAAGAATTTAAAAGTTCGAGGTGTTGAGGTTAAAGCGTTTGACCCTGCGGTAAAAACCAAATATGATTTTAAAGTTGAGAGTTTGCAAGAGGCTTTGAAAGATGTACAGCTTGTTTTGATTTTGGCAAAGCAGCACGGGATAGAATTTGAAAAAATTTTTGAGTATATATCTCCTTCTAAGGCAATTATTATTGACACCCGAAATGTGTTTTCTTACAATGATGCAAAAGAAAAAGGATTTGTGTTGGAAAAGATATAAAGAAAAAGAGGTCATGGCACCTTGCCACGACCTCTTTTTTTGGATATAGACCTTCAAAATAAAATTTGGGGGTTTTGCAGATATGATTATATAAAAATTTTTGTAAAAAAACAATATTGTCTTGTTATTAATATTAACCTGTGCTATAATATTCTCGGCTTTGTAAAAAAGCAGAGTCGGAAATCTTCGGTGGAAGGCATAAAAGGCCTTCTTATTATCCGGCTCGAAGAAAAACCGAATTGAGGGAGGTAAGACAAATGCCAGTTTTAACAATGAAACAGCTTCTTGAAGCAGGTGTGCATTTCGGTCATCAGACACGCAGATGGAATCCCAAGATGGCTGAATACATCTTTACTGAAAGAAATGGAATTTATATCATTGACCTTCAGAAGACAGTAAAGAAAATGGACGAGGCTTATGAGTTTGTAAAGTCTCAGGTAGCAGAAGGTAAGATTGTACTCTTTGTTGGGACAAAGAAACAAGCTCAAGAGACAATCAAAGAAGAAGCTGAAAGATGTGGAATGTTTTACATCAATCAGCGATGGCTTGGAGGACTTTTGACAAACTTCAGAACAATCAAAACAAGAATTGAGAGGTTAAAAGAGCTACAGCGAATGGAAGAAGACGGAACATTCGAAGTTCTGCCAAAGAAAGAAGTAAATCTCTTGAGAAAAGAAAAAGAAAGACTTTTGAAATATCTTGGTGGAATTCAAAATATGCCACGCATTCCTGATATCCTGTATATTGTTGACCCAAGAAAAGAAAGAAATGCTGTGCTTGAGGCAAGAAAACTTGGGATTCCAATAGTTGCGATTGTCGATACAAACTGTGACCCTGACGAGATTGACTACGTAATTCCTGGAAATGATGATGCAATCCGTGCTGTAAAGCTCATCACATCCAAGATTGCAGATGCTGTGATTGAAGGAAGAGAAGGTGAGCAGTTTACACCTGCTACAACTTCGTCTCAAGAAGTTGACAAAGCGTCTGAACAGGTGGAAATAGCAGCTGATGATATAGATGAAGAATAATATGTATTTTATCAAACAATTGTAGGAGGGATTTTTCATGATTACTGCTGAGATGGTAAAAGAGCTCAGAGAAAAAACTGGTGCTGGTATGATGGACTGTAAAAAAGCTTTAGAAGATGCAGGCGGCGATATGGACAAGGCAATAGAACTTTTGAGAGAAAGAGGTCTTGCAAAGGCTGCAAAGAAGGCTTCACGTGTTGCGGCAGAAGGGATTGTTGAAAGCTATATCCATGGAAATGGCAGAATTGGTGTTTTGGTTGAGATAAATTGCGAGACAGACTTTGTTGCAAGAAATGAAGAATTTAGACAATTTGCAAAGGATATTGCTATGCAGATTGCAGCAGCAAATCCAAAATATGTTTCAAGAGAAGAGGTACCTCTTGATGTAATTGAAAAAGAAAAGACAATTTTAAGACAGCAGGCTTTGAATGAAGGAAAGCCGGAAAATGTTGTTGACAGGATTGTTGAGGGTAGGCTTGAGAAGTTCTTTGAAGAGGTTTGCTTACTTGAGCAACCTTGGATTAAAAACCCTGATATGAAGATAAAAGACTTGCTCACAGAAAAAATTGCAAAAATTGGTGAAAATATTGTTATAAGAAGATTTGCAAGATTTGAAAGAGGAGAAGGAATTGAAAAGGCTGCTTCATGTTAAAATTTTAAATATGGCAGAGGAAGGGAACACTATTTTATTGAAAAGTGGTGTTCCCTTTTTTTGAGCAAAAACTCTTGATATAAGTGTATCTTTGTTTGTAAAATATTATCGTAAAGAAGGAGAAGATAAAAATGGTTAAGCCAAAATACAAAAGGGTAATATTAAAATTAAGTGGTGAAGCTTTGGGCGGTGAAAAGGGCTTTGGAATTGACTGGCAGGTTGTTGAAACCATCTGTGAAGAGATTGAAAAGGTAAGGGAGCTTGGAGTGGAAGTTGCTATTGTGGTCGGTGGTGGCAACTTCTTCAGAGGAAGAAGTGCTGAACACATAGACAGAGCAACAGCCGACTATATGGGAATGCTTGCAACTGTTATTAATTCACTTGCACTTCAGAGCATTCTTGAAAAAAGAGGCATTCCGACAAGAGTCCAGAGCGCAATCGAGATGAGACAGATTGCAGAGCCGTACATCCGACGCCGAGCAATTCGCCACTTGGAAAAGGGCAGGGTTGTGATTTTTGCATGTGGCACAGGCAATCCTTTCTTCTCAACAGACACTGCAGCAGCTTTGCGTGCTGCTGAGATTGATGCAGAGGCAATCCTTCTTGCAAAAAAAGTAGACGGTGTCTATGACAGTGACCCGAGGAAAAATCCAAATGCTAAAAAGTATGACTTTATAACTTACTTAGATGTCATCAATCAGCGACTTGAGGTTATGGACTCAACAGCAACATCTATGTGCATGGACAATGAAATTCCTATTTTGGTGTTTGAACTTGCAAAAGGAAATATTCTTAAAGCTGTTATGGGCGAGAACATAGGAACAATTGTAAATGTAAAGGAGGCAAAGTAAAATGGCAGAACCTATTCAGGTTGCAGAGGAGAAGATGAAAAAGGCAATTGAGACTTTGAAAGAGGAATTTGCCACAATCAGAGCAGGAAGAGCAAATCCTCATATTCTGGACAAGGTGATGGTGGACTATTATGGTGTTCCAACTCCCATTCCTCAGGTTGCAAGCATAACCGTTCCCGAAGCGAGAATGATTGTTATCCAGCCATGGGAAGCAAGAATGCTCAAAGAAATTGAAAAAGCTATTCAAAAATCTGACCTTGGAGTAAATCCAACAAATGACGGAAAGGTTATAAGACTTATTTTCCCTGAACTCACAGAAGAAAGAAGAAAAGAGCTTGTAAAACAGGTCAAAAAGATGGCTGAAGATGCAAAGGTGGCAATTAGAAACATAAGAAGAGAGGCACTTGATGAATACAAAAAAATGAAAAAGAACAATGAGATTACAGAAGATGACCTTAAAGATGCCGAAGAAGATGTCCAGAAGCTTCACGACAAATACATAGAGCAGATTGAGAAACTTTTGAGTGCAAAGGAAAAAGAGATTATGGAGGTATAGACTTTTAGTTACAACAGTGGGAAATTTCAAGGGTTTGGCGGGGGCAGCAACCCCGTTATTTTTTTAATCAATAAAAAGGGAGTATGGAGTCAAATGTTAGAATTTTTGAAAAGGGAAAAAATAAAAATAGAAAAAGAAAAGATGCCACAGCACATTGCAATCATTATGGATGGAAATGGTAGATGGGCAAAAAAAAGAGGTCTTCCACGTTCGGCGGGGCACAGGTTTGGTGCGCAGAAACTAAAAGAGATAGTCCTTTTTGCTGATGAGATAGGGCTAAAATATCTTACAGTTTACGCTTTTTCGACAGAAAACTGGAAAAGGCCTAAAGAGGAAGTTGAAAATCTTATGAATCTTTTGAGAGAATTCTTTGATACAGAGATAGAAAACCTCATACACAAGACCCAGATAAGAATCAGGGTTATAGGGGATATTTCAAAGCTTGATAAAGATATTCAAGAGAGAATTGTAAGTGCTGAAGAAAGAACCAAAGACAAACGTGGACTTTGTGTTGTTATAGCTTTGAATTATGGTGCAAGACAGGAGATAATAAATGCGGTAAAAAATTTGGCTTTGGACATAAAGAGTGGTAAAATTGATATCGAAGATGTTGATGAGGACCTCTTTAAAAAATACCTTTACACAAATGAGATCCCTGACCCTGACCTTTTGATAAGACCTAGTGGAGAGATGAGGGTTTCAAACTTTCTTTTGTGGCAGATATCATATACAGAATTTTGGTTTTCAAATGTCCTGTGGCCAGACTTCAAAAAGGAGCACCTTTTAAAAGCTATCGAAGACTATCAAAAGAGAGAAAGAAGATTTGGCGGTGTTAAATAGCCTTTTTGGAGGAAATAGAATGAAACAGAGGATAATCACTGCTATCTGGGGAATAGCGTTGGTTGCTGCAGCAAACTTTTTTGGTGGTATTTGGCTGAAGATTTTTGGTGCTCTTGTTGCAGCAGTTGCTTTGTATGAATTTTTCAATTTGTTTAAGATAGAAAGATATATGCTGTATTTGAGCATAGCATTGAGCTGCATTGTTGTTTTCAGCGATGTTAATATTGGTAACAAAATGTTCGTTTTATTTATGCTTCTTTTTCTACTTGCCCTCATAGAAAGCTTTAAAAACAGGATAGCTTCACAAAGCATAATTTATGTGGCATTCTCTTTTATTTATATAGTCTTTCCCATTTTGTTTTTAGTGCTTTTGGGCGAATTTAGAAATGGGAAAAAGCTAATATGGCTTCCTTATCTTGTATGCTGGCTTTCAGATACTTTTGCGTATTTTGCTGGTCTCGCACTTGGCAAAAGGAGAATATGGAGTAATATAAGTCCTAAGAAAAGTTTAGAAGGCTTTTTTGGAGCAATGGTTGGAGGTGTGCTTGCTGTTTGGTTTTATCAGTTTGGATTTTCAGGCAAAAATTTTGATTTATCAACTATGGTTATAAGTACAGCAGAAGGTATGATGCTATCTGTAGTTGCACACACAGGTGATTTGTTTGCTTCAATGCTAAAAAGACAGCAGCAGAAAAAGGATTTTGGCTCTATTTTACCAGGACACGGCGGTGTGCTTGACAGGTTCGACAGCTTAATCATGGTCACACCAATAATCTATTTTCTTGCAAAATTTGGATTATTTTAATAATTGCTTTTAAGGGAGCGAAGTATATGACAAAGAGCATTTGCATCCTTGGGTCAACTGGGTCTATAGGTGTTCAGACAATAGATGTTGCAAAAAAGCTTGGGATTAAAGTTGTGGGACTTTCAGCGCACAAAAATGTGGATCTTTTAATTAAGCAAGCAAGAGAGCTTAACCCTGACATTTTATGTATTGTAGATGAAAAGTACTACACTGTATTAAAAGAAAATTTTCCTGATAAGATAGTTGTAACAGGTCATGAAGGGCTAATTAGCATTGCAACATATCCAGCAGCAGATTTGATTGTAAATGCACTTATTGGTATATCTGGTTTGGTGCCGACAGTTGAGGCTATTTTGGCAGGTAAAAGAGTTGCTCTTGCCAACAAAGAGACGCTTGTGACAGGTGGAAAGATTATAAAAAGGATTCTTTCCCAAAAACAAGCAAAAGATTCTATCCCTGTTCTTATTCCTGTTGACTCAGAACACAGTGCTATTTTCCAGTGCCTTGTAGGTGAAGACAAAAAAAATATAAAAAAGATAATTCTCACAGCATCAGGAGGACCTTTTAGGGGCAAAAAACTCAAAGACTTACAAAGCGTCAATGTAGAAGATGTGCTGAAGCATCCTACGTGGAACATGGGTAGGAAAATCACGGTTGACTCAGCCACCCTGATAAACAAAGGCTTTGAAGTGATAGAAGCCATGTTTTTCTTTGATAAAAAATGTGATGATATTGATGTTGTTATACATCCTCAAAGTATTATTCATTCAATGGTTGAATTTATTGATGGATCAGTAAAAGCACAGCTATCTTATCCTGATATGCGTCTTCCGATTGAATATGCGCTTACTTTTCCCGAAAGAGGCAAAGCAGTAGCTGCGCCACTTGACCTTGCAAGAGTAAAAAACCTTACATTTGAAGAGCCTGATTTTGATACATTCTTTTTGCTCAAAATTGCATATGAGTGTGCAAAAAAAGGAGAAAGTTACCCGATTGTGCTCAATGCTGCCAATGAAGAGGCTGTAAAATATTTCTTGGAAGGGAAAATTGGCTTTGTTGATATTATGAAGTATGTAGCTAAAAATATTGAAAGTCACAGGGGGCAAAAAGTGGAATCCATTCAGGACGTTTTGGAAATTGATGCAGAGGCAAGGCAGAAGTTTAAAAATCTTGTGGAAGGTGAGAAAAACTAATGAATCTTATACTGGCTTTAATTGTGCTGACAATAGTGATACTTGTTCATGAATTTGGACATTTTATTATATGTAAACTTTCAGGTGTACTTGTTGAAGAATTTGCCATTGGTTTTGGTCCCAAACTCTTTAGCATCAAAGGCAAAGAGACAGAATATTCTGTGAGGACATTTTTGATAGGAGGGTATGTAAAGCCTCTTGGTGAAGACCAGGATGTTGACCACCCACGAGCACTCAATAACGCAAAGGTTCACAAAAGGATTTTGATGGTTTTGATGGGACCTGTTATGAACTTTGTTCTTGCCATAATAATCATGATAGGGATTGGTTATTTTATTGGTTTTGGAACAAACACAATTGGTAGGGTGGAGCCAAACATGCCTGCATATGAGGCTGGGATTAGAAGTGGTGACAGGATTGTTGCGCTTGACAAAAATAGAGTTTATGTCTGGGACCAGGTAAACTTTTATTTGGCTGTTCACAATATGCTCTACAAAGACAGAGAAGTAAAGATAAAAGTTTTAAGAGATGGCAAACAATATACTTTCAGGGTAAAGCCTAAGTATGACCCGAATACAAAAACAAAGCGAATAGGCGTTTTGTCAAAGATATCACGAAAAAATTTATTTGATAGCATCTATTATGGAATATTTGGGACATATGCTGAGATAAAAGAGACTATATACAGTGTTGTGCTGATGATAACAGGAAAAGTTTCTGGTTCTGAGATTATGGGACCTGTTGGTATGGTGAAAACAATTGGAGAGGCTGCGAATGCCGGATTTAAACAGAGCGTGCTCAGAGGTCTTTTGAATATTCTGTGGCTTATGCAGCTGATTTCAGTGAACTTGGGTGTTATAAATCTCATCCCATTTCCTGCTTTAGATGGCAGCAGGCTTGTGTTTTATTTGTACGAAGCTGTGGCAAGAAAACCTTTTAATAGAGAAAAAGAAGCACTGATTCACACAATTGGTTTTGTACTTCTTCTGTTTTTGCTGGTGATAGTTACCTTCAATGACATAAAAAACATAATAATGCCTGGAAGGTGAAATTATTGACAAAAAAGGTTAGAATAGGCAATCTTTATATTGGTGGCGGTGAGCCAATTAGAATTCAGTCAATGACAAATACAAAGACAAAGGATGTTGAGGCTACAGTTGAGCAGATACTGAGCCTTGAGAGTTTGGGATGCGACATCATAAGAGTTGCTGTCCCTGATTTAGATAGTGCTAAGGCCATAAGTAAAATAAAGTCAAGAATCCACATTCCACTTGTTGCTGACATTCATTTTGACTATAAGCTCGCGCTTGAAGCTATATACAATGGCGCTGATAAGATTAGAATAAATCCTGGGAACATTGGAAATGAAAGAAAAGTCCAAGAAATAGCTAAAGAGGCCAAAAGATATGGGATTGCCGTCAGAGTTGGTGCAAATTCAGGTTCGCTCCCAAAGGATATTTTGCAAAAATACAAATCTCCTGTACCAGAGGCTATTGTGGAGGCTGCAATTTATCAGGTAAAACTTCTTGAAAAGTTTGACTTTGACAATATTGTTGTGTCTGTCAAATCTTCAGATGTTTTAACTACAATTAAGAGCTATGAAATACTATCCCAAAACCTAAACTATCCTCTTCATGTTGGTCTTACCGAAGCAGGAACTTTTGTTGCAGGAACTGTTAAGTCAAGTATTGCAATTGGCTATCTTCTTTTGAGGGGAATTGGTGATACAATAAGAGTTTCTCTTACAGATAGTCCAGAGAAAGAGGTTATTGTGGCAAAAGAGATTTTAAAAAGTTTAAATCTCAGAAAAGGTGTGAAGATAGTATCATGTCCCACCTGTGCAAGATGTAATGTTGACCTTTTAAAGATTGCAGATGAGGTTGAAAAGAGAATACAAAATTTGGACTTGGACATTACAGTCGCAATAATGGGCTGTGCAGTAAACGGCCCTGGTGAGGCAAAAGAAGCTGATGTAGGTGTGGCATGTGGCGTTGGTGAAGGACTTCTGTTTAAGAAAGGCAAGATTATAAGGAAAGTGAAAGAGAATGAGATTGTAGATGAGCTTGTAAAGGAAATCTATTCTCTTTCTTAATTTTTCGATGAGGTGAAAATATGTGTAAGAAGGTGGTTTGTCTTATTCCTGCTTACAACGAAGAAAAGAGAATAGGTGCTGTGCTTAGTGTTGTAAAAAAGTGTGAACTTGTAGATGAGATTTTTGTAATTGACGATGGTTCTGAAGATAAAACAGCTGAAGTAGCAGCAAAAAATGGTGTGAGTGTCTTAAGACTTGAAAAAAACAGGGGAAAGAGCTATGCTATTTTTTACGGTGTGGAGAATACAGAGGGAGATATAATATTGATGCTTGATGCAGACCTTGTAAATCTCAAGGTTGAAGATGTTGAAAATTTAATTAGACCTTTGCTTGAAGACCAGGCTGACATGACAATTGGAATTTTTTCTGACGGCAGGTTTTCCACCGACCTTGCCCAGAAGATTTCGCCTTTTTTGTCAGGCCAGAGAGGGATAAAAAGATGGGTTTTTGAAAAAATTTTAGAGTCGCGCGAGGATATAAAAGATTTGGGGTATGCAATAGAGATTATTTTAACTGAGTATGCCAAAAAGTTTAACTTAAGAGTATTGACAGTACCACTGCCAAAGGTTTCGCATGTGATGAAAGAAGAAAAACTGGGTTTTATAAAAGGTGCTCAGCACCGGATGAAGATGTATTCAGATATAATAAAAGGTTATGTCAATCTCAAAAAAAGTAGGGATGGGCAATGAGCGAGACTCTATTTTTGCCGGTAAAGCCTGTCAAGATTGAGTTTGATAAATCAAGTAAGGACCTTAAAGTTTATGTGGAAAGCCTTGATAGTCTTCAAGGTACAGACCTTATAGGCATTGAACAAAGGTTTAAGTCTCTTTTAGAAAGTTGCAGGGATGTTGAGATAAAACTTTTCAAAACCAGAAACCTGACGTTGGAAGAACTTTTGAAGAAATATAGATGGTTTTTATTTTATAAGATTTCAAAAAGATGTAACGGTCTTAGTCATTTTTTGAGAGAATGTGAGATTGTGCCAAGTTCAAACGGCTTAGATTTTCTGGTTCCAAATGGTATAAGAGATATCCTTTTTGAAAGAAAGGTAGATGTGCTTGTAAAGCAAATACTGTCTGAAGAGTTTGGAATAGTATGCGACGTGGATTTTAAGATTAAAGACTTTTTTATCCAGTTTGACACAGACCAGGAAGTAGAAAAATATCTAAGGCTTATCGAGGAAAAGAAAGAAGAAACTGAGAAAATTACAACTGAAAAGAGTGAGGTTGAGACAGACCCGACCATTATATTTGGCAAAAAGATAGATGAAAAGAAAGAGGTAATTCCTATTTCTCTTATCAAAGTTGGTACTGATTGTGTGATTGAAGGTGAAATTTTTAATCTTGAGATAAAAGAGACTAAAAACCAGAATGTGCTCATACACAAGCTTTACATCACAGACTATTTAAATTCAACCTTTGTAAAAATTGTTGCCAAGAAAGATAAAATTCCTACTTCAATTTCTGTTGGAGATTATGTTAAGGTTGAAGGCAGGGTAGAATTTGACGATTTTGAAAAAGCGGTTGTGGTGAATGCTAAAAACATAAACAAAAGTCAAAAACCTCAGCGACTTGATACAAGCAATAACAAGAGAGTAGAACTTCATGCTCATACTAAAATGTCTGCTATGGATGCTGTGTGCTCTGCAGAGGAGATTATAAAATTGGCAGCTTCAATGGGGCACCGAGCAGTTGCAATAACAGACCATGGAGTTGTTCAGGCGTTTCCGGAAGCACAGGAGGCTAGCAAAAGCTGTAATATCAAAGTTATCTATGGGATGGAATGCTATCTTATTGATGATGGCGTGCCAGTTGTTTACAATCCTAAGGAAGGACAAGGATTTGACTCTACCTTTGTGGTTGTTGACATTGAAACAACAGGGTTTGACAGTCAAAGAGATAGAATAATAGAAATTGGTGCTGTGAAAATAGAAAACGGTCAAATAACAGAAAGATTTTCTACATTTGTTGACCCCGAAGGCAAAATCCCTGTCAGAATATCAGAGCTAACAGGCATATACCAAGATATGGTTGATAAAGCCCCAAAGCTGAGTGATGCCATTTTGGAGTTTGAAAAGTTTGCAAGCGGCAGCGTTCTTGTTGCGCACAACGCTCAGTTTGACATTGGATTTTTGAAAAAGGCGTACCAGGAATGTGGAATTATATTCGACTATACATATATCGATACGCTGGAACTTTCAAGAAGGCTTTTGACAGATCTGTCTTCTCATAAGTTAAACAAAGTTGCAGAGTTTTTAAATATAGAGTTAAAACATCATCACAGAGCTGATTCTGACGCAGAAACAACAGCTGGTATCTTTATTTCTCTTGTGGAAAGATTAAAAGCAAGAGGATACAAATGGTTAAAAGAACTTAATTCAATTGAGTCAAACGCAAAAGCAGACCTCAAATCTCACAGCTATCATGCAACTATACTTGTAAAGAACCAGCAGGGGTTAAAAAATCTCTACAAACTGGTATCGTATTCTCATTTAGAATACTTCTATAAAAGGCCAAGGATACCCAAAAGTCTTTTGATACAATTAAAGGATGGACTTTTGATAGGAAGTGCGTGTGAGTCTGGTGAAATTTTCAGGGCCTTTTTGGAAGGAAAAAGTGAGGAAGAGATAGAAAAGATAGCAGCATTTTATGATTTCCTTGAGATAATGCCGGTTGAGAATAATTCTTTTTTGATTAGAGAAGGATATTTAAAAGATGAAGAAGATTTAAGAGAAATCAATAGGAAGATTTACAATCTTGGCAAAAAACTTGGCAAGCTTGTTGTTGCGACATCTGATGCGCACTATTGTCATCCACACCAAAGAATCTTGCGCCAGATTTTGAAACATAACCAAGGATACGATGATGTTGAAAATGACCCATTACTTTATTTCAGAACAACAGATGAGATGCTAAAAGAATTTGAATATCTTGGCAGTGATTCTTGTTATGAAGTTGTTGTAGAAAATACCAATAAGATTGCCGATATGATAGAAGATGTAAAACCAATACCCGATGAGACTTTTCCACCCAAGATTGAAGGCGCTGAGGAAGAAATATACAATATGACAATGAAGAAAGCTCACGAAATATATGGGGACCCTCTTCCGGAGATTGTAAGAGCACGGCTTGAAAAGGAACTGAATTCGATAATCAAGAATGGTTTTGCAGTAATGTATTTGATTGCTCAAAAGCTTGTGTTCAAATCTTTGTCAGACGGTTATCTTGTTGGTTCGCGAGGTTCTGTTGGTTCTTCTCTTGTTGCAACAATGTGTGGGATAACCGAGGTAAATCCGTTGCCCCCACATTATATTTGTCCAAACTGCAAGTATTCTGAATTTATAACAGATGGTTCTGTTGGATGTGGTTATGACTTGGAAGACAAAAACTGTCCACGCTGTGGGGAGAAACTTAAAAAAGATGGGCACGACATTCCGTTTGAAACGTTCTTGGGATTTGATGGGGATAAAGAGCCTGATATTGACCTTAACTTTTCTGGAGATTATCAACCAATAGCACACAAGTTTACAGAAGAACTTTTTGGACAAGGTTATGTTTTCAGAGCTGGTACAATCTCAACAGTTGCTGAAAAGACTGCGCACGGGTTTGTGACAAAATATGCTGAGGAAAAAGGTTTGAGTCTTCATCCTGCAGAGATTTTAAGACTTTCTCAGGGTTGCACAGGAGTAAAAAGAACAACAGGCCAGCATCCTGGTGGGCTTATGATTGTTCCAAGAGACAAAGAAATATTTGATTTCACACCTATTCAGCATCCAGCAGATAGCACTGACAAAAGTGTTATTACAACGCACTTTGATTATCATGCTATATCAGGAAGACTTTTAAAACTTGATATTCTTGGACACGATGACCCGACTGTTATAAGAATGCTCCAGGACTTAACAGGAGTTGACCCGCGCTCAATACCACTTGACGATAAGGCTACCATGTCAATTTTTACAAGCACAGAAGCTCTTGGAATTTCTCCTGAGGACATAGATTGTGAAGTAGGGACTTTCGGTATACCTGAGTTTGGGACAAGGTTTGTAAGACAGATGTTAATTGAGACAAAACCAAAGACGTTTGCTGAGCTTGTTCGTATTTCAGGTCTTTCGCACGGTACAAATGTGTGGACAAACAATGCTCAGGATTTAGTAAGAAATGGAATTGCAACGCTCAAAGAGGTAATTTCTACAAGAGACGATATTATGTTATATTTAATTCAAAAGGGTGTTCCACCAAAAGACAGTTTCAGAATCATGGAAGATGTTAGAAAAGGTAAAGGACTAAAACCGGAGGATGAGCAACTTCTAAGAGCTCACAATGTTCCAGACTGGTATATAGAGAGTTGTAAAAAGATAACCTACATGTTTCCAAAAGCACATGCTGCAGCTTATGTAATGATGGCGTTCAGGATTGCTTATTTCAAGGTACATTATAAGGAGGCATTCTATGCAACATATTTTACAGTCAGAGCAGACGATTTTGATTATGCAACAATCCTCAAGGGGAGAGATGCTATAAGGCAAAAGATAAGAGATTTGGAAAACAGGATAAGTAGTCTTTCTCAGAAAGACAAAAACCTTCTGACAGTGCTTGAGATTGCAAATGAGATGTTAGCACGGGGTTTAAAGTTTTACCCTGTTGATTTGAACGAGTCTGATGCTGAGAAGTTCATTATAAAAGATGGAGGGCTTTTAATACCCTTTAATGCTCTGCCAAATGTTGGGGTGGCAGCTGCAAAAAGCATTGTAGAGGCGCGCAAAGAAGGAAGATTTTTGTCTGTGGATGACCTTATAAGACGTGCAAAGCTAAACAAGCAGGTTATAGAGATTTTGACTCAGTATAAAGTGTTAAAAGACTTGCCACAGACAAGTCAGCTAAGCTTTTTCTAAAAATTTATTATCAGGAAAGGGAAAAAAGACATGAAGGGTGTTATAATCTCAAATGGCAAGGTTGCAGACAAGTCATTTTATGATGAACATATGAAAGATGCTGATTTTATAATTTGCTGTGACGGTGGAGCAAACGTAGCATACAAATATGGTTTTGTGCCAAACTTGATAATAGGCGATTTTGACTCTGTAGATAAAAAAGTTTTGGAATATTTTAAAACTAATGGTATACAAATAATAGAATTTCCTTGTGAAAAGGATAAAACAGATACACAGATTGCCATTGAGTATTTAGCTGAGAATGGGTTTGACGAGGTGGTAATGCTTTCTTGCACTGGCAAAAGACTTGACCATGTTCTTGCAAACATAAGTCTTTTGTATTATCTGCTTGAGCACGACATAAAGGGCGCAATAGTAGATGAAAATAACATAATCATGATGACAAGAAACAAAATAAAAATCCATGGGAAAAAAGGACACTTGCTTTCTTTACTTCCATACACACAAACTGTAAGTGGTATTTGTACCAAAGGTTTGTATTATCCTTTAGAAGATGGTATGATGGAGTTTGGAAATCCTTATGGTGTGTCAAATGTTATTATTGAAGATGAAGCAATTGTTGAGGTAAAAGATGGGGTATTGTTGGTAATATTATCAAGTGATTAAATTCGATAAAAGTAATCATACTAATGAGTAGATGCTCCATCAAAAAGGGGGTCAAAACTTATGCTCGGATTTATAATGACCCTGATTGTTGCGGCAATTGCAGGATATATAGGCGATGCGCTGACCAAGTATAAAATGCCAGGCGGATTTATTGGAGCTATGATTGCTGGACTTGTCGGGTCTTGGATTGGAGCATATATTCCGTTTTTCAGGAAACTTGGTCCTGTGATTGCTGGTATTCCTATTATTCCAACCATCCTCGGTGCGGCAATATTTATATTTGTGCTGGGACTTTTCAGAAAAGAGATTGATACGGCAACCAAACAACAGCAGTAGTAAAATTTGGCTGATAAGGAAAGGCTCCTTATCAGCCTTTGTTTTTGGTAAGATAGTTTAGACATGTTATCTAAAAGGTTTTTGAAAAGTTTGTTTAAAAAATCAATAGTTTTTAATCGCAAATAATTGTATAGTCTATATTAGAAGAAGATTTATTACAAGTTTATATACAATACTGTGTAGGAGGTAAAAGAAAAGTGGCAAGTGTAAGATTAAAAGGTGTTTACAAGAGATATCCTGGTGGTGTTACAGCTGTTTCTGACTTTAACTTAGATATTGAGGACAAGGAATTCATAGTTTTGGTTGGACCATCTGGTTGTGGTAAGACAACAACACTGAGAATGATAGCAGGCCTTGAAGAGGTAACAGAAGGCGAAATCTACATAGGGGACAAGCTGGTAAACGACGTCCCACCAAAGGATAGAGACATTGCAATGGTTTTCCAGAACTATGCTCTGTATCCTCACATGACAGTTTTTGAGAACATGGCATTTGGTCTCAAGCTCAGAAAGTTTCCAAAAGATGAGATAAAAAGACGTGTACATGAAGCAGCTAAGATTTTGGGAATTGAGCACCTGCTTGACAGAAAACCAAAGGCTCTGTCCGGTGGTCAGAGACAGAGAGTGGCTTTAGGTCGTGCTATTGTGAGAGAACCAAAGGTATTCCTCATGGATGAGCCTCTTTCAAACTTGGACGCAAAGCTCAGAGTCCAGATGAGAGCAGAGCTATCCAAACTTCACAAGAGACTTGGAACAACATTCATCTACGTTACACACGACCAAACAGAAGCTATGACAATGGGTACAAGAATTGTTGTTATGAAAGATGGATTTATCCAGCAGGTTGATACACCACAGGTTCTGTATGAGCAACCTGCAAATCTGTTTGTTGCAGGTTTCATTGGTTCGCCACAGATGAACTTCATTGAATCAAGGATTGAGCAAAAAGATAAAAACTTATATGTTGTATTTGGAAACAACGCAATAAAACTCCCAGAAGGAAAGGCAAAGAAAGTTGAAGAGCTCGGCTATGTTGGGAAGGAAGTTATAATGGGTATTAGACCAGAAGATTTGCACGATGAAGAGATATTCCTGCAGACAGCTCAGGATGCTGTTGTTGATGCAGATGTTGATGTTGTTGAGATGCTTGGTTCTGAAACACTTTTATATGTTGTTGTTGATGGTCTTAACCTCATTGCGAGAGTTGATCCAAGGTCAAAGGCAAAAAGTGGCGACAGAATTAAACTTGCATTTGACGTTAACAGAATTCACCTGTTTGATAAAGAAACAGAGAAGGCTATTGTTCACTAAGATTAAAATTAAGCCCTTGCCATGTGGGAAAGTGTGGCAGGGGCTTTTTGTTTTCAAAAACCTTTTACAACTTCAGAGAAAAAAAGTATAATAGAGTTATAAAATACTATTGAGAAAAGGGTGAGGTATTGCGTTATGATGACACAGAAGGTTATTGATGTTTTAGAGCAGGCAAAAGACATCATCGACGATGAATTTGGATATATTGAAGCTGATGGTAGAGTTATCTACAGCTCAAATCCACTTTCTCAAAACAGAATCAACACAGTTGCAATTGACATGATAAAAACAGACACTGACCTTGAGATATTTGAGGGTCGCACATACAAGGTTTACAGAAGCCAGACAGACACCTATGTTCTTTATATAAACAACACAGAACCTCATGCTGAAAAGCTTTTGGATATGTTAAACCTTGTTGTGATGAAGGCAAAAGAGCCGGCATCTGCGTATGATAAAAAGCTCTTTATAAAAAATCTGTTGTATGACAATATTCTGCCAGGGGAGATTTACACAAAGGCAAGAGAACTTCACATTGCAACAGGTGCAACAAGGGTTGTATTTGCTATCTATATTCCAAATGCAAAAGAGATTAAAGACCTGAATATCGGTGAGATTTTGACAAGCATATTCCCAAAGAGCACAAAAGATTTTATTATCCAGCTTGACAACAATATTCTGGTATTCATAAAAGAGTTAAAACCAGGTTCAAATGATGAGGATGCATACAAGGTTGCAAGGATTATACTTGACACGCTCAACTCAGAGCTTTTGCTCAAAGCGTATATTGGAATTGGATCTGTTGTTGATGACATAAAAGAACTTTCGATGTCTTATAAGGAGGCAGAAGCAGCGCTCAAAATAGGCTACATCTTTGAAAAGGACAAGTATATTGTGAGTTATCACAAGCTCGGCCTTGGAAGACTTATATATCAGATGCCGACAAAACTTTGTGAGATGTTCTTGGAAGAGGTCTTCAAGGATGTAAAACTTTCTGATTTTGACCCAGAACTCATACAGACTGTTGAGATGTTCTTTGAATGCAACTTGAATGTCTCAGAGACAGCAAGACAGCTTTATATTCACAGAAATACCTTGGTTTACAGACTTGACAAGATAGAAAGAATGATAGGGCTTGACCTTAGAAAGTTCGAAGATGCTATTATCTTCAAAATGGCTATGCTTGTAAATCAGTATTTAGAGTATACAAAGGGTAACATTACATTTTAAAAAACATTGCAGGTGAACAAAGAATGGTAAAGTTTATAAATGTGAGCAAAAGATATCCAAATGGGGTGCTTGCGCTCACAAATATCAATTTGACCATTGAAAAAGGTGAATTTGTATTTTTGGTTGGTTCAAGCGGGGCAGGAAAATCTACAATCGTAAAGCTTCTTTTGAAAGAGATTGACCCAACTGAAGGAGAGATTATTGTTGGTGAGTACAAGCTCACACAGCTTCCAAAAAGGGAGATACCATATTACAGAAGAAAGATTGGAATAGTATTTCAGGATTTTAGACTTCTTCCCAACAAAACTGTATATGAAAATGTGGAGTTTGCTATGCAAATAACAGGAGCACCTGCAAAAATCATCAGAAGACAGGTTCCTTATGTTCTGTCTTTGGTAGGGCTTGCGCACAAGGCAAAATGTTACCCGCACGAGCTTTCAGGCGGTGAGCAGCAGCGGGTTGCCTTGGCGCGAGCAATTGTAAACAAGCCCACCTTGCTTGTGGCTGATGAGCCAACAGGTAACTTAGATCCTGATACATCATGGGAGATAATGAGACTTTTAGAAGATATTAACAAGAGAGGAACAACTGTGCTTGTTGCAACACATGCTAAAGAGATTGTTGATAGCATGAGAAAAAGGGTTGTGGCGATTGACTGTGGCAGAATTGTAAAAGATCAGCATAGAGGAGTTTACAGCTATGAGTCTTCAGACAATCAAGTACTTTTGCAAAGATGGATTTAAAAACATTTTTTTAAATAAGACCATGGCTGCTGCTTCTATTTCTATAGTGGTGGCAGCCTTAACTGTGGTTGGGATATTTATTGCAATCGGGATTAATCTGGAGTATATCTCACAGCAGATAGAAAAGACGGTTGATATAAGGGTGATACTGCAAAAAGGTCAGGAAGAAAAAGTGGTTGTGATTGAGGAGTATTTGAGGAAAAATGCTTTGGTTCGAGAGTTTAATTACATAAGTCCACAGATGGCTCTTCAAGATTTGAAAAATAAGCTTGGTAAAAATGCGTTTTTGCTTGAAGGACTTGAAAAAGACAATCCTCTGCGGGGATACTTTGTAGTAAAGCCTGTAAAGATTGAATACACTAAAAAACTTGCTGAAGAATTAGAAACCTTAGATGGTGTTGCTCAGGTTTATTTTCCTTCTGAGACGGTTGAAAAGCTTAAAAGGATTTTGAAGATAATAAATCTTTTTTGCTTACTTTTAATTTTGGGTCTTTATATAGTTGCTATATTTATAATTGCCAATACTATCAAAATAACCCTCTTTGCAAGGCGAAGAGAAATCTCAATTATGAGATATATTGGTGCAACTAACAGGTTTATAAGCGGACCTTTTGTGGTTGAAGGATTTATTATAGGCATTTTAGGTTCGATTTTAGCATATGCCATTGTTCTGTTATTTTATCACTATGCAATAAGGTACCTTTCACAAACTATTACCTTTGTTGATTTTGTCAACATTTCTATTTACAAGTACAAAATATTAGGAGTGTTTATATTTACAGGAAGCATGGTAGGCATACTGGGAAGTTTAATTTCTCTAAGAAGGTACTTAAAAGCCTAAAAATCAAGCCTCTTTTGTCTTTTGTAAAAGAGGGGGTTTGCCTGTTGAAAAATAAACTAAAAATTTTCTCTATTTTGCTTGTATTTATTATTTTTTTTGAAACTGCTGTATCAAATACCTTAAAAGAGTATCAAAGCAAGCTAAGGTCTATTGAAAAGAGCAAGCAAAAGACACAGCAGAAGATAGTAGAAGTTAAAAAACAGCAAAAGCAGGTCTTATTACAAATAGATAATCTTGACAAAAAGATTGATAATGTAGAAGAAAAAATAAGAAATTTAAAAGCAAACATTGCATCTGTTGAAAACAAGATTTTGCAGACAGAGGCTGAACTTAATGAAGAAGAAAAAAGAAAAGAAATGTATTATGAAAAGTTTAAAGATAGAATAAGATGTATTTATGAGCTAAATACTGTCTCTGTATCGTATATTGAAATGCTACTTGACTCTCAAAACCTTTCAGATTTTTTTACAAGAATGTATCTTTTTAACGATATAATTGAATATGATAAGCAAATACTAAATGAGTACACAAAGAGCATTGAGACTATCAAAAATAAGAAAGAAGAACTTGTACTGCTAAAGGAAGACTTAAATAGAGAAAAGAGGGAGCTTGAAAACTACCAAGCTTCTCTTTTGGCGGAGCAAAATGAAAAGAAAAAACTTTTGTTGGAACTTGAAAAAGAGCAAGATAAATTGGAAAAGATGCTTGATGAACTTGAAGAGATTTCAAATGAGCTTTCCAAGAAAATAAAGGAGATTTTGGCAAGACAGAAGACAAAACGCATATATAAAGGTGGCAAACTCTTGTGGCCGCTTGAGGGGTATTATGGGATAACATCATATTTTGGTATGAGATTTCATCCAATTTTGAAGAAAAACAAAATGCACACAGGGATAGACATTGCAGCACCATATGGAGCAAGTGTTTTAGCAGCAGCAGACGGTGATGTGATTTTAGCCGGATGGGTGTCTGGTTATGGTAAGACTATCATTATAGATAATGGTAGTGGTATTTCAACTTTATATGCTCATCTTTCTTCAATCAACGTAGCTGTGGGTCAAAAAGTGAAAAGAGGCGAAAGTATTGGCAATGTTGGTGCAACTGGGTATGCTACCGGTCCGCACCTTCATTTTGAAGTTAGAATAAACGGCGATGTTACTGACCCGCTTAATTTCCTAAGATAAGGAGCTGAAAAGAGAATGAAAAAAAGACTTCAAACTTTTGCAATAGTTCTCATAACTGCAATTGTAACATATATTGCGACCACTTATGTCTATTTTGGAAGTCCTATATATACAAACAAATTAGTAACTAATCCTAAATTATCTAAGGTTATATGGCTTTTGAAAAAATACTACTATGAGCCTAAGGATATAAGTGACCAGAAAATTGTAGACGGTGCAATAGATGGGATTGCCGCAAGTGTTGGTGATCCGTACACTGAGTATTTTACTAAAAAAGAATATGAAGAGTTCATGATACAAAGTAAAGGTACGTATTTTGGGGTAGGAGTAACAATAGAGCCTGGCGAACATTATATCGAAGTTGTAACACCCTTTGAAGGTTCTCCGGCGTACAAGGCGGGGATAAAACCAGGGGATAAGATTATAAAAGTAAATGGAATAAGTTTGACATCAAAAGATATAGAAAAGGCTGTAAGTTTGATGAGAGGGCCAAAAGGAACAAGCGTGACAGTTACAATTTTGCGCGATGGCAGCTCAAAGCCTATTGACCTTAAGATTGTCAGAGACGAGATAAAAATAAAGACTGTATCTACTTCCATTTTTGAAAACAACATAGGTTATATCAAAATCACTAACTTTGATGAAAATACTCCTCAGGACTTTTACAATAGCTATGACAAACTCAAAAGCTCTGGCTGCCGTGGACTTGTCATTGACCTGAGATTTAACCCTGGTGGGCTTTTAGAGTCTGTTGTTGACATTGCAAGCAATTTTCTCAAGAAAGGACAGCTTATAGTGTATCTCAAGGACAGATACAATAACAAAGAGTATTTCAAATCATACAAAAATGGTGACACGGTAACACCGCTTGTGGTGCTTACCAATAAGTATTCAGCGTCAGCTTCAGAGATATTAGCTGGATGTTTAAAAGACCAAAAGAGGGCAAAAATTGTTGGTGAGAAGACTTTTGGCAAAGGCGTTGTTCAGCAGGTATTTGACCTGGGAGATGGGTCTGCAATAAAAATAACAGTAAGCCAGTATCTTTTGCCAAGTGGAGCATATATTCACAAAAGAGGAATAAAGCCAGATATTAAAGTAGTTCAACCCAAAGAGTATCAGGACAAAATGAATGTTCCAATGGATAAAGATTTGCAGCTGAAAAAAGCTATTGAGATATTAAAGAGTGAAATTTCAAAGAGCAAGTTTTGAAATTTGAGGTGCATATAATGTTAAAGTTTTTCTGGCAGATATTTGAACTGACAGGACTTAGTATATTTCAACTTCTTTTTAGCTGGAACTTCTGGGTGGTAGTAATCTTGATTTCTTTTTTGTACAGAAGAGAACAAGAATTTGAACAGGCTGTGATTGGACACAACCGAGTCAGCCTTCTATACAAGGTTGTAGAGTCTTCTATCGCGGGACTTGTAGGAGGTTATATAGTTAGTTTAATTACCTTATTTTTTGGCATAGTAGTGGATGTGGATAGTTTTATGTATCTTTGGTATATTGCTTTGATTCTTGCACTAATAAATCCAAGATATCTCTGTTTTTCATATGCTGCCGGAATTATTTCGGTGATATCTCTCATCTTCAAAAAACCAATTGTTGATATCTCAGGAATATTGGTAATTGTGGCAATACTTCATTTTGTTGAAAGTCTTCTAATTTTCTTGGATGGTTTTCGTGGGGCGATACCTGTTGTGATTGAGAGAAGAAAAAAAGAAGGCATTTTTTCAACCTCAGGTGCTTATCTTATGCAAAGGTTCTGGGCTATACCGATGGTAATAATTGCGTATAACTATCAGACTACCGCGCAGGTTGTCAAAATTGAGCTGTTTGAACCTTCCTGGTGGCCTCTTTTCAAGCCACAGAATCTTTTGCCAAATGCTATGCTTCTTATGACTCCTATTGTGGCTGCACTTGGATACGGAGATTTGGCGGTAGAAGATGAACCTGCTGTGATAAGCAAAAAAAGCGCTGGGATTTTAAGCATTTTCAGCGTTGTTTTGTTTGCTATGAGCGCACTTTCATACAAGGTCTATGCTTTTAAGTGGGTGGCAGCTTTGTTTGCCCCAATGGCTCATGAAGGGATTATACTGTATCAGCAGAAGAGACAAAAAGAAGGAGATTCAATATTTGAAGCAGAGGAAAATAAAATAAAGGTGTTGTATGTCGAAGAAAATAGTGTAGCAGCCAAGATGGGAATAAAACCGGGTGATGTTATTCTTTCAATAAATGGTATTCAAGTTCAAAAAGAAGAGGATATAGAAAGAATATTTTCTGATGCACAGATTTACCTATGGGTAAAAGCTATGGACAAAAGAGGAAAGATGAAAGAGCTATATTATCAGGACTATGAAAATGGAATAAGAAATCTTGGAATAATTGTTATTACTAAAAATGTGAGTGCTAATTATCAGCTTGAGTCTGATGGATATTTTATGTTTATAAAAAGTATAGCAAGAAGAGTAAAAAATTTTTTGTTCAACAGAAGCTGAACTCTGGTAAAATTAAAGGGCGAAGCTATTGAGTCTTTGCCCTTTAATTTTTTGTTTTTGAAAGAAAGTCCACCAAGATTGCTGCACCCAGTCCTTCAACGAATATGTAAACAGAATTTTGCAAAAATCCTTGGGCTAAGATTTTTAAGTCTATTTTGTCTGATACATAGTGCAGCGACAAAATATAAAACTTTATTCCAATTAGTGCCATCACAATAGAAATAAGGCTTATCACAAGCAAAATTTTTTTTGAATAGATAGAAATTTTTTGAATAAAACTTTTCCTGCTCTTTTCTTTTTCCCTTTCTCTTTCCACTTCTCTGCACCTTCTTTTTGTTCTTAAATCTTGTTTTGTAAGGTTATGATATCAAACTGCAGGGAAATATTCAAAGAAAATTTATGGATATCAATTTCTATATATGTATAAACAAAGCAATGGATGGCAAAAATACTTTTATAGAAGGAGGTGCGAAGGTGAACAAGAAAAACTGGAAAGAAAAACTTTTAGACTTTTTTGACACTAAAGGTTTTTATATTATCGTAGCTGTATGTCTGCTGGTAATAGGATTTTCAGTTTATACCATTGCCACCACAGACTTTACAAAATATGAAGTTGAAGAAAGTCAAGGTAGTAACCAATCTTTAGAAGGACAAACCAAACCTGCTGAAATACCAGTGCCACAAATTACCACAGAAGAGGTAACCAAACAGGATAATTTGAAAAAGAATGCCTCTAAATCTTCCACTATAAGCTCACAAGAGAAAAATGTAGCCCAAAATAGTGGTAAATTAAATGTCAATGAGCACTCTACGAAATCCAGCAGTAATTCAAAAAGTGGTAGTTTAAAAAATAAAAGATCTTCTGCTTTACACCAAAAGCACGAGAGCCAAAATCAAAGTGCAAACAAAAATATTCAGATTGGAACTGATACCGGCCAGGATGATGTTGAGGTTATAAACCCTGTTGACTTCAAGCCTATCTTTCCTACCATTGGGAAGGTAATAAGAGAGTTTTCTGACCAGTCGCTTGTATACTCAAAAACTCTTGATGAGTGGACAGAACACCCTGGAATTGACATAGAAGCTCAGGAAGGTAGCGCTGTAAAAGCTTGTTTTGATGGTACAGTTATTGATTTAGGAGAAGACCCTCTTTACGGGAAATATGTTGTAATAGACCATGGAGATGGATATATCTCAAAGTACTACAATCTCAAAGACTTAAAGGATATTCAAATAGGAGACATTGTAAGGCAGGGAGAGAAAATAGGAGAGGTTGGAACAAGTTCTAACATAGAGTATATGGATCCGCCGCATCTTCATTTTGAGATAATTTACAATGGAGAAAATCAAAATCCTCTGAAATTTTTACCCAAAACAAATTAAAAAATCGAAGGGGAATGGGTAGTTTACAGGACCATTCCCCTTATAAATTCTGCAATGTCGAGTGACGAGTTTGGCTTTCCCAAAAACGAACAGGCAAGTTTCATATGCTCTAAACGTTGGGGATTATTTAATATCTGACTAAATACTATATCAAAGTTTTCGGTATTTTTTACATATGCAGCTGCTCCATTGTTTATGAGATAAAAAGTGTTTCTTTCTTCTTGTCCAGGAATGGGCGATATCAATATCATGGGAAGTTTGCATGACAGTGCTTCTGCACAAGTCAGTCCCCCGGGTTTTGTGATGAGAATATCACTTATTGCCATGAGTTTGTCTATGAAATCAATAAACCCGTATACTATTATCTTTCTTCCAAAATCTTTTTGTTCCAAAGAATTTTTGAGGGCCTTGTTTTTCCCAGCTACCACAATTATTTGATAGTTTTCATCACAATTTGAACACACTTTTTCAACTATCTCTTCTATATTACCAAGTCCTAAGCTACCGCCCATAACAAGGATGGTAGGCTTATCTTCCAGGTTTAAATTTTTAATGACCTCTTTTTTGTCATATGTTTGAGCAAACGAAGGGTTAATAGGAATACCAAGTGGCACTACTTTATCTTTTTGAGCACCTTTTTTTATCGCTTCATACACAAGGTTTTGATGATGAACAATAATATAATCGGCAAAATGGTTTATCCAGTATGGATGAATAGTGAAATCAGTAACAATACTTATAATTGGCACATTTATATTACCTCTTTTTTTGAGCTGGGCAACCATGTCAACTGGTGATGGATGAGTACCAATTACTATATCCGGCTTGAAATCTGAGATAATATTATAAAGTTTATAAAATGCGAAGTAGAACTTTTCATACAAAGCTCTACTCCATCTGGTTGGAGGTTCTTTGTCAGTAGAGTCATATACAAGACCATAAATAAATGGCACTGACTTGATTGCTTTTAAATACGTTCCCACGGCAAGCTTGTCAAGTACAGGACTTATAATTTTTAGTGTATCTACAATTTCAACATTTGAGTCAGGATATTTTTGTAAAATGGCAGTTTTTAATGCATTTGAAGCAGCAAAATGTCCACCGCCTGCGTCAAGGCTTAGTATCAAAACCTTCATTTGTTTTTTCCTCCACCCTTGCAAGTCTTTAAGTTTATTTTACCGCTAATTTTGAATAATAAAAATGAGCTTACAAAAAATAATTTTAGAAAAATTTATATTTGGGGGTTTGAAGCATGAGTAAAATCTTAAAAAGATATTCATTTTTTCTCCTGCTTCTTTTTATAAGTTTTATCCTCAGCATTTATTCTGCAAAACTTATTTATGATATAAAAAGGTCAAGTTACGAAAAAATTGAGAAAAGACTTGAAAAGGCATTGGAAAGTACTGACAAAGAAGTTTTAAACCAATCTATTGAAACACAGAGTTCAACAAGCTACCAAAACAAAGATTTATATCTTTTGGCCAGAGTTATAAATGGTGAAGCAAGAGGAGAACCTTATATAGGTCAGGTTGCAATTGGTGCTGTAATTATAAACAGAACAAAACACCCTGGATTTCCAAAGACAATCAGCGGTGTAATCTATCAGCCGGGTGCCTTTACTTGTGTATCTGACGGGCAGATTAACGCAAAACTTGAACCGACAGCTTTGAAAGCCGCAAGAGATGCGTTAAATGGTTGGGACCCGACAAACGGTTGTATATATTACTACAATCCTGCAAAGACGACAAATAAATGGATTTGGAGCAGAAAAGTTATGCTTGTCATTGGCAAGCACAGATTTGCAAAATAAAATCAATAAACTAAAGAGGTGAGATTATCTTGAGTATTTTAGGTGGATATAAAGAACTTAGGGAAAGACTAAAAAGTGTAAGACTTTGGAGTGTGATGGCTATTACGCTTGGTATTTTGGTGATTGTAGCGCTTTGGGGAGTAAATCAGTATAGAGGCAAAGCAAACTTCCATAACTATCTTACCAATATGTGGCACAGAGCATTTTTCGACATGGTAGGTTATGTTCAAAACATCCAATCACTTCTTTCAAAAGCTGAAGTGTCAGGTGATGACAGGCAAAGGGCAATATTATATACCGAGGTGTGGCGAAACGCTTTTGCAGCGCAGGAGAACCTTTCTCAGCTTCCTATTGAGAACAATGTTGCACTTGAAAAAACAGCAAAGTATCTTACTCAAGTTGGAGACCTCAGTTTTTCACTTTCAAAACAGCTTATGAACGGCAAAAAGGAGACATTGCTTCAGCAAAAGCAGCTCAAAAAACTTCGAGCGTATGCAGATAAGCTCAGTAACAACCTAAATGAGCTTGCAATTGAGATAAGTCAGGGAAGGCTGAGGTGGGGCGAGGTCAGAGTAGTTGGAACGTCAAAGCTCAAGAGGATATCTCAGAATGTTACAAGCAGCAGGATGCTGGCAGTTGAGGCAGGGTTTAAAGACTACCCAACTTTGATATATGACGGACCTTTTTCTGACCACATCAGCCGCCAAACTCCAAAAGGGCTTCCAGAAAAACTTATAAGTAAAGAACAAGCCAAAAAGATTGCGCTTGGCTTTTTAAATCTTAAAAGATCTGATATAGTCAATTATTTAGGACTTTCAGGAGATAGAATCAAGGTTTATACTTTTGAGATAATTCCTGACAGAAGAATTCGCGACAGGACAATCACAATAGCTATTTCTAAAAAAGGCGGCAAAGTAATTTGGATGATTGACAACAGGGCTTCCTCTTCCCCAAAAATAGGTGTTGCAAAAGCAAAGGAAAATGCTAAAAAGTTTTTAATTGTAAAAGGTTTTGCTAACATGATTGACACCTTTTATCTAAAACAGGACAACACTGCCCTGATAAATTATATTCCTCTGCAAAATGGTGTTAAGATATATCCCGATATGGTGAAAGTTAGAGTTGCTCTTGACACAGGGCAAATAGTAGGGTTTGATGCAACAGCATATTATATGTCTCACACTTCAAGGAATATTCCTAAACCTGCAATATCTGAAAGGCAAGCAAGAAATTTTATTAGCAAGAATTTTGATGTACAAAGCGTATCCCTTGCTATAATTCCACTTGATTCTGGAAAAGAAGTCTTCACATATGAATTTTTAGGCAAATACGATGGCAAATATTTTGCTGATTATATAAATGCAATCACTGGAAAGGAAGAAAATATCTTGGAGATAATTAAAGACCCTAATGGCATTTTATCAATGTAAGCAAATGGATAATAAATTGAATAGTTTTTGAACAAACTAAGATATGCGGTGAAAAAGCCGCAAGGGGGGCGATTGGCTTGGCAAGGCAAAAGATTATGTCAGAGGAGCTTAAAATGGAGATAGCAAAAGAGCTTGGAGTGTACGATGTAGTTTCTAAGTACGGTTGGGGAGAAGTAAAATCGCGCGACTGTGGTAACATCGTCAGAAAAGCTATTGAGATGGCAGAAAAAGCCTTGAAAGAAAAGCAATAACCCCCCTGAAAATAAAAAGAGGGGGCTGCAAGAGTATAATCTTGCAGTTCCCTTTTAACATACATTTTTGGTTAAATGAGCTCAAAAGTGAAAACAATAATTTGTAAGAAGAAGTTTCAAAGGAAAGGTGGGAAATAAAAATGTTTAAAATTCAAACAGACCTTGCCCTTGAAACAAGAGAACTTGTCCAAAAAGGGCTTGGAAGAGAGATAGAAGGTGTTGAGGTTGAAGAGAGAAAAGAGTTTGACGATAAAATTAAAATCACTAAGGTCAAGGTTAACTCTATAAAAGGTGAAGCAATCTTGCAAAAGCCTATGGGCAATTATATCACAATCGAAGCTGATGGGCTGCGCGATGAAGATTTTGAGGTCCAGGAACAAGTATCAAAGATACTGGCAAACGAGCTTGAAAGCTTGATAAATGTGTCGCAAAAATCTACCGTGCTTGTTGTTGGACTTGGTAACTGGGATGTTACGCCCGACTCTTTAGGACCAAAAGTTGTCTCAAAGGTGTTGATTACACGTCATTTGTTTGAGTTTGTGCCAGAAAAGATAAAAGATAGGCGAATACGTTCTGTTTGCGCGATATCGCCAGGTGTTATGGGCATAACTGGAATCGAGACTAGCGAAATAATAGGCGGTATAGTTCAGAGAATACATCCTGATTTAATAATTGCAATTGACGCACTTGCTTCAAGAAGGCTTGAGAGGATATCAACTGCTATCCAGATAGCAGATACGGGTATTGTTCCTGGATCAGGTATTGGAAATGAACGAAAAGGTATCACAAAAGAAACAGTTGGTGTGCCTGTTGTGGCAATTGGTGTTCCTATGGTGGTTGATGCAGCAATTATTGCAAATGATGCCATAGACCTTCTACTCGAAAGACTAAAAAATGAAACGGATAGGTCATCGCCGCTTTATATGCTTTTAGAGAGTATTCCTGATGAGGACAGATTTAATCTTATCAAAGAGGTTATATTCCCTTACTATGGGAATCTCTTTGTAACGCCGAAAGACATTGACAGGATTGTTGAAAATATTTCGACTGTGATAGCCGATGGAATAAATAAGGCAATTCATCCGGAGGTAAAAGAGAATGAAGAGTATAGATATGTGAATTGAGTGAGTTGTAATAAAAGGGAGGCTTGAAGAATAAGAATTTTAAAAAGAAAGTTTTTAAATAACATCAAGAGTTTTTAAAAGGAGTTTTTAATGATTTAAAATGGTTAAGGTTGTTGATTTTAAAAAGGTAGTATTGGTAACTACTATACTTTTTGTGGTTGGTGTTGGCTTTTTAGTTGAAAGATTAGTTTTTTCAAATCAAGTAGCCACAGCAGTGCTTTTCAGCTATTCAAAAGAGATTATTTCATTTAATATACCAATTTTTTCTGACCATTTTGCAAACAAGATTATTAAGATTGAAAATATAGTAAGGTTTTCTTATCCGATGTTTGCTGGAACAAACTTTCAAGAAGTTGAAGGTGTACCTTTATATGAAGACGATGCTATTATGATAGATTATAATCAGCAGACCCAAGAAGATAAGAAAAATGTTCAATCAGAAAGCCAGAATGAAAATATCGAATTTCAGAAATACTTTACAAATAGTACTCAAAAAGTTGGGACCTGCAATAACATAGAGATTATGAATCAGACAGATTATAAAATTGATGCTAATATCCTTTTGAAGACAAATTTCAAAATCTTCAATGGAAAAAAACCGTCCATTTTAATTTACCATACTCACACAACAGAAAGCTACAATTCTTTTTCTCAAAACCTTGTATACACTCCTGGCACAACAGACAGAACACTTGACTTTAACTACAACGTTGTGAGAGTAGGGGAGGAGTTAAAAAGAATCTTAGAAAAACAATATGGTTATAAAGTTTATCACAGCAAAGATGTAAATGATTATCCAGAATACAAGGGTTCTTATTCGCGGTCATTGAAGGTAATAGAGAAATATAAAAGTGAACATCCTGATATAAAAGTCTTTATAGATTTACACAGAGATGCTATTGGAAATGGTTCAAAAAAAGTAAAGGTTTCAACAGTTGCGTTTGGATATGAGGTTGCAAAGGTAATGCTTGTTGTAGGGACAGACAAGCTTGGGCTTTATCATCCTTTTTGGCGACAGAACCTTCTGTTTGCTGTGCATCTTCAAAAAAATCTCAGCAAAATATGCCCTCAGATTACAAGACCTATAAACCTCTCTGCTGCACGATACAATCAACATGTATCACCATATGCTATAATCATTGAAATTGGTAGCAATGGGAATACCTTAGAAGAAGCCTTAAGGAGTTGCCAGATTGTTGCAAAGGCATTGGATGATACTATCATGGGAAGGTGAGTTTTGGTTTGAGAAAAAGCAGATACAAAAGATATTGTGAATATAAAAATTTTATCAGAAAAATAAGAAGAGGCCTAATTTTGATATTTGTTATCTTTTTAATCATGATTTTCATTGTTGAGATAAGCAAGCAAAGGATGTTGCCACACGACGAGTACATTCTCAAAATACTTTTTAGCTATGACAGTATAAATTTAAAGTTTGCGGGTGGAAGATTTTCAGTCAAATTTAGCAAAAATTTGCTCAACCACTTTTATAAAAAGACAAACTTTATCATTTTTAAATCAAAGGGGTATCTATTTTCTTTGGGAGGGAATAATTAAAAAAAGATTAACATATCATTTTACTATAAAATTTGCAAAAGAGAAGATAACAATGAAGACAAAAATAAAACTTTTAATTGTATCTATTTCTGTTTTATATCTTCTTAGTATGTTTTTTGGCATAAGATTTTTCTTGGGAATGAACGCAAATCAGAAAAGTCAGCTTTCTAACTTTGTGGTAATTTCAATAAATATGGCAAAACAAGGAAACAAAGACTATTGGAAAAATGTTTTGATTTTCTCATTAGGAGTAATACTGTTTTGTCTTTGCATATGGGGGCTTTCTAACCTTCATAGATACATGCAGCTTTTGAATATAGGAATTGTAGTATTTAAAGGGTTTTCATTTGGGCTTGCTACTGCTGTCTTTTTTTACGTGTATAAGATAAAAGGGTTTGCATTCTTTCTATCGTATATACTATTAAAGGAATTGATTGTTTTTATATTTTTGATTATACTTATTCTGTATTCATTTATAATGTTATTCTTTAAAAACAAAATGGCAAGAATAGACAAAAGCTCATTTGCAATTATTGGAATGATTATAATATTTTTAATGTGCGGGATATTGGTGATTGACAACATGGTAGCAAAACTTGCTTGCAGGTTAATATAAGATTGATATAAGCTGGCAGGAACTTATTTATAGATATAAGGGGATTTGGGTATAGATGAGTATCATAGAAGCGTTTGGTAATTACCTCCAGAGACAGAATAGATTTTCACAGAATACTATAAGTTCGTATTTACGGGACGCTAAAAAATACATAGAGTTTTTAGATGACATAAAAATAAAACTTGAAAATACTTCTCAGACAACATTGATAGCATACATTATCAGTATGCAAAAAGGTGGTAAATCAAACAGTACTATTGCACGTGCAATTGTTTCACTAAAAGTCTTTTATGAATTTCTAAAAATTCAGGATATTGTTGATATTGGAAAGATTGAGATTGAACCTCCAAAACTTGAAAAAAGTCCACCTCAGATACTTACAAGAGATGAGGTGGAAAGGCTTCTTTCATGTCCGAAAGAGGATGATATTAAAGGAATCAGAGATAAAGCAATGCTTGAGCTTTTGTATGCAACAGGTATCAGGGTAAGCGAGCTTATAAATCTCAATCTTGACGACATCAATCTTGAACACGGATATATTATTTGCAAAAACAAGAAAAGAGACAGAGTTATTCCCATTGGTTCATATGCCATTTCGGCAGTGGAGAAGTATTTGCGTCATTCACGACCTTACCTTGCAAAAAGTAAAGATGAAGAAGCTCTTTTTTTGAACTTTAGCGGTGAAAGAATGACAAGACAGGGATTTTGGAAGATAGTAAAGTTTTATGCACAAAATGCAAAGATAGATAAAGAAATAACACCGCATGTGCTCAGACACTCTTTTGCCACTCATCTAATTGAAAATGGTGCGGATGTGAGAGCTGTTCAGCAAATGCTTGGCCATGCTGATATTTCCACAACACAGAGATACCTTCAAGTTGCAAATGTTAAGCTAAAAGAGGTGTATCAAAAAACCCATCCACGTGCATAAATAAGATTTTTATTTTGAAAATACGTGGGGCAAGGCAGTGCCTTGCTTTTTTGTATTTTTACAAATCTTTTCAGAAAGTAGGAGATGAGATAATTGGAAAATATAAGGCTTTACATTGCCATTTTGCTGGGGATGATTGTTAAGCTTATGCTGAAGCTTTGTGGGAAAGATGCAACAAGCGCACCAGGTAAGATTGCCCTGAAAATTTATCCAAGGATTATAAAAGAGATTGATAAAAGGTGCAAATTGAAGATACTTATATCAGGTACAAATGGTAAGACAACCACAAACAACATAATAAACTGGTTAATTGCGGACGATAGAGTTGTGCTTTCTAATTTGAAGGGGTCAAACATGGCAAACGGGATTGTAAGTGCTTTTATAAATAATCTAAGGTCAAATTATGATATTGCATGTTTTGAAGTTGACGAAGGCTCACTGCCAATTGTAACAAGATACTTAAAACCAGACATATTTGTTACAACCAATGTGTTCAGAGACCAGCTTGACAGGTACGGTGAACTTGACAGGGTAAAAGATCTGATTTTAGATCATATTGGACAGGCTTTAGCTATAATAAATGCAGACGATCCAAACTTGGCAAGTTTTAGTGGTGAAAAAAAGGTGTTTTATAGTGTTGATGAAAATATGTTTAGTCGAAAAACCAATGTTACGTTGGATTCACGTTTCTGTCCTATTTGCAATGCCAAGCTTGAATATTCGTTTTATAATGTTGGACATCTTGGTAAATATGAATGCTCAGTTTGTGGTTATAAAAATCCTGAAAGCAGGTTTATCATCACAAATATAAGAGAAGATTTGACAGGGTTTGTTTTTGATTTTGTTGACAGAGAAACAGGTATAAATATTGAGAATATTAGATGGAAAATGGGTGGTGTTTATAATCTGTACAATGTATGTGCAGCTATTTCGGTAGCAATGCTGATTGGCATTGAAAAGGAAAGAATAAAAGAAAGAATTGAAACATTTGAAAATAAACTTGGAAGGTTAGAAAAGAAAGAAGTTGGCGGTAAAAAAGTGATAATATCACTTGTAAAAAACCCCATAGGCATGAGCGAGACACTAAGCGTAATTAGCAAGGACCCTGACCCTAAGGCAATTGTTTTTATCCTTAACGACAATGCTGCAGATGGCAGAGATATTTCATGGATTTGGGATGCTGATTTTGACATCTTGGGCAGGATAGAAAACATCAAAGCTTTGTACTTTGGCGGCAAGAGGAAAGAAGATATGGCCTTGAGAGTAAAATACAGTGAATTTGTACTTTCTAATTTTGAGTTTATTGACTACAAAGAAGATTTAAACAGGGTTTTTGAGCTAAAAGATATTGAGAAGGTCTATATTCTTCCAACATATACAGCTCTCTTTGAAGTAAAGAAAATAGTAGACGTTCTTTCAAAAAGGATGGGATGAAAAGTGGAGATAAATATTGTGAATATGTTTCCAGAAGTTTTAAACCTATATGGAGATAGAGGCAATATTATCTGTCTGCAGAAAAGATGCGTTTGGAGAGGCATAAAAGCAAACATTTTTGAATACAATTTAGGCGCAGGCCAAGAAATCCTAAAAAGTGCAGATATAATTTTGCTTGGTGGGGCATCAGATAGAGAACAGTCTATTGTATATTCACATCTTATAAATTTGAAAGGGCTTATTAAAAGTCTTATTGAAGATGGGATTGTAGTACTTGCAATCTGTGGTGGCTATCAGCTTTTAGGAGAGGCTTATATCGATGCAAGCGGAAGAGCAATAAAGGGTCTTCATCTTCTGGATTTTATAACAAAAGCTGAGGGGAAAAGACTTATTGGTAACATTATAATCGAAACAAGCTTGGATGTTTTTCCAAAAACAGTTGTGGGATATGAAAATCATGGTGGTAGAACATATCATGATTATCAACCTTTTGGCAAGGTTTTAAAAGGTCATGGCAATAACGGAAAGGATGGATTTGAAGGACTAATTTATAAAAACGTGATAGGTACTTATCTGCACGGACCTCTTCTTCCAAAAAATCCGCATATTGCAGACTTTATGATCAAAAAAGCTCTTGAAAGAAAGTATAATTTGGATAGCTTAGAGTTTCAGAAATTAGATGATACATTAGAGTATTTAGCACACAACAGGGTAAAAGAATTGTATATGTAAAACAAATATTTAGAAAAAAGGCTGCAATTTAGAGGCAGCCTTTTATAATTATAATTCACAAATTTATAAATTTTCATATTGACTTTTTTGAATAAAGATCATAAAATAGTAATGTCAGATGTCAGATGTCAGATGTTAGATGTCTGACATCTAAAAAATACAAAAGGAGGTTTGCTTTTTATGAAGAGAAGCTTGTATGCGGTTTTAAGTCTTGTTGTGATTGCTGCTCTTTTATTAAGCTTAAATGTATCTTGGAACATGGCAAGTGGGTCTACATCCCAAAAAACTTTTAAGGTAGGGCTTGTCACTGACGTTGGTGGTGTCAATGACAGAAGTTTCAACCAGTCTGCATATGAAGGACTGAAAAGAGCTGAAAAAGAACTAAAAATCAAAACAACTCTCATTCAGTCAAAGCAGATGACAGACTATGTTCCAAACTTACAGAAACTTGCAAAAGCTAATTACGATTTAATTATTGCAGTTGGTTTTTTGATGCACGACTCGGTTGTGACAGTTGCAAAGCAGTTCCCAAAGGCAAAATTTTTAATTATCGACTCTGAGATTTCTGACCTTCCTAATGTTGCCTCAGCTATGTTTAGAGAAGAACAAGCAGGCTACTTAGCAGGAGTTGCTGCAGCTTTGCTTGAGAAAGCTAAGTTTGGTAAAACAACTGGAAAGAATATATTTGGAGTTGTAGGTGGCATGAAGATTCCACCTGTTGACAGATACATTGCAGGTTTTAAAGCTGGCGTCTTGAGCGAGATTCCAAAAGCAAAGGTTATAATCAAGTACACTGGCAAGTTTGATGACCCGGCATCAGGAAAACAGGTAGCTCTTTCAGAAATTGCACAGGGTGCTGACTTTGTGTTCCAAGTTGCAGGGCAGACAGGTCTTGGTGTTATCCAGGCTGCAAAAGAAAAGGGAGTTTATGCAATCGGTGTTGACTCAGACCAAAGCTATGTTGCACCAGCCACTGTTGTTACCTCTGCAATGAAGAGAGTTGACGTTGCAACATACAGTGTTATAAAAGATACATTAAATGGGAAATTCAAAAGTGGTATCATTTACTTTGATTTGAAAAACAATGGCGTTGGACTTGCTCCGTTTATGAAAGGTGTTCCAAATAGTGTGAGTGCAAAAATAAACAAGGTAATTGCTGATATAAAAGCTGGTAAGATAAAGATACCAACAGAAGTAAAGTAGTACCATTTAAGTTTTAAAGGCCTGCTGGGCAATATCTAATATCACAGCAGGCCTTTCAACAATACACAAGTTTATAACACAAATAGAGGGGAGTACTAATCCATATGATAGGGATAATAGGTGGTTCTGGATTTTACTCTTTTTTGGTAAACTTTGAGGAGATTGAGATTGAAACACCTTATGGCAAACCAAGTGATAAAATAGCAATCTCCAAGGTGGGAGGAAAGGAAGTTGCGTTTATTCCGAGGCATGGGAAGAAACATATTTACCCTCCTCATAAAGTGCCATATAAGGCAAATATATATGCATTAAAAGAACTGGGTGTTGTGAAGATTATTTCAACAACAGCATGTGGAAGCTTAAAAAAGGAGATTATGCCGGGTGATTTTGTAATTGTTGACCAGTTTATTGACAGAACATGGGGACGAGAGGACACATTTTCGGATATTGGAAATGTAAAGCACACCTCAATGGCACAGCCTTATGATGAACAGATGAGAGAAATTGCAATTAATGTTTTAGAAGAACTTGGATATAGATTTCATAAAAAAGGTACATGTGTAGTTATTCAGGGACCGCGATTTTCTACTTTAGCAGAAAGCAGATGGTATTCCAAGATGGGGTTTGACGTTATTGGAATGACCCAGTATCCCGAAGTAGCTTTGGCAAATGAGCTTGGAATAAAGTATTTAAATATAACTCTTGTGACAGACTATGATGCGGGGTTAGAAGATGACCCAGATATAAAACCTGTTTCGCATGAAGAGGTTTTAAGAGTGTTTTCTGAAAATGTAGAAAAGCTCAAAAAGGTTATCATTGAAATAATAAAAAGAATATAAAGACAGGTGGGACATGATATGGAGTACATTTTGCAGGTAAAGGATATTTCTAAAAGATTTGGTAATATTCAAGCAAATGATAATGTGTTTTTGGATGTCAAAAAAGGTGAGGTACATGCCATACTTGGGGAAAATGGTGCTGGAAAGTCTACTTTAATGAATATCATCTATGGTCTTTATACTCCTGATTCTGGAGAGATATATTTTGAAGGTCAAAAACTTGAAGTCAAAGGACCTCATGAAGCAATTGAAAAAGGAATAGGAATGGTTCATCAGCATTTTATGTTGATACCTGTATTTACCGTGGCTGAAAATATTGTTTTGGGATTTGAGCCAAAAGGTTTTAGGTTTAATGTTCAAGAAGCTGAGAAGAAAATTCTTGAGATTTCGAAGAAATACAATTTAGAAATTGACCCAAAGGCAAAAGTTGGAGATTTAAGTGTAGGTATGCAACAAAGAGTAGAGATATTAAAGGCTTTTTACAGAGATGCAAGGCTTTTGATACTTGATGAACCAACAGCAATGCTAACACCCCAAGAGACAAGGGAACTTTTTAAGATTATAAATAACCTGAAAGCTCAAGGGATATCCATATTATTTATAAGCCACAAACTTGATGAGGTTATGGAAATTTCAGATAGAGTAACTGTTATGAGAAGAGGAAAGACAATAAAGACCTTGAACACCAAAGAAACAACCGAACAGGAACTTGCAAATTTGATGGTCGGAAGAGAAGTTAAACTTGTTGTTGAAAAGACTGAACCGCGGTTAGGAGAGACTGTGTTAAAGGTTGAAAACCTTTCAGTCAAACTGAAAAACGGTGTTGAAAAGGTCAAAGATGTAAGTTTTGAAGTAAGAAGAGGAGAGATTTTTGGTATAGCAGGTGTTGATGGAAATGGACAAAATGAGCTTGTAGAAGCTATTGTTGGACTTATTTCATCAACAGGGAAAATAATCTTCAAAGGAGAGGAAATTCAAAACCTTCCCACCCGCAGACGTTACGAAAAAGGGATTGCTTATATTCCAGCAGACAGGCAGCAGGACGGGCTTGTTTTGAACTTTACAGTGGCAGAAAACATTGTGCTCAAAAGGTACTATAAAAAGCCATATTCTAATGGAGGTTTTTTAAATTATAAGGTAATAATCTCAGAAGCTGATAGACTCATACATGAATTTGATGTGCGTCCACCTGATTACAAGTTATTTGCAAAGAATCTTTCAGGTGGCAATCAGCAAAAGGTAATCTTGGCAAGAGAGTTTTCAAGCAGTCCAGACCTTTTAATTGCTGTTCAACCAACAAGAGGAATGGATGTGGGAGCTATAGAGTACATCCATAGAAAACTGATTGAACTTCGGGACAGTGGTAAAGCAATACTACTTGTTTCTTTAGAACTTGATGAGATTTTGAATCTTTCTGACAGGATTGCTGTGATGTATTCGGGCAGGATTATGGATATTTTGGAAAGTAAAAATGCAACAAAAGAAGAGATAGGACTTATGATGATAGGCAAGAAAAAGAAGGAGGCCTAAACGGTGATGATAAAAAAGATTTTGCAGAGTATTTTAATGCCGCTTATTGCTATTTTTATATCCATGGTTGTAGGTGGGATAGTAATATTAATCACAGCAAAGCAAAATCCTATTTATGCGTACATTGCTCTTTTTAGTGGAGCATATGGGAATTTAATGAACTTTGCGACAACTCTGACAAACGCAATACCTCTCATAATAACAGGCCTTGGAGTTGCAATAGCATTTTCTTCAGGACTTTTTAATATTGGTGCTGAAGGACAGTTTTGGATAGGCGCAATTGTTGCAACTTATCTTGGGTATCAGATAAAGGGTCTTCCATGGTTTTTACACATTCCATTGATAATAATATGTGCTATGATAGCGGGCGCACTTTGGGGCGGACTTGTTCCAGGGTTGGCAAAAGTTTATACTGGTGCTCATGAGGTTATCACAACTATGATGATGAGCTATATAGCCATTTATTTTAGCCATTATTTGTTAGAAGGCGGTCCGATGATGGACAAGGGAACAATACCCCAATCACCGGTGATTCAAAACAGTGCAAAGTTAAGTACTTTGGTACCAAATACACAACTGTCAAGTGGACTTTACATTGCAATTTTGGCAGTTGTGGTAGTATATATTCTCATGTACAAAACAACCATAGGTTATGAACTCAGAGCAGTAGGGTTTAATATCAAAGCTGCAAAGTATGCTGGCATGAACGTTGCTCAAAAACTTGTTTTGGCAATGGGGCTTTCTGGTGCATTTGCTGGTCTTGCTGGTGCTGTTCAGATAATGGGTGTGCAGCACAGACTCTATGATAGCTTTACTTCGGGTTATGGTTATACTGCTATAGTTGTTGCGCTTCTTGCGAATAACAATCCAATTGGTGTTGTAATTGCAGCAATTTTCTTGGCAGGACTTTCAACAGGTGCCCAGGAGATGCAGATGCAAACAAATATTTCTGGACAGCTTGCTGATGTTGTGGTAGGACTTATAATATTCTTTATTGCAATTGAAGAACTTTATAGGATTGTTATGGAAAAGATTAAAACCAGGAAAACAAAGTTGCAACCGGTAGGAGGGCAAGAGTAAGATGAATATACTCAGTATTTTTACAAACCCATATTTGTGGGCATCAACCATTGCGATGTCGGTACCGCTTGCACTTCCAGCAATTGGTGGTACTTTTTCTGAACGATCTGGCGTTGTCAATATTTCTATGGAAGGAATAATGCTAATTTCGGCATTTGTTTCAGTTGCGTTTTCGGCATACTTTCACAATGCATGGCTTGGACTTTTAGCAGGAGTAATCTCAGGTATTTTGGTAGCATATGTATTTGCATGGGCAGCTGCAAAGATGTATGCAAACCAGATAGTCCTTGGTATGGCTTTTAACATATTTGCATCTGGTATTACAGCTTACCTTTTCAATGCTATATATGGCCCGGAAGGGACACCTTTTGACACCCCTAAACTTCCTGATGTTAGGATACCTGTGATAGATAGAATTCCTGTAATTGGACAGATTTTAAGTGGTCAAAATGTAATGGTTTATATAATGTTTGTTTTGATAATGCTTAGCCAGTGGTTTTTATTCTATACAACCATAGGTTTGAGGCTAAGAGCAGTTGGCGAAAATCCAGAAGCTGCTGAGACAGCTGGTATCGATGTTGTTAAGATGAAATACTTGGGTGTTATACTGGGTGGAGCATTTTCTGCTCTTGGTGGTGCTTATCTTTCAATTGGTGTTTTGAACAGTTTTTCCCCAGAGATGTCGTCAGGAAGAGGTTATATAGCTTTAGCTGCCATGATTTTTGGTAAATGGACACCGGTTGGCTCATTCTTAGCATCACTTTTGTTTGGTTTTGCAACAGCACTTAGCTATACATTACAAGAATCTTCAATTTCAAAAAACATTATTATGATGTTACCTTATGTAGTTACAATATTAGCATTAATTGGTATTGGCGGTAAGAGTGTTGCACCTGCTGCCGACGGTATTCCTTACAGGCCCAAAAAATAAGAAGGAAGGGCGGGTGCGAGTTGTGGAAAGTTTTGAATCAGTAGGATATCCCCAAAGGTATGAGCTTGTATTAAGAAAATTAAAGCAACTCATTGAAGAGAAATTTAAAGAGGGGGACAAACTTCCATCCGAATTGGAACTGGCGAAGCTTTTTGGTGTGAGCAGAGCGACGCTCAGAGAAGCTTTAAGAATATTAGAAGAAGAAGGATATGTTGTAAGAAAACATGGTGTTGGGACTTTTGTCTCATCACGACCAATTTTACAATCTGGAATGGAAGAGCTTCAGAGTATAACGAAGTTAATGGAAAAACAGGGATACAAGCCGCACACGAAAGATATTATTGTTACCAAAACCTATCCAAACGCAAAAGAGGCTCATATGCTCAGAATATCATCAACTGAAGAGATTATCAAGATAGAAAGAGTACGACTTGCTGAGAGTATTCCCGTTGTATATTGTGTTGATAGACTTCCTGCAAAGCTCTTTTCATCTGAGTTTAAATTTGTAGGAGAGTCGTTATTTGACTATTTAAATGATAAACTGGGAGTATATATTGCATATGCAATCTCTGATATTATCCCAATGCTTGCTGAAAAAAATAATGTTTATAAAAAGCTTAACCTTGAAAAGAACGATGTTGTTCTTTTGCTTGACCAGGTTCATTTTGACCAAAATGACATTCCAATTTTGTATTCTTCAAATTATTTTTCACCCAAAAAATTCAGATTCTATATTGTAAGAAAGAGGGTATAAAAAATGAAATATTTGGACAGAGTTGATGAACAAACTGCGTATTTTTTGAACTTGGCCAAAGAAGCTCAAGAGAAGGCATATGCACCATATTCACGTTTCAGGGTGGGTGCGGCGATTGTTGGTAGCAGTGGTAAAGTGTACACAGGGTGCAACATAGAAAATGCTTCGTATCCCCTTTCTATGTGTGCAGAAAGGGTTGCACTTTTTAAGGCGATATCAGAAGGAGAAACAAAAATAAAAGCTCTTTATATAATCGGTCCTGAAAATGAGCCTATATCACCGTGTGGTGCGTGCAGACAGGTGGTTTTTGAACTTGCAAAAGATAGCACCATTTATCTTTCAAATTGTGATATAACAAAAGTAATAGAAACTAATATCAAAGAACTTTTGCCATATGGATTTGAATTGTAAGAAAGATGAAATTAAGATTAAGACAGGAGGGCGATTGTTCAAGGTGAAAGCAATATTACTTTCTCTTATCACAGGATTTGTTGTGGGTGCTATATTCAGGCTTTTGAAGCTTCCCATTCCTGCACCGAATGCTCTTGCAGGAATAATGGGTATATTTGGAATATTCTTGGGAGCTATTTTTGTTGAGCAAATTCTCAAGTTATTAACAAAGTAAAGCAAGAAGGTGAAAAGGTGTGCTGGTGACAGAGATTATTAGGAAAAAACGTGACGGAGAGATACTGAGCAAAGAAGAGCTTGAATTTATTGTAAACGGATATGTAAAAGGCGAAATTCCAGACTATCAGATGTCTGCTTTCTTGATGGCTATATATTTTAGAGGGATGTCAAAAGATGAGCTTGTAGAACTTACCATGCTCATGGCAAAATCAGGTAAGATGGTAGACCTGAGCAGTATAGAGGGTATCAAGGTTGATAAACACTCAAGTGGTGGTATTGCTGATACAACAACCCTAGTCTTAATACCACTGGCAGCATCTTGCGGTGTAAAGGTTGCAAAGATGTCAGGACGAGGGCTTTCTCACACAGGTGGGACAATTGACAAGTTGGAGTCAATTCCAGGTTTTAAAACAGAGCTTTCAGAAGATGAGTTTATAAAAGCAGTAAATAAAGTTGGTGCGGCAATTGTTGGGCAGTCAGAAAGCCTTGTTCCTGCAGACAAAAAGATATATGCTTTAAGAGATGTCACAGGTACAGTTGAATCTATACCACTTATAGCATCTTCCATCATGAGCAAAAAGATTGCAGCTGGTAGTGATAAGATAATACTTGATGTCAAGTTTGGCAAAGGTGCTTTCATGAAAGAGTATGAAAAGGCAAAAGAGCTTGCTAATACTATGGTTGAGATTGGAACTTTGGCAGGAAGAGAAACAGTGGCATATGTTACAGATATGAATCAGCCACTTGGTCTTATGATTGGCAACGCTCTTGAGGTTATTGAAGCAATAGAGGTCTTAAAAGGAAGAGGACATGAAGATTTGAAGAATCTTTGTATTGAATTTGCATCTGAGATGATGATTATGGCTGGAGTTGAAAAGGAGAAAAAATTAGCACAAGAAAGAGCAATTGAGAGCATTGAAAAAGGGCATGCTCTCAAAAAATTTAGAGAAATTATAAAAAACCAGGGTGGAAATCCTGAAATAGTTGACAATTATTCATTGCTGCCACAAGCCAAATATATTTATGAACTAAAATGCGACGAAGATATGTATATTAAAGATATTGATGCTCTCAAACTTGGGCTTTGCGCACTAAAACTTGGAGCAGGAAGACAAAGAAAAGAAGACAAGATTGACTACGCAGTTGGAATTCAACTTTTTGGTAAAATAGGCGACAAAATAGCCAAGAATATGCCGTTTGCTAAAATCTATGCAAATGATGAAAAAAGGGTTGAAGAAGCCATCTCAGATGTGAAAACTGCATTTGAGTTTTCAAAAGTACCTGTTCCAAAAAGAAAAGTAATATTTGCAAAGATAACAAAAGATAATGTTTTTGAATTTTAAATTACATGGAGGGGAACATGATGACCAGAGAAGAGATTGCAAAGTTTATTGACCATACACTTTTGAAGTCTTCTGCAACACCTGCAGATATAAAAAAGATTTGCGATGAGGCATTAAAATATTCTTTTGCTTCAGTTTGTGTGAATCCTTATTATGTAAAGTTGTGCAAGGAATATTTGAAAGAGTCAAATGTCAAAGTGGCAACTGTAATAGGTTTTCCACTTGGAGCAAACACTCTTAAAACAAAGGTGTTTGAAGCAAAAGAAACTTTTGAAAATGGTGCTGATGAAATAGACATGGTTATAAATATTGGAGCTATGCTAAGTGGTAACACAGATTATGTTTACGAAGAGATCAAGAGCATTGTTGAAGTTGCAAGAGAGTATTCAAATAAAATAGTAAAGGTAATAATCGAAACATCTGAGCTTGACGATGATAAAAAGATAGAAGCATGCAAAATTGCAGCCGCAGCAGGCGCAGATTTTGTAAAAACTTCCACGGGCTTTTCTAAAAGCGGTGCAAAGTATGAGGATATACTTCTTATGAGAAAAGTTGTAGGAGATAAGTTAAAAATCAAGGCTTCAGGTGGAATTAGAACATTTGAAGATGCTCTTTTGATGATACAAGCAGGTGCAAGCAGGATAGGTACAAGCAGTGGTGTAGCAATTGTGGGTAGAGAATAAAAATAACCTCAAGTATTTGTTTTTGGAGGGAAGATTTTTAAATGAGAGTCATATTAATTGTTCTTGACAGCGTGGGTGTTGGAGCGCTTGACGATGCAAATCTTTACGGGGATGAAGGGAGCAATACTCTTTCAAATACTTCATATGCAGTTGGAGGCATTGAACTTAAGAACTTATACAAGCTTGGAATAGGAAACATAACAAGTATAAAAGGTACACCACCGAATCCCAATCCTATTGGAGTTTTTGGGAAAAGCAAGGAAATGTCAAAGGGCAAGGATACTATAACCGGTCACTGGGAGATAGCTGGTGTTGTGTTAGAAGAGTCTTTCAAGACATTTCCAAATGGTTTTCCTGAAGATTTGATTCAGGAATTTGAAAAAAGGATTGGGAGAAAAGTTCTTGGCAACAAAGTTGCATCTGGTACAGAAATAATAAAAGAGCTTGGAGAAGAACATATTAAAACCGGCTATCCAATTGTTTATACTTCTGCTGACTCTGTATTTCAAATTGCTGCTCACGAAGAAGTAATTCCGCTTGAGGAGCTATATAGGATATGCCAAATAGCAAGGCAGCTTCTTGTTGGGAAATATCTTGTTGCAAGGGTAATTGCAAGGCCATTTGTGGGTAAAGATAGGAACAGTTTTGTAAGAACTTATAACAGAAAAGACTTTGCAGTTGAGCCACCTTATAATACGCTGCTTGACAATATTAAAGAAGCAGGTTTTGAATGTGTGGGAATAGGTAAGATAGAGGATATTTTTGCCAAAAGAGGATTGACAAAGAGTATTCACACAGAAGGGAACATGGACGGGATTGACAAAACTTTGAAGGCAATGGATGAAGTTAACAAAGGACTAATTTTTACAAACCTTGTTGACTATGATATGCTGTATGGTCACAGAAATGACCCTCATGGTTATGCAAAGGCTTTAATAGACTTTGACACAAGGCTTCACGAAATCATGGAAAAGCTTAAAAAAGATGATATTCTAATAATTACTGCAGACCATGGTTGTGACCCTACAACACCTTCTACAGACCATTCGCGTGAACATGTGCCAATACTTGTATATGGCCAAAATATCAAAAAAGGATATGACCTTGGAACAAGAAATAGTTTTTCTGATATTGGTCAGACAATAGCAGAGTATTTGAATGTAAAACCTTTAAGATTTGGAGAGAGTTTTTTAAAAGAAATTGTGATAAAATAACTATTGAGGTGATTTTTATGTCGTATTATGAAAGGGTAAAAGAAGCATCAGAGTTTATAAAAAGTAAGATTCCAAACGTGCCAGAGATTGCTATTATTCTGGGCAGTGGACTTGGCAGTTTTGCGGATACAATGGAAGAAAAAATTGAAATCAAATATTCAGAGATACCTCATTTTCCTGTGTCTACTGTCAAGGGACACAAAGGCAACTTGGTTTTTGGAAAAGTAAAAGGAAGAGAGGTTTTGGCTTTTCAGGGAAGATTTCATCTTTATGAAGGGTATAATGCTCAAGAGGTTGTATTTGGTGTGAGGGCAGCAGGACTTTTGGGAGTGAAAAACCTTATTGTTACAAACGCGGCAGGGGGAATTTCGCCTTTGCTTTCTCCTGGAGATTTGATGGTGATAAAAGACCACATAAATCTATCAGGCGAAAACCCAGCAATTGGGTCAGAAGCAGAGAAATTTGGTGAAAGGTTTTTTGATATGACATATGCATATGACAGGGAGATAATTGAAAAATCAAAAGATGTTTACAAGAAAAACGGGGTTGATTATAAAGAAGGTATATACGCATTTTTAAAAGGTCCTTCATATGAAACACCTTCGGAGATAAGGATGCTGAAAATCCTTGGTGCTGATGCGGTTGGTATGTCAACAGTTTTGGAAGTTATTGCAGCGCGGCAGATGAATATCAAAGTTTTTGGAATTTCATGTATTACAAACATGGCAGCAGGAATTCTTGAAAAGAAACTTTCACATGAAGAGGTCATAGAAGTTTCAAAGATGGTTGAGGAAAAGTTTATAAAAATAATTAGTGATTTGATAGAGATTATTTAAAGTGAGAATATTAAATGCTTATATATCCTACACTGCAAAGTTTCTGGGCAGTGTAGGATTTTTGTTTATTATACAGAGAAAGCGGGTAAAAATAAATTTAGAATATTATTTTTCCTGCGGGGAGGGAAAATTGCTATATGAAAAAGGTATTAATAGTAGATGATGCAGCATTTGTGAGATATTCCTTAAGACAAACATTAGAAAAATATGGGTTTGAAGTTGTTGGGGAAGCATGTGATGGGAAAAGCTGTATAAAACTTTTTCAGCAGCTTCGTCCAGATATTGTAACACTTGATATTACAATGCCAGAGATGAACGGTATAGAGGTTTTGAAAAAGATTATGGAAATTGACAGGAATGCAAAAGTTGTCATGATAACTGCCTTAGGGCAAGAAGAAAAGGTAAAAGAGGCAGTATTAAATGGGGCAAAAGGGTTTATTGTAAAGCCATACAAAGAAGAACATCTGGTTAAGGTCTTGTCCTCTTTATAAAAGGATGAGAAGGTGAGACTGTGAATGAAATGCAAAAAGACCCCATGTTTGAAGTATTTATAAGCGAAGCAAAAGAGATAGTAAGTTCGCTTGAGAGGATCTTTATTGAACTCAAAGAAGGAAACAGAAACTTAGATATAGCAGTGGCAGAAGCTTTAAGATTTTTTCATACATTAAAAGGTTCCTCAGCGATGATGGGGTTTGATGACATATCCAAGATTTGTCATAGAGTGGAAGACATATTTGTTTGTATGAGAGATGAAGGTAAACTACCGACAAATCTTGATAACTTTATTTTAAACATGTTAAAGTTAATAGATTTTTTAACCATTCAGATAAATTGTATAGAAAACTCACAGCAGCCTCAAGATGCAGAAAATATAAAAGAGGTTTTAGAGAAAATTGAGACGAGCTTAGCAGAAAATAATAGGGTACAAGCTGAGAGTGAGAAAAAATATCATATAAGGCTGCTTTTTGAAGAAGGCTGGGAAATGGAGAATTTGAGAGCATTTTTAATTGTTCAAAATTTGAAACAATATGTAAATGTTTTAGAATACTTGCCTTCTGATATTGAAAGTAACATGGCATCTTCAGAAAAAATTAAAAAAGATGGTTTTTTTATTTCAATTAAAACTTTACTCAAAAAAGAAGATGTGGTAAAACTTTTTGAAAACTTTGCATGGGTAAAAGACATCAAGATTGAAGAAGTATCAGAAAAAGCTTCTTTAACCAAGGAGATAAGTTCATATCAGAATGTCACACACTCTATCCATAAGCTAATAAACGTTAATATTGAAAAAGTTGATAGACTAATAGACCTCATTGGAGAAGTGGTAATAACCTTTTCAATGATTGTTCAACACAAAGAAGTAAAAACTGATGAGAATAGTAGTTTCAAAAATTTAACACTTCAGATGTCAAAGCTAATAAGAGAACTTCAAGAAGTGGTAATGTCGATGCGTATGCTACCGCTTTCTTCTACATTTCAAAGGTTGAAAAGAACCATTATTGAGATGTCTGCAAAACTTCAAAAACCAGTTAATGTTCATATTACTGGGGAGGAGACAGAACTTGACAAAGTTCTGATAGAACACTTAACAGACCCACTAATTCATTTAGTTAGAAATGCTGTGGACCATGGAATAGAAGACAAAGAAGAAAGATTAAAAAAAGGTAAAGATATGACTGGTAATGTGTATATCAGTGCTAAAAATAGCGGGTCTGAAGTGGTTATTAGCATTGAGGATGATGGCAGAGGTCTTAATAAAGAGAAAATCTTACAAAAAGCTTTTGAAAGAGGCCTTATAACCTCACCTGATGATATTATCGAAGATGAGATTTTTGAGTTAATATTTCAGCCAGGGTTTTCTACAAAAGAAGAGGCGACAGAATACTCAGGAAGAGGTGTGGGGCTTGACATTGTGAAAAATAGCGTTCAAAAAATTGGCGGAAGAATTTTTGTTGAGTCTGAAAAAGACAGAGGCACAAGATTTACAATTAGAATACCTCTCACTTTGGCAATAATTGATGGAATGTTAATTGATGTTGATGGCAATATCTTTGTTGTACCTTTGAGCTCAATAGTTGAGACATTTAAACTTGAAAAACAGCAGATAGTATTGGAAAACGAAATTCCGTTTGTGTACAGAAGAGGCATATGTTTTGGTGTAATTGATTTGAACAAGATGTTTTATGGAAAGGATATTCTTGACAAAGAGAGACCTTTTTATCTGGGTATACTTGTTACAAATGGTGAGAAGAATGGTGTTTTGCTTGTTGACAATATGATTTCCCAGCAGCAGATAGTTATAAAAACTCTGCCTGCTATTTTAAAGCAGGTAAGAGGTATTTCAGGGTGTACACTCATTGGAAGTGGTAATATAGCATTTATTTTAGATATTGATGCTTTGCTTGAAAGGTAGGTGAGAAAAGTGCAGAAAGAATTGCTACATAGCAAAGTGGATGAATTTGAAGAAGCTATGAAAGATATGTACCTTATATTCAAAGTGGATGACCAATTCTATGGGATAGAAATTAAGTATGTTATAGAGATAATTGGTCTTTTGCCAATAACCTATGTGCCAAATCAAGAAGAATATGTTAAAGGAATAATTAATTTGCGGGGTAAAATCATTCCGGTGATTGATGCAAGAATGAGACTTTCAAAGCCTCAAAAGGAGTACAACGAAAGGACTTGTGTAATTGTCACAAGCATAGATGATTTTTTGGCTGGCATTATTGTTGACCATGTGAGCGAGGTTGCTGTGATAAACAAGGACCAAATTAGTCCTTTGCCACAAACATATGAAAAGGTAGATGAAAGATTTTTTAGAGGTGTTGCAAGCTTAAATGAAAGACTTGTATTAATACTTGATTGTGAAACTTTTATCAAGCCTGATAGGATAACTCTCTAAAAAAATAAATGAAATAAATGAAGGGAGATGGGTAGTTTATGAAGCTATTTAAAAATCTCAAAATTTCTGTTAAGATTTTGGCGGGGTTTGGAATTGTTTTGATTTTGATACTCTTCATGGGTACAATAGCTGTTACAAATATCAACAGAATAAACAATGACTATACAGAGGTTTATCAGAGTAATGTTAAAGCATTTATTGCAATTGGCAATGTGCTTGAAGGTTTTGAAAGACAGCGTATTAACTACAGAAATATTTTACTTGCGAGAAATTCTGCAGAGATGAATTCTTATCTTCAGAAGGTCGATGAGATAAATGATTTTTACAAAACAAACCTTGAAGATTTTTCAAAACTGATAAATGAAGAGGACATAAGACAAGAGTATCAAAAGTTGAATTCTTTATTTGATGAATATGATAAGTTAACAAATCAAATAATTGAACTTGCAAAAAGTGACAAAAAAGCAGCAGTTGATCTTTTGTTCAAACAAAGTTCAGCTCAGCTTGTAAGTGATGTTCAAAACTCAATTAAGACTCTCTATGACCTTGAAAAAAAGTACATCGAAAAGTTAAACATTCAAAATAATGCCCTTGCAAAAAGTACAGTAACGTCTATGGTGATAATAGTTATTTTGTGCATAGCAATATCTCTCTTTATAGGTCTGGTTATTTCTTATGCAATTAGCAGACCTATCTCTAAAATGGTTTTAGCTGCCCAGAAGATTGCAGAAGGAGATTTAACAGTTGATGTAAGTGTTGATTCTAAAGATGAGGTTGGAATTTTGTCAGAAGCTTTTTCTAAGATGATAGAATCGCTATCCCAGCTTATCTATTCAGTAAAGTCATCAGCAGAACAGGTTGCGCTTGGTGCAAAACAGCTCGCAGATGCAAGCCAGAGCCTTGCTCAAGGGGCAACTGACCAAGCAAGTTCTATAGAGGAGCTGAATGCTTCAATAGAAGAGGTGTCTGCACAGACGAAACAAAATAGTAAAAACGTAGAAGAAGCAACTAATTTTGCTAATCAAATAAAAGATGATGCAAAATTAGGTATGCAGCAAATGGAAGAAATGATGAAAGCTATGGAAGAAATCAATGCTGCCTCATCCAATATATCAAAAATAATCAAGACGATAGATGAAATTGCTTTTCAGACAAATATATTAGCGCTTAACGCTGCGGTTGAGGCAGCACGGGCAGGAAGCTATGGAAAAGGGTTTGCTGTTGTAGCCGAAGAGGTAAGGAACTTAGCAACAAGGAGTGCAAATGCTGCAAAAGAGACAAGTAGTCTTATTGAATCTACCATCAAAAAGATTGAAGTGGGAGATAGTATTGCAAAACAGACATACACCTCGTTAGATAGGATTACAAAGAATATCGATAAAATGGCCATGATTATGAATGATATAATGTATTCTTCAAAAGAACAGTCTGAAGCAATAGCACAGATTACAGAGGGGATAAACCAAGTTGCCAATGTAGTACAGAGCAATTCAGCAAACTCTCAAGAGACAGCTGCAGCTTCAGAAGAACTTTTCAGCCAGGCAGATGTTCTTAAAAATCTTGTTGAAAGATTTAAGACAAGAAGCTAATGAAAATAGTGAAAAACTAATCGGGCTGGGGAAACCAGCTCCTTTTATTTTTGTATCGATACAGTTTTGGTTTTAAAGATTTGATTTTTGAATCTTTTTGTGTAGAATTAGGCAAGTAGAAATATTATTGAAGAGGTGATTATATGAAAAACGGTGTAAGGTTTTGGGTATTTTCTGGGGTAATAATTGCTCTTGTGTTTGTTTTAACATTTACAATAAAGATACCGCTTATGGCAGGATATTTTAACATTGGCGATGTTGTGATAATGCTTTCTTCTATTTTGTTTGGTAAAAGTATAGGTTTTATGGGTGGAAGTTTTGGTTCTGCCCTTGCGGATATTGTTTCTGGTTATACCATTTATGCTCCTTTTACTTTTGTCATCAAAGGACTTGAAGGTTTTATCTGTGGACTGATTTTCGAGAAAATAGAAGGAAAGAAAAAGTGGGCATCTTTTATTATTTCGACAATGCTAAGTGGCATTCTTATGGCAGTGGGATATTTTTTGTCAGAAGCTTTTGTGTTAAAATATCTATCATCGGCATTAAATATTAATAGAAACTTACAATTTGGGCTTAAAGTTGCTCTTGCAAATTTGCCTTTTAATTTGCTTCAGGGTGTTTTGTCCGCAATAATTTCCATAATATTAGCTGTACCTCTTTATAATAATAAATTTATCAGGAAGATGAGAATTTGAAATACTTAAAATTTCCATATATACCAGAAAGTAAAGCTACACACATTTTGCTTGACAAAAGAGCGTACGATAAGTTTATCTATACGCTAGAAGATTTAGGTATAAAAATAATAATATGTGAAAACTGTGACGATGTTTATCCTGCGATATCTTCTCACCCTGATATATTTTATTTTCACTATGAAGACAATTTAATCTTTGCCGCTCCCAACTCACCAAGAAAAACCACAGAGGAACTGAAAAAACTTGGATTTAATATAATATTTGGAGAGAAAGCTGTTTTGGGAAAATATCCTGAGGATGTAAAGTACAATATCGCAAAAGTTGGCACAAAAGTCTTTCACAATTTTAAATTTACTGATAGAATAGTAGCAAAAAGAATAGAAGATGATAACCTTCAAAGGATTCATATAAAACAAGGGTATAGTAAATGTTCAATCTTGATTGTAAATTCAAATACAATTATTACCTCTGATAAAGGAATTTACAAAAAAGCCTTAGAAAATGGAATAGATAGCTTACTTATATCGCCAGGCTTTATTAAATTAGAAGGACTTAACTATGGTTTTATTGGCGGCTGTGGGGGGTTAATTAGCAAAAATATTATGGCTTTTAATGGTGATATTTCAATGCATCCAGATTATTTGAGTATAAAAAATTTTCTTAAAAAGTATGATATTGAAATCTTGAATGTGGCGGGTTTACAGCTTTCAGATATAGGTTCTATCATTCCTTTGTGTCAGGAGTAGAAAAAAGAGCATATTGAAAAAGAGTATTTGAGGGTATATTTATTATTGTGCTAAAAAGTTAAAGCTTATATTCAGGGATGTGAAGAAAATGCAAATATTGAGTTTGGGAGTGGCAGACGATCCTGTTTTTGTATATGAGAGTTTAAAAAAACAGCTGGATAGGAATGAAAATGTGAAAGGACTTTTTATTGAGCCAAATCAATGTGGTAGTATCACATTTTATGGTATTTTTTTAAGCGATGATGAAATCAAAAAAAACTTTGATTTGAATGCTTATGAGAGAGTAAAATATTTTGTTGCTGATGCAATAGCAAATGTAATAATTGAGTACACCAGAGAAAAATTTCTTTTTAAACTAATAAAACAAGACTATTATTTTTTAGATGAAATAGAAGCAAAGAAAATATATCAAGAAAGTCAAAAAAGATTAAATGAACTGACAAGTGCACAGAGCTTTTCAAGGGTAAAATTCGAAATAATAAAAAAGGTACTTGACTATTTAGACTCTAACTTTGAATTTAATTTTGAAGGTTTTTTGACCTTCAGATTAAAAGAATATATAAAGACAATTCAAAATATTGTGGAAGATGTTACAAATAAATACCTTCTGGAAAGGGAATACTTTCAGTTTATAAACCTTCTAAGATATTTTACAGACATTCAAGAATCAAAGATAGAACATGTAGATGTTATCCCGACTGCTAAAATGTATTTGCTTCTTGACAGAGAAGGAAATGAAATAAAAGATGAGTTTTATGAGCTTTTATCGAAAAATTTTAAGTTAAATCTTTCAAAAGAAGATATACTTCTGAGTAGACTAATTTCACTCTCCCCTCAAAATATTATTTTTCACAAACACCAGGATACAACTATTCCAGCGGATATACTTGAAATTCTCTCTCTTGTATTTGATAAAAAACTTCAATTTTGCACTTCTTGCAAGATAAAATACGTAGATAGTTTTTCGTCCAAGAGTGAGGAATAGTTCCTCACTTTTGTTTTGTCCTGTTTACTTCAATTATTTAAAGTGATATAATCTTAAAGAAGAGAAGTAGTAAGCGGAGTTACAAAGAGGTGTATAAAGCATATGAATGAAAAACTTAAGAATGAGATGACAGACCATCTTTTTGAAGCAATACTTGAACTGAGGACAATAGAGGAATGTTATAATTTTTTTGAAGATTTGTGCACGGTAAGAGAGATTCAGGAGCTTTCTCAAAGATTTGAGGTTGCAAAGCTTCTATTTGAGGGTGCAAAATATAGTGACATTACAAAAAAAACGGGGGCATCTCCTGCTACAATTAGCAGAGTAAACAGGTGTCTAAACTATGGAGCTGACGGCTACAAAACAGTGCTTTTACGACTTAAACAAAAATCAAGATTGGATGATGAAAAGTGATAGAACTTTTTGTTGCCACGCCTTTAGGTACAGAGTCGGTTGCAAAGGAAGAGCTGGTAAGGCTGGGATATAAAAACTTGAAAGTTGAAAATGGAAGGATTTTTGTGTCAGCTGAGCTTGAAGACATACCCAAGCTCAATATAAATTTAAGAACGCCAAACAGAATTTTTGCTATCTTAAATAAGTTCAAGGCTAAGACTTTTGATGAACTATTTGATGGAGTGTACAGCTACTCTTGGCATGAAATACTGCCAAAAGATGCAAAGATTCTGGTAACTGGCAGGACAGAAAAGTCTAAACTGGTTAGTATAAGGGCATGTCAGTCTATAACTAAAAAAGCAATAGTTGAAAAACTAAAATCAAAATACAGTGTAAACTTGCTTGGAGAGACTGGACAGCTTTTCAAGATAGAAATTGCAATGATAAATGACATTGCTTATCTGCTTTTTGACACAACAGGCGATTCTCTTCACAAAAGAGGTTATCGGAAGCTTATTTCTAAAGCGCCTTTGAAAGAAAACATAGCAGCAACTTTAATCTTGCTTGCCAAATGGAAAGACGATGAAGAAGTATTCTGGGACCCATTTTGTGGTTCTGGAACCATAGCAATTGAAGCAGCAATGATTGCCAGAAACATAGCTCCTGGTATTAATAGAACCTTTCTGGCTGAAGAAAATGGATTTATTTCACCGCAGATATGGAAAAAATCAAGGCTTGAGGCAATTGAGAGAATTGACTATCAAAAAAAATTTGAAATACTATCTTCAGATATTGACGAGAATATGATACACATTGCAAAGGTAAACGCAAAGGAGATTGGAGTAGATAAAGACATAAGATTTTTCAGGGCAGATGCAAGGAAAATTAAAAAACCTTCAGAAAAAGGTATAATTGTGACAAACCCACCGTATGGAGAGAGGATTGATGATATAAACATATTTGAGCTTTATAGAGATTTTGGTAGATGTCTTAAAACATTTGATAACTGGCACTTTTTTGTGTTATCAGCGTATAGCAAAATTGAAAAAGCATTTGGCAGAAAAGCAGACAAGAATAGGAAGCTTTACAATGGTAAGATAAAAACATATCTTTATTTCTATTTTCAGTTATAATAAAATGAGTTAAAAACAAAAGTAAATAAAAAAGGGCTTGCCGTCCCAAAAAAGCATATGTATTTTGGCAAGCCCTTTATAGTTTTATTCCTCTTTTTTCTTAAATTTTTCCAAATCCTCTTTTACAAATTTTATATTCAGCTTTGAAAATTCAATCTTGTCTATCTTTATGCTTTTCACAAAGTTCTCAAAGTCAGAAACTGTATAGCTATTATAATACAAAACAGGAATTGACAGGTCGATGGTGTAATAATATTGATTGTATTTTATCATATAAATAATTCTATTCTGAAGATTCATGAAATTAAAGTCTCTATTTGGATTTCCCTTTGCGAGTTCTGAAAGCTTAGAAATGTTATAAACATAAGTAAACTTATAAATAGAAAGATTTTTATCAATATACTTCAAACAGCTCATATTTACAGTTTTGCTCTTGTATTCATTGCTTTCAACCCATGCTTGCATAGTGTTTTTTATAATTTTTTCGGCAGGGTCTACGTTTATTCCACCATTTATTGTCAAGATTGAGTATGGAGTATTGTAAAGCATCACTGTTTCAATGTCTGAAATACCCTGTGCAGATGGAATTAAGGTTCCTATTATCTGACTAAAGTAACTATAGTAGTAATATGGCATATTTGTTTTGTAATCCTTTGAAATCTTCATTTCAAATGGAGCTTTGTTAAGTTTTATGGTTTTCAAACTGCTTTGTGGTTTCAAATCTCCAGACCAAAGAATAGAATCAAAGTATCTGCTTTTTGCCGGCAATACTTTGAATGAATTTATTATCCTCTCATATTTTTGCTTATCTTTGTTATATTTTTCTTCTGCAGCGTACAGTCTTACCACATATTTATTATTGTTTGAGTCAACATAAAGTCTTTTTTCAACAAACGTCTTGTTAAGGCTTTTTCTGATTCTGAGTTCATAAATTTTTGCTTTGCTTGTTCCAATATTTAAACTTTTGGATGAGATGACTTTTAAAAGTTCTTTATTGTAAAGCTCAATACTTTTTATTTCCTGAGAAACCCATTTGTCAAAACTGACATTCGAGTTTGTCACAAAACTGACAGAAAGATATTCGTCATATTCCTGCTGACTATCTGAAGGTATTATACTTGAGGTATCCTGCTGTTTTTGGGTTGAGATTCCCATCTCCTCATCTGTATAAAGTGGAGCAAATGATTGTGTTGATGAATTGTACTCAAGATTATAAATGTCTGTAGATTTCCAATAGGGTGGAAGATCAATCTGCCATCCATAACTTGTGTTTTTGTGAACTCTCCACGATGTTACGTTGTCTGCTAAATCTTTTATGTTGGGATTGTTTCTGTCAAAGTTTGTTTCAAAAGAATCAGCAATCTTGTATAAAAGATTTTGGTGTTGTGAATAGAAATTTAAATCCATGCTAATCGTAAGTCTGTAAATGTAGTTGTATTTTTTATTTTTGCTCAAATAAATTCGTATGAGATTGAAAGTACCAGAACTTTCTTCTTCGTCAACAAATACATAAAAAGAGTCGGTATAAACACTTGTGGCTTCGATATATTCTTGGCCTTGCTTGTCTTTTCCTTTTTTAAGCGAATATAGCTTTGAACCCGAATAATAACCTGAAATTAAATCTTGACCATACAGCAAAATCTCATCTAATGATGTGTAGCCTTCTTTGTTTAAAATTGCCTCAACATTAATATTTGCCTTGTAACTATTGCTTGACATTGAAAAATAGCTTCCTTTTGGGTCTTTGTTTATATAGGCATCCTGTGGCATATAGATAGACCAGTTGTAAACACTGTTTCCAACTCTGTTCTTATTGACGTCATCTTTTGAAAAGACTGTATAAAAGTCAATTACGCCACTATCTTCTTGTGCAAGCGCAAAGATAGAAGATGTCAGCACAAAAGCAACTATTGTAAAAATACAAATTACTGTTTTTAACTTTCTGGACATATAACTACCACCCTTTCTATATATTTTTAACTATTTGTTTGTTGGCCACTCTTTCAAAATGACTTCTTTTTCAAGAATTTTGCCGTTTCTTTTGATTTTTATCTTTACCTTATTACCAGGAAGATATTTCATAAGAGTTTGATTGTATTCTGCAATAGAATTGATATGGTAGCTGTCAATTGTAACAAGTATATCATTTTCTTGAGCAAATCCTTTTAAAGGACTATCAGCTTTTACATCAATAATTTTAAGACCGAGGTTAGACGGAAGCCCAACATACGAGAGCCAACTGTCTTCAAACTCAAGACCTAAGTAACATCTTTTGATTCTACCAAACTTTTTGTAGTGGTCAAGGAAATAAAGTATATTCTCTGCAGGAATTGCAAAGTTAATTCCCTGCCAGTAATCAATACCGAGAGTATTTATCCCTACAAGTTTTCCCTGCATATTAACAAGTGGGCCACCGCTGTTACCTGGATTGATGCTTGCATCTGTTTGCAAAAATGTATAGACTTCATCTACAGGTCTATTAAGTCCGCTTATTATTCCCTTTGTGACACTATTTCGCCATCCTAAAAAAAGCGGTGTGCCTATTGCCAAAACTTCCTGACCCACATAAATATTTTTCGGATTTTCAATTTCAATTGGGGTAAGATTGGTTCGGTTAACTCTCAAAATTGCAAGGTCAATTTCTTTGTCACTGTAAAGTACAGTTGCCTTGTAAGCCTTGGCATCGTAGAAGATAACATAAGGCTGTTTTAAATCTTCAACAACATGGTTGTTTGTCAAAATCAGTCCATTTTTATCAATTACAACACCAGATCCGTGAGAAAGTCCAGCTGGGATTTTGCTGTAGTAAAAGTCGTCTGCTTTAATCTTTTTGCTGTCACCGATGATTGCTACAACAGACTTGTTTACCTTGTCAATGACCTCACTTATGGACAGGTCTTTTTTCTGAATTATCAGGCTATTTTGCGTTTTGGTGTAATCAAAGTTTAAAAAGTCTTTCAAAGAGTCAATATCAACATAGGTTTTTCCGTCAATCTCTTTTGGAGTCACGGCAATAGTCTGGGCAAATACAATGTTTGAAAGAATAAATATTACAATAAATCCAGCCAGCCATATCTTTATACTTTTTCTCATTGCAGAACCTCCCATCAAAAGAATTTGTCACCATATAATTATAACGTATTTTAGCCAAAAATGTTATCTATTAAAATAAAAAATTTTAGTTGCAATTTTTATACTTGATTATTTTTATCTTTTGCTTTATAATATAACTTGTGAATGCAATACACCCCCATGGTATAGGGGATAAATTTGTTGGGGAAGGAGAATATACAGAATAATGAGAAAAGCAGTATTGAACAAAAGCATGTGTGATAGGTCTCCTTTTTGTCCTGCTTTGCGTTCGTGCAAGTTTGGTGCAATAAAAAGAAATGTAAGAGGATTTTTTGATGTAGAGATTGAAATTGACAAGGAAAAGTGTACTGGATGCAGTGTATGTGTAAGGTTTTGTCCGCAGGGAGCTATAAAGATGGTTGAAGAGTAGGTGACTCTGAGGTGTCTGAGAATGAAAGGAAAGAAGAGGTTCTTTCAAGACTTAAAAATATCAAAGGTCACATAGAAGGAATTATTAAAATGGTAGAAGAAGAAAAAGAATGTGAAGAGATTATGCTCCAGATAATTGCTGTCAAGAAAGCTTTGGAAAAAGTGGGATATTATATAATAGAAAGTCATGCTGAAAAGTGCTTGTCAGATGATAAGAACAAGGCTCAGGTCCAAAAAATATTGAATATCATGATGAAATTTTTAAGTTGAAAGGTAAAGTTGATATCTATTTTTCTCCTTTTGAATCCTTAAAAGTTTTTGTGTTTAAGAATGTTATTATTTTAACAATCTAATTTTAAAAAAATTTTTTTGCAGAAGTTTGTTAAATAAATCTCATGCAAATGGGGTAACAATATAAAAGGTAAAAATAAAAATTTATGGAGGTGTGTTTAAAATGGCAGAATATTTTATTGATGCAAAAGGGCTTCAGTGTCCAGGACCTATTACCCAGCTTTTTAAACAAATGAAGGAAGCACAAAGTGGAGATGTTGTAACAATTGAAGTGACAGACCCAGCGTTCAAACGTGATGTTGAGAGCTGGTGTAAAAAGACCAAGAATGAGCTTTTGGAGCTCAAAGAAGAAAATGGTGTAATTCAAGCAAAGATTAAAAAGGCTTAAAGGTGGGTGAGAAGATTATGAGAGAAGACAAAAAGACAATCATTGTGTTTTCAAACGATATGGATAAGGTTATGGCAGCATTTGTAATTGCAACTGGTGCTGCTGCAATGGGTGATGAGGTCACAATGTTTTTTACATTCTGGGGTTTGAATGTTCTAAGAGATGCTAAGAAAAAGGTACAGGGAAAATCTTTCTTGGAAAAAATGTTTGGTGCTATGATGCCAAAAGGGGTTGAAAAACTCCCGCTTTCCAAGATGAACTTTTTAGGGATTGGTCCAAAGCTTATGAAATATATGATGAAAAAGAAAAATGTGATGATGTTACCTGAGATGATAAAACAGGCGCAAGAGCTTGGTATAAAGATGGTTGCATGTTCAATGTCTATGGATGTTATGGGAATAAAAAAAGAAGAATTAATTGATGGTGTTGAGATTGGCGGTGTTGCCACATACCTTGGTGAGGCGAGCGAAGCAGGTGTGAATCTGTTTATCTAAGTTAGAGGAATCTTAACTAATAGAGGCAGGAAAAACCCTGCCTTTTTGTTTTTTTGCTCTTTTGAAATCAAAACTGTGATATAATAATGGAGCAATAAAAAGTTTTTCAGTATTAGAAAGGAAAATCGCTATGATACTGCTTGTTGCAATAAACTCAAAGTATGTTCATACAAATTTAGCGGTAAGATACCTTTATCAGCTCTGCAAAGAAAACTATCCATGTGAGTATATTGAGTTTAATATTAATCAGCCTTTGCAGGATGTACTTTATGAAATTTTGAGTAAAAAACCTGAATATGTTGCAATTTCAACATATATCTGGAACAGGAGCTATGTTGAAAAGCTTGTTGAAGGATTAAAAAAGGCGCAAAAAAGCATAAAAATAATTCTTGGCGGGCCAGAGGTGTATTTTGACAGTCTTGAAGAGTGGAAATTTGTAGACTCAATAATCAGAGGAGAAGGAGAGTATCCTTTTTTAGATTTGTGTGAGCATATTGCAGTTGGCAGGCAATATACCCAAAAAGAATATCCTCCATTTGATTTGAGTAAACTTCCTTTTGCATACAAAGATGAAAAATTAGACACCAGCAGAATCTATTATTATGAAAGCAGCAGAGGCTGCCCTTTTAGATGTTCATATTGTCTTTCTTCCATTGAAAAAGGTGTTCGATTTATGCCTCTTGAAAAGGTGTTTGAAGAGCTTGACTATCTTTTTAAAAAACAAGTAAGACTTATAAAGTTTGTTGACAGGACATTTAATGCAAACAAAGAAAGAGCAATAAAAATAATAGAATTTTGCAAACAAAAGTCGCAAACTACCCAAATTCACTTTGAAATAGACCCAACACTTTTAGACAATGACATTATCAGTGCAATAAATAATTCTAAAGATGATCTTTTCAGACTTGAAATAGGTATTCAGAGTTTCAATCCACAAACTCTTGATGCAATAGATAGATTTTATGACATAGATAAAATTGATAAAAACTTGAAAAAACTTATGGAGAACAAAAAAGCCATTGTTCATCTTGACTTAATAGCGGGCCTGCCATATGAAGATTTTTTGAGTTTTAAAAGAAGTCTTGACAAGACTATATTGTATTTTGCCGATGAAGTTCAGCTTGGGTTTTTAAAAATGTTAAAAGGAACAAAGATAAGAAATGAAGCAACTAAATACAATTATGAATTTTTTAAAGACCCGCCGTATGAGGTTATTTCAAATAGCTTTATTAGCTTTGAAGAGATTTATAAGCTTAAAAAGGTAGAAGATTTAATAGACAAAGTTTACAATAGGCAGTACCTCTATTTTACTTTAAGATACATCTTTCAAATAGTCTCTCCATCAGAATTTTTTGAAAAGCTTTCAAGCAAAGTGAATAGCAATTTAAACACAAGGGAGTTTATAAAAGAGCTTTACAGAATCATTAAAGATAATTTTGTTTTAGACACAAGTATATTGAACAGTTTGTTCAGATTTGACATTCTAAGAAGGTTTCCGGAAGAATTTTTGCCTGAGGAATTGGCAATGACAAAAGAGGAAAAAGAAAGAATTAAACAAGCAATATATCAAGCTAAAGAATACCAAGATATCGGAGAACCAAAAGAGATTATAAGAAGCTCAAGAGCTTGCATATTTGAATTTGACATCGAAAGGTTTGTAGAAGATAATAGTATTGAAAAAGGGAATTTTTTATATATCTTTTTTGGAGAAAAAATAAAGAAGATAAAACTTCAGTGAAAAGGAGGAAAGGGTAATATGGAGTGTACACTTTCAAAAAACCTTTCAATCTGCACATGTACTTATGAACCGTGTTCAAGAAAGGGAAGATGCTGCGAGTGTTTGCACTATCACAGGAAAAATGGACAGCTCCCTGCCTGCTATTTTTCAAAAGAAGCAGAAAGAACATATGACCGTTCAATAGAAAACTTTATTCGTGACTATTCTTCAAGGAAATAAAAAGTGAAGTAAAAGTGGGCAGACAACAGATTTTTACTTTCATCTGCCCGCTTTTATTTTTTATAAAGATGTGATGAGCAGAAAAACATCAAGTCCTATTACTAAAGCTGCAACAATCAAAAGAATTATTTTATCTGCTAAAGAGTTTGCGAATTTACCCATAACTTTTTTGGATGACGTCAGGTATATTTGAAGAATGATTGTAATTGGCAGCTGCAAGCTCAAGAGCATCTGTGAGATTATCAGAGCTTTGAAAGGGTTTGAGATAAAAAGTATTATGATAGATGCTAACACCAATGGAATGATAATTCCAACTTTAGTTGGCAGCTCTTCAATATTATAAGGCCTTTTATAAAGTCCTGCCATGATAGTTCCACCTGTATATGCAGCTGTGATGCTTGAGGAGATGCCAGAAAGCAATAAAGCGAATGCAAAAATTGTTGCAGAGAAACTTCCCAAAATGGGTTTTAACATCTGCTGAGCCTGTGGCAGCGATTCAACAGCAATACCTTTTGTGTAAAAGGTTGCATGAGCTATTATAATCATACTGCTGTTAATTAAAAATCCTATAAACATTGAAAAAAGTGTATCAACAAACTCAAATTTGAGCTGATGTTTTATTACCTTTTCGTCTTGAGTGTTCCATTGCCTGCTCTGAATTATTTCAGAGTGCAAAAACAAATTGTGTGGCATGACAACTGCACCAAGGATTGAAAGAACCACAACCAGTGAACCAGAAGGTATGCTTGGAGTTATCCAGCCAAAGACAACATCTTTTACAGGGACCTTCACAAGAAAAAGCTCTATCAAAAAGGAAAGACCTATCAGCGACACAAACGCAATTATCCACCTTTCAACCTTTTTATATGAGTTAGAAAATAAGAAAAATATAGTAAAAGGCAGGATGATTAAACACCCAAACTTAATAGGAATTTTAAAAAGCATCTCAAGGGCAATTGCTGCGCCTAAGATTTCTGCCATAGCAGTTGAAACTGTTGCCAGCATGGCAGATGAAAGCATTACTGTGGCAAGAGATTTATTAAGATAGATTGAAGTTGCTTCAGCCAAGCAAAGACCTGTTGCAATGCCAAGATGAGCTGCGTTGTGCTGAAGCACTATTAAAATTATGGTGGATAGTAAAACTACCCACAAAAGCTTTAAACCAAAGCTACTACCAGCAGCCACGTTTGATGCCCAGTTTCCAGGGTCGATAAATCCCACTGTGACAAGAAGTCCTGGCCCTATGTATTTGAGTATTTCTCTTGCGTTTTTCATTTTGTGCTGCCTTTCACACCTTTCTTCTTAAAGTAATTTTATGAAATATCTTCTAAAGTGGTGAATAGATAAATAGTAAATCTTATTCTTAAACTCTTATATTAAAATTAATACCCAAAAAAAGAGGATTGTGATATCATAGTTTGTGTGAAGCAGAGAAATATTTATTATATAAAACTTTGAATTTTCGACATTAAGACATTGGAGGGTATTAAAATGAACGAAAAGTCTTATGGACAGGAGCTTTATGAAAAATTATCCTACACTTCAAAAAATGCATGGGAAGTTTTAAAAGAAGAAGAAAAGCCTTTTGTTTTTGATTTGGCAGAAAAGTATAAGCACTTTTTGAACTGTGCAAAGACAGAAAGAGAAGTTGTTGAATATTTCATAGAAAGAGCTAAAGAAAAAGGATATAAAGAATTTAACAATAATATCCAAGAATTAAAGCCAGGTGATAAAGTATATTTTGTCAACAATAACAAAAGCATCTTGTTTGCTCATATAGGCAAAAAGCCTTTAAAGGAAGGATTTAATCTGATAGGTAGCCATATAGATTCTCCACGACTTGACTTAAAACCAAAGCCACTATATGAGTCAAGTGAGCTTGCTCTTTTGAAGACACACTACTATGGTGGCATTAAAAAATATCACTGGGTAAATGTACCACTTAGCATCCACGGAGTTGTTGTGAAAAGTGATGGTTCAAAAGTAAAGATTACAATTGGTGAAGACGAAAATGACCCTGTTTTTTATATAACAGACCTTCTTGTTCACTTGTCTTCTGATCAGCTTCAGAAAAAGGCAAGCGAGGCAATTCCCGCTGAAAACTTGAATGTGCTTATAGGAAGTATGCCGTTTAATGATGAGAAGGTGAAAGAAAAAGTAAAACTTAATGTCTTGAAAATTCTAAATGATAAATATGGTATTACAGAAGAGGACCTTATTTCAGCTGACATTGAGGTTGTGCCGGCTGCAAAAGCGCGTGATGTAGGACTTGACAGAAGCTTAATTGGTGCATATGGTCAGGATGACAGAGCGTGCAGTTTTTTAGCAGCAGAAAGCATCTTTTCAATAGATGAAACTCCGGAAAAAACTGCGCTGGTCTATTTGGTTGACAAAGAGGAGATAGGAAGTGTAGGAATATCAAGTGCTGAGGCAAGCTTTTTTGATGTATCAGTTGCAAAGCTAATGAAAGCTTTGGGTGAGTATGAAAGTAGCCTTGATTTGGCTCTTTGCTTTGAAAACTCAGCAGCAATTTCGGGTGATGTTGCAGCAGCACTGGACCCAACATATGAAGGTGCTTATGATAAGCTCAATTCTACGTTAATTGGACATGGTGTTACCATTGAAAAGTATACAGGAGTTAGAGGCAAATACAGTGGTTCTGAAGCAACAGCAGAGTATGTAGGCAAAATCAGAAACTTTTTGAATTCAAATAACATCTGCTGGCAGACAGGTCTTTTAGGTAAAGTTGACCAAGGCGGTGGAGGTACAATTGCTCTGTTTATCGCAAGAAAGATGATAAATGTGATTGACTCAGGCGTTCCAGCTCTGTCTATGCACTCAACATTTGAAATAACAAGCAAGGTCGATGTGTATATGACATATAAGTTTTATAGTGAATTTTTGAGAAAGTTTGAATGAAAATTTTGAGGCTGTCTAAAAACAAAATTTTAAAATTCTTATTTCGCAATATATAGGTAAAACTAAATAAATCAAAAACTATATATTTTAAGAAAGGGGCTATCCAATTATCTTTTTGGACAGCCCCTGTTTAAAAAGATTTATATTATTTTATCTACTGTGCTGAAGTATTTCATGATAGTTTTTTGATAAATTGATAAAATAAACCATTCCTATTAGTGTAATGCTAACTCCGCTGGTTAAAAAGATTGTCTTAACAGATATAGTATTAGATATAATTCCTCCAATTAATAATGAAATAATTGAGGAGATATTTCCCACTATTGAATTAAAGCTAAAAACTCTTCCTAATAGTTTCTTGTTACAGTTTTCTTGGATTATAGTAGTTCGAGCAATAGCATAAAATGAATTACATATTCCATTTACAAAATAGATGATAAGAGCAAATACAAAAATCTTATTTAATGAAAACAAAGCGATAGAAATTCCGAGACCTATTACTCCTGTTAAAAGAAGAGTTTCGTTTTTTATTGTTTTTATATATTTATAAACAAAAAGCGAGGTAATAACCATTGCAATTCCTTTTGATGTCAGAATAAAACCATATCCTTTAGAATCAGTATGTAAATAGTTAATCATATAAACAATTAACAGTCCGTTCAGAATTCCTGCAAATAAACCAATTAAACCATTGAGAATTATTAAACTTTTTATGATAAAGTTAGATTTCAAATATTCTAAGAATTCCAAATATCTTATATTTTCATTTTGGTTCTCCGTACTTTTGTGTTTATGGGATGAAATTTGACAAATAAAAATAGCAGAAACAAGAAAAGTAAATGAATCAATAAAAAAACAATATTTCAAGTTAAGATAAGAAGTTAATAACCCACCTATTAAGGGACCAACAACCATCATAACAGAATTTAATGAGCTACTAAGACTGTTAATTTTACGTATTTCTTCTTTGGTGATTAGTTCTGGAATTATACTATTTCTTGTATTTTCATAAATAGCGGTGATAGAAGATATAATAAACACAATCAAAAACACATAATTGGTGAAATATGGCACTAATATTACTAATAAAGCTCTCGAAATATCTCCAAATACCAAAATTGTTTTTTTGTTTGATAAATCAATTATTTTTCCAAATGGAATACCAAATATAACAGCAGGTAATAATATTAAAATAGAAAGAATGGACATTTGTAAATTTGACTTACTAACACTATACACTAATGTAAGTAAAGCAACCCTATCAATCCAATTTCCAATCTCTGATATAAATTGAGAGCATAACAAGTTAATAGCCTTTCTATTATTTTTCATTCTGTAGTATCTCCCTGAATTAGAATGTTTTTCTCCAATAAAATATTACAAAGTTATCTATTTATATATTAAATAAATGTATTCTTTCAGATTTGGCCCACAAGCTATAAAATTGTATATCTAATACAATTAAACTTATTTATCACTAAATATCGATTATGAATATTTATTATGCCAACATCAGCTGTTTTACTATTTGGTTATTTATTTATCAAATTTCCCTTATTCCTTTTGCTGCAAGGATTAAACATTAATATCTAATAAAACTATATTTTAACATCACAGATTAAAAATAAAAAAGTAAAAAACAGAATACAAAGTACATAATTGACCAATTATTAAATCTTTTTATTTCATTTCCTCTATCATCTTCACAGCCTCATCTAAAAGTCTTTTTACCTCATCTTTGGTAAACTGTTCTGTATAGACCCTCAAAACTGGTTCTGTGCCAGATGCTCTAAAAAGTATCCATGAGTTATCTTCAAAGATATATTTATAGCCGTCTAATGTTTGAATCTCTTTAATCTTTCTGCCTGCAAACTCTGTGTTTTGGGAAATCATCTTCAACGTCTTTTCTTTGATTTCGTTTGGCAAATGCAGGTCAACTCTGTCATAGTAGTGATAACCTATTTCTTTAAAAAGCTCATCAAGTATTTGCCCAATTGGTTTTTGATGGTATGCCATAATTTCAAGGAGTAGCAAGCTACATAAAATTCCATCTCTTTCAGGTATGTGATTTTTAATTCCAATACCTCCGCTTTCCTCGCCACCAATGAGAATGTCTTCTTTTAAGAAAAGTTCGCAGATATATTTAAAACCAATCGGTGTTTCGTAGATTTTGAGCCCGTACTTGTTCGCTAAAATAGGAACCATATTGGTTGTTGAAAATGTTTTTACAACACCACCCTTTAAACCTTTTACTTCAACTAAATGTCTCAGAAGAAGTGCATATATTCTGTGTGAATCAATAAACTCTCCTTTTTCATCAACAGCGCCAACTCTATCTGCATCTCCATCTGTTGCAAGACCGATGTCTGCTTTGTTTTGGACAACAGTATCAATTAATTTTCCAAGATTTTTATAAATAGGTTCGGGATTGACTCCTCCAAAGTACGGGTTCCGCTCATCTCTTATCTGGATGTGTTTGATTCCATATTTATCTAACAAGGTTTTTACATATCCAACTCCTGCACCGTGCATTGGGTCGATTATTGCAAAAGGCTTGGATTTTGCAATGAGATTTAAATCTACAAGCTTTTCAATATGCTCAAAATACTCTTTGTCAGGGTCTATATAAGAAAAGAAATTACTACTTTCAGGCTCAGCAAATTTTGCTTCATTTTTATATAAATGTTTTTCTATTTCGGCAATTATAGAAGGAAGAGCAGATCCACCATAATCACCTTTAAATTTTATACCATTCCACTGTGGTGGGTTGTGGCTTGCTGTAATCATTATAGCTCCTGCTAAATTCATGTTCTTGACAGTAAATGATACAACAGGTGTTGGTGTTGGCTTTTTTGTAAGATATGTCTTTATCCCGTTTGCAACAAGAACCCCTGCGCAAAGACGAGCATACTCTTCTGACATAAACCTTGTGTCATACCCTACCAAAACAGGTCTTTTGTCATCAATTTCTTTGATATAATCAGCAATTGCCTGAGCAACAATCTTTACATTGTCAAAGGTGTAATCTTTGCTAATCACAGCTCTCCAGCCATCTGTGCCAAATTTTATCATTATCCTTCACCTCCTGCAAAGAAATAATGATTGTGCTATAATAAATCTTGAAACCACTATATAGTATACAAGAGTTTCAGAATTTTTTCAAATATTTGAAAGGAATTGTCTAAACTTTTATAAAGAAAGGGAATTTCAAGATGTCTGCGTACACTGTGTATATAGTTGACGACGAAAAGGATATATTAGAGCTTGTATCTGAATATTTGACTCAAAAAGGCTATTCAGTTAAAACCTTTGAGAATGGCGAAAGTTTTTTAAAAGAATTTGAAAAAAGTGAACCTGATATAGTTATACTTGATATTATGCTTCCGGACATTGACGGTTATGAGATTTGTAAAAGAATAAGAAAAAATAGCGAAGTGCCGATTATAATGCTGTCTGCAAAGGGAGAAGAGCTTGACAAAGTTTTGGGGCTTGAACTTGGAAGTGACGATTACATACCAAAGCCGTTTTCTCTTTCAGAACTTGAAGCGAGAATAAAAAAGATTTTACGACGAATAAACAAAAGTCCAATAAAACAGGATAATGTCATAGAAACATTTGGTATAAAGGTTGATTTTAATCAGCGAAATGTTTTTTATAATGGCACACATATAGAACTTTCGCCAAAGGAATTTGAAACATTTGCACTTCTTTTAAAAGAGTCGACCAAGGTTTTAAAGAGAAGTTATATATTAGAAAGAATATGGGGAGACCCAGCTCTTTATGATGAGAGGATGGTTGACGATGTTGTCAAAAGGCTAAGAAAAAAGATTTTGCAATATAATCTGCCTGTTGAGATAAAGACAATGTGGGGTTTAGGATACAAGCTTGAGGAGAAAAAAGATGAGTATAAAGGTTAAGATTTATTTGTCGTACGTGGGTATAATTTTATTCATGTTTATAGTTTTTGTTATCCTTTTTTATGCTTGGTTTGAAAAAAACTTGATTGACCAGATGAAAGAGGATAACCTTCGCTTTGCAAGACTTATAGAATTTGTTGTTACAAGCCAGAACAAGAACACGGTTAATTTGAAACCATTTGAGTCGTATTTTGAAAGTTTAGAGTCAAAAATTTTACAGGACTATATTGTGATTGTAAGCAGTGATGGTGCGATAGAATACTCAAATAAAGAACTGGATGTTGAGTCAAGGGTAAAGATAATGAAGCTTTTTGATGAGAACAAGGATGCTCAATATGGATTTGAGATAGGAAGCATTAGGGAAAAGCCCTGTCTGTTCACCATATACAGTGGAAAATCAAAAAGTGTTTTTGTAATTATTATTACTGATCTTGCAAGGATTTTGAACTTTGAAAGAAGATTTTTCCTTCTCATTTTGCAAACAGCAGGACTCAGCTGTTTATTTGCTGCAACTGTGGCCATTTTTATATCTCGTAGAATGATTGGAGGACTTTTGCGCCTTAAAGAAGCAATAGAACAGGCTTCTCAGATGAGGTTTAACAAAAAGGTTGAAGTAATTTCAAAAGACGAAATTGGCTTAATTGCTACCGAATTTAACAGACTTATCGAAAAGATTGATGAATACAATCAAGCACAGATAAGATTTTTACAAAATATTTCTCATGAACTCAAAACTCCTCTTACTTCAGTGCGTGGATACGCAGAGATGCTAAAAGAGGGAATTTTAGATAAAAGCAAGATGGAATCAGCTGCAGATAAAATAATTTGGCATGTTGACAGATTGAAAAGTTTAATAAACCAGATTATTGACCTCACAAAGATTGAATCTATTGAAAACTATTTTAATTTCGAAAAAAGTATGCTTGAAGAGGTCATTTTTGAAGCTATTTTAGAAAATGAAGGTTATTTGCTTTCAAAGACAGTAGATATTGAATTTGCTCCGCAGACAAGGACGTATGTCCAATGCGACAAACACAGACTAAAAGAAGCTTTTTCAAATATTATCTCAAACTGCATAAAATATGCGAACAATAAGGTTACAATTGAAATAAAATCTGAAAAAGATAAATTTGAGGTAACAATTGAGGATGACGGAGAGGGTTTTGGGCAAGGAGAAATTGATAAAATCTTTGAAAGATTTTATAAAGGGAAAAGGGGCGAAAGTGGACTTGGTCTTTCAATTGCAAAAGCTATATTCGAGAAACATGGGTTTATTATAGAAGCTGAAAACAAAATAACCAAAGGCGCCCGCTTTAAGATAAAAGGAAAAATCTACAAAGAGCAGTAAGTTTTTTAGCTTACTGCTCTTTTTAATAGCAAAAATTCTTCTTCTAAAAATAAACCATTTTTAACCATGTCAGAAATAATGCTCAGTGCTGTAGATTGGGGCAGTCCTCTGCGGTAAGGTCTATCCTCTATTAAAGCCTGATAGACATCACAAATGCCTACTATTCTGTCTAAAAGTGAGAGATCATCTTTTCCAAGTCTTTCTGGATATCCACTTGAGTCTGCTCTCTCGTGGTGATTTCCTGCCCAGTTAGCTATGTCATCTTTGAAGGCAGTAATTTGAGAAAGAATCAATTTTGTATAATAAGGATGGGATTTTATAATATAAAACTCCTCTTTCGTAAGCTTTCCTTCTTTGTTGAGAATTTCATTTGGAACAACCATTTTGCCAATATCATGAAGGTAACCTGCGATTTTAAGTTTATTTGACATCTCGCTATCCAGTTCCATTGTTTTAGCAATTGTATAAACCGTTTGTGAAACTCCTTGGGAGTGAATATGAGTAAAAGGACTTTTGTTGTCAATAAGCAAAGATATTGCTTCAGAGAACTTTAGCATCTGCTCTATATCAAAATAAACCTCGTCTTCAGGTGATAAAGCCATGACAATGTGCCTCAAGTGAGGGTTATAAAGGTCCAACCAGAATTTATCTGTTTGAGCAAGTTCCAAAAAAACTTCAGCAATAATAGGATTAAAAAGCACACCTTTCTTTTTCAACACCCAATTTGTTATCTCCTCAATCTGTTGATAATATGGTTTTGAAAAATCTAAGGTGATATCAATCTGGTCAGCAAGATTTATAATCTGAGAAGCAAATGGTGTGACCAAGTGGTCATATCCAAATGCACCAGAGCCGTTATAAAACTCATGATGATATTTTACAAACTCTGCAATATCTTTATCTAAAGGAAGTTTTTGCAATAATTCATAGCCAAGTAGACAGTGGTTTTTGGCAAGATTTGGGTCAATATGGGATGTAATGAATTTTTTATCCGCAACTGTTATTCCTATGTCGTGAAAAAAAGCTGCATAGTATATCTTCTTTTTTTCAACAGGTTTAAGTCCTAAAAGGTTTGAAAGCTGCAAAGAGATATATGTAACTTTTGGCGCATGTTCTCTTCTTCCTTGAGCTATATCGATAAGATGTGAAATAGCTGAAAGAAGATTTCCAACACTAATCTTCATAGGAAAAACCAACCACCTTTTTAAAAAGCACTGTCTTTCGTAAGCTTATTATAACTCAAAAGCTAAAAAATTTTTTGACAAAGTTTTTTAAATCTCCACTTCATTTTTTATATAAGACTTTGCACAACTGAAAAGTAATTTGGGTAGCAAAAATCTCTTTGAACAATATAATGTATTAAAAGCACAAACTGGGGTTATAAAGGAGGGAAGAAAGTTAAAATGGACTTAACAAAATTTGCATATGATGCGCCTTATCCAGAACCTAAGGTAGAAGAGCCCAACAGACACTATGCAGAGATTCTGCTTGATGACTATGCAGGATACGCAAGTGAGTTTACCGCAATCGCTCTATATTCATATCAGCATTTTATAAGCGACGTAAAACACAGAGATTTTGCAGACCTCATAATTGGTATTGCCCAGGTTGAAATGAAACACTTGGACCTTCTTGGCACCACAATTTATCTGCTCGGTGCACTGCCAAAGTACAGAGGCTCTTACACAACCTATGGCCAGTACTGGAACGGATACTTTGTAAACTACGATAAAGATTTAAAAGATATGATAAAGATTGATATCCAATCCGAGAAAGAGGCTATCAAGAATTACAAGAGACACATTGAAATGATAGATGACAGGTACATCAAAAAGCTGCTTGAAAGGATAATTTTGGATGAGGAGAAACACATAAAATTGTTAAAAGATTATCTTGATAGAAAGTTTTGATTTGTGGGTATTAAATAAATAACAAGAGAAGTACAATATACTGAGGAGGGAAATTTAATATGCAAGAAAAATATGTGTGCGGTATTTGCGGCTATGAGATTGTAGATTTAAATTCCCCGTGTCCATACTGTGGTGCTGAACCAAACCATTTTGTTAGGGCGGATGAAGTTGATGTTGAGCTAATAAAAAAAATCTATCAAGAAGGCGGGGCAACTTATTAAAATTTCTCTTGCAAACCGCCTTTTTTTATTATAAAATTATAAAGTCGTTGTGTGGGTGAAAAATAATGTTCATATGTTGCGATGAGGCAAAAGGTTGCTGCAAGGTGCAAAACCACTTTGCAGGGAATTTTTGCTGAGTATGTCTTGTCCTTTGAGACGGGCGACACGGGGAAGGTGTGAAAGAATATTTCATGCCCGGTGTTTTCATGCCCGAAAAGGAAAAACTCCGGGTATTTTTATATAATGGTTGTTGACACACACGGCTAAGTTGCAAAGTTCCCCTGTCGCAAATAGCTTGAAAGATCTTAGAATCACATTATTTTAGAGGAGGGGAATGTATGTCAAAAGCACAGAGAATGCGAATTAAGCTGAAATCATTTGATTACAAGCTGTTAGAACAGTCAGCAAAAAAGATAGTTGAGACAGCTAAAAACACAGGGGCAGAGGTATCGGGTCCAGTTCCGCTGCCGACAGACAGAGAGGTAATTACAATTATCAGAGCTCCGCACAAGTACAAAGATTCACGTGAACAGTTTGAGATCAAAACTCACAAAAGACTTATTGATATAATCAAGCCCACGCAAAAAACTGTAGATGCACTAATGCGTGTTGAACTTCCAGCAGGTGTAGACATCGAAATCAAGCTGAAGGAGGTGTAAATGTAAATGACAAAAGGGATACTTGGTAAGAAAATAGGTATGACCCAGATATTTGATGAAGCAGGAAGAGCAATACCTGTTACTGTGATTGAGGCAGGGCCATGTGTTGTTGTTCAGAAAAAAACTGTTGAAAAAGATGGTTATTCTGCAATTCAAGTTGGTTTTGAGGATATAAAAGAAAGCAAGCTCAATAAACCATTAAGAGGTCATTTTGCAAAGCATGGAGTAAAACCAAAAAGATTTTTGAGAGAACTGAGACTTAAAGACGCAGACAAGTATGAAGTTGGTCAGGAGATAAGAGTTGATATTTTCCAGCCGGGCGAAAAAGTAGATGTTACAGGTATTTCAAAGGCAAAAGGGTTCCAGGGCGTTATCAAAAGACATGGTCAGCAAAGAGGTCCAATGAGCCATGGTTCCATGTATCACAGAAGAGTTGGTTCAATGGGTTCGAATACATTCCCAGCAAGAACATTCCCTGGTAAGAAAATGCCTGGTAGAATGGGCGGTGAAAGGGTTACCGTTTTGAATTTGCAGGTTGTAAAGGTTGACCCAGACAGAAACTTGCTTCTTGTTAAAGGAAGTGTTCCAGGAAATAAGAATTCGCTTTTAATCATCAGAGATTCTGTCAAAAGCAAATAAGCTTTAAGTTTTAGGAAGGAGGAAACAGAATGGCAAAGGTGCCGGTTTACAATATAGAAGGACAGCAGATTGGAGAGATTGAGCTAAATGACTCAATCTTCAATGTGCCGATAAATACTCATGTTTTGCACCAAGCTGTTGTTGCACACTTGGCGAACAGGCGTCAAGGAACATTTGCTGCAAAGACAAGAGCTGAGGTTCGCGGTGGTGGAAGAAAACCTTGGAGACAAAAAGGAACAGGTAGGGCAAGACAAGGATCTATCAGAGCTCCAACATGGAGAAAAGGTGGCGTTGTATTTGCTAAAAAGCCAAGAGATTTCTCAATAGACTTGCCAAAGAAGGTAAAAAGACTTGCTCTCAAGTGTGCGCTGTCGTCAAAGGTAAAAGAAAACAATCTTATTGTGCTTGACAGATGGGATATGAACCAGTACAAGACAAAAGAGGTTTTAAGAGTTTTGAAGAACTTAGGGCTTGAAAACCAAAAAGCGCTAATTGTCATTCCAGAGAAGAATGAGTATTTGCAAAAATCAACAAAGAATATTCCTGAGGTAAAAACTTTGCAGGTTGGCAACTTAAATGTATTTGACATACTCAAATATGACAAGTTTGTCATCCTCCAGGATGCTGTGAAGAAAGTTGAGGAGGTGTACGCATAACATGTTGCCAGAAGAAATAATCAAAAGACCTATAATTACAGAAAAGAGTATGAGCATGATTCCACAGAAAAAATACACATTTGAGGTTGACAGAAGGGCAAACAAGATTGAGATAAAGAAAGCTGTTGAACAGCTATTTGGTGTTGAGGTTGAAAAAGTATGGACTATGAATGTAAAACCAAAGAGAAAAAGAGTTGGAAGATTTGAAGGAAGAACAAAGGCATGGAAAAAAGCGATTGTAAAGTTAACAGATAGAAGCAAAACAATAGAGTTTTTCGACAGCTTAATCTAACACTAATATAAATGCTGAGTTTAAGGAGGGAAACAAAGGTGGGTATAATAGTCTATAAACCTACATCTCCAGGACGAAGAAATGCATCGGTTCTAAACTACAAAGAAATTATTACCAAAACCGAACCTGAAAAATCATTGGTGTTTACAGAAAAGAAATGGGCAGGTAGAAACAACCAAGGTAGAATAACTGTTCGTCACAGAGGTGGCGGTCATAAAAAGAAAATAAGAATTGTAGACTTCAAAAGAGATAAAGATGGAATCCCTGCGAAGGTTGAGGCAATTGAATATGATCCAAACAGAACAGCTTTTCTGGCACTTTTGTGCTATGCTGATGGTGAAAGAAGATATATCATAGCACCTGAAGGTTTAAAAGTTGGCGACACTGTTATGTCTGGACCAGATGCGGATATTAAGGTGGGAAATGCACTACCGCTTAAAAACATTCCTGTTGGTACAATGATACACAACATAGAGCTTATGCCGGGAAAAGGAGGACAGCTTTGCCGTTCAGCAGGTAGTGTTGCTCAGCTCATGGCAAAAGAAGGGAAATATGCGCTGATAAAACTTCCGTCCGGTGAGCTAAGGTATGTCAGCCAAGAATGCAGAGCTACAATTGGTCAAGTTGGTAACTTGGACCATGAAAATGTCAGAATAGGAAAAGCAGGCCGCAAAAGATGGATGGGTATCAGACCAACTGTTAGAGGTTCTGCAATGAACCCAGTTGACCATCCGCATGGTGGTGGTGAGGGTAAAGCACCGATTGGTCATCCAGGACCACTAACACCATGGGGTAAACCAACACTTGGTTACAAGACCAGAAAGAAAAACAAACCTTCAGACAAGTTTATTGTCAAGAGAAGAAAATAAGATGTGTGCTTGATTCTAAATATATAAAGATTGCTTGAGGAGGGATTGAGTGTGGGAAGGTCTTTGAAGAAAGGTCCATACTGTGACCCAAAACTCTTAAAGAAAATTGAAAAGATGAACCAAAACAACGAAAAAAAGGTTATTAAAACATGGTCAAGAAGGTCAACAATATTACCACAGATGGTTGGTCATACAATAGCTGTATATGATGGCAGAAAGCATGTTCCTGTATATATCACAGAAGAGATGGTTGGACACAAACTTGGTGAGTTTGCTCCGACAAGAACATTCAAAGGTCATGGTCATCATACTGAGAGGTCAACAGCTTTGAAATAAAGCTTGAAAAGCTTATGTAAAACTCAGTTTAATTGTGATTTAGAAGGGAGGAGAAGCTATTGGAAAAGGCTACAAATACAGAAGTAAAGAAGGCAACGGCAACATTGAGGTATGCTATGATATCGCCAAGAAAGGTTAGAGTTGTAATTGATCTTATCAGAAACAAACCTGTAAATGAGGCTTTGAACATCTTAAAATTTTTACCTAAAAGGGCTGCAAGAATAGTAGAAAAGCTTGTAAAGAGCGCAATTGCAAATGCAGAGAATAATCACAATATGAACGTTGATAAGCTCTATATAGCAGAAATTTATGCAAATGGTGGGCCAATGTTAAAAAGAATTAGACCAAGAGCACAGGGAAGAGCGTTTTTGATAAGAAAAAGAACAAGCCATATTACAGTTGTTCTCAAAGAAAGAGAGTAACTTTTAAAAAGGAGGGAAATAAATGGGTCAAAAGGTTCATCCAAAGGGGTTCAGGCTTGGAATTATAAGAGACTGGGATTCAAGATGGTTTGCAAATGATAAGGATTTTGAGAAGTACGTCCTTGAAGATTACAAAATCAGACGTCACATAAAAGAAAAACTTTACAATGCAGGTATTTCGAGAATTGAGATAGAAAGAGCAGCAAAGAGAGTAAAAGTTATCATCCACACGGCAAAACCAGGTATCGTTATTGGAAGAGCAGGTTCTGGTGTTGAAGCTCTCAGAAAAGAGCTTGAAAAATTAACAGGTGGAAAGACAATATCACTTGATATAAAAGAGATAAAAGTTCCTGAACTTGACGCTCAACTTGTTGCTGAAAACATTGCTGCTCAGCTTGAAAAGAGAGTTTCATTCAGAAAAGCTATGAAACAGGCAATGGCAAGGGCTTTAAGGAGCGGAGCAAAAGGTATCAAAACAATGGTATCTGGACGACTTGGCGGTGCTGACATTGCAAGAACTGAATGGTACAAGGAAGGAAGGATTCCTCTTCAAACTCTCAGAGCAGATATCGACTACGGTTTTGCAGAAGCTCATACAACATATGGTAGAATTGGTGTAAAGACATGGATATACAAAGGTGATATTCTTCCGCAGAAAGCAGCAGCTTCTGAAAAAGGAGGAGATAAGTAATGCTTATGCCAAAGCGTGTTAAGTGGAGAAAACAGCAAAGAGGTAGAATGAAAGGGAAAGCTACAAGAGGTAACTTTGTTGCGTATGGTGATTTTGGTATTATGGCACTTGAACCGGGCTGGATTACAAGCAACCAGATTGAGGCAGCCAGAGTTGCAATAGCAAGGCACATCAAAAGAGGCGGAAAAGTGTGGATAAAGATATTCCCTGATAAGCCTGTTACAAGAAAACCCGCAGAAACTCGTATGGGTTCTGGTAAAGGTTCGCCTGAGTATTGGGTTGCAGTTGTAAAGCCTGGCAGAGTGATGTTTGAAGTTGGCGGTGTTGATGAAGAGGTTGCAAAAGAGGCTTTGAGGCTTGCAATACACAAACTGCCTATCAAATGCAAGATTGTTTCAAGAGAAGAAGCTAAAGTGGGTGGTGAGGCAAATGAAGGCGTCTAAGATTAGAGAGATGACAACACAAGAACTTCATAATGAACTTAAGAAGTTAAAGAGGGAACTTTTCAATTTGAGGTTCCAGCTTGCAACAAATCAACTTGAAAACCCAATGAGAATTCGAGAGGTAAAAAGAACAATTGCAAGAATAAAAACAATAATGAGAGAAAGAGAACTTGAACAAGAAAGAGCAAATAAAAATGTAAAATAAGGCAGAATTAAGTAGGGAGGGAATGTAAGTGGAGCAAAAAAGAGGAATGAGAAAAACAAGAGTTGGTGTTGTTGTAAGTGACAAAATGGATAAAACAGTAGTAGTTGCAGTTGAAAGGCATGTTCAACATCCTCTTTATAAAAAGACTATAAAGAGAACAACAAAGTTCAAAGCTCATGATGAGAACAATGAGTGCAGAGTTGGAGATAAGGTTTTGATTATGGAGACAAGACCACTTTCTAAAGAAAAAAGATGGAGAGTTGTTCAAATCTTGGAAAGGGCAAAATAATTAAATACAGCTTAGCTTTTTAAAGGAGGGGAAATGAAAAATGATCCAACCACAGTCAAGGCTGAAGGTTGCTGACAACACAGGTGCGAAGGAAGTAATGTGTATAAGAGTTTTAGGTGGTTCTAATAGAAAGTTTGCAAATATAGGAGATGTAATAGTTTGTTCTGTCAAAGATGCAACACCAGGTGGCGTTGTAAAGAAAGGTGACGTTGTAAAAGCAGTTATTGTAAGGACACGCAAAGGTGTAAGAAGAGAGGATGGGACATATATAAGATTTGATGATAATGCTGCAGTGTTAATAAGAGAAGATGGAACTCCAAGAGGAACACGTATTTTTGGACCTGTTGCGAGAGAGCTTCGTGACAAGGATTTTATGAAGATAGTATCTCTTGCACCGGAAGTTCTATAAGCTATTTTGAGGAGGGAAGGTTATGCCAAACAAGGTTCATGTAAAAAAAGGGGATACTGTTGTAGTTATCTCAGGCAAATATAAAGGCAAACAAGGAAAGGTACTTACAGTATTGCCAAAAGATAAAAAAGTTGTAGTTGAAGGTGTTAACATAGTTAAAAAGCATGTAAGGCCAAATCCAAAAATGCCACAGGGTGGTATAATAACTCAAGAAGCGCCTATTTGGGCGTGCAAGGTAATGCTTGTATGTCCAAAGTGTGGCAAACCAACAAGGATTGGTCACAGGTTTATCCAAGAAGGTGAAGAGGAAAGAAAAGTCAGAGCATGTAAAAAATGCGGTGAGATAATTGACTAATTGGCAAAGTGAAGGGAGGTAAATTGTTTATGGCACCAAGACTCAAAGAAAAGTATTTTCAAGAAGTTGTTCCTGCTATGATGCAAAAGTTCGGATACAAAAATGTTATGCAAGTTCCAAGACTTGCAAAGATTGTTGTAAATATTGGACTTGGAGAAGGGAAAGACAATCCTAAGGCAATGGAAGCTGCGGTAAATGATTTGATGGCAATTACTGGGCAAAAACCAGTGGTCACACGTGCTAAAAAGTCTATAGCAAACTTTAAGCTCAGAAAAGGAATGCCAATAGGTTGCATGGTAACGTTAAGAGGCGATAGAATGTATGAATTTTTAGATAAGATGATAAATCTTGCTCTCCCAAGAGTGAGGGACTTTAGAGGTGTGTCAGATAAATCTTTCGATGGTCGAGGAAATTATTCAATAGGATTTAAAGAACAGCTTGTTTTTCCTGAGATTGATTATGACAAGGTAGATAAGATAAGAGGACTTGAAGTTACTATTGTAACCTCAGCAAAGACTGACGAAGAAGCTAAAGAGCTTTTGAGACTTTTAGGAATGCCATTTGCAAGTTAAGAAATGAAAGAGGAGGTATATTAATGGCAAGGAAAGCTCTTATTATAAAACAGCAAAGACCTCAAAAGTTCTCCACAAGGTATTACAATAGGTGTAAGATATGCGGAAGACCAAGAGCGTATTTAAGAAAGTTTGGGGTTTGCAGACTGTGCTTTAGAAAGCTTGCTCATAATGGAGAGATACCGGGTGTTAAGAAAGCGAGCTGGTAATTTTTTAATTCGGAAGGAGGTAATAAGATGTACGTAATAGACCCGATTGCAGATATGCTTACACGTATAAGAAATGCAAACAATGCTCGCCATGAAATAGTAGACATTCCAGCATCCAAAATGAAAAAAGCAATTGCCCAAATTCTGTTAGAAGAAGGGTTTATAAAAGATTATGAGATAATTGATGATGGCAAAAATGGTATTATAAGAATTAGGTTAAAATATGGTCCTAATAAAGAAAGAGCAATAACAGGGCTGAAGAGAATATCAAAGCCTGGAAGAAGAGTATATGCTGGCAAAGATGAGCTTCCAAGAGTGTTAGGTGGACTTGGTATTGCAATCATTTCTACATCAAAAGGAATAATGACAGATAAAAAGGCAAGAAAAGAAGGAGTTGGCGGAGAGGTTCTCTGCTATGTGTGGTAATAACACTTTATTTTTGTTGGAGGTGAAATGATGTCAAGAATAGGTAGAAAACCTATTGATATACCCAGCGGTGTTGATGTCAAGATAGATGGAAATGTCATCACAGTAAAAGGACCAAAAGGAACACTTACAAGAGAAATACATCCTGAAATGATTGTTAAGATAGAAAACAATCAGATAATTGTTCAAAGACCTTCTGATGAGAGGTTCCACAAAGCTCTGCATGGTCTTACTCGCACACTTATTGCAAACATGGTAGAAGGAGTAACAAAAGGTTATGAAAAAGTATTAGAAGTTGTCGGAATAGGTTACAGAGCTCAAAAACAGGGCAAGAAACTTGTACTCAATGTTGGATATTCACACCCTGTTGAGATTGAAGAGCCTGCTGGCATTACTATTGAAGTTCCTGACCAGAACAGGATAGTAGTCAAAGGAATTGACAAGCAACAGGTTGGCAACTTTGCTGCAAATATAAGAAAAGTAAGAGAACCTGATCCATATCTTGGGAAAGGCATTAAATATGCTGATGAAGTTTTGAGACTCAAAGAAGGAAAAGCCGGCAAAGGCGGTAAGAAATAGAGGGGAGTGATTGGGCTTGTATAAAAAGGTGAATAGAAATGAAAAGAGGCTTATAAGACACAAAAGAATTAGAAAAAAGGTTTTTGGTACAAGTGAAAGGCCTCGTCTTTGTGTTTACAAGAGCTTGAAATATATTTATGCTCAGATAATTGACGATGAAAAAGGTCACACACTTGTTGCTGCATCATCGCTTGAGCCTGAAATCAAGTCAAGACTATCTTCAACAAAATCTATCGAGGCAGCTGAGTATGTAGGTAAAGTAATAGCTGAAAGGGCAAAAGAAAAGGGAATTACAAAGGTTGTGTTTGATAGAGGTGGTTATCCATATCATGGAAGAGTAAAAGCGCTTGCTGAAGCGGCAAGGCAAGGCGGTCTTGAGTTCTAATTTTAAAGGAGGGATATAGCTTGGCGCAAAAGAGAATTGATCCAAAGGGATTAGATTTAAAAGAAAGAGTTGTAAACATCAACAGAGTTGCAAAGGTTGTAAAGGGTGGAAAGAGATTGAAGTTTTCTGCTATTGTAGTTGTTGGTGATGAAAATGGTCATGTTGGTGCAGGACATGGAAAAGCTGCGGAAATTCCAGATGCTATCAGAAAAGCTATTGAGGATGCAAAGAAGCATCTGATTGAGGTGCCAATAGTTGGAACTACAATTCCGCACGAAGCAATAGGTGATTTTGGAGCGTCAAAGGTTCTGATTAAGCCTGCTCCAGAGGGTACTGGTGTTATTGCAGGTGGTGCTGTGAGAGCTGTATGTGAGCTTGCTGGAATAAAAGATATAAGAACAAAGAGCCTTGGTTCTAACAACCCTGCGAACGTTGTTCATGCAACAATTGAGGCTTTAAAACAGCTCAGACGTCCGGAAGAGGTTGCAAGAATTAGAGGAAAGACATTAGAAGAGATACTCAAGTAAAAAGGAGGGAACTTTTTGCTATGAAACTTTATGAACTAAAACCCGCGCCAGGTTCTAAGAAAAACAGAAAAAGAGTAGGCCGTGGAGAGAGCTCTGGTCACGGCAAGACCTCGACAAGAGGTCACAAAGGCCAGTGGGCACGTTCTGGCGGTGGCGTTCGACCTGGTTTTGAAGGCGGGCAGATGCCACTTACCAGAAGAATTCCTAAGAGGGGCTTTAAAAATATCAATAAAAAGGTGTATACTGAAGTTAATGTAGAAAAGCTTGAGAGGTTTGACAATGACACTGTAATCACACCTGAGCTTCTTCTGAAGGAAAGGGTTATAAGCAAGATAGAGAAAGACGGCGTGAAGATTCTGGGAAGAGGAGAGCTGACAAAGAGGTTGATAGTGAGAGTGCAGAAAGTTTCAGAAGGTGCAAGGAAGAAGATAGAAGCTTCCGGAGGAAAGGTAGAGGTGATTTAAAGTGTTTGAAACTATAAAGAACGCGTGGAGGCTGCCCGACCTTCGAAGAAAGATTCTGTTTACACTTTTTATGATTTTAGTGTTCAGACTGGGGGCGTTCATCCCAGTCCCCTATATTGATAGGGATGCTTTGGCAAAGGTTATAAACGACCTTACAATGCTTGGCTTTTTTGATGTTGTTGCAGGTGGAACATTTAAAAATATGAGTATATTTGCAATGAGCGTAACTCCATACATTAACTCTTCCATCATTATGCAGCTTTTGACAATTGCTATACCTGCACTTGAAGAGCTTGCAAAACAGGGTGAAGAAGGTAGAAAAAAACTTGCTGAGTGGACACGATATGGAACTGCTATCTTGGCGTTTATTCAGGCGGTTGGTATCTATTTTGGGCTTAAAAATGCAAGTGGGCTTACTGGCGGTGTTCCTGTTATTACAGCTCAAGGTCAGGGATTTTTAGGTTTTATCACCATAACTATTGCTCTTACTGCTGGAACTGTATTTTTGATGTGGATTGGTGAACAGATAACAGAAAATGGTATAGGAAATGGTATTTCGCTTTTGATATTTGCAGGTATTATTTCAAGAATTCCAAACGGAGCAGTATCTCTTTGGAACTATGTTGCAAAGCTAAATGAGTTTTCGCTCACAAGTATTATTGGCGTAATTCTGTTTATAGTAATGGCACTTGCAATTATTGTGTTCATCATTGTTATTCAGGAAGGTGAAAGAAGAATACCTGTACAATATGCAAAGAGAGTAGTTGGACGAAGAGTTTACGGTGGGCAGAGTACACATATTCCTATAAAGGTCAATATTGCTGGTGTTATTCCTATAATCTTTGCAATTTCGCTTGTGATGCTTCCAACAACAATTGCTCAATTTTTCCCAAATTCAGGGTTTTATAAATTTGTAAAAGCATATTTTTCATCAGGTTCGTTCTGGTATACATTCTTCTATGCACTGTTCATAATAGGGTTTACTTATTTTTACACAGCAATTGTATTCAATCCTGTTGAGATTGCTAACAATTTGAAAAACAACGGAGGGTTCATCCCAGGTATCAGACCTGGCAAACCAACTGTAGATTTTATAACAAGAGTGCTTTCAAAAGTTACGTTTGCTGGTGCGCTGTTTTTAGCATTCATTGCCATTTTGCCAACCTTGGTTGGAATCATGTTCAAACACCAGCTTAACATCTATTTTGGTGGAACAAGCTTGCTGATTGTTGTGGGTGTTGCGCTTGAGACAATAAGGCAGATGGAAGCTCAAATGCTAATGCGTCACTACAAAGGTTTCTTGAGCTAAAAAGAGTAGATTATTGTTAGTGTGGAGGTATAGTAAACATGAGACTTATACTTTTAGGTGCACCGGGTGCTGGAAAGGGTACTCAGGCAGAATATTTGAGCAAGAGATTCTCAATACCTCATATCTCAACAGGTGACATTTTAAGAGAAAATGTAAAGAATGAAACAGAGCTTGGGAAAAAAGCAAAAGAATATATGGACAAAGGCCTTTTGGTTCCAGACGAGATAGTGATTGAGATTGTTAAGGACAGACTTTCAAAAGAAGACTGCAAAAATGGATTTTTGCTTGATGGTTTTCCACGCACTATTGCCCAGGCAGAGGCCCTTGATAAGGTATTAGAGGAGCTTGGACAGAAGATTGACAAGGTTTTGAACATTGAAGTTCCAGACGAAAAGATTTTAGAGAGAATGTCTGGGCGAAGAATTTGTAAAAACTGTGGTGCAAGCTTTCATGTCATTTACAGGCCACCACAAAAAGAAGGTGTTTGTGATGTATGTGGTGGAGAGCTTTATCAAAGAGAAGATGATAAAGAAGAAACTGTCAAAAAGAGACTGGAAGTTTATCATGCACAGACACAGCCACTGATTGATTATTATAAAGCAAAGGGCTTACTTGTTGTGGCTTACGGGCAGGAAGAAATAGCCGATACAACAAAAGAGGTTTTAAAAGCGCTTGGCATAGAATAAGGAGCAAAGACCGGAAATGATTACAATAAAATCAGAAGCTGAGCTTGACTCAATGAGAGCAGCTGGCAGAATTGTTGCTATGGTTTTAAAAGAATTAGAAAAATTAATACAACCAGGTATTACTACAAAAGAACTTGATGAATTTGCTGAAGAGTATATAATTAAAAATGGCGGGATACCATCATTTAAGGGACTGTATGGGTATCCTGCCTCCATATGTACCTCAGTCAACGACGAGGTAGTTCATGGAATTCCAGGTATGAGAAGGCTGGAAGATGGAGATATTATCAGTATAGACGTAGGAGTTTGTGTTGACGGACTTCATGCTGATGCTGCAAGGACCTTTGCTGTTGGAAAAATTTCTAACACAGCAAGGTTTTTGATAAAGGTTACAGAAGAAAGCTTTTTTGAAGGTATTAAAAACGCGGTTGCTGGCAAGAGAGTAGGAGATATTTCAAATAGTATACAAAGATATGTTGAAAGCCGTGGCTTCAGTGTTGTGAGGGATTTGGTGGGGCATGGAATAGGTAGAAAATTTCATGAGTCACCTCAGGTCCCTAACTTTGGCAAGGCTGGAGTTGGGATAAGGCTTATCAAGAACATGACCTTGGCGGTTGAACCTATGGTAAATGAGGGAAGTTACAAGGTGTATACTGACAAGGACGGTTGGACTGTAAAGACGCTCGATGGTAAGCTCTCTGCTCATTATGAAAATACCATAATCGTAACTGAGGGCTTGCCAGAGATAATTACATTATGAGGTGTTAATAAAAATGGATCTTCAAATAGGGCAGATTGTTCTGTCCAAAATGGGAAGAGATAAAAATAGATTCTTTGTAATTTTTGATATAACCGACGACGGGTATGTTTACCTTGTTGACGGGAAACTGCGGAAGATCAAAAAGCCCAAGAAGAAAAAGATAAAACACATAGCACCCACAAAGTTTGTCTCAGAAGAGATAAAAGAAAAGATACTCAAGAAAAAACTTACTGATGCAGAGGTTGCAAAAGTGATAGAGGAATTTGAAAATAGAAAAGAGTAGGGGGTTGATAAGCCTTGTCCAAGGAGGATGTAATTGAATTAGAAGGGACTGTGGTTGAGGCACTGCCAAACGCAATGTTTCAGGTCCAGCTTGACAATGGGCACAAAGTCCTGGCCCATGTGTCAGGAAAACTTAGAATGAACTTTATAAGAATACTTCCGGGTGATAGGGTAGTTGTTCAACTATCACCGTATGATTTGACACGAGGTAGAATTGTGTGGAGGTCAAAATAAATTCTCTTTGAAAAAGGAGGAATAGAATAGAAATGAAGGTCAGACCATCTGTGAAACCAATATGTGAAAAGTGCAAGGTTATCAGAAGAAAAGGTAAGATAAGAATAATCTGCGAAAATCCAAAGCACAAACAAAGACAAGGTTAATTTATTGGAGGTGAATTTTTAGAATGGCACGAATTGCAGGTGTAGATTTACCAAGAGAAAAGAGAGTGGAGATAGCTCTGACATATATATTCGGGATTGGTCTTTCAAGGTCAAAACAGATTTTAAGGGATACTGGTGTTGATCCAAACAAAAGAGTAAAAGACCTCACTGACGATGAGGTAGCTAAAATCAGAGACTATATAGACAAAAATTTCAAGGTTGAAGGTGAACTGAGGGCTGAAATTGCAAGAAACATAAAGAGATTAATTGATATAAGATGTTACAGAGGTTTGAGACACTTAAGAGGTCTTCCTGTTCGTGGTCAGAGGACAAGAACAAATGCAAGAACAAGAAAAGGTCCAAGAAAAACTGTTGGTGTCATGAGAAAGAAATCATAAGAAGGAGGAGTAAGTTGATATGGCAAGACCAGCGAGAAGAACTGTCAGACGTTCAGAGAGAAAGAATGTTGAAAAAGGTATTGCACACATTCATTCAACATTCAATAATACAATTGTTACAATTACTGATCCATCGGGCAATGCAATTGCATGGGCAAGTGCAGGAACATGTGGCTTTTCAGGAACTAAAAAGGGCACACCGTTTGCTGCTCAGCTTGCGGCTGAAAAGGCAGCAAAGATGGCAATGGACCACGGTATGAGAACTGTTGAAGTTTATGTAAAAGGACCAGGTGCAGGAAGAGAAGCTGCAATACGAGCTCTTCAGGCAGCAGGGCTTGAAGTAACACTTATAAAGGATGTTACTCCAATTCCGCACAACGGTTGCAGACCGCCAAAGAGAAGAAGAGTATAAAATTTTAGAGGAGGTGCTTTGTCTTGTCAAAATACATTGGACCCGACTGCAGACTGTGCAGAAGAGAAGGAATGAAATTATTCTTAAAAGGTGATAGATGTTATACCGAAAAGTGTGCGTTTGCAAGAAGACCATACCCACCAGGTCAGCATGGTCAGGAGAGAAAGAAACTTTCTGAATACGGTATGCAGCTGAGAGAAAAACAGAAAGTAAAAAGAATTTATGGTGTTTTAGAGACACAGTTCAGAAGATATTTTGAAATGGCTGAAAAGATGAAAGGTATCGCAGGTGAAAATCTTTTGTCTTTACTTGAAAGAAGACTTGATAATGTTGTTTACAGACTTGGATTTGCTTCTTCACGTGGCGAGGCAAGACTTTTAGTATCACATGCTCATTTTAAGGTAAATGGGAGAACTGTGAATATTCCATCTTATCTTGTAAAGGTTGGAGATGTAATAGAGGTTGACGAGAGAAGCAAATCTAAGACAAGATTTGTTGAGATAAAAGAAAAGTATGCAAAAAAGCCTTCTCCAAAGTGGCTTGAAAAGGACGCTGAGAACCTTGTAGGAAAGGTAATAGCTCTTCCAACAAGAGAAGATATTGATATGCCAATTAGAGAGCACCTGATAGTAGAGCTTTATTCCAAGTAATAAATGCCCTCACAAGATGCGTGTATGGTGTATTATTTTTAAGGAGGGTATATCAAGTTGATAGAATTTCAAAAACCAACAATAAGGTGTGAAGAGCTGAGCCCAGACAATAAATACGGGCGATATGTTATTGAGCCTCTGGAGAGAGGTTATGGTATAACGGTTGGTAATGCACTTAGAAGGACACTTTTGTCGTCGCTACCTGGTGCAGCAGTCACAGCAGTTAAGATTGATGGGGTATTACATGAGTTTTCAACAATTCCAGGGGTCTTAGAAGATGTACCAGAGATAATACTCAATTTAAAAGGCTTGGCTATCAAGATGTCATCCCCAGGGCCAAAGGTAATGTACATTGAGGCTCAGGGTGAGTGTGAAGTAAAAGCAAAAGATATAAAAGCAGATGCTGATATAGAGATTTGCAATCCAGACCATCATATTGCGACACTTAACCAAGATGCAAGACTTTTTATGGAGATAACAGTAAATCAAGGCAAAGGTTATGTGCTGGCTGAAAGAAACAAACAGCCAAACCAACCAATAGGTGTTATCCCTGTTGATTCTATTTATACGCCTGTTGTAAAAGTCAACTATAAGGTTGAAAATACAAGAGTTGGTCAGGTAACCGACTATGATAAGTTGACTATGGAGATATGGACAAACGGAACTATTCGTCCAGATGAAGCGCTAACTGTTGCTGCAAAGATTTTAATAGAACATTTTAACCTGTTTACTGATCTTTCTAATATTCCTACAAAGATTGAGACAGTTGTAAAACAAGAGCCGCCGAAGAGAAATAAACTTTTAGATATGACCATAGAAGAGCTTGAGCTTTCAGTAAGGTCATACAACTGTCTTAAAAGAGCGGGGATAAACACAGTTGAGGACCTTGTCAACAAGACTGAAGAAGAGATGATGAAGGTAAGGAACTTGGGCAAAAAATCCTTAGAAGAGGTTATCCAAAAACTTCACAGTTTGGGACTTAGCCTCAAAAAGAGTGATAGCACGCCGAAGGAGGAGGAAGAAGAGAAATGAACAAACTAAGAAAACTCAAACGCGATACAGACCACAGACAGGCACTTATGAGAAACTTGGCAACATCTTTGTTCAAACATGGCAGAATAATGACAACAGAAGCAAAGGCAAAGGATTTAAGAAGAATAGCAGAAAAGCTTATAACTATTGCTAAAAAAGGTGATCTTGCATCATATAGAAGAGTGTTAGGATATTTATACGAAGAAGATGTTGCATATGACTTATTCCAAAAGATAGCTCCAAGATATCAAGGGAGAAATGGTGGTTATACGAGAATAATTAAGGTTGGTCCACGTAAAGGCGACGGTGCTATGATGGTTTATATAGAGCTTGTGTAAGGTCAAAGAGGTATTTTCCTCTTTGGCCTTTTTGCTTTTGAGTTTGCATCTCTGCTTGCGAACAAAAATTTGCTATTTACAAAAACAGAAGTGTGTGCTATGATAATTAATGCTTTTTGATTGTTGCAAAAATGCTGCGGGATGGTGTAATGGTAGCACAGCTGACTCTGGATCAGCTTGTCTAGGTTCGAGTCCTAGTCCCGCAGCCAAAAAAGTGGCCCTATCGTCTAGAGGCCCAGGACACCGCCCTCTCACGGCGGAGACAGGGGTTCGAATCCCCTTAGGGCTACCAATTAAATAAAAAGCAATTCGTCTGCTCTCAAAATTTCGAGGACAAAAGAGGGCAGACGATTTTATTATACTTATAAAATGAAAAATATAAACAATGGTGTGATGAGACATGGATAATTTGTTGAGAAAGAAAATAAAGAAACTTATAAATAGTTAAATTATGATGTAGCATGGGCAGAATATGAATGGAACGAAAAGGGTTTACCTGAGTGTAAAAAAGTAAAGTTTATTAGTGAAATGAGATTGTTAATTAAAGAAGCATAAAACATGCTGTTTCTCATACGAAAATAGAGAGACAGCTTTTTTTTATATCCCTTGACAAGAGTACCTTAAAAGTGTTATCATAATAAAAAACCGAGTATACAAGTCGGAATTGGAGAGATATAAGATGTTCAGGTTATCTACAAAGGGAAGATATGGTGTCAGAGCAATGTTTGATTTAGCACTTCACTATGATGAAGGGCTTGTGTCACTCAAGAGCATAGCAGAGCGTCAGGAGATTTCAGAGCATTATTTAGAGCAGCTCATTGCTGCCTTGAAAAAAGCAGGACTTGTCAAGAGTATAAGAGGTGCTCAGGGTGGCTATATGCTTTCAAGAGATCCTTCCAAAATTACTATAGGTGAGATATTAAGAGCTCTTGAAGGTTCACTTTCGCCTTCTGAATGTATAGATGATTTAGACAGAGTTGACTGTCCAAGAGCAGAGTTTTGTGTGACAAGAAAAGTTTGGGAAAAGGTAAAAGAAGCAATAGAAAAGGTTGTGGACTCTGTGACACTCCAGGATTTGGTTGATGATTATAAAAAGATGACCGCAGATGAGTCATACATGTTTTATATCTAAAAAATGGGGTATAATAGTTATAGAAACCCTACTAAAATGATAAAAATAATGGGAGATGATATATATGGAAGGAAAGATTATTTATTTTGACCATGCAGCCACAACCCCTCTTAAAAAGGAAGTATTAGATGAAATGATGCCGTATTTGACAGATCAGTACGGCAATCCTTCAACAATTTACAAGCTTGGAAGAGAAGCAAAAAAAGCCATTGAACTTGCAAGAGAAAGGGTCGCAAAGGCCTTAAATGCTGATATTCAAGAAATTTACTTTACTTCCGGTGGAACAGAATCAGATAACTGGGCATTAAAAGGAGTTGCTTTTGCAAATAAAGATAAAGGCAAGCATATTATAACAACAACAATCGAGCACCATGCGGTTTTGCATCCTCTAAAATATCTTGAAGGTTTAGGATTTGAAGTAACATATGTTCCTGTTGAGCCAAATGGTATTGTAGACCCTCAAAAAGTCAAAGAGGCAATAAAAAATGGCACTATTTTGATTTCTGTCATGCTTGCAAATAACGAAATTGGGACAATCCAGCCTGTCAAAGAGATAGCAAAGATAGCAAAGGAAAAGGGAATAATCGTTCATACTGATGCTGTTCAAGCAGTTGGGCAAATTCCTGTTGATGTAAAAGATTTGGGTGTCGACCTTTTATCACTTTCTGCTCATAAATTCTATGGGCCAAAAGGTGTTGGTGCACTTTATATCAGAAAAGGGACAAAGATTCATCCATTTTCGCATGGAGGTGCACAGGAGAAAAATAGGCGTGCTGGAACAGAGAATGTAGCAGGGATTGTTGGACTTGGCAAGGCTATAGAGCTTGCAACTCAGAATCTTTCTGAGTATGCTGCAAAGCTTCAAAAACTGAGAGATAAGCTCATTGACGGGGTTTTAAGCAAAATTGATTATGTTCGACTAAATGGTGATAGACATCAGAGACTTCCTAACAATGCAAACTTCTCATTTGAGTTTATTGAAGGTGAAAGCCTGCTTTTGATGCTTGACATGAAAGGAATTGCAGCATCAAGCGGGTCAGCATGTACATCAGGGTCTTTGGACCCTTCACATGTGCTTCTGGCAATTGGACTTGAACATGAGGTTGCTCATGGATCTTTGAGAATAACACTTGGTGAAGATAACACCGAAGAAGATATAGATTATCTATTAGAAGTTTTGCCTGAAATTGTTTCAAGATTAAGAGAAATGAGTCCACTTTATGAAAGCGTAAAAAAAGGGGGTAATTGAAGATGTATAGCGAAAAGGTTTTAGACCATTTTATGAACCCGCGAAATGTTGGTGAGATTGAGAATGCAGACGGTGTTGCTCAGGTTGGCAATCCGAAGTGTGGGGATATAATGAAGATGTATCTTAAAATAGAAAATGGTATAATAGTTGATGCAAAGTTTAAAACATTTGGCTGCGGTGCTGCTGTTGCAACAAGTTCAATGGCAACAGAGATGGTGAAAGGAAAGACAATAGAAGAAGCTTTGCAGATTACTAACAAAGCTGTTGCAGAAGCTTTAGATGGTCTTCCGGCAAACAAGCTCCACTGTTCGGTTTTAGCCGAAGAGGCAATTAAAGCCGCAATTGAAGACTATCTTAGCAAGCAAAAAAGCAAAAATACCAACTAAACTTATTTTAAAAGGGTGAGATTTTTTGAAGAAAAAAGTCCTGGTTGCTATGAGTGGAGGTGTAGATTCTTCTGTTGCAGCTGCAATCCTGAAAGAAGAAGGGTATGAAGTATATGGAGCAACAATGCAGATTTGGCAAACCGAAACTGAAGATGAGCTAATTCGCGAAAAGAGCTGTTGTTCTCTTACTGCTGTTGACGATGCACGAAGGGTAGCTCATATTCTTGACATACCATATTATGTCTTTAATATGAAAGATGATTTTAAAAAAGAGGTCATAAACTACTTTGTCGACGAATATATAAAAGGCAGAACGCCAAATCCTTGCATTATGTGTAATAGGAAAATCAAGTTTGAGCTTTTTTTAAAAAAGGCAATGGTGCTTGGCATGGATTACATTGCAACAGGTCATTATGCCATAATAGAATACGATAAAAGTCTATATAGATATATCTTGAAAAGGTCAAAAGCAAGAGAAAAAGACCAAACTTATGTGCTTTACAACATGACCCAGGAGATGCTTTCTAAAACAATTTTCCCACTTGGTAGATTTTCCAAAGATGAGGTTAGAAAGCTTGCAGAGAAATTTAAACTTCCTGTTGCAAGAAAACCTGACTCACAGGAGATTTGTTTTATCCCTGACAATGACTATGGAAGTTTTATTGAAAAAGAGACAGGAATAAATGATGAAGGGGTGTATGTTGATACTGAGGGAAATATACTTGGCAAGAGCAAAGCGTATTACAATTACACCATCGGTCAGAGAAAAGGACTTGGCATTTCTACTGGGAAAAGGATGTATGTAGTTGATATAAAACCTGAGGAGAACAAAGTTGTTTTGGGAGAAGAAGACAAAGTATTTTCGGATGGTTTAATTGCTTCTGATTTGAACTTTATACTATTTGATAAATTGGAATCTGAGTTAGAAGTGACAGCAAAGATACGATATACTGCAAAAGAGGCAAAGGCAAAAGTTATACCTGTGCAGAATAATAAAGTCTTGGTTAAGTTTTATGAAAAACAGCGTGCCATAACACCAGGGCAGTCTGTGGTGTTCTATAGCGGCGATATTGTTGTTGGCGGCGGAATAATAGAAAAAGCCCTCTGATGAGGGCTTATATTTTTACAAATATTGGCTCAAGATTTTCAAATTTTGTTAAATATTTAAAACCAATGCTCTTTAGCATGTCAACAGTATAATTGAACATGTATGCAATGTATTCTGTAGAGTGGGCATCTGATCCAAGCGTAATTATTTCTCCACCCAATTCATAAAATCGTTTTATGATTTTATATTCTGGATGTGGCATTCCGAGGCCATATCTAAAACCAGAGGTATTAACTTCAATTCCTTTTCCTTTAAGAATAAGCAATTTTAATATCTCATCTATTAAATCCCAATATTCTTCTTTATCTAAATCTTTGTTCTCATAATCTCCATATCGTTTGATAATGTCAAGATGGCCATATACACAAAATTTGTCAAAGCTTTTAATTAGGTTAAATGTTTCTTCAAAGTATCTTATATAAGCCTGCTGTTTTGTTTTTCCCTGATAGAAAACACCATCTGCCAAATCTTGAAAGTCTACAACATGGGTTGAGGCAATTACAAAGTCAAAGGAATAGCTGTTTAGAATCTCTAAGCTTTTTTCTATAGAATGTGGTTGCAGCCCAACTTCACTGCCAAGTTTTATTTTTATCTTGCTGCTGTATTTTTTTTTGATAGCAAAAAACTCATTCATGTAATCTTCATAGTTAATATCCCAAACAGGATATGAAACTGGCGGGTATAAAAGGTCCATATGGTCTGTAAAAGCTATCTCTTCAAGGTTGAGTTCTATAGCCTTTTTTACAGCGTCTTCCATACTCATATTTGAGTCTGATGAAAAGTTAGAGTGAATGTGGTAGTCAAACATAGCAAGTCATCTCCTTTAAAAAGAGTTTTTTGCACACAATCAAATTGTATGATATTTTATTGACATTAGCAATTGTTAAAAAGGGTGATTTTTATGATTCAGCTCAAAAACGAACCGATGAAGGTAATTAGGACATTAAATCAGCATGGATTTAAAGCATATTTGGTTGGTGGATGTCTGAGAGACTATCTGCTGTCAAAAGAACCTAAGGATTTTGACATTGCAACAGATGCAAAACCTGAAGATGTAATTCATCTTTTTGAAAAGACCATTCCAACAGGTATAAAACATGGAACGGTAACAGTGATTATAAATGGAGTCAAGATAGAAGTGACAACTTTTAGGGTCGAAAAAGAATATGAAAACCACAGATGGCCAAAAGTAGAGTTTACAAACAGTCTTTTTGAAGACCTCAGAAGAAGGGATTTTACAATAAATGCTATGGCATATCATCCGGATGAAGGACTTATAGATTATTTCGGTGGAATTGAGGACTTGAGGAATAAAATTGTTAGATGTGTTGGCAATCCACACGAGAGGTTTTTTGAAGATGCACTGAGAATCTTGAGGTGTATAAGGTTTGCAACGCAGCTAAGTTTTGTCATAGAAAATAAAACTTTTGAGGCACTAAAAAGCCTAAAACATCTTTTAAAAAAAATCTCCAAGGAAAGAATAAATATAGAACTATCAAAGACTCTGGAGAGCAAAAATTCTTCTTACGGGCTTGAACTTCTTTATGAAAGCAGTGTGGGAAGTATTATAATTCCTGAGTATTCGCAAATATACCTGTATTTGAGCCAAGTAGACTTTGATTTTATTCCTACAAAATTCAAAGTTCCTGCCTTTTTTGCCTGCTTGAAAGATGGGATATTAGTGGAAAAACTGATGAGAGATTTAAAGTTTGAAAAAAAGAAAATTAATGCTGCTGTAAAACTTAGCAATTATTTAACAATAGAATGCTCTCACGATAAACTTGTCAAAAAGATTTTTTTCGAGGAGGAAAAAGAAGCTGAAGAAATTCTGACAACCATTTCTATTTTAAAATCAGACCATAGAATTTTACAAATATTCAATGATTTGAAAAGAGAAAATAAGCTCATCCACAAAAAAGATGTTCAACTCAGTGGAGAAGATTTATTGGTTTTAGGTTTAAGGGGAGAAATGATAGGAAAGGTTTTAAACAGTGTATATGAATATATCTTAGAAAATCCTGAGAAAAATAATAAAGACGACATATTAAACTATGTTAATTTATATCTTCAAGGGGGTAAAAATTAATAAACAAAATTTTTGAACGAGGAGATGAACAATGTTACCTATTACCAACGAGCTTGGATATTACGAAATCCGACTTGAAAGTATTGGCGGACTTGGTGCAAATGTTGCGGGCAAAATTTTGGCTGAGGCAGGTGTTGTTGGAAGTGGACTGAATGCCTTAAATTTTGCAAGTTATGGCTCTGAAAAGAAGGGTTCACCTGTAAAGTCGTATATAAGATTTGCTCCTAAGGAAAAAAGAATAAGAATTAATTCGCCTGTTGTTCAGCCTCATTTGGTTGCTATATTTCACGAGAATATGGTAAATACAAACCCTGTCACACAAGGACTTAGAAAAGATGGAATAGTTATCCTGAACACAAGCAAGAGCGTGGATGAGGCTCGTGACTTTTTAAAACTTGCAAGTGGCAAGGTGGCAACAGTGGATGCGATAAGGATTGCTCTTGAAGTTAAAACAAGGATTAACATGGTTATGCTTGGGGCAATTGTAAGAATGCTTGGGTTTATTAGCTTAGATAGTGTAAAAGAGATTGTTAAACAAACTTTTGAGAAAAAATATCCGCAGACAATTGCGTCCAACATGGCAGGTCTTGAAGCTGGATATAACTATGTAGAATCTAAGTTTTTTGAATATGATGGTAAATACCAATACGTAGAGTACCAAGAAGAAAGAAGACCTATGGGATATAAAAACGCTCCGATTGGAGGAACTATTGTAGAGTATGGAAACACAATAACAAAAAACAATATAACCAGCAGAATTGGGAAAATTCCTGTGTTTATAAAAGAAAAATGCATCAACTGTGGGCTTTGTGAAACTACGTGTCCTGATTATGTCTTTGTTTGGGATAGAAAGGCAGAAAATGGCAAGTTAAAAATGTTTAATTTAGGGCCTGATTATCAGTATTGTAAAGGGTGTCTTAGATGTGTTGACATTTGTCCTACAGGTGCACTTGTTGAAGGTATTGAAAGGGAATATGATATAGGAAAAATCTCTGCAAAACATGATTTTGATATATACGTAAAATGGTATGAGGATGGTGAGAAGAGATGATAAAACCACAAGAGACAATCTTTGAAAGTGGGAATGAAATGGCGGCTTTGGCTGCATCACAAATAAATTATCATATTATGGGATACTATCCCATAACACCTTCTACCCAGATTGCTGAAGAACTTGACCAGATGCGAGCAGATGGACTTCATGATATTTTACTGATTGCGGCAGATGGTGAACATGGTGCAGCAGGCATATGTTACGGTGCTTCTTTGGGCGGTGGCAGAGTTTTTAATGCAACAAGTGCAAATGGACTTATGTATGCTTTAGAGCAGCTTCCCGTTCAATCTGGAACAAGATTTCCAATGGTATTAAATCTTGTTACACGTTCAATTTCTGGACCTCTTGACATAAAAGGTGACCATAGCGATTTGATGTTCACACTAAATACCGGCTGGATAATACTTCTTGCCAAAGACCCGCAAAGAGTCTATGACATGAATATAATGGCAGTAAAGATAGGTGAACATCCTGATGTAAATCTTCCTGTAATTGTTGCATATGATGGATTTTTTACAAGCCATCAAAAGAGAGTTGTGAGCTATTTTAAGAATAAAGAAGATGTTCAGGAGTTTGTTGGTAAGCTCCCGCCAAAGCGAGTAGTTGCAATAGATCCTGAGAACCCTGTTACAATTGGACCTTATATGAACGAACCCGACCTTATAAACAACAAATATCAACTCAGCAAGGCAATGGATAAAGCGTATGAGATAATTCCACAAGTATTCGAGGAATTTTATAAGATTAGCGGTAGAAAATATGAGCTGGTTGAAGGATATAGAATGGAAGATGCACAGATAGCTATATTTGCCTTGAATTCCACTTATGATACTGTATGTGAAGCTGTTGACATTTTAAGACAGAAAGGTATAAAAGTTGGCGTTGCAACAACAAACGTATTGCGACCATGGCCAAAAAGAGAAATCCAGGAGCTTTTGAAAAATGTAAAGCTTCTTGCAGTGTTAGATAGGCAAGAAAGCTACGGTGCAAAAGGTGGCAATATGACAATTGAAATCAAAGCAACACTTCAAGAACTTGAAAAAGGTCCAAAAGTAATCAGCAGAATCTATGGGCTTGGTGGCAAGGACTTTTTCCTGGAAGATGCTCTGACTCTCTTTGAAGATATGAACCTTGTACTTGAAGGCAAAAAAGAAATACCAGATTTTGATTATATCGGAGCATACCCGGGAGATGAAAATTATGTTCCTAAAAGGTATATGAAACCTATAAAAGCAGAATGGACCAAGAACATTCAACTGAACACGCGTGATTTGACAGCAATGCCAAAACGAATTGTTCCTGGCCATGGTGCATGTCCTGGCTGTGGTATATTCCCTAACTTGAATCTTCTTTTG